>JANLFM010000020.1:16581-24964 GCA_024655865.1 Caldisericota bacterium
CTGGTCAGGGTGAACTCCGCTCCAGCCAGGGGTTTCCCGTCCTGATCCACCTTGGTGATCTGCACCGACCCCTTCTGCACAGTATTATTCAAAGTTACACTGGCACTGTCTCTGTCTAGTTCGGCTCCGGCGGCATTGAGGATTTTGGCCCAGTTAACAACGATTTCCTCTCCCTCGCGGTTGCAGGTAAGAGTTCTCGTGAACTGGTAAGTTGTGCTTGTGGTGGTCCATCCCAGAAGAGTATTCCAGGTTTCATCCCAGGCATAAACTCCATCATTTGTGACAATAGGTGTAAGTGACGAAAAGGTTGCATCTGGGCTTGGACCGTATGGGACCCCAATGTGTCCTGAATGATTAGTTATGGTAACCCAGACGTCATTTTTGTAGCCCGTGGCATCATCAGGTTCAGTAAAGTAAGCCTTATAATAGTAGCTGTAAGTTTCCCCGGGGTTCAGAACGGGCTTTGCGCTCGTATCTACTTGGAACGAGGTAACAACCTTGTTAAAGCCCCCAGGGCCTTTCTTGTAGTACAGAGTATCAGTGATGGTCAGATTTTGAGTAGCAACTCCCCCTCCATTGGTTACAATGACGAAACCTTCTACGTAGGCTTGAACCATCCCTGTGCTTTTAGTTACAACTATTGTGTAATTAACAGGAGCCGAACCGCCCACGATCAGGTTCAAGACTGTAGGGGAAGCTGTTTTGCTGATATTCCATTCGTAATGGGTTTCTTTATAACCTATGGCGGTTTTTGTCGCAGAAAGGGTAGTCCCGGACTGTTGGGGTTCGTTCAGGAAAGTGAAACTGAGAGTTCCATTATTGTTAATTGTTTTCTCTTGTGATTTTGGGTTAGCATCTTTATAGCCAGGAGGAGCACTTTCCTCAGTGACTCTGTATGTTCCATATTGATCCACATTCCAGGAAACAATGCCATTTGCCCCGGTGGTTTTGTTGGGGCTTATCCAGACCCAACTGTTAGGAGCAGTTTTCCGTTCAAGTTTATATTCTGCCCCCGCTAAAGGGAATGAAGTAACCGAATCTAACTTTAAAACCTGAACAGTTACATGGCAGTCTGTTTCATCTGGAGGGCGATCTGGTTCAGGCTGAACCGGGTTTATTCCATCTTGTAATCCCGGCTCCTCTACTGGAACTACCCGGGGAACTGGCTCCCTCGGCTCTCCTGTGTCGGCCGCGCTTGTGCCCAAGGGCGGCAAATAAATACCCAGAGCTAAGGCGATAATGAGGAACACCACCACCGCTCTCAGGCCTGGACTTCTTGACAATTTCTTTCCCATCAATTTAATTCCTCCTCTCAGGAATCGTTTTTAAAAACAAAAAACCGGCTCGCTCAAAAAATCCTTGCGGCCGGTTGCACCTCAAGCTCCACCCCTCTTGGTGCCCAAATTATTCAGAGAGGGTTCCTCGCTTCCGCTTTATCTAACTGCTCCTACATATTCCCTCCTTTTTGAAAATAAACACAAACAGTGAGCATTCTATGCCCTGCATATACCAGAGAAATTTTTGACCACCCCAGAAGAGGGTTTGATTGTCGTTGGTTTTCACTCAAATCAATCCAGTATATTTTTTATAACTCTAAACTATCGAACAGCTCATGTCAATGATTTTCGAAAAAAAATTTTTGCACATAAAACCAGCAAAATAGGAATAATACTACAATATCCGCCGTTCTGGGGAAGACAAACAATGCTTTGCCATAATCATACAGCGACAAGTCAATACCCTAAGAATGGCGCTAAAACCTAACCCACAGCTATTTTTAAAGGGAATAACCTGGTCAATGTCTTCATAACTTCGCGTTTGTTCGATCTCTTTGCTTGTTCGAGCTTTAAAAATTGTTCAGAATACTCCGGCCTGTGGTTTCCAAGTGAAGGCCACGTTGCCAGGGATCGCAAGGGAAGTTTCGGGGACAATCGGGGCATCGAGTCAATCAGAGGGGCTGCAGATTATTTAGTTGTGCGGTGCCACTTAAAGGTCTTTTTAATCACCCCCCTGTTTTAGATTTTGAGAAGACCAATTCTCTGAAGATTTATGTGAACGTGCTCCGGATAATGCCCGGACCACTGGCTCCGATGCGAATTCCCGTTCTTGAAGGCTATCTTGTGCCAAAGCACACCTCCAGATACAGCCAGTTCCCATCGCTCCAGAAACCTATTCCCACCGAGGTCCAGTTGGGATTCATGATGTTGTCCCTGTGGGTGGGGGAGTTCATAAAGGAATTGTGAATGGAGGAAAGAAGCGCCTCCGTGGTGAAGGAGCCGATGTTGTTCACGCGGGCCAGGTTCTCGCCTACAAAAGTGAACCCCTGATCGAAGAGGACTTTTGCCCTTTCCTGAAAGCTTCCGGAGATCGGGGAAACGTGGGAGAAGAACTCGTTTGTCCCCATCTCAGTGGCGTACTTCTGGGCGAAGTCAGCCAGAGTGGAATCCCATTCCAGGCTGTTCAATCCGGCATTGGCCCTTTCCTTATTGATTAGACCCAGGAGAAAAGTTGCCTTTTCGTCCAGAGCGATCGAGGCCGTCTGCCCAGCAACCTCTACAGAGGAAAAGAGCGCAGGCCGAACCTTTTCCAGCATCCTTTCCAAGAAAGCCGCCACTTCCTGGCGCTCACAGGCCTGGTCAGCGAACTGGTAGCTGAGGTCCCAGTAAGGTTCATTTTCCCTGATTACACCGTTCTTAAGCGCAGCCGCTACTGTCCCGGTGGCCCAGGAAGAAGGCGGGATTGGATAGGGCCAAACCTCTTCCTTCCAGCCGGCGATTCTTGCCAGAACTGCTAAGGCCTGAGCTCTGGTTACCGGTTCCTGGGGTCTGAAGGTTCCATCAGGGAACCCCGTAATCCATCCCATCACTTGAGCCCCAGAAATGTAGCGGGAAGCCCAGAAATCCTGAGAGACGTCCTTGAAAGAAGGGGGGCTTTCCGAGGGAGAGGCAAAAGAGGAGACCACCATCTTGGCGAATTCCGCTCTGGAGACAGGATTTCCGGGGCGGAAAGTGCCATCGGGGAAACCGGAGATTATCCCTACTTGTGCCAGCTTGAGAATCTCATCTCTAGCCCAAGAGGAACCGATGTCGCTAAACTGAGGGGCATTTTGACCTAAAACGGATACAACTGAATGGGAAAAAGATAAAAAAATAATAACTCCTATGAGGGTTATCACTAAAATTTTCTTGATAAACCCCGTAGAGTTGATGAAAGCTCTATTTAGCGCTTGCTTCGCTCCTACCACTTCTCTTCGCTCCTGCCCTTTTTGGGCAACCAAATTATAACATAAAGTTAAATTTTTTGCTTCTATTTATAAAAACAATTTGCATTTCCAAAATATTTAAAAAGAAAAAGTTAAAGTTACGTCCGGATTCACTATAAAAACTAAGAGGATTTGGCTATACTCCAACCATGAGACGAATCCAAAAACCAAACTCCTGCTAATAAAATTATCCAGAAACGCTCTAATTATAGAAATCGATTCTAAAATAAAGAAAAGATCAGAGAGGTGTGCCAAATGCGAATTTTCATCGCCATCCCCATTCCGGAGGAGGCTAAAAATTTCCTCGAGGAATTTACAAGAAGGCTGAAACAAGCGAATGCCGATGTCAAGTGGGTAGAGAAGGAAAACCTGCACTTTACCCTGCGCTTTTTGGGCGAGGTCAAGGAGGAGAAAATTCCTCTGGTGGAGCAATCCATTAGCTCTCTTGCCAATTTCAGAGCCTTCCAGGCGGAAACCGGTACCCTGGGCGTATTTCCCTCCCCTTCTTCGCCCCGTGTGATCTGGATCGGATTGAAAAGAGGGGAACGGGAAATGCTGGATGTGGCTAAGGCCTTGAATAAGGCTTTAAGGGAACAGGGATTTCCCCCCGAGGACAAACCTTTTCAGGCCCACCTCACGATAGGGAGAATCCGTTCTTCTCGGAATTTATCCTCTCTAAAGAAGCTACTTGCCGAAATTCCTCCGCCGGTAAAGGAATTCCCAGTGAATGAGGTCTGCCTGTTCAAGAGCACTCTCACTCCCGCGGGTCCCATTTATGATCTCCTTTATAATTTATCCCTAAAATGAGTAAGCAAACTTATACTCTTACCTGGAGCGGTGAGCCATAAGCGCTCCCACTTCCGTATTTAAGTCAATTTCTGCGCCCTATTGGCAAATACCTTTTTAAAGACCTCGTTTCAGATTCCGTTCCTGTTTGGACTTTTTGATGGCCTGGTCCTTATTACTTGGTTGTTGCTCTTGCCCTAAATATGCTCTTAAGCGGACTCTTTAAGGGGAGATCGGAAAAACGCTTGAGGAAAAGGAGCAAATCCAGGGTTCCTTTTTCTGAAATGCTGACTATCCTCATCTAATTTCTGCCCGATTGCCTGAGGTGAAAACCAATCGCGGATGAGGATTGCTTGCCAATCAGTAAAGAAAAGAGGAGGTTTTTTTCACAGGTGATAAGTGATATTCTTATATCATAAATAGTCAAAATAAATATAGTTTTTTGTGAAGGAGATCCCAAGTGGAAGAGAAGGATAAAGCTTTAGACATAGCGATCGGCCAGATTGAAAAGAAATTTGGCAAGGGTTCTATTATGCGTCTCGGGGAATCCACGCACCTGAGCGTGGACGTCATTCCTACGGGTGCTCTCACTCTGGATATGGCCCTGGGCATTGGCGGGGTTCCCAGAGGGAGGATAGTGGAGATCTACGGGCAGGAGTCCTCTGGAAAAAGCACCCTTGTGCTGCACATCATTGCGGAAGCGCAGAAAGCTGGCGGAAAAGCCGCTTTCATTGATGTCGAGCACTCGCTCGACCCATCTTACGCTAAAAACCTGGGGGTGGATATAGAGAATCTTTACGTCTCCCAGCCGGATTCTGGAGAACAGGCTCTGGACATCGCTGAGCTTCTGGTGCGCAGCGGAGCAGTGGACGTGGTAGCCATTGACAGCGTAGCCGCTCTCGTTCCCAAAACCGAGTTAGAAGGGGAAATGGGAGACGCTTACATTGGCTTGCAGGCGCGACTGATGTCTCAGGCACTCCGCAAACTGGCTGGGGCGATTTCTCGATCCAATACCTGCGTGGTCTTCACAAACCAGCTCAGGGAAAAGGTGGGCGTGATGTTCGGAAATCCTGAGGTTACTCCCGGAGGAAGGGCCCTGAAATTCTATTCCTCTGTTCGCCTGGAGATGCGCCGCGTGGACACCATTAAACAGGGAAATGAGATGATTGGTTCCCGGGTGCGGGTCAAGGTGACCAAAAACAAGCTGGCACCCCCGTTCCGCCAGGCGGAATTTGACCTCATTTACGGAAAGGGAATCTCCCGGGTAGGCTGCGTACTAGACCTGGCTATTTCTCTGGGAGTCATTAATAAGACTGGAGCCTGGTTCTCCTACAATGAGATGCGGCTCGGCCAGGGACGGGAGAACGTTAAAGCCTATCTCGAGGAACACCAGGAATTGATTAAGGAGCTGGAGGAGAAAATCCGCCAGAACATAAATAACGTGAAAATACCAATGACATTAGGAGAGGAGGAACACGGAACTTTCGAAGTATAAATCTGTGATGAGCGAAACCGAGGAAGGCCTTAAAGCTATTCGGGCGGCTATTCGATATTTAAGGATCAGGCCGAGGAGCAGGGGAGAGGTGGAGGATTTCCTTAGAAGGAAATCCTTTTCCCCGGAGGTCACACAGGCTGCCTTGATAAAACTGGAGGAGGAAGAATTGCTCGACGACGGTAAATTCCTCGAATCCTGGCTCCATCATCGCACTGAGGTTATGCCCAGAGGGAGCCTTATAATAAAGAGGGAACTAAAAGTAAAGAAAATTCCAGAAAAGCTGATCCAGGAAGTCGCTGAACCCTACATTGAAGAAAAAGAGGAAGAGGTGGCCTGGAAATTGGCAGAGAAGAAATGGCGCACATACTCTGACCCCGAGGAAAGATACAGAAAGACGGCGTCCTTCTTAAAAGCGAAGGGATTTTCCTCTTCCGTAATTTACCGGGTGCTTATGAAGCTCAAAGGCTCCTAAAGGTTTCGCTCATCCTCTGAAAGAAGGGGATGAGAGAAATGGACATTTTATGGGTTTTTGTTGGACTCGTCCTTGGCATTGGACTAGGATATCTTCTTTTTGATTTTCTCTCCCGCCGCAAATTAGGAAAGGCTCGAGAGAGTGCGGAGAAGATTATTCAGGAGGCCAGAAAAGAAGCCGAAGCTAAAAAGAAAGAGGCCTTGATTGAAGCCAAAGATGAGGCATTTCGTTTAAAAAGCGAAGCGGAAAGGGAAATAAGGGAAAGACGCGCTGAAATCCAGCGCCTGGAAAAGAGAGTGCTCCAGAAGGAATCAATTTTGGATAGGCGCTTGGAGAACCTGGAAAGGCGTGAACGTAATATAAATTCCCGCGAACAGGAAATTAATCAACTGCGGGAAACGCTGGTGAAACAAATTGAGGCTGAGAAGAAGGAGCTGGAAAGGATTTCCGGCATCACTCAGGACCAGGCCAGGGAGATCCTCCTCAAAAAGACGGAAGAGGAATATCGCCATGATCTGGCCAAGAGAATGAAGGAATTGGAGGACGAGGTCCGGGAGGAGGCAGAATCCAGGGCCAGGGATATCCTGATCTCTGCCCTGCAGAGGACAGCAGTAGATCACGCCACTGAAGCCACAGTCTCTGTGGTTCCCATTCCTTCCGACGATATGAAAGGAAGGATTATTGGAAGAGAGGGGCGCAACATTCGCGCTTTCGAGACCATCACCGGAGTAGACGTGGTAATCGATGATACTCCTGAAGCCGTAACCCTTTCAGCCTTCGATCCCGTAAGGCGAGAGGTAGCCCGAATAGCGTTGGAAAAATTGATCATGGACGGAAGAATTCATCCTGCCAGAATTGAGGAAATGGTAGAGAAAGCCCAGAAAGAAGTGGATGAGCGCATAAAGGAGGAGGGCGAAAGGGCTATTATGGAGACCTCAGTCCGCGGTCTGCACCCTGATCTGGTGAAGATGCTGGGTCGCCTTTACTATCGGACGAGTTATGGCCAAAATGTCCTTCAACATTCTATTGAAGTGGCACACCTTGCTGGCCTCATTGCCGCTGAACTTAAACTGGATGCAGGGATTGCCGCGCGGGCCGGACTCCTGCACGATATCGGCAAAGCCTTAAGTCACGAGTATCAGGGATCCCACGCTGTTGTGGGAGCTGACCTTTTACGCAAGTACAATGAGCCCGAGGACGTTATTCATGCGGTTGCCGCTCACCATGGAGATGTGGAGCAGAAGACTGTGTACCCTGTGCTGATCCAGTTAGCCGACACCATTTCCGCTGCTCGTCCGGGAGCGAGAAGGGAAAGCCTGGAGACTTACATCAAGCGTCTTGAGTCCCTGGAGTCCATCGCTGACTCGTTCCCTGGGGTGGAAAAAGCTTATGCCATCCAGGCTGGCAGGGAGATCCGCATCATGGTCAAGCCGGATCAGATTGACGACGTGTCTGCAGTGAAATTAGCTCACGACATCACCAAAAAGGTGGAGCAGGAAATGGTCTATCCCGGTCAAATCAAGGTAACAGTAATCAGGGAAGTCCGCGCGGTGGACTACGCTAAATAAATGATCAGGATTTTGTTCATTGGCGACATCGTGGGAAAGCCGGGACGCCAGATTGTGCAGAACGGCCTTCCTCACTTGATTGAGGAATTCGCTCCCAACCTGGTAATCGCTAACGGGGAAAACGCCGCAGGAGGAAGTGGCTTAACTCCACAGATTGCGGAAGAGCTTTTCTCTTGCGGTATCCACGTTTTAACGGGAGGTAATCACATCTGGAAGCAGAGGGAAATCATTGAGTACATCAACGAAGAGCCCAGGGTGATCCGCCCAGCAAACTACCCCGAGGGAGCTCCAGGGAACTATTTTTACATCTGGGAAAAGGAAGGGGTAAAGGTTGCCGTGCTTAACCTTTTAGGAAGGGTTTTCATGGAACCTATTGATTGCCCCTTTAAACGGGGAGAAAAGGAAGTTGCCCAGCTTTCTTTAATTACCCCAAACATCGTGGTGGATTTTCATGCGGAGGCTACCTCAGAAAAAGTGGCCATGGGCTGGTTCCTTGATGGCAAAGCCAGCGCCGTATGTGGTACCCATACCCATGTTCAAACGGCAGATGAGAGGATTCTTCCCGGAGGAACAGCTTACATCACCGATATCGGGATGAGCGGCCCGTTTGATTCCGTGATTGGAGTGGATAAAGAAGCTGTCCTCGCAAAATTTTTGACCGGATTACCAGTGAGATTCGAAGTGGCGAAAAGAGATCCCAGGCTATGTGGGGTAAAAATAACGATCGACGAGTTGACTGGAAAAGCAATTTCCATTGAAAGGTTCCAATACATTCCTTAGGTATGTTAAAATAATTAGCG
>JANLFM010000021.1 GCA_024655865.1 Caldisericota bacterium
CTCTTTCCTATTGGATTTTCAATTGCCATTTCCTTTCCTCCTTTCCTTCTATACCCCAGGAAAATGTGGAACACTTTCCTGGGGACCCCAATGTAATTTCCCAGAAAGTGCTTACGCCTTTCCTTGCGACCTTTCTGGGTGCCCCCAGTTTTTCCCCAAAGAAAAGCATCCGCCTTTCCCCAGGGCCCTCACATTTCCCCTAAAACAAAAACAGGGCCGACTTTTGCCGACCCTGTAAGGTAGAAGCTTGGGGGAGGCCAATGCTTCCTGCCCCTTACTTTAAACTATCGAACAAATGTTTGTCAAGAGGAACTCGAACAATAGAAAACAGCGAAAAAATTTTTTTACATTTCTTTAAATTATTATAAGTTTTGTGCTATTATTTATACGGAAATGCCGCTTTCTCGAACTGTCGCAAACCAATGCGTGCGTTCCCCCTTAGGGGATAGAGAAAGCGGATTTATTTTGGCCATTTCTGGACCCATTTTTCTTTCACTCTTATTATCTCCCGATAAAGGTTGCTGTCTTTTTTCGTTTTGAAACTTCGGTGAACTGCCCCTGCAACCATGTCGGCAAGCTGCAATAGATTGTTCTGATGCGATTCCTGAATTTTTAGTTTTTTTAATATCCCCGGCTCAGTTTCTCTTTTTAAATATTTTGAGAGTTGCCTTTTAAATTCTCTTGAGCCGCTACCATCAATGACTACAATTGCTTCTTTTAAACATTTCTTAGCGTTTGAAAAAACCAATTTGCAAGAAAACTTATAAAAGGAATCACCAAAACAGAACCCCTTTCCATAAAGTTTTTCCGGATCCTTGTTTATTACCACTGCATAGTAAAAGAAATCATAGGGAAGAATATTTTTATAAAAAGCAATTCTTTTGTTTTGATCTAGTTTCACAAATTTAAATTCTTGATTTTTTAAATTAAGATCCATCTTCAACTTCTCAATTTTATTGTCGCAGTTTAAAGCTTCCTCATGATTTTCAAAAACTACCATTGCAACTACGAAGAAGTAGCTGGACCCCTTATCCACTTTTAAACCGGTATCACCTGATTCATCAATGAAAGCAAGCATTTTATGCTTCCTTTACCCACTCCTCTGAGAGCACCTCCGCTTGTTCCAGAACGGTCTTGGTGGCCTTCTCCTGCTTATCCGGGGGGTAGCCATACTTGCGCAGGACCCGCTTAACGGCCACCCGCAATTGCGCCCGCACGCTCTCCCGCAAGGTCCAGTCTATAGTCACATTTTTCCGCACGGCGTTTACAAGCTCTTGAGCGATAGTGCGTAATTTCTCATCTCCCAGTACTTTCACAGCAGAGTCATTGGTCTCCAAAGCATCGTAGAAGGCTAACTCTTCTTCCGTTAATCCGAGCTCCTTTCCCCGTAAGTCCGTGCTCCTTAGTTCCTTTGCCATTTCGATCAATTCTTCAATAACCTTGACGGCTTCTATGGCCCGGTTTTGGTATCGGCGAATGGTTCTCTCTAACATCTCTGAGAAGGATCGCGCCCTCACGATGTTTTTTCTCCTTAAGGTCTTGATCTCCCCTTCGAGCAATTTTCGAAGGAGTTCCACTGCCAGGTGCTTTTGAGGCATGTTGCTTACCTCATGTAGGAATTCATCGGAGAGGATAGAAATATCAGGTTTCTTTAGACCCGCAGCGGCAAAGAGGTCAATTACTCCTTCGGGGGCGATGGCTCGAGAAATGATCTGGCGGATAGCATGGTCTAATTCATCCTCACTCTTAGCTTCGGCTGGGGCCCTCTTCACCAGGATAGAACGCAGTGCTTGGAAAAAAGCCAGGTCATCGCGGATGTGCAAGGCCTTTTCATGGGGAACCGCCAGGGCGAAAGCCTGAGAAAGTTCCTGCACTGCTTTCAGGAAACGATCCTTTCCATCCGGTTGAGCCAAAATGTGCTCTTGAGCCGCAGGCAAAATAGAGAGGCGCTCTTGCGGTGTGCCCGCAATCCAGCGGGACCAGTCAAAACCATGGAGAAGCCCGCAACAAATTTCGTATTTCTCCATCATCACTGCTACTGCTTTCTCCTGGTCAATGACTGCATCCCCGGTGCCCCCACTTTCCGTGTATGTATGAATAGCCTCTTTCAATTCCCGGGCCAGGCCCAGGTAATCCACGATGAGCCCTCCTGGTTTATCGCGGTAGACCCTATTCACCCGGGCGATAGCCTGCATTAACCCGTGACCGCGCATGGGTTTGTCAAGATACATGGTGTGGAGGGAGGGAGCATCAAATCCGGTAAGCCACATATCACGGACGATCACCACCTTGAAAGGATCGTCCGGATCCCGGAAGCGATCCGCTAATTTCTCTCGCCGCAGCTTGTTGCGGATGTGACACTGCCACTCCGGGGGGTCTGAAGCGGATCCAGTCATCACTACTTTGATAATCCCTTTATCGTCATCCTCATGATGCCATTCCGGGCGTAGTCGCACGATCTCATTATAAAGATCAACGCAAATGCGCCTGCTCATGCAGACGATCATGGCCTTGCCATCCATAGCCTCGAGGCGTTTCTCAAAATGCTCCACGATATCCTGGGCAATGAGTCGAAGTCGCTTCTCTGCTCCCACCACAGCTTCGAGCTGAGCCCACTTAGTCTTAAGCTTTTCCTTGCGCTCGACCTCTTCGCCCTCGGTGACTTCCTCAAAATCAGGATCAATTTTGGGCCTTTCCTCTTCATTTAAGGCCAGCTTTGCCAGCCTGCTCTCGTAATAGATGGGTACAGTGGCCTTGTCCTCTATGGAACGCTTGATATCGTAGATGCTGATGTAATCTCCAAATACCGCTCGGGTGTTCCGGTCCGTGAGTTCAATTGGGGTTCCAGTAAAGCCAATGAAGGAAGCGTTGGGGAGGGCATCTCGTATGTGGCGAGCGAAGCCGTCAATGAAGTCGTATTGGCTGCGGTGCGCCTCATCGGCAATGACTACTATGTTCCGCCGATCTGAGAGCAGAGGATAACGATCCCCCTTTTCCTCAGGTAGAAACTTTTGGATCGTGGTGAAAATAATGCCACCCGAGGCCCTCCTTAACTTTTGCTTTAAATCCTCACAGCTTTCAGCTTGAACCGGTGGTTGCCGCAGGAGTTCCTGACAGCGCGAGAAAGTGCCAAAAAGTTGGTCGTCCAGGTCGTTGCGGTCAGTAATGACGACGATAGTGGGATTCTCCATGGCGGGCTCGCGGATGATCCGCCCGGAATAGAAGACCATGGTCAAGCTCTTCCCGGACCCCTGGGTGTGCCAGACTACACCGATGCGCCGGTCTCCAAAGACCTGGTTGCGATTGCTCGTAGCCTCCTCTCTATGAAAAGCG
Organism: Caldisericota bacterium; assembly: GCA_024655865.1. GTDB lineage: Bacteria > Caldisericota > JANLFM01 > JANLFM01 > JANLFM01 > JANLFM01. The sequence continues at coordinate 3,334 of JANLFM010000021.1, forward strand.
GGGGAAACCGCGCCTTCCCTTTGAAGTCTCGCCGCCCGCAGTGTTTCCTCCACGGCTACTTTTACCGCATGGAACTGATGATAACCAGCAACGAGCTTGGAAGGGGTTCCCTTATTATCTTCAAAGACAATGAAGTCCCTAATTAACTCCAGAAAGTGGCGCCTATCAAAAACCCCTTCCAAAAGGACCTGCAATTCGGGCATGGATGAGTGCGCAAGCTCCTTTCCAGAGACTGTACGCCATGGCTTGAACCACTCCCAGCCCGCAGTGATGGTGCCCATGCGAGCTTCCACCCCATCTGAGACTACAAGCAATTCATTGAAAGAGAAAAGGTTTAAAAGCTCGGATTTATATGTCTGAAGGTGCTTAAAAGCTGTATAAGCAGTGGCATTCTCCTCGGCGGGATTCTTGAATTCCATAATTACTAAAGGCAGCCCATTGACAAAGATTAAAAGGTCAGGTCGGCGATTATTCTTGTTTCCCACTACAGTGAACTGATTGACGGCCAACCAATCGTTGTTCTCTGGGTTCTCGAAGCCAAACACCTGCACTTGTGCTCCGGCAATGGAACCGTCTGGCCGACGGTATTCTACGTTTACCCCATCAACTACCATTTTATGAAAAGCCCGATTGCGCATGATTAAATTGGCCCCTTCCGGGCGAGTAAGCTTGCGGAACCCATCCTCGATGGCCTCATGTGGAAGGTCAGGATTTAAGCGATACAGTGCTTGGCGCAGGCGGTCTTCCAGTATGACCTGGCTGTAATCCTGCCGCTCGGCCCCGGGTTCTCTTGGGGCGATCTCCGGGCCGTGCTTGATTGTGTAGCCCAGGCTTTCCAGCCAGGCGAGGGCCGCAGATTCAACTTCGGATTCGGTGAAGTTATACATGGTCGGGTTACCCTTTCGACTCTTTTTTCTCGGTTTGTAGCAATGTAAGATGACAAGCTAAATGGATAAGCAATGTTGAGTCTTCTTTAGTTGTCTTTTGCAGTAAACCATGACAGATACGATTACGTAAGTTTACGCTAATGGGATTAACCAGCAAATTGTAAAAATATCGACGCCAGGACTCATCTATCCTTCCCTTTAACTGCGCAAGTAATTTTCCTAATTGCACAACTCCTCCAGGGGTAGCCCCGACTGGCTCGTGAATTATCGCCAAGCCCAAAATTCTGGCTATATTACGAAAGACGGCCTCAATTCTGGGAACTAACAAATGCGCTGCAACATCATACTCACCCTTGAAGTACCAATTCACCCCTTGGGCGATATTCTCTGCAATCTCAGGAGGTATTAGTTCAGTCGTAAAGAATTGGCTCAAATTTTCAACCTCTGGCATTCCATGCTTGTTAACTATTCTTTGAAGTATATCTGTCGCCAGGTTGCCGAAAATTCTAATCCCCAAGGTTTCTTGTCTGACTACCTCTATTTCTATATTTTCTTCATAATCCCTACCAATGAAAATGGGAGCGTTGCTTTCATCAAGAACAAAGTTTGTCATTAGAAACTTGAGGGGGGACCGCTGTTTTACTTCTTCAAGGTTTTGCTCGTAATCACCACTTGGGGGACCGTAGAAACCAAAACGTGTCAAAGACTCTGGCCAACCTTTTGCATCAACAAACCAATTCAAAAAATTTTCCACTTTTTCTTTTGGGATTTTTACCTCGGCGGTAATGGCCGACAGTCCAAGTTCTTCCTCAGGGATTGCTTGGATTTTTAGAAGTATCTCTTCAGCTATTTCTTTAAATCCAAAATTCCGAGCGAGTTCTAGAGCATGTTGCAAATGAGCCAAATATACTAAGCCCTGGCCTTCCCCTCTGCTTCTTTCGGCCTCTTCCAACCATCTATTAATCTGTTCTTTCCTCAGTTCATTTTTCCTACAGGGATCAGCAAGCTTAATCATTAATTCAAGGACGCTCTCAACTGTTGAAACGTCGCTTGAATAGACTTCCCTTGCTGATTTTAATAATTCATGCACATCTTCCGGAATCTCCTCGGGTGGCAGGTCCATCAGAGCTTCAATAAGCCTCAATGAAATGTCTGAACGCCTTTCTGTCAAACTCAATTCTTGCTTAGCTTCGTTTATGATCAACTCAATGACTTTGTTTTTTCTTTCCTCATTTTTAACCTCTCTTGCGAGCTCTAAGGCTCTGATTAGACCAAGAGCCCGCTCTATTTCGTCCCATTGTCCTTTCGGGACCTGCATGTAGGCCTCGATGGCCACCTTGGCAAATAAATCCGGCCTCTGCCCCCATTTCCGAACCCATAATAAATCTGCCAAACGAGAGCGAACCACTGGATGTTTACTAAGGTTAAGAATTTCCGCCCAGGTACTCAAGCTTTCTTCTGAAATTTTCGTCAATGGTGGAGGGAAAACGCCACTAACTGTTTCAATTAAGGGTGCAAAAGGGCCATAACGCCCTCGATACTCATCATTTGATTTTTCGACGTACATATATTCAAAAGCATATACAAATATCCACAATGGATAGTCAGTGTTTTTTAAATCCTGCTTTCGCAAAAATGTCCCTATAGCATGCCAATGATTTGCATTTTTAGCTGCTTCTTCAAGTAAGTCTGCAATTTCGCTCTTGTCCATTTGCATTTTTATTTGCGCTCCAACCTATGGCTCCAGAACTTCTCTTGATAAACTCTGCAATAATTTTTTGACTTTGTCATAGCAAAAAACCAAAGGGCTTCTAATAAGTACCAATTCTTACGCCAAGGACTCAAAACCTCGGCGGATTATTGAGGCCATCCTCCTCCGCCGTTCAGCCAAAAAGACTTCATATGGCATGTCCTCCCACCCTTCTGGCAAGGCATGTAGCTCATGCATCAACTTCCAATCAGACTCCTTAAATCGCTGGCGAATCTTCGGTACGTACTCAAAAGGAGGTGAATCGCCAATGTCCAAGTTATCCGGCCATTCTAACAGTGCGTAGTTTGCCTGCTGGTTGATGAGGGTCATATCCGTGATACCTTGGCTTTCCAGCCACCCTCTGGGAAACAGATGATGACGCTCCAAGGGTTTCTTCTTGGGTTTGATAGTGGGATCTAAAAGATCGGAAACGCGCTTATGAGAGAATAGTACTGGGGTTCCTAATAGAACCTGGGCAGCAATGTAAGCGAATAATCCAGGGTTACGCGCAGAGGACGTTTCCAGGGCGGCAGGTAGAGTGATATTCCAGTAGTCGTTTGTTAGCTCGTTTGCCATAAGTTCATTTAAGACGGTTACAAACCTCTCGGAATTTGCGACCCCTCTTAAACGATTAAGATCGCTGTCCATCACGGATTCTGGCGATGACGTGTAACGTCCCGTTAAGCTACTGAAAAAGAACCAGCGGCCAATTAGGTGTTGGAGCAGGTACTCTGGCACACTAAAATGGTCCCGGCCAATTAAATAAAAAGCGTATGCGTATAGTAGGGCATTTTGGGAGGAGATGAGTTCCGAGCTGCGGAAACCGGCCCCATTGATAGCGCTGAGAAACTGGTGCCAGCGCGTGAGATCAAGCACCAAAGATTGGGCCTTCTTCAGGATTCCAAATTGCTCTTCTCGCCTTTCTGGAGAAATCTCACCAGTATCTATGTCTTTGCCACGAAGCACATTGTAAACTGCCTTGAGCGATCCTCGACGAAATCCAACAGCTACAGAGACCCTAAGCAATTGATCGGGGTCAGGAAAAATCAGGTGATTAAAGGGGGAAGGGTGGCCGCCTAGTTTAAAAGGTTGACGTGACTCCCGGCAAAATCGTTCAAGCTCGGCCCGGCCATCGTCCCAGAAAACTGACATCAGGGTAAGGATAAAGTCTGCCTGATTTAACTTCACTCCTTCACTATTAATTCGGACGAAGATGGTCGCCACTTCTTCCTCATCAACAGTTGGAGCGATTTCAAGAGCGGTAAAAGGATATTTTTGAAGATCAAATAACCTATCAAGATTGCTACTGATGCGCTCTTCCTCTTCTGGAGAAATTGGCCCTTTAGCCTTCTGAAGCGATTGCAGAAAGTCTTTAATGATTAAGTAACTCGATTTCCCAGAGGCCCATAGCTTAGAAATGTTAGGAATCCATTCGGGATCCTTTCTGATAGCAGCATCGCAAACCTCGAACTTGCCATCTCTGGGACGAAAAGCGATTTCAATTTCGCGCTCACAATAGTTATTATCAAGCACCTTTCGCCCTCTGAAAACTGCATATAGGGAAGTCAAGCGTTGTTGGCCATCAACAATTAGCCGTAAAGGAACAGAGTGCGCCTTTGTATCCAGGCCTATCTGTTTGACCCCATTTACCTGACCGTTTTCCCAAAACAAAAGGTAACCCACCGGAAAACCATGGTACATGGAGTCGAAAAGGTCGCGCACTTTTGTGTTGGACCACACGAATGGCCTTTGAATATCTGGCAGGCCGATGTCTCCGATATCAATGTAATGAAGGAGGGACGACAGCTCGTAATCAACTCGTTTAAAACAGGTCTTTAAATTGTTTAGGTCCTCTAACATTTTCTAAGCTCCTTTGAAAGAATTCTGCATCTTCTATATGGATTTCAACCTTTAGTAGCCTCGGGGTAGTGAACCGTCCATCACGCTTTCCCCCAAAACCCTAAACTTTCCTGGCGTTCCAGCCAGGGGATTCAAGCCAGGACAGCGTGGCCTCATCAACCTTTGACCCTGTCCACGCTGGCATTAGCTGTACACTCCCAAAATCGCTAAAACAGCGTACATTGCCATGAAAATCAGCGGCACCCAGCCTTCAAGATGTGAAAGTGGGCGGTAAGCCTTGCCCTGTCCCCTTTCAGCAAGGTGCCACTCGTACTCGTAGATCGCCGCAGGCAGATACTTCTCAAGCTCGTGAATCACTTGAAACTTGATGGTATTCAAATTCCGGTACGAATGGATTAACCACCACCACACAAAACTGGCCAGGATTCCTGCAACCGGAACTGCAACGTGCCATACTGTAGATGAAGCGTGCTGCGAGGTCAGACCGTACAGGATAACGAGAGCAGTGTTCACCGTCAGAAGGTAGTTGTTCGCGGCAGTCCTTCGCTCGCTGACCTTATCAGCCGAGTCCACATATATCTTATACTGCTCAAATAACACCGCCTGCCACGACTCGCCGTAGGTTTCCTTGGTCTGCCGTATCAAGGAACTAGCGCCTTCTCTGGACATTGCTTACCTCGCCCCACCAATCAGGGCCTTCAAGTTGTCCCACGTCCACTGGTAAATCTTGTCACTTGGCAGAGCGGATGCTGGCTTTGTGCACTTCTTATCGCTGCGACCCCAGAGTAAGAAGTATGGCTTGCCTTCCTCCTGCGAAATCTTTAGCTCCTCTGCAACGCCTGTTGCAGTGTAAGTCCACTCCCCGCAGATAACGATAGTCAGATCCGTGCGTCGGATGCGTTCTCGCACCCGCTCTTTCCAGTTTCCAGTCATCGGCTCCTTGACTGACCAGTCCTGAATACTGAAGGGCGAGTCTGGGTTCTTGGCCTGACCAACGAGAAGATTGCGCAGATCTTTATCGTGGTCAAAGTCAAAACTGATAAAAGCACGCTTAGTTGCCATGGTTCTGGCCTCCTTTCTTAGTGATTTCTGGCTTTAGGTCTCTCTTAAAAACCGCTCCGCATCCCTCACCCGAATTTCCCCGCTGATGAGCTTGGGCAGCAGCGCGTCGCGAAGGGCGGCGAGGGTGCGGGATTCGCGTTCAGCCGTCTCGATCTGCTCATCAATCGGGGCGCACAGTTCCTCGAAGTGTTGGACCAATCCCGTAGGTGGCACTACACACTTTATGGAGTTGAACCCCTCCTTATTAACTGCGCCAAATACTGTCCCTTCCGCCTCGAAACGCTCGAAGACTGACCGCAGAGAGCGGACGAAGTAGTAAGTGTAAGAACGAGCACCGGTTGTATGGCGAACAGCTGCCACACCGCGCCCAATACAGCAGCGCTCTAACGCCATGTTTGTGTCACCTACTGGAGCACGAACAGTAACGAGAGTGTCGCCAACCTCTGCAAAACGCGTCGGAGCCGTGCAGAATACCCGACGGGTGGGAAACCTGAAGCCGAAATCGACGCGTCCTTGGTAGAAGGGGAGCCCGTCTCCGTTTTGGTTGTATGTGCTTCCAGGTGGTGACTGCCCCATTGTTATGCAAAAGTGGTTACCCATCCTATCCACTCTCCACCCCTCCGGAATCTCCCCTAGTTCCGAGTCCACCAGCCGGTCGGGGAAGAGGTCCCAGAGGTGGGCGGGGAGGCCGGGAAGGGATTCGCCCCGGCGCCAGCGGCCCTCCATTTTAGCCCGCACGGGCTCAAAGTCCACGAACCACGCCTTGAAGATAGCCCGGGCCATTGCCTCCAGGGTCTCGCTCATCCGCCGGTTGAGTTCGATCTTGTCATCCAGCGTCCCTAGAATGTGGGCGATGGCGCGCTGCTCAGACAGGGGAGGAAGAGGCACTCGCAAGTGAGCCAATGCGGAAAGTGGCACTCGTTGACGTCCCGAAGTGCCGCTCATCTGGGAAATAGCGTAATTGAGGACTAATTTGGACCGAGTAAGGTAATAAACAAAGCCGTTGTCGGTGACCCCTTCTCTACCCCGTATGACAATGAATTCTGTTGATCCATGACCGATAGAGCTTTCCGAAGATCCGAGAAACCGACCGATCTTCCCATTTTCGAGGCACGGGGTAATGCGGGCCATAAGCGTGTCGCCGCTCATAAAGCGCGACCCACCTCCAGAAAACTTGCGATACTCACTTGGTACGACATCACGCCGTGTTGGATCAACGCTCTGCATATCGACAAAAGGGTATACATCACCAAGTGTGAGATTAACCGGCGGATTGATTATTACTGCCTGATCAAAAAAAGTCTCGCACCACTTACCTGTCATAGGCAGCCACCCTTTCGGACGAGTTGCTGCAATGCAGGACTTGTGCCGGTGACAAGTGTTCCGCATTGCGTTCGGGCATAGGCGCAACGTACCTTACTCCAGGGTACTAAATTCTGATCTAAGCTGAAGATCTTTGAATAAGCAGCTCGTGACTCCAAGCGCATAGGCAGCGATCCATTGGGCTCGAGTCCAGGTACTGGTGAGATAGTTGCTTTTCTTCCATCGGCTAATTGGAAACCGATGTCTTCAATAACAACCGGGAACTCGCTCAAGTTAACTACCTCTATGCTAAAATTCAAGGGCATGCTTCTATTTAACATAAGAATGGTGTGTTGTGGAGTTACTTTCAGTCGCACTTTGTTCCGTGTCAACTGATGCCAAATATTAATTACACCAAGTATAGTCCCCGCAACACCGCAAACAGCACCAACAATAGCGGTAATAAGCGTTACTGTTTCACTTGCCATGCCCCAACTCCTCAAACTTTCTCGAGTTGACCCTTTTGAGAGTTACTCTTTCAACGCTGTACTTGGCTTTCAGCTGGAAGTGGTCACTTCTCACCCCTACACCTCCTTCATAATGTGAGAGTGCCATGGTAGACGTGGCCCTTACCTGAGTCATCATCCCAAAAAACCTCAATTTCAAAAGGAGGTGTGCATCCGAGCGAAAGGGCCAAGAGGCAACTAACTTCACCATTAGGTCCAATTAATGTTGGCATCTCATCTCCCTTTACAGCTGCATGATGGTCTTTTAATGGGACTCCATCCAGTTTTACCTGGACATTCCGCGCTTCTGCTTTACCAGAATTTACTAAGTAGAGGCGATAGGAGCCTTTATCTGTTTTTCTCAGCTCTGGATGTAGGAAAGCTTGTCTGGAGCTTAATATCTTTTCTTTTTCCCGCTTCTCTTCAATTTCAGCTATCTTTTTTTGGGCAGCGGCGGCTTCACGTTGAGCTTTCCAACTTCCCCACATAGCAACCCCTGACACAATCAGGGAAAGCCCACCTATAATAACACCTGCCCATGAGAGAAAATCAGCCATAACCCAACTCCTTCAGATTCCTATTGATCTTCACTGCGATTACCTGTTCTAGGTAGTCCAAAAGCTTTTCTAACCTCCTCCTCAAACTCATCCTCGCTCCCGCAACGGTCAAAAAGATACCTTAGTTTCCGTCCATCCCTTGGCCAATTTGCTACTGATGATTTTTGGCGGGGGTAATCACTAAATCTTTTATAAATGAATTGAATTACATCACTAAATAATATTTGGCGAACACCTTCAATAGGCAGCTTCCCTTTCTGATTCCCAAAGGCCAGAAGCCTACAGGTTATATTATCGTTCTGAAATCGCCCCTTCTGATAGAGAGCAATGGCCGCATCCTCCATTTCGCGCTCTTCAAAACAGCCGATTGCCCGAAGGATGCGATGCATGTTCTCGTCGCTGGGATTTGTCCAGGGACCGTTGAGTGCACATTGTCCTCGTTTCACTTCCGCAATAATCACATTGCAAAAGGTGGAGCAATCACTTACTCGAGGGTCATCTTCCATGGAATTTATTAGCAACTCCCGGCGATGCTTGAAGCGAACACCCAGGAAATCCGCATCGGTTCGCTGTAGATGGCCTTGGTCAGGATGTATGATAAAATTCTCCAGGATCAAGAAACCGTTTAACCTTAAGTACCAATAAACCAGCCTCTCAGGTATAAAAGGCCAAATAGCATTATTTACCATACCCCAATTCCTCAAGATTTCTCCAAATAGCTTCTTCCAGTCTCTGCGCCTCAGCTTGCTGCTCGCGCAGTTGCGAGGTGAATTTGTTTTGCCTCATGCGCCTTTCTCCTCCGGCTCTTCAAACAGTCGCAGATACGGGTCGAAACGAAAGCGCCGGTTACGGGTGTAGCCGGTGATCTCACGCAGAAGACCCACGTCCACGAGCCGGTTGACCAGTTGGTTAGCGCCCGCGGGAGTGACGTTTAGCCACTTGCGCACGTTTGCCACGGTGACGATGGGGTGGTTGAAGAGCTTCTCCATCACGCGGTGTCCGTTGCCGGCGGCTCGTCCGAGTTTCTCAGTGATCCGGCTACGGTAGTCCTCGCGCATGCGCAGAATGGCAGCGGCAGTCTGGGTCGCTTCGGCGGCAACCTCGGCCACGCCGCGCAGGAAAAAGCCGAGCCAGCCCTCCCAGTCGCCTTCGTCGCGCACAGCCTGGAGACGCTCATAGTATTCGGCACGGTGGCGCTTGAAGTAGTGCGACAGGTATAGCACCGGACGCGCAAGTCGTTTCTTCTCGGTGAGCAGGAACGTGATGAGCAGCCGCCCGATGCGGCCGTTACCATCGAGGAAGGGGTGGATGGTCTCGAACTGGGCGTGGACAAGCCCGACCTGGACGAGCACCGGCAGGGGGCTTTCCGAGTGCAGGAAATTTTCAAGATCTGATAGCGCTTGGGGCACTTCGTGCGGTGGTGGCGGCACGAAGGTCGCTTCACGCAAAGTGCAGCCAGGCGGGCCGATCCAGTTTTGCGAAGTTCGCAATTCGCCGGGCGTAAGCTTTCCCCCGCGCACGCCCTCCATCAGTACCGCATGAATCTCGCGAATCAGGCGCACGGACACGGGCAACTCGGCCAGACGGTTCAGGCCGTGGTTCATGGCCTTGACGTAGTTAACCACTTCGGCGACGTCGCTGGGGGCGTCCGGGTCGAACAGTTGTGCCTCAGCGGCCAATAGGTTTTGAAGGGAACTTTGGGTGCCTTCAATTTGGCTGGATAGTACAGCTTCCTTGCGCACGTACATGAACACAAAGAGATCAGGATTCGGCAGGGTGAGAACCGCCCCATCCAGCCGGCCCAAGGCGTAGTCGGCCTGGGAAAGCAGGTCACGGAGTTCGCCCTCGAGCCGCACGGGCGGATGGGGCGGCAGGGGTGCCGGCACGAAAGCCCGATAGCCGGTGGGTTGCTGAACGTAACGTCCAGCCCGGAATTGCTTACTTTCCTCTGCGTTAACCATGGACGGGATTTGCCTGTATAGTAAACGCTGCGTTTAACATAGTATCAATGATACCTCTATATTCAACGGACACAATATCAGCCATACCCCAGCTCCTCCAGGTTTCTTGCAATGGCGGCGTCGAGCTTCGCAGCCTCAGCTTGCTGCTCGCGCAGTTGCGCCACCAGACGGGCCATTTTTTGGTCAAATTCCTCGTCCTCATCTTCCAGCACCTCGGCTCCCACGTAGCGCCCCGGCGTGAGCACGTATCCTTGCTGGCGTATCTCCTCCAGCGTGGCGCTCTTACAGAAACCGGGGATGTCATGGTACTCGCCTGCGTCCTTCTCTCCGCGCCAGGCATGATAGGTGCCAGCAATCTTTTTTATATCCTCATCCGTTAATTCCCGATGTACCCGGTCCACCATGCGCCCCATCTTACGGGCATCGATAAAGAGGACTTCTCCTCGCCGGTCCCGGAAGCGGTTGTTTTTCTTATCTCGAGCCAGGAACCAGAGGCAGGCAGGAATCTGTGTGGAGTAAAAAAGTTGACCCGGGAGCGCCACCATGCAGTCCACAAGGTCTGCCTCGATAATGTTCTTGCGGATTTCCCCTTCGCCTGAGGTATTGGAGGACATGGAACCATTAGCGAGCACGAAACCAGCTACCCCAGTTGGCGCCAGGTGGTAAATCATATGCTGCACCCAGGCGAAGTTGGCGTTATTTGCAGGAGGAATCCCATATTTCCATCTTTTATCCTCCCTGAGCAATTCTCCTCCCCAATCTTTGAGGTTAAAGGGCGGATTGGCTAAAATGAAGTCCGCCTTAAGGTCGGGGTGGAGGTCATTATGAAAGCTATCCCCGCACTCGATTTTGCCCTCAATTCCTCTTATGGCAAGGTTCATCCGGGCCAGTCTCCAGGTTGTAAAATTGGATTCCTGGCCGTAAATACTGATCGCTGATTTGGCTCTTCCGCCATTACCATTTCCGGTAGAATGTGCCTCGAGAAATTTCACCGACTGCACGAACATACCTCCTGAACCACAGCAAGGGTCATAAACTCGCCCCTTATACGGCTCAAGCATCTCTACGAGGAGCTGCACAATACAGCGGGGAGTGTAGAACTCTCCTCCTTTTTTCCCCTCAGCGCTGGCAAACTGGCCAAGAAAATACTCATACACCCTTCCCAGGACGTCCTTGGATCGATTTTCGCTTTCTCCCAAGCCAATTGCGCTGATGAGGTCGATCAGCCTACCCAAGCGCTGCTTGTCCAGGTTGGGCCGGGCATAGTCTTTGGGCAAGACCCCCTTAAGGGATGGGTTATCCCTTTCCACTGCTTCCATGGCCTTGTCCACGATCTCCCCGATGGAAGGTTGCTTGGCATTATCCCTGATGTTTTTCCACCGAGCCTCAGCTGGGACCCAGAACACATTTACGGCTCTGTATTCGTCCGGATCTTCCGGATCAGCTCCTTGATCCTGCTCCGCAATAAGCCGGGCCCGCTGTTCTTCGAAAGCGTCAGAAATGAATTTGAGGAAAATCAATCCCAGGACCACGTGTTTGTATTCCGCAGCGTCCATGGTTCCTCGAAGGGTGTTAGCAGTCTGCCAGAGTTGAGCTTCAAAACCCAAATTTGCGCCAGTCCGATTAGAAGTTTCCACTTTCTTCTTGGATAGCCTGGCCATCCTTTGCCCCCTTTAGCATTTTTAAAGAGATAACTACAAAAAATTATAGGAAAAGAGCTGGGAAGAAACAAGGATTTGGAGGGAAAAAGGCATGGTGAAGAGAGACTTTTGAAAAGGGAATCTTAAAAAGGGCACAATCGTGGGAGGTTTCTCCCCGTGATTTGTCTTTTGTCTTTCTGCCCCATTTTCCCTGTATGACACCTACTTTCAAGTGTAGTAGTCATTTAAAAAACTCCAAAGGGCTCGCCGGGTCGGCTGCGGCGAGCCCCCTCAAGACCCTAAGGAAAATGCGCAAGCATTTTCCTTAGGGAACCCATTTGAAGCGCGCCAACCAGAATCCCCAAAACCAACGCCGACCGGGACCTCCTTTTCCCCACCATGAAGTAATGGACCCCAAGCCCCTCATCTAAAAGGTTTGTAAACCCAAACCTTAATCAGCAAAGCAAATCCCAGGGAATGGCGTAGACCTTCTGCGTGATTTTTTCCACCTTATCCCCGGTGTAGATCAGCAATCCCAGGGAAGTTTCCGGGAATTCCTCCAAAAAGGAGATCAGGCCCTTGCAGTCCTCATAGCGGATTTTATCGTTGATTTTAGCCTCCAGGGCGACGATTTTCCGCTCCTTTTCAAGGACAAAGTCCACTTCCCTTGTACCTCCCTTTCCCCTTCTCCGGAAGAAATAGAGGTTCCCTCTGATGATGGAGGCCATAATCTGAAGGTGGAGGAAAATCATGTTTTCAAAGAGCTTTCCTTTAAAGTCCTCGGGAATGGAGGAAGGGGAGGAATATCCGGAAAGGTAGGAAGTGAGCCCGGGATCAACAAAATACCCTTTAGGGGACTTCACGATTTGCTTTGTTTTCCTGGTATAAAAAGGCCTTAATTTCCAGTAGATGAATGAGGCTTCCAGGAGATTGATGTATCTATGAACCGTGGACTGGCTCATCCCCAGATTTTCCGAAATACGGGATTCGTTTAATGTGGAGGAAGTATTGATGGCCAGCACTTCCAAGAGTTTTTTAAAGTCTCCCAGATAAGAAATGTGAGAGAAATCTCGGAGATCCCTTTCCAGGTATGTTTTCACATAGCCTTCCCACCAGAGCGAAGCCTGGGAGTCCCGGGAGATCTCCAAAACTCTGGGCATAAAACCTCTGAATAGATAAGAAACAGGCGAAATTTTTGGGCTTTCCAGGTTTTCTGGGGGTATGCCCTCGAGAAGGTTTAAAAACCACTGGGGAATGTTTTGGCCTTCCCATTCCTGCCTGGCAAAAGGAAGCAAGGGAAAGTATAAGGACCTCCCCGCCAAAGTTTCCGTGACTTCCTTCAAGAGTAAAAGGTTTGCGGACCCGGAGAGCACAAATCTCCTGTTTTTATTGCTATCAACCAGGTTTTTCACGAGGGGCAGGATTTCCGGCGCTTTCTGCACCTCGTCAATTACAATCTTATCGAAAGCGGAAAGAAGATCCAGGGGGGACCTTTTAATTAAGGAGAGCGTATCCAGGTCGTCCAGGTTGATATAGTGCCAGTTTTTAAAAGGCTCTTCATTCTTGAGGAGGGTAGTTTTGCCCGTTTGCCGGGCACCTGTGAGCACGACCACTGGGACCACATCCAGAGAATTCCTCAATAAATCGCCTATCCACCGTTTTTTGTACATTCTATTCACTTCATGAATAAAAATTATTCACATCGTGAATAATTTTCCAACTATTGAGGGAAAAGGTCAATAGTAGCTAATTTCCGGGAATTCACATTCATTTTTATTAGAGGCGCTTTGATTTTTTACCCCAGGGAAATGTGGAACATCTTCCTGAGGGCCCCAAGCAGGCGGGTTTTCAATGCTTTCTTCAAAGGGCCCGCCGGGTCGGCATCGGCGAGCCCCCTGAAGCGCCTGAAGGGAAACTTTCTTCTTCTCTTCAGGCAACCCATCAAGACCCTTAGGAAAGCGCTTGCGCCTTCTTTAAGCAATCCTCAGCGCTACCCAAGGTCGATGTTTCACTTTTTCTCAGGCCTGGCTTTTGCTTCCTCAACCCTCTGAAAGCGTTTCACATTTTGCAGGAAACCCTTTAGCCACTTCATCTCCTCCATGAGTTGTCAGACAAAAGCGGAGCAGAAGCGGAGGAGAAGCGGAGCATGTCCCCTTTTTACCCCAGGAAAATGTAAAACATTTCCCTGGGGACCCCGAGTTCGACCAGGAAAAGACAGAGCATTTCCTGGGGACCCTGGCCGCACCTCGAGCCCGTGTGCTCCAAATTAATGCCCCAAGGAAACCCTCCGGTTTTTCTTTTGGCCCGCCCTTTAGTCTCCTTCGGAAAATATCTCATATTCCTCCAGGGTAGAGCTTTCTTTAAATTCCCCGGGGCATCCCTCCTGATCCCCTGTTTCCGTTCCCTTCTCTTCCGGGGCCTTGGCTCCCTTTTCCAGATTTTTAAGCAGAGTGCCGATAACCTCCAGGTAGCGCCTGCGTTTTTCCTGCACTTCCTCCTCGCTCAGGGGAGGGATTCCTCGAGTCGGAGAGCGCTTGGGCGGCTCTGGTAGCTCAAAGGGCGGGGGCCTGAGCTCCAAAGGGAGCATCTGCTCCTTGAACCAGCGCTCACGCGCCATCTCGAAGAACTTCAGGAAGTGTCCCCGCACGACTTCGGGATCCCCTTCCCGGATAGTCTCCCAGCCCAGAGCGCGCACCACCTCCCGGGTAAGAGGGGAGAGCTTCTCCATTCCTTCCTCCTCACAGTAGCCCTCGGTGACCAGCGAGGCCTCAAGCCAGGCCTGCAGGGCGTCGATCTGATACTCCAGAGGAGCGCTCATTTCCACAATGGCCTTTCTGATCTCGGAGATCGAAGGGGGAAAGGGAGTGCCACAGGCGATGAGGTACTTTACAGTGCGGAGGGCGAGATCAAGGGGGACATCGGCCAGCATCTCGGACCAGATGGCGGCCTTCCCCTGGGAAACCTCGAATCCCCTCCAGGTCTCAGCGATCACCGCCAAGAGGCGCGTAGCCTCATTCTTTCTCATCAGGGCTCATCCTCCTTCCCTTCAGTTGGGAGACAAAGCGCCGGTCAAGGACCACTTCAGGGGGGATGCGAAAAGGGAGAAGGTGCGCCCTTCTTAAAGAACGCAGATATCCCCTGATTTCCCTCTTCAAGAGAGATGTCCTCTTTTTCCCCTTGATCCTCTTCATTTCCTTCCTCCCTTTCGTACTTTTCCGCAAGTTCTATGGCTATCTGGGCCGCTCTGGAGAACTTGGGGATCCCTCTGGAGATGGTGCTCTTCTCCTCAAAACCGCGCTTCTCGTAGTACTCCAGAAGCCCGGCGATGTTCCGGGGATTCCAGCCGTGAGCCGCCCAGGATTGGCAAGCCTTTGCCCAGAGGCGCAGGTCCTCCTCATCATCACCCACCTTTTCTGCGATCAGGGAATAGAGGTTGCGCCTGGGATAGTAGAAGAAGGCTTTTTTGTAGGCCTCCACTGCTGGGTGCGGAGGAGAGCGCATAGATCTCCGTGCTTTCTCTGGGTGCGGAGGAGAGCGCAGGGATCGCTCCATTTTGACTAATGGCGAGGCCTTGACAGGTTGCGCGGGACTGCCTGTTTCCAGGCTCCATGCTGGTTGCGGATAGCTCGCTCTCTGTGGCACTTCCTTTCGCAGTTGAGCCCTTGCTAACTGCGGGGATGGGACCTCGAGCGGGACTTCCTCTGAGTGCGGCGCAGTTTTCCTAGTGCGCTCCGATTTGGCTGATTGTGGAAATTCTTCTTGTTCCGGCGCCCCTGCTGACTCGCGAGGACTCCCTCCCTCTGGCGGGGAAGTGCCTAAAGCGGAATCCTGGAGCGGCGGGACTTCCAGAGAAGCCTCCTCGGGTTGAAGCGGCTGGACACTCAGAGGGGAATCCTCAGGTTGCGTGGGTGCCCCTCCCAAAGGCGCCTTCTCCGCCTGAAGGAGAAGACCGCTCAGAGGAGCATCCACATCTGGCGGCGGAACTTCACTTAAAGCCTTCTCTGCCCATAAGGAAGAAGCGCTCAGGGAGGGTTCCCCTGTTTGCGGCGGAACCTCTCTTGAAGCTTTCTCCTTTCGGGAGGCAGTTTCCGGAGTGCGTTTTTCTCCCTCCTGTGGGGGAGGTGCGCGCAAAGGCCTTTGCGCTTCTCCTTTAGGAGAAGCCTCTTTCAGGGAATCAGCAATCAGAGAATCAGGAGTCAGAATATCAGGAGTCAGAGAATCAGGAGTCAGAGAATCAGCGGGAGTGGCTCGAGAAATTTCGGGAGTGACTCGCTCCATTTCCCGAGGGGCTCGAGTAATTTCCTGAGTGACTCGCTCCATTTCCCGAGTCGCTCGATCCATTTCGGGAGTGACTCGAGTAATTTCCTGAGTCTCTTCCTCCTCTTCTTGAGGAGC
Organism: Caldisericota bacterium; assembly: GCA_024655865.1. GTDB lineage: Bacteria > Caldisericota > JANLFM01 > JANLFM01 > JANLFM01 > JANLFM01. The sequence continues at coordinate 19,254 of JANLFM010000021.1, forward strand.
GGGAATAGAGCTTTCCTTTTCGTTCCTGTGGGGATTCTGGTGCTTTTTAAAATTCACCACCTGGATGTACCTTTTCCTGTTTACCTCGTAGCGCTTGATGAAGGGATGATCTCCGGGGACATTCTCTAACTCCTTGAGCAGCTTTTCGATGTTCACCTTCTCGTAGGGGAAAATGGAAGCCTCGATCTGCTTGGGTCTGTCCTCAAGGCGTCCTTCTCTATCTGCAAGCATCCAGAGACCGATGAAGAGCAGGCGGGCATGCGGCGAGCAGGCAGCCAGGTATTCATTTAAAAAGAAGCCCGGTTTGATATCGCGTGCTCTCATTTCATTCTCCCTTCAAAAAGAGGGTCTTAGCCCTGGATTCCAGACAGAGGGTGGCCAGGTAGCACTGCTCACGGGTCATTTCCCTGATCATGGGGGGAAAACCGTTTGACTTGAGGAACTCCCCCAGGTGGTGGTAGTCCACGCACTTCTTTCCTTCGGCGTTCACGGTCTGGAAGCCGTTCCTGTAGGCCAGGCGCAGGAGGTTCTGGATTTCCTCCCTGGTGGGGCGCTCCGTGGAAGGAGTAGGGGAGAGCTCCCCGTTCCCCCCTGAACTTCCTGAGGGGGAGGCGAGCTGGTTACCCTGCGGGGAGAGAGGAAACCCCTTGAAGGAGGGAGCGCTTCCACCTGTGGAGGATCCCTGGGCGGAAGGCGAGGAGCCCGGAGCCCCATTCCCGGAAGGGGAAGACCCCGCACCGCTCGTGGGTGAGCTTCCGCCGCTCGAGGGAGAGGCCCCACCGCCATTCAGGGAGCCCGCACCGTTCGCCGGTGTCCCTGAGCCTCCATTTTCCTGAGGAGCGCTCACCCTGGCCTTCCCCTGAGGTGAAGATGGGAGCTCCTCCGCCGGAGTAGGCCGGTATCCAGCAAGCACCACCACCCAGGCCAGGACGTTGCGCAAAGCCTTTGCTCCTGCTCTCGTCTGGGCCATAGAAGCCAGCTGGAACCAGGGCTTCTCCTTCCAGTTCTCCTCATCCCTCATGCAGTAGGCTTCCGCCCCTCCCACCACCATCCCTGTCCTTAAATCAATCACCTCCGCTTTGGCCTTGGCCCCCTTGATCCCGAAGATCTCCACGGGGACTGCCTCCACGCTCCTCGTGCACAACCCATAGAACTTGGCCACAGTCTGCCAGTCTTCGAACTCTAAATACTGCTCCCCCCTGAAGATCACGGGCTTCCTTTTGTTGGCCACCACTCTCTGCAGGGCAGTAGCCGCCCTCTGCGCTTCCTGAAGCACAATCTCCGGTGCCTGGGCCAGGGGTCGAAGAGAGCTCTCCCCCTCCTTCACTTCCACAGGATAGATGACATTCTCCTCCATCAGAATTCCTCCTTCCTAACTTTCCCTGAGAAAACGCCAGGCATTTTCTCAGGGGCTCTCATGAAGTTCTCTTCGGCCTCTCCCAGACTTCTCGAACTCGCTTCCGCTACCTCGCAGTAATCGGCTTCCTCCAAAACCCCTGAAGGCGCCTCCTCTCCCAAATCGCTTTGAATAAAGCGCATCCTGTAGGACTTCTCCTTTCCCTTGACGAAGGCCAGTGCGGCCTCCCGGGAGCGGAAGAAGCCCACGGGAAACTCCAGGGTTAAAGCGGGAGTCTCCACGCGCTCCGTCACAAACCACATGCCCTTGGCTTTCATGAAGAATCTCTCCTTCTGGAAGCTTTCTTTTGCCTCTCCCCGCTTCTCTTTCCCTGCCCTGAAAAGGGCGGCCTCATTTCCAGCCCCACAAGGGACGATCTTAAAAGCCTCTTCTACCTCATCCATACCTTGAGCCAGAACTTCTACCTCTGGCCCCATCACTTCTAAATTTCCTCCCTCAGGAACCCCTGAGCTCATTACCTGCGCCGGTTCCTTCCAGGTCTTCCCCGCCCTGATCTGCCAGATGGTCTTGTGATTTACGCCAAAGAGTTTGGCTACCCTTCTTGTGCTCCAGCCCATTTGAAAGAGCACACGGATGGTATCCACCTGGGGCCAGCTGAGCTTGGTCCTGCCGTTGTGCGGTCCAGACTTCCTGAGCTTCAAGACGGCGTCCTGCATGTTATCCTTCTGGGTTCCCAGAAATAAATGCCGAGGATTGACGCAGGAGGGGTTGTCGCACTTGTGAAGGACGCACATCCCGGGAGGGATCTCCCCGTAGGTCAAAATCCAGGCAAAGCGCGAGGCGATGACCCTCTTTCCCTGAAAGTGGAAGGCCCCGTATCCGTCCCTCATGTGGTATCCCTGCCACTCCCAGCAGGAGTCCGGACCATCCCTCTTCACCCTGGACCAGAAGCGCTCCTCAGGGCTCAAGACTCTTCCCTTTCCCTCTCCGTGGGCCAGATCTTCCTCCTCTGCGCTTCCTGCCTGATGAGTTCCCGGGCAGCTTCCTGGGGGCGCCTCCTCTCCTTGAAGGCGATCTCCTCCAAAGCGGACATCTCGGCATCGGAGAGCACAAGATAGAGGACGTTCTTCCTCTTCCTCTCGGAGTTGGGGACTTCCATAACCATCACTCCTTTCGTGAGATTTTGCATTTCTGGAATTAATTAAAGAAATTCTCTTTTTGTAATCACTCATGATTTTACCTAAGCGCCCTTCTTTACTGATTCTACAACATCCTCTATAATATGTCCATATGAATCAAAAAATTTTTTTGCAAATACTTGCAATATTGAAGTAATTGTGATAAATTTACAATTAATTGAAAAAGTTAAAAGACTTCACTATAAAAATTCAAGAGTTAACTATAAAAATCAAGGAGATTAAAAAATGGAAAGAGTGGACACGAGGAAGCTTTTAGGAAGGAGAATTCAGCGCCTCTTAGATGAGCAGGGAAAGAGCGTGCGCCAGTGGGGTGAGTACATCGGGCGCCAACTCTCCACCTGCTACTCCATCCTCGCCGGGCGCTCCCACCTGAGGGTAGAGGATCTGATCAGGACCGCGGAATTCCTGGAGGTGAGCACGGACTATCTCCTCAGGGCTGAGGAGGAGATCCCCATCTACCTGCGCTTGGCCCCCGGGGAAAGCCGGGAGTCCGTGGCCAAGAAGATCATGGCCCAGGTGGAGGAGTACTTCCAGAAGCACCCGGAGCTGGAGAAAAGGGGAGAGTAGGCCACTCCCTGCGCTGATCTGCACAAGAAAGCCTGCGGGCGCTTATTTTAAGAAATAGGGCTTGCCTGCGCAATTAAGAAAGGTTTAAATTTTCTCAGGTTGCCCCTTCCGCTCTTTTTGAGCGGTCATGATTTTTGTTTCCTTGAGATGAGGAAATGACCACCGAGGAACTGAAAACAGAGTTTAAAAAGCGGGGAATTCACCTGGTCTTTGCCGCCCTGGAAGGGGACGGCGCCCTTTTCAAAAGAAACGGGAAATGGTACTGCTTCGTGAACTCCCATGCCCCCTCCGTGCGCCAGCGCTGGACCATGGCCCACGAGCTGGGGCACTTTGACCTGCACAGGAAAAAAGAAGGAAGCTTTCCCTTTGAGGATCAAGACGTGTTCTTCGACGGTCAGAGTTCTCCCTTTTGTGAAACCGCGACCATAGAGCACGAGGCCAACCTCTACGCCGCCGAGCTTTTGATGCCTAAAGAGGAACTCTTAGAGAATCTTCCCGACCTCTACGAGCCCGAGCAGATCTCCTCTTACGTGGAGCGCTTGGCCTCAAAGTTTGAGGTCTCCTTCGAGGCCATGGTACGGCGCTTGATGGATCTCAGAGCGCTGCGAAAGGACTTGGGTGACTGGCTCCTCTCTGGTGCCGCGCAGGTAAATATGCCCACCCCAAATATTACCTCTGGGGAAACTGCTTCCTTACCTAAACTCCCAGAAAAGCACCTTCCCGTGATTTATCCCGAAGACGCCTTCCCCTACAATTCCGAGTTCCGCTACCCCGGGGATCCCCCTCACTGGATTCGCTTAAGACAACCTCCCCCTGAAGGGGCCAAGCTCTTCGCCCAGGGAATTGAGGTGGCCGGGATCTCCTTTGAGAGCGCCCGGGAGAATGCCCTTTCCTTTGCTTACGGAAAGGAGCGCTCCCTGGAATTGAGGCGCGATCCCCAGAACCCCTACGACCAGAACGCCATTGAGGTCATCGGCCACTGGCGGGACAAAGAAGGGAAAGAACACTCCGGTCTTTTAGGCTACGTCCCTCGGGAACTGGCAGGGCGCCTGACTTCAGAGGCTCCTTCTTCCCAGCTTTTTGCTACTTTAGAGACCCTGATCCTCCCCCGGAGAAAGAAATCCCCCGGGATCAGGTTTTCGGTGTGGGTTTCTTCTTCCAATTAATGAATTCTTTTCCCCTGGAATATGCTAAAAGGGTCTTTTTGCGGTTAAAAGGCTAAAATTGTCCCCTGTAGGGAAAGAGGCCTGATTTCATGTGATTACCTGATTTTTTT
>JANLFM010000022.1 GCA_024655865.1 Caldisericota bacterium
TGTTTCTTTCCGTGAGGCGCAAGTTCTTGCTGCGGCCCAGGAGCCCTCCCTGGAGTTGGTTTTCCTTTACGATCAGGACAACGACGGCAGGCCCGATTTCGAGAAGCGCTATACCACTTCGCTCGTAAAGGGAGTATTTGTCAATTTTGCTTTTCCAGAGACCGGGAATCGGACCTGGAGCGCCATCATCTCCGCTTTCCTGGGGGTGCTTCTCGGGATTGTGGGAGTGGAGATGGTCCGAACTAAAGAAAAAAGGGGGGTCTTGCTCCTACTGATCATATTTCTTGCAATCCTGGGGTACGGATTCTTCCTTCTTTACCGCGCTATGCCGTTCAGTTGGCTTGAGACCATCTGTGGCGCTTTAGGTGTCCTGATCGCTGCACTCGGTTACGGAATTTACAGTAAAGGTAAACCAGCTCCTTAAAAATAGGGACTGTCCCTATTTTTTAAAACAGGCTCCAGGAGCCCGTTGGGAGGTCCTTGAGGTAGCCTTTCAGCCACTGGAATTGAGGATTCTCCTCAATAGCTTCTTCCGCCACAAAGGGGATTCCACAGGGAGCGCCCCAGAAGGCCCACAAATGCATTCCTGAAGCAAGATCAGAGGTCGTTACCTTTCCATCCATAGCCCCGCTTGGTGCCTCATGGTAAACGTAGTGTCCGCAAATGGTGCGAGAAGAAGGGTTTTCCTTCCCGAGCCAGGTATCATAATGATCTGCGAGGATAATTTTAGCGATTTCTACATCGATCCTCCCCTTGTATTCCGCCATTAATTCCTCGAAGCGCACTTTCCTTGCCCCGCTGAAGTTCGAGGGATCATCCGCGCTCCATCCCCCACATTCACTCTGGATATCCGGATTCTCGGCGGCGTTGTACCCGGCGAAGTACCCGTTAGATTTTTTCTCAAAGCTTACGTACTCCAGACCCTGTTCGAAGCGAGCGATCTCTCCCGTGCGGACGTCTCCTAAAAGCCAGGAATTGGGATACCCTCCGTTGTTCCCTTCGTTTAGGAGATTTACAAAATCCTCAATGGAGTCGGCGTACTGCATAGCGCAGCGGGAGCGGAGAAAGGCTGGGGCTCCTTCTTCCCTAAAGCGCTGGAAATTATAAATCGTGGTTTCGCATCCCATGAGTCCGGCACCAGTGAGAAAGAAATCTGAGCCCGACCAGATGAGCCCGGGAGCGGATTGCATTACTATGCGGTACCCCTCCTCCGGGGTAATGTCTAAAATCAGGTTCCAGGGGGAGAAGCTGAAGTAATCCCACCAGGTGTTATGCGCTATGATGATCTTCCCATCAGCCGTCCAGTCTCCTGTAGCGATGAAGGCACTGCAATGATTAAGCTGGGAAGCACTTCCCTGAACCTTAATCCGCCACCAGCTTGTCAGGTCAATTAAGGTGTTCAAACAGAAGATGTCCTCGTAGGAGACTTCCACTCCTTGAGCACGTGCCCCGTCAGCAATCCCTTTCATCTCTTCCTGATATTCCGGGTCGACCATTTCCCCGTAGAACTGCACTGCTTTCTCCCGGAAGAAAGAGAAATCTTGACCTGTGTCGTGTTTCAGGCTGTAATCCTGAATCTTGATATTTTCCATGATCTCTTCCCCGAGTAAATAACCATGCTGGAATCCCCGCTCATACGGGCTCCCGGAAATTCTCAGGCGAATCCAGCCCCCTATATCTTCCCTTGTTCCTCCGATTTGGGGAGTGGTGGGTGTTCCCGTTGGTTGAGGCAAGAAGGGGGAGGGTGTGGATCCCGTTTCAGTAGGAGAAGTAAAAGGGATGCTCCCGCTCTCGGGTGGGATTGAGGGGGAAGGGCTCCCGCATCCGCAGAGAAGAATTCCGCAGAGCATAGTGATTAAGGAAAGAGAAATATATTTAGCCGGCGGGTTCGCTTTTACCATGGATTGATTTTAACCCCTTTTGGGATTAAGGCTAAGGAAGAATAACTGCATTCTTTTCAAGCCCTCACAAACCACTTCAAGCCTAAAAATTGAGGCCAAAAATGGGGTGAAATCGATTAAATGATTCGGTAAGGCATCACTGTCCATTTTTTCTCCCTTGCCCTCCCGCCTCCTTTGTGCTAAAACCCTAAAAACCACTCAAGGGGTGAAATCGATGCTTTCAAAGGAAGAAATCGAAGAAAGGTTAAAACTTGATGGGGTGCGCTTCGTCAATTTACAGTTTACCGATCTTGTAGGGATGGTGAAGACCGTAACGGTCCCGGTGAAACAATTCATAGAAGAAACTATGGAGTACGGAACCTGGTTCGACGGTTCCTCCATTGAGGGTTTTGCCCGAATCGCTGAAAGCGACATGTACCTCGTTCCCGATCTCGAGACCTACGCCCTCGTTCCTTGGGACAAGGGAGAAAACACCACTGCTCGCTTTATCTGTGATGTCTACACCCCGAAGGGAGACAGGTTCGAGGGAGATCCCCGTTTTGTCCTCACAAAGGCCATTAAGGCAGCCAGGGAATTAGGTTATGAGTACAAGGCGGGCCCGGAAATGGAGTTCTTTCTCTTTAAATCCCAACCGAACGGCGAGGCCTTAGCTCAGCCGCACGACCGCGCCGGGTACTTCGATGTCTCCACAGACCTGGCCTCCCATGTGCGCCGCCAGATGGTGAACGCTCTCCTCTTTTTCGGCATCCAGGTGGAGGCTCATCACCATGAAGTGGCGGTGGGACAGCACGAGATCGATTTCCGCTATGCCGATGCCCTGCGCACCGCTGATAATGTGGTCACCTTCAGGTTAACCGTGAAGGCTGTAGCTCAGATCAACGGCCTCTACGCCACTTTCATGCCCAAGCCCATTTTTGGAATTGCGGGATCGGGAATGCATGTGCACCAGAGTTTAACCGATGTCCAGAGTGGTAAAAACTTATTTTTTGACCCCCAAGATCCCTACATGCTCTCCCCGCTGGCTCGCAAATTCATCGCCGGACAGCTCTATCATGCCCGTGGGATGTGTGCCATCCTCGCTCCGCTCGTCAACTCCTACAAGAGATTAGTAGCAGGTTATGAGGCTCCGGTTTATATCTCCTGGGGTTCCCGAAACCGCTCCGCTTTAATTCGCGTTCCCAGAATCAACCCTCGTAAACCGGATGCTGCTCGCTTAGAGCTTCGCTGCCCTGATCCTTCTTGCAACCCTTACCTGGCTTTGAGCGTGATGCTGGCCTGCGGACTGGACGGAATAAAGAGGGATCTTTCTCTCCCCGAGCCAGCCGAAGAGGACCTCTATCATTCCCAGATCAACCAGGACTTGCCTAGGCTTCCGGGCTCTTTAAATGAGGCTTTGATGGAGCTCCAGAAGGACGAAGTGGTCAGGGAAACCCTGGGAGAACACGTCTTCCAGCGATTCCTGGAGGCTAAGACCCAGGAGTGGCACGAGTATCGGTCCCAGGTTACGAGCTGGGAAATCGAACGTTACCTCCCAGTGTTTTAAAAAATGGGGACAGTCCCTATTTTTTAAAACAGGCTCCAGGAATTTATCCCACCCCACCACTCCCACTCTGGGAGAGATCACAAGATCGGCCCAGCGCACGTTCTCTCGAGCCAGATGATACCTCAAGGCGTTGATGGAATTGTTAACGAGCCGCGAAGGAAAAGGCACGATGCATTATTAGGAACACCTCGGGAATGGCACTTCCCAGAGTAAAAAGTATTGACAAGTGACTTAGCGCTGGTATAATTAGATCGTAATCACGATGGGGGGACACACCTAAGGGTTAGTCCGAAGGTTAATGCCTCCCATTTTTTAATTCAAGCTTACCTTTGAGATCACTTAGGAAAGCTGCATCAGTCAGAAATTCCCTTAGGAGTGAAGAAAAGCTCCTTTTGTTAGGTATTAAAAGTTTCCGCAGCTTCCCATTTTTTTTCAAGTAGTCTATCAAGCAATGAAAATCTCCATCTCCGGTGACTATTACCGCTTTATCATAGTTGTTAAGCTCAATCATTGCTTTAAGCACTAATTCAGCATCTATATTTCCTTTTACCTCGCCATTGGGTTTTTGGACAACCGGTTTAAAAACAATTTCGTACCCATATCTCCTTAATCCTGAATAAAGGTTTTCGTACTTTTTGACATAGCCTATAAATATAAAGGCTTTCTCTACATTGAACTTGTCCTTTAAGTAAGCTCTAAATCGCTTAAAATCCAGCTTCCATCCTTGATTCTGAATTCCCAGGTGCAGGTTCTGGCAATCGATAAAGGCGTAAACAGTTTCTCTTTTCATGTTTCAATCCCATTAAGTCTTCTCGTGCATAATTCGGGTCTTCGGAAAAGCAGGGCTTTCATTTTCCTAATAAGGCTGTCAGTTCCTCGAGTTTCTCCTCCATGGCCTCGACCCCTTTGGGGATGAGCTCCTCAGGCTCCAGGAATTTATCCCACCCCACCACTCCCACTCTGGGAGAGATCACAAGATCGGCCCAGCGCACGTTCTCTCGAGCCAGATGATACCTCAAGGCGTTGATGGAGTTGTTAACGATGCGTCGATAAGAGAAAGTGCGGGGGCGGGCCTCCAGAGAGAAGTGCTCGGAGTCCAAATTCACAGCCAGAACCACTTCCGCCCCCATTTCCCTGACTATTTCTGCAGGAACCGGAGCAGAGAGGCCACCATCTACAAGTAGCCTTCCCCTCCACTCTACAGGCTGGAAGACCAGAGGATAAGCTCCTGAAGCGCGAATGGCGATAGCTACTTCACCCTCGTCAATGACGACCCTCTCCCCGGTTAAAAGGTCAGTGGCTATCGCTTTGAAGGGAATTAAAAGATCCTGGAATTTCTTCTTGCCGACCAGGCGTTCCAGGAAACTGATAATTTTCTGTCCCCGGATCAGGCCCTGGCGGATTGTGGGGTCAATCAGGGAGAGAAGTTCCCTCCAGTTGGTGGAGTAGGCCAATTCCTCCAGTTGGCCCACATCCATCCAGGAGGCGTAGAGGCCTCCCACCAGCGCTCCTATCGAGGAGCCTGAGACGAAGCTTACGGGAATCTTCTCCCTCTCCAGGACCTTCAGCACTCCAATGTGCGCCAGTCCCTTTGCTCCGCCAGAGCCTAAAGCTAATCCTAATTTTTTAATTCGTGCCCACCTTCCTTAAAAGGAAGCTATTAAAATTTGGCTTCGCTTTCTTCTTTAGCCTTCCGAAATCCTCCGCGCTTGGAGAAAACGATCGCTCCCACTACCAAAATCACGCAGAGGACAACGGCAACGATCACTCCGGGATCCGAAGTCTTATACTGGATCAAAATGGGAGCAGCCAGAAGGGAAACGAGGTTGATAACCTTAATCATAGGGTTTAGGGCAGGGCCAGCGGTGTCCTTAAGGGGGTCACCCACGGTGTCCCCAACCACCGAAGCCTTATGGGGCTCTGATCCCTTTCCCCCGTAAAGGCCATCCTCGATTGTCTTTTTAGCGTTATCCCAGGCACCACCAGATGTAGCCATGAAAACAGCCAGAAGCTGACCGGAAAGTATCGCCCCGGCGAGGAACCCTCCTAAAGCCTCTACTTGAAGGAGCATACCAATAATCAGCGGGGTGAGTACGGCAATCAGGGCCAGGCCGACAAGCTCTTTCTGGGCGGCGATGGTACAGATGCTCACTGCTTTCTTGTAATCAGGCTGCACTTTTCCCTCCATTAATCCAGGGATACGGAACTGCCGGCGTACTTCATCCACAATTAGTGCCGCAGCGCGGGCTACGGAGTTGATGGTCAGAGAGGAGAAGAGCCAGGGAATGGAACCGCCCACGAGCATGCCAATGAAGACCTGAGGATCAGAAACCCTGATCCCGATGTTCATCAAGCGCAGGATCTCAGGAATGCCCATCTGGGCCTGAACCTTGGTGACATCGGTTAAGAAGGAGCCAAAAAGTGAGACTGCAGCGATAACGGCCGAACCTATAGCCACTCCTTTCGTGATCGCCTTAGTAGTGTTCCCCACGGCGTCCATATCAGCAAGGACCTGCCTGGATTCCGGTTCTAACTTTGTCATTTCGCCAATGCCGTTCGCGTTGTCCACGATAGGTCCATAGGAATCCATGGCCACATTGTTTCCGGTCAATGTAAGCATGCCGATACCGGTCATGGCTACACCGTAAAGGACGAAAGTCACAGGCTGACCCCAGTAGATCAGGACAGCAGCCAGGATAGTGGAGGCAATAACGATGATCTGCCAGACTGAAGCCTCGAAGCCAACCGCCAGGCCTCTCAAAATCAGGGTAGCTGAGCCGGTTCTGGAGGCGGAGGCGATGTCCTTCACGGGCTTATGGTGGGTGTCCGTGAAGTACTTGGTGACTTCGTCGATGAGGATAGCGAGCAAAATGCCCACACCCACGGAGAGAAAAGCGCGCCACTCGTGCATGTAGAACATGGCAAGAAAGAAAAAGGCAATTAGGGAAATAGCCGCTGAGCTGTAAAATCCTCTGTTTATGGCCGTCATGGCGTTGCCCCGTTTTTCCTCCTTTTTCCCCTTAACCAGATACGTACCAATGATAGAAGAAAGGACTCCAATTCCTCGAACGAGCAGAGGGAAAACAATCCACTTCAACTCGTGAGTTATGGACATAAGCGCCAATCCTAAAATTAAGCCTGAGACAATGGTTACCTCGTAGGATTCAAAGATATCCGCAGCCATTCCGGCACAGTCCCCTACGTTATCCCCAACCAGGTCAGCCACGACAGCGGCGTTCCTGGGGTCGTCCTCCGGTATTCCGGCTTCTACCTTGCCTACCAAATCAGCTCCCACGTCTGCAGCTTTAGTGTAAATTCCACCGCCCACGCGCATGAACAGGGCAAGAAGGGTTCCACCGAATCCAAATCCCAGAAGGGCATCAGGAGCAGCCACGCCAAAGATCATGAAGATGATTGTTCCACCCAGGAGGCCCAGGCCATCCGTGAGCATTCCCGTGATTGTCCCGGAACGGTAAGCTATCTTTAAAGCCTCCCCAAAACTCTTCCTGGAAGCGGCCGCCACACGCACGCTTCCTTGAACAGCCATGCGCATCCCGAACTGACCTACAAGCAGAGAGAAGGAGGCGCCAAGCACAAAGGCAATGGCACGCCCCAGACCGACCACAAGCCTGACCTGATCAGGAGCAAGTTGGGGAAACCTGGCCAGGGCCTCCTCAGTGGGGGGAACAATGTAAACGGAAAAGAAGAGCACTACTGTGAGGACCACGATCAGGGGCAGGATAGTTTTCAACTGGCGGCTTAAATAAGCATCAGCGCCGAGCCTGATGGCGTTCCAGACCTCCTGCATTTTTGCGGTCCCCTTTTCCTTACGAATAACCTCAGCGCGAAGGAATAAAGCGTACGCCAATCCCAGGATGGCAATTCCTAAAATGACCCAGATTGCCACAATCTCGAATGGACTGGCGTTTACAAGGCTTGCCATAGTCTCATCCTTTCTATTAAGAATTGGCTAATTTAAAAAATTTTATGTATTTTAAGCCTCGGGCGCAATAAACTTTTCCCATTCCGGGAGCTCCACGTAAGGAGACAGGTTTTCCGGCTGATCGGGATCTATCCCTCTCTTTAAGCCGATTCGGTAAGCGAGCGCCTGCCCCAGGAGAAGTTGTACAAAAAAACTTTCCCAAAAACTCATTCTGGACTTGGGCCTGAAAGAGAGCGGATTGGAGTGTGTTCCCCGGCAATCGATAGCAATGTGTTGGGCCCTGGTCTCCAGCTCTTGAAAAAGGCGGGCTTCCTCCGGATAGGAACTGCTTTCGGGATGGGTCAGGAGGAAAAAAAGGGAATTTGAATCCAAAAGCAAGTGAGGACCGTGCCGAAATTCCAGGGAGTGGTAGGAAAAAGCCCTGCCCCTGGCCATTTCAATAACCTTTAAAGCGAGCTCCCTGGAAAGGCCGTAAAAGGGGCCGCTTCCCAGGAAGATGAAGCTGGAAAAATCTCCCTGGATTTCCTCAGAAAAGGCAAGCACCCGCTCCACCTCCTCTTCCATTCGGTGGAGAACCTTCGTTGGGTCAAAGGAGAAAGGATGAACTGCATCCAGAACCCTCAGCGCCAGAAAAAGCATAGCGGAGAAGGTCTTAACTGAAGGAATATTTTCTTCCTGAACCTCGGTCGAGTAGAGAAAGTCTGAGAATTCTGCAATCGGACCCTCTTCGGTAGAGAGAAAAGAAACCGCCGGGCCGCCTTTGTAACTTTTAAATATTTTAATAGCCATAGCGCTCTCTGAGGTCTTTCCGGAGCGGGAAAAAGAGATCAAGGCACTTTCTTCCTTAAAATAGCTTTCCGGAGTAAACACCAGTTCGGAGGAGGGGATAGCCAAGACATCTCCGGAGTAGCTCTTTCTTAATAGGCTTTCAAGGATCAAGGCGATGTGAAAGGAAGAGCCACAACCATGAAGGATCACCCTTCTCCCTTTAAGCGCTTGTGCCAGACCCTCTAAAGAAAAGGGGCGTTCCAGAACCTCCTTAAGGGCTTGAGGGGTAGAAAGTAATGATTCTCTGACCAGGGCTCCTGGGGATTTCATTCAGCCAGCTGTTTCAAGAATTCTTTCATAAAAAGGGGTAAATCCTCAGGCTTTCTTGAAGTAATCAGGTTTCCGTCAACCACAAGGGGTTCATCCAAGTATTCTCCTCCGGCGTTAATGAGGTCGTCCTTCACGGCTATAAAGCCGGTGACCCTTTTCCCTTTGACGATGCCCGCGGAAATGATAACCCACCCTGCGTGGCAGATTGCAGCTACGGGCTTTCCTGATTCATAGACCCTCTTCACCAGAGCAATGGTCGCTGGATCCCTCCTCATAAAATCTGGAGCGAAACCCCCGGGAATCAAGATGCCAGCAAGCTCTTTGGGATCAACCTCGGCTGATTTCGCTTCGGCTTTCATAAGCAGCCCGGCTTTGGAATGATAATCCTTAGCCTCAGGCCCAATGAGCACCACCTCGTAACCGGCCTCCTTGAGCCTGTAATAGGGATAGATAACTTCAAATTCATTATAAAGGTCGGCAATTAAAACTCCAACTTTTTTCATTCCTAAATCCTCCTTTCCCGCTAAAAATACTATTTTCTTCTAAAGGGTGGCAATTACGTCAGAGAATCCCCCAGATTGCCGTAAGGGCGGCTCCGAGGAGGGTGAAGAGAAATAGCGCCCTCTCCTTCAGAGTGCGTGCGCGTTCCTTCTCCTCCCAGAGATAAACCAGGCGTGCCCCGAGGAAGAAGAAAAGGAAAGCTAAGATCAGAAGAAGGATCTCCAGAACAAACACCGTGACTACCTCCTTATCCAGGACTATCTTCGAGGCAATGTAATTCCAACTGAAGGAAATGGCCATAGTCCCAGAGAGAAAGAGGGAAAGATCTCCCAATACCTCCCAGAAAACAACCTCTTCAAGAGAGGAAAATTTTTGAGGAACTGCCAAGAGGAAGAGGAGAAAAAGTTCCTTGAACATGTTCATGATGCTCAAAATGATGAATAACCATCCCTCATAGGGAATACCAAAGGAAGGAGGAAGCAATATAAGGAGAAAAAAGGAGAGAACGAAATGAAAAACCCAGCACACCAAAAGGAAGTTAGAAAATTTCCCTCCCCCCTTGATTTTCCTCAGGCGATTCCCCATTATGGGCGCTTTGAGCACTGTCCCTACGGTATCCAGAATTAAAGTTAAAAGAACCAGAGAGCCTAAAAGGATGTCGGGGGTCTCTTCATTAAATAGTCTGTCAATGCGCAAAAAGAGGCGATTTTCCAGGAATAGGAAATAGACAATAAAAATAATGTTAAATAAGATGGAGATATTTCTTTGAAAATAGACCCAGAGTGAAAAACGGGCCTCCTCAACTTCCCCTTTTTTCATCCATTTCCTCAAACCATATCAGGGCTTTCTCCTTGGTCTCCTTCCTCTGTGGAAGGCTCCCTATACTCTTTTTGCTTTCCCTGTATGAACATGGTCGAGTAGATCCCTGTGCAGGTAAACGGCAGCCATCCAATTCAAGCTATTCTCCTGTTCTGGCAGGCCAGCCGGGAATACTGATGGGCTAATCGAATTGGTTCCGGCTTTCGATACTGAGAGAGAAGCAGGGTCCAGCGCACGGCTTCCTCTATGGAAAGCCTTTTCCCTGGAGAGACGAAGAGCTCCCTCACTCCATCCCTGGTTCTGAGCACCGCTCCGATTTTAACCCCGTTCAGGTAAAGATAGCTGAAGGAGCCGCGTTCAATAGGAGGAGGGGTAAATTCCCCCACAAACGGCTTTTTGGTAATCCCAATCGTAGGGACATCCAGCTCCTCCTCCAGGAAGGTGGCTAAGCCGTAGTTATAAGGATGAGCGGATCCCGCTCCGTCCACGAAGAGCAAATCCGGTTTGGGATCCAATTTGCGGACAGCTAAAGCGCAGAGGATACCCTCCCTGAGGGCGAGAAAGCCAGGAATATAGGGGAATCCGGGGGTGCCGCAATAAAAGGACTTGCCTAAAAGTCGAAGATCCGGGAAAGAAAGCAGTACCGCGCAAGCGATCCCCTGTTCATCAAAATAGGAAACGTCCACCCCAGCTACATGACTTTCCTTTATTTGAGCCTGGCTCAACTTTCCCATCTCTGATATGCTAATTAAAGCACATCAAAATAGCGAGGTGAAATTATGCCTGTTGCGGAAATCAGCATAATTCCTATAGGCACTGGATCTACCAGCCTTTCGGACTTTGTGGCTGAGGCCGTGAAAGTGATTTCCAAAAGCGGTCTGAAATACGAGCTCACCGCCATGGGTACCAATGTGGAAGGCACGCTGGCCGAGATCCTTTCCTTAACGCAAGAGGTCCACCAAGCTGCTTTGCGTATGGGGGCTCAAAGGGTCCTTACCACCGTAAAGATCGATGACCGCAAGGATAAAGAGTTAACCCTGAAGGGAAAGGTGGAGGCGGTTAGAAAGAAGATCGCTTAATGAGCAAGGCTCTCTGGAACTGCTCCTACCTTCCTTTAGAACTCCCTCTGGCTTTTGAGTTCATGCCGGTGCGCATGACGGGGAAAACAGGGACAACTCCCCGCGCCGATCGCTTTCTCCCGGTGAACCTTTGCTCTTATGCCCGGTCGTTCCTTGAGGAGTCTTTATTAATGAAGGATGAGAGCGTCTTTCTCCTCGCGGACTGTTGCGATTCCGTGCGTCGCCTGGCTGATGCCCTGGAGCACGAATTTCCCGGAAAGGTCTTTCTCCTCTTTCTTCCCCGCTCTCAAGATAACTGGGAATTCTTCCGGGAGGAGTTAAGGAGGCTTCAGGGTTTCCTCTCACAGTTAAAGGGCACCAGTCTCAAGGATGGTCAGATTCTTGAGGCCACAGAAATCGTAGCTCAAAGGAGAGAGCGTTTTCGGGAATGGGAAGCTTTAAAAAGAGAGGGATTGATCAGGCCGCTCGATTACTTCCACGCCCTTCAGGCCCTGAACGATTTTTCCCAGGATCTTGAGCCGGTAAAAGTAAGTCCCTCAGGGGGAGCCAAGGTCTTCCTTTTAGGGACTAATCTGGACGACGAAGAGGTCTGGGAGATTTTCGAGGAGCTGGAGCTCAGGATCGTGGGAGATGACCTCTGCTATGGGGAAAAGCAGGGCGAGATCTCCTGCGGGTTCAGCAGAGGGGATCCTCTGGAGCCTCTGGCCCTGAGCTATCTTTCCCGGCCACCTTGCCCGCGCATGAGAAATTTGGAAGAGCGCTTTAGTGATCTCCTTCAAAAGATCGAGGAAAGAAAGGTAGATGGCGTTCTCCTTTTCCCCACCAAGTACTGCGACTCCTTTTTCTACGATCTTCCCCTGCTCCACGATATGTTGAGAGAAAGAGGAATACCGTTTGTGGTTCTAGAGCAGGATTACTCCCAGAGGCCCGCCGAACAATTGAGGACAAGAATTGAGGCCATGCTGGAGAAAAAATGAATCTGGGCAACTTCGTTCAAGCGAAACTTCAGGATGGCTCCGCTATAAGGCTTTTGCGTTCTCCTTGGATTTACCGCTTCCTTTCCCTCTTTTTGAGAAGCCAGAGTCCGAGCGTCCGGTTTTCCTTTCACCTTGCCCGGGACGCCTATCTTAAAAGGAAGCCCGTGGCCTTTACCTCCCTCTTTTTCCCCACTGAGCTGGTGTACGCTCTGGGAATGGTCCCCTTCCCGCTTGAAGTAATAGCAGCACTCATCTCTTCCATGGGGATGGCAGTGCCCTTCCTGAAAAAAGCTGAGGAGGAGTGGTATTCCCAGGATCTCTGTTCATTTCATCGCCTGGGCATGGGACTTGCCCTTCAAGACTACCTTCCTCAACCGGACGTCGTCCTTTCCCTGACCAGTCTCTGCGATGGTTCCCACCGTTTCTTTTACAACGTATCCCGCCTTTTCAAGGTGCCCCATTTTTTGATCGAGGTTCCGGGGAACGGCGGAAAGAAGGATCAAGAATACGTAGTAAGGCAGCTTAAGAGAACAAGGATGGAACTTGAAGCGCTCCTTGAAAGAAAAATTAAAAAGAGCGATTGGGAGGATTCCCTGGGATATTCCAATTCTTTAAGGGAAGAGCTTTTAAAAATTTACGAGCTCCAAGCGCATGTGCCTTGCCCGGTCTCCGGGGAGGCTGCCTTAGGAAACGTGGGCCTGATCTTCACCTGCGCAGGAAGCAGGTGGGGACCGGAACTCATCTCGGCCTGGAGAAAGAGCATTAGGGAAAACGCCAGTTCCGAAAATTACCGTCTCTTCTGGCTGCACCTTCGCCCATATTATCCGGCTCCGATCTTCGCTTTTTTAAAAGAAAGAGGAGTCTCCATCGTGGGGGATGAGCTTTCCAATTATATCTGGCCTCGGCTTGATCCCAAAAATCCGGAGCTCAGCCTGTCCTCTAAAATTTACGCTAACTTTGGTCTGGGGCCAATCAAAAACAGGATAGATAACATCGTTCGCTTGGTCCGGGAGAGAAAGGCGCAAGGGGTTGTCAACTTTTCTCACCGGGGGTGTCGACAGAGCACAGGAGGAGCTTTCCTCTTAAAAGAGGCCTTGAAAGAAAAGGGAATCCCGTGTTTGATATTGGACGGCGACTGTGTGGACCCCAGGGAATTAAACTGGGAACAGATGAGAACTCGCATAGAAGGATTCTTGGAGATACTATGAGCGTTTACTGTGGGCTGGATATCGGATCACTTCAAGCTAAGGGAATCTTGCTCAGGGATGGACATCCTCTTTTCAGGACGATCTTCCCTACGGGCGGAAATGCTCCCGAGACGGCTAAAAAACTTTTTCAGGCACTCCTTGAGGGTGGAGAAATATCTTCTGACGAGGTAAAGACCATCGTGGCCACAGGATATGGAAGGATCTCGGTTCCTTTTGCCACAAAGACGGTGACTGAAATTACCTGCCATGCACGGGGGATTGCTCATTTCCTTCCTCAGGCAAAGACCCTCATCGACTTGGGCGGGCAGGATTCTAAAGCCATCCGGCTGGAGAAGGGAAAAGTAATGGACTTCGTGATGAATGACAAGTGCGCTGCGGGGACGGGCCGTTTCCTGGAAGTTATGGCCCAGAACTTCAAGCTCACTCCCTGGGAGCTGGGAGAACTTTCGCTTCAAGCTAAGAATGAAGTATCCATTTCCGCAACCTGCACCGTCTTTGCGGAATCGGAGGTCATTGGCCTGATTGCCAGAGGACTTCCCAGAGAGGAGATCGCCCGGGGAATCATGTCCGCCATCGCCCAGAGGATAGCAGGAATGGTGCATCGCCTCGGCTTGGAGGAACCGGTAGCCATGTCCGGCGGTGTGGCCCAGAATCCCGGAGTGGTAAAAGCCCTGGAAAGGGAGCTGGGGGTGAGCATCTTGATCCCCGAAGAACCTCAGATGATTGGTGCCTGGGGAGCAGCCCTCATTGCTCAAGAGTATGCCTGAACTGATTAAAGACAAAATTCAAGGAGCCTTAATAGGCTTCGCGCTGGGTGATGCCCTGGGAATGCCTGTGAGGGGTTTTTCTTCCAGGGATGCCAACCTATTCTTTAAAGACGGGATCATGCCCAAGGATGGAAAGGACCTCAAGGCAGGACAGTTCACCTCTCACACTTTGATGCTCCTTGCCGCCACAAAGAGCTTCCTTGAGCGGTTCACATTTGATCCGGCAGACGTTGCTCAAAAAGTTCTGGAAATTTACGAAGAGGGATTGATCAGAGGGATGGGTTCAAGTACACAGGCTGCCTTAAAGAGGATCAAGAGAGGAATTCCCTGGCACCAGGCGGGAGATTATGGACCCCTTGCCATAGGAAGAGGCGCTCTGATGCGCGTTCTGCCCGTGGTGCTCTGGACCCTCAAGCGTCCCGAAGAAATGCGTGAGGCTGTGGCCACCGCCACCATGATCACGCACCAAAGCGATGAGGCTATTGCCAGCTCGGTTGCTTTCGCTATTTCCATCCAGGAGGCGATTCGGGGGGAAATTGGGGACTTCTTCCATAAGTGCTTGCGGGAAGTCAAAGGGACAAGGGCCTACTTCAAGCTTAAACAGGCGGAAGAGCTTTTCAAACGCAGGGTCACCCCGAACGAGGCTATTCAGACCCTTGGTAATTCTGGAGTTGCGGCGGAAGTGGTCGCATCGGCCATTTATTGTTTCCTGTACTTCCCTTCCAGTTACCGGGATGCAATTTCGGGACCCTTGCTTGCAGGAGGAGATTCCTCGGCAATTGCGGCCGTAACTGGCGCCCTCTCGGGAGCGTATCTAGGCTTAAAGAAAATCCCCGCAGACTGGCTCAAAACCCTGGAAAGAAAAGAGGAAATCCTCGGCTTAAGTCAGAAATTTGCGGAATTAGTCCTTAATAATCAGAAAGGAAAGGACCCAGGGGAGGCTAATCCTTAACCATATCGCTCTTCCTTCCAGGGATCGGCGGAGTTGGAATACCCCCTTTCCTCCCAGTATCCCAGAGTTTCTTTATCTAAAAAGCGGATTGTACAGAGCCACTTCAGGGACTTGTAAGCGTATTTCCCGGGAACAACCAGTCGTAGTGGTCCCCCATTTTCGGGAGGGATAGGCTTCCCCTCAAGGGAGTGTGCGATGATTGTGGGTTCCTTCCTCAAATAATCCAGGGAAAGGCTGGCAGTGTACTCGTTTTGCGCCTCAAAGAGAACGTATTTGACCTCAGGAAAGGGCCTGACTTCATCCAGGAGGCGCCGGAAATACATCCCTTGCTAAAGCGCAGTGGATTTTCCACCATTCCTTTTATTTCCAGGTACCAGATCTCCCTGGGAATTTTGGGAATGGGGCTTTCGATGTGCAACGGGATGAGCCGATTTGATAGTTTCTGGCCAGGAGGAATCCTTTCTTTCATTTCAAATTTTCCCGTTCCAGAATTTCGAGGAGATTTCTGACGATATACGGCTCCCGGGGAAATCTACCCCTACGATCCACAAGGTAGGCTCTGATTCCGGCCGCCTGAGCCCCTTTCAGATCCTCCTCAAGGGAGTCGCCGGCATAAGCTACTTCCTCCGTCTTCAAGCCGGATTGCTTTAAAGCCACAAGAAAGGGAAGAGGGGACGGTTTGATCTCCCGCACTGATTCCCTGCCTAAAACCAGGGAAAAGTAGCGGGAGAGCCCAAACTTCACTAACTTCTGTTCTACACCCTCTAAAGGCCTTGAAGAAATAATAGCCAAATAGAGGCCCTTGTCTTTCAAGTGCTGGAGAAAGGGGATTGTTTCAGGATAAAGCCGCTCTTCCTCTCTTTTATCCATCCCTTTCTTGATTTTCTCCAGTAAATCTTCGGGGTAATCCTTAATCCCCAGGCGCAGGAGCACCTGATCGGCAAAACCCTTCCAGAGCTCCTCCCCCGTGTTATAGGGGTTAGAGCTTGATCGATACCATACCCTGGCAGCCATGTAGGCGGAATAGACCTCTTCCAGAGGAAATTCCATGCCCAGTTCCAGAAGGGTCTCGTAAAAATCCTCTTCCGGTGCTCGAATTAAGGTCCCATCAAGATCGGAGAAGAAACCTGCAAGCATTCCCTTCACACTTGCCATTTTATTTAGCATAACACAGCTGGCGCTTTCCCTGAATAGGTCGCTGGAAAACTGAATTGCATTTCAGCTGAACTCAGACCATATTTCAGGTATGATAACGGTCGCCTGGAAAAGGGAATCCTGTGAAACAAAGACTCTCCCTCTTCCTTCCCCTTTTGACCACTCGGAAAGGAGGGTCAGAAATAAAAAGGAAGAAGATGGAAAAGATTTACATGGGCGAGAGGATTGTGGTAAAAAATCACGGGTATGCTCTACTTAGTAATCTTAGCTATTTTCGTAGCGCTGGTCTTTGATTTTTTGAACGGCTTCCACGATGCCGCCAATTCTATTGCCACCGTGGTTTCCACTCGTGTTCTTTCCCCCAGATTAGCGGTCGCCTGGGCCGCTTTTTTTAATTTTATTGCCGCATTTGGCTTTGGTACACAGGTCGCCCACACTATTGGTGCGGGATTAATAGACATTTCCATCGTGGACTACTACGTGATCCTGGCTGGCCTTTTGGGCGCAATTTTCTGGGATATCCTTACCTGGTGGTTGGGGCTTCCTATCTCTTCCTCCCACGCCCTGATCGGCGGATACGCAGGAGCAGCTATTGCCAAGGCGGGATTCTCCACCCTCATTCTCTCAGGATGGGTCAAGGTGCTCTCCTTTATCGTGATTTCTCCCCTGGTGGGCCTGGTTTTAGGCTATTCATTCATGATTCTGGTTTTCTGGATATTTCGCAAAAAGTCCGCTACCAAAATGGACAGGGTTTTTCGCCGGCTCCAGCTTCTCTCTGCCGCTTCCTACTCCTTAGCTCACGGGACCAATGACGCCCAGAAGACTATGGGGATCATCGCTGGAGTACTTTTTACCGCAGGTTACCTGAAAACTTATGATATCCCCTTTTATGTGGTGCTCATGTGCCATGCAGCCATTGCCCTGGGGACCTTTTTTGGGGGGTGGCGCATTGTCAAAACTATGGGCAGTAAAATCACCAAGCTAAAACCGGTAGGAGGGTTCTGTGCTGAAACGGCAGGGGCCATAACCATCATTGGTTCTTCCCTGGCGGGAATCCCTGTTTCTACCACCCATACCATCACGGGAGCAATCATGGGCGTGGGATCAGCTCGCAGACCAAAATCGGTAAGGTGGGGAGTGGCCCGCTCAATAGTCTGGGCCTGGATCCTGACAATTCCCGTAGCTGCTTCTGTTTCTGCTCTGGTCTACCTTCTCTTCTCCCTTTTCGTTTAGGAGTGCTTGATTACAATGTTCTGGAGCACCGTGGCTACATCCTCAGCTTTGTCGGTAGCTGCCTCCAGGATGTCATAAATCTCCTTTAGTTTGATGACCTCAATGGGATCCCGGGAGTGATCCTGGAAAAGGAGAGAGATGGCTTTTCTATAAGTATCATCAGCTTGATTTTCGTAGCTATGCACTTCAATCCAGTGGGGCGCAATCCCCTTAAAGGTCGGGAGTTTATCCACAGCCAGCTTAAGCTCCTTAACCATTTTGATTAGAATTTCGGAAAGGGCGATCATAGTCGTGTTTGGCTGATTTACGGAAAACAACACCAGGCTGTCTGAAGTAGCCTCGATCAAATCAATGACGTCATCCATAGCGGAGGCTAAAGCGTATATGTCCTCACGGTCTATAGGGGTAACAAAGCTCTGATTGACTTGCTGCGCTATCTGGTGGGTCAGGTTGTCGCATTCGTGCTCCACTTCTTTAATAGCCTTGGCCTTGAAAACGGCATCGTTGTAACTGGTGAGGAGATCGTGCAAGAGCTGGGAGGCTTCAACCATCTTCTCCATGGTAGAGGAGAAGAGCTCGTAAAAGATTTTATCCTTAGGAAACAGATTGAGCTTCATATCTCAAATTTATTCCATTTTTTGAGGCTTTGCAAGGAATGGCTTTGAAGATTTTCCTGAGGGCTTAAAATTAAGGAAAAGGATCGAAGGAGGCTTTCATGTTCCAGTTATCAGGGGACCTCTGGCAAATTGTCTTGAGGACCACCATAGTATTCCTGGTTATCCTTCTTGGGCTGAGAATCCTGGGGAAAAGGGAAATGGGCCAGATGACGCCCTTTGACCTTGTTCTGCTTTTGCTTTTGGCAAACGCCGTACAAAATGCCATGACCGGCCCCGATACCTCCATCTGGGGTGGATTGGTCGGTGCCACTACATTAATCGTCATCACCTGGGGAGTTTCTCTAATCAGGGAAAGGTATGCCAGGCTCAGGGGAGCGCTTGAAGGACAGCCCACAATTCTCATAAGCAGAGGAAGCATCATTGAACAAAACCTGAAGAGGGAAAAGATCGACAGGGATGAGCTGGAGATGGCCGCCAGGGAACATGGTATTGAGGATTTAAAAAATGTGGAACTCGCCGTACTGGAAATAGACGGCTCTATCAGCATCATTCCCTATTCTGAGCACCACGTGCGCGTGAAGAGAAAATTAAAAGCTTTGCGCCACCGTTAGGCTCAGGATTTTAGGAAGGTGCGCAGGAACTCCTTGGTCCCTTCCTTTAAGGCGATCAAAGTGGCAAAGGGTCTAGCAATGGGGGCTGCTAACTTCTTCGTAGAGCCCTGAACTGACTGAGCGGTTCGGTTCCATTGTTTGAGCTTAAGGTCTAACTCTCGTTCTGCCTTCCTTAGGGCATTTCCCAAAGCCAAAAGAAAGATGGATAAAACGATAGTGAGCCCGATGAAGAGCAGGGCTATGAGAAAGATAGCCAGGTCCCGCCAGAACGAAAGATCCATCTCATCCGCTCCAGCACCCCATTATTTCTTCTTTCTTCTTCTTGAAGGCTTCCTTGCCCTTTTCGCAAGCTTCCTGGATGCGTTTCCCTAACTCTTCCCGGGTCTTCTTGCCCTCCTGAGGAGCAAAAAGAAGCCCCAGTACAACGCCCAGACCAGCCCCAATGGCAAAACCCAAAAGGAAATTCCTCATTTTTTTCTCCTCCTTCTCCTTAACAACCTGCTTAAAATTTTAAAAGCGAATGAACCCTTACGGCTCGGTTTCAGAACTCCCTCCAAGGGGCCGCTTAAGGAGTCACTGATTATCTTCACAAGGTTTGATACTGTTTTAAAAGTCTCCTCCCCTGCTTTTAGAATCGGCTTCAGATCCTCTTTTAGCGTGCGCAGAAAGGAAATAATAGAAGCAATTAGCCAGATAAAAAGGCCAAAAGCCACCAGAGTGATCCCCGCAAGCACAATTACCGCTATATCTCTCGCTGTTTGCAAGATTCTCACCCGTCCTCGTTTAGACTATTTCTTTTATAGCACAGCGTTTTTGATTCCGCTATACTTTACGAAAGATTATTCGAGGAAAAAGCGGGGAAATCCGAGATGAAACAACTGAAAATCTTCATTACTGGGGCATCCTCAGGGATCGGGCTAACCACGGCCCTGCACTTAATTTTAAGAGGGCATTTTGTGGTGGGGTCAAGCCGCCATCCGGAGCGGCTGACCAAAGAGGCACTAAAAGAAAAGGTGCTCCGCGACCACACCCGCTTCCGGTTGGATAAGGAGGGTCGGGCCATTCCCTTGCGGATTGAGCTCCCGCGGGAGTTCCAAAATCTCGATCCTCTTTTAGAATCCCTGAAGTTTGTGGCTCTTGATCCCTCCCGGGAGGGATCGGCAGAAGAGGCGGCTCGAGAATTTTTTTCCCTTTCTGAGGGAGAGATTGACGTTCTCTTTTTGAATGCCGGAATGGGAATCTTCGGCCCGGTGGAGGAGACCGGAGTCGAGCTCGTCCGCGAGCAGTTTGAGGCTAACGTCTTTCAGCATCTTAAGGTGTTGAAACAGTTTCTTCCGGTAATGAGGGAAAAGAGAAAGGGGAAGGTGATCTTCACGAGTTCCCTGGGAGGCCTGATCTCCATCCCCTTTGAAAGCCATTATTCTGCAACCAAAGCCGCCCTGGAGCGTTTAGCTGAGGGCTTGAGGATGGAGCTTAAGCCCTTTTCCGTCCAGGTTGCCGTGGTGGAACCGGGGGACATTAACACTGCCTTTAATCTGACTACGGCCCAAGCCCTGAAAAGGATCGCTCCTGAAGCAAAAAGCGACGACCTCTCTCGTTTGCTAAACTCCTTTCCGCTTCCCGAAAGCTCGCCTTATTATTTACGGGCTCGCAATTCCTGGAACTACATTTTTAGGAGCCTGCTTTTAAAACCATCGCCTTCAGTGGTAGCCAGATTGATGGTTAAGCTGGCCGAGAAGGAGCGCATCGCTTTTCGCTATCGGGCAGGGGACCCTTTCCAGACGATCCCTGTGTGGATCGGGACAAAACTCCTACCGCAAAGGGTAATTCAGTGGGCGGTAGAAAAACTCTACGAGCTGGATAAAAAATGAGGGTAGCCATACTCCTCAAAGGAAGGTTTTCTTCCTCTCCTGAAGACCAAAAGAGGAAAAAACAGCAGGAGAAAACTGCCCGGGCAGTGGAGGAAGCCTTAAATGAACTGGGCTTCGAGGTCTTTCGCCTTTACTTCACCCCTCCCGATTTTTCCCCACTTATAAATTCTTCTTGTGATGTTATCTTTAACCTCTATGCGGCAACGGGAAGGGAGCAGGCTTTAGTGGCGGGACTCCTGGAACTTTCAGGAGTTCCTTTCACAGGATCCACCGCCTTGGGACATTTCCTGGCTTTAGGAAAGCACATCGCTAAGGCGATCTGGAAGCAGAACGAAATACCCACTCCCTCTTCCTTTTTCCCGCCTGACCCCCGGGAAGGGGACTTCCCTTTGATCGTCAAGCCAGCGTATGGGGGTTCCGGGGAGGGAATCTCCTCGAGCTCCATCGTTAGGAACTTAGAGGAATTGGAGCAAGCGATAAGGAGAGGGGAAAACCGTTCCCCTCTCCTTATAGAAAAGTTCATCCCGGGAAAGGAGCTTACCATTGGTCTTTTAGGGAATCCTCCTCATGTTCTCCCCCCACTTGAGGTCTCCTTTGATCGCCTTCCTAAAGAGGTGGCAAGGATCAACAGCTTCGAGGCCAAAACGACTTACAGCGATCTTGTAGAGGTGAAGCCTGCTTGCCTTCCAGGTAAGGTCAGGCTTTCGGTGGAAGAAGTGGCATTCCGTGCCTTTCAGGCTTTGGGGCTCAGGGACTACGCGCGCTGCGACATCAGGCTGGATGAAAGCGGTAACCCCTACGTTCTGGAGATCAACAGCCTCCCCGGCCTGGAACCCGGATATTCTGACCTGCCCAGGGCAGCAGAGGCCGCAAGCATCTCCTATAAAGAATTAATAGCGCGAATAATAGCCAGGTGCTTATAGATAATGCTTATAGATAAAACGCTTAAAAGCCTTCAGTATCTATTCTTCGCTTATTCTAATAATATTTTTGAACTAAAAATTTGAGAGGAGCAAATGTTGAACATCTTGAAACCCAGGGAGAAACACCCAGTTTGTGCGGAAATCCGGAAGGATGGCCGCGCCATGGCGCACGTCATGGACCTTCCGGGATGTATCAGCAAAGGCCAGAACCTTGATCAGGCTTTAGCAAAGTTACCAGAGGAAATCGAGGATTATCGTCTCTGGATTTCCCGCCATTTCCCAGAGAGGGAAATAGGATCGAACTCCTGGGAGCTTTTAGAACTTCAGGAGGGCCTGGCCCCTTTCGAATCCGGGGACGCCGCTGCCCTTTTCCAGCTTGACCTTTATCCCCCTGAGGACGAGGAGTTAGAAGAATACCTCAGAAGGATGGAGGCCTCGCGCAAAGACCTTCTGGATTTGGTTTCTGGCCTTTCTGAGGAAGAGCTCAAAAAGGATCGAAGTCCTGGGAAAAGAACCATTGAGAAAATCCTCTGGCACATCGCACACGCTGAGGAGTGGTATATTTCCCGTCTGGGAATAATTCCTGAGCTTAAGGAATTCGACGACTTTAAGGGAACCCAGTTCGAGTACCTGGAAGCGGAGAGGGATATGGCCTATAAGAGACTGCGCTCCCTTACCCCTCTGGAGAGGGCCACGGTTTATCGCATACCGGAGTACACAAATCATCCAGATGAACCCTGGACATCGCGCAAGGTGCTGCGGAGGTTCTTAGAACACGAAAGGGAGCACACGAGGAACATCAGGGAACTTTTGGGAAAAATTTCCTGATCAAAGGGCGTCTAACGCTTCCTGCGCCTGAGCTTTTCCCAGGGCGACTAACTCCCCTCCGTGCTCGAAATCGAAGAAAGGCAGGCCCTTGGGGGAAAGGGAGATCAAATGGACAGGAATGCCTGAAGCCCTCACCTCTTCCAGCTCTTGCTCCATTTGCCTGGCAAGCATGAAGGAGATTGTGCGCCAGACGATGCCTATCATGTCCAGATTCTCCCTGGGCTTGGCTCCTTCGTCCACGGTCAGGGTGTAAATCTCCCTGGCCCCCCTTTCTACCGCTACTTTCAAAGGGAGGTTACTCACTGCTCCTCCATCCACATGGAGTTCGCCATTAACCGGCCAGGGTGGATAATAGGGAGGGATCGCGGAACTACTGATCATACCATCTAAGAGTAAGTCGTCCGGGCTGTCCCCAAAGACGCGCAGAGTACCGTCCGAGAACCTCACAGCTACAGTATATGCCGGGACTTTCAGGTCTCCAAACTTCCGGATGCCTGCGGGAAGGTGCCTCTCGATAAATTGAGCTAAGGGCCGGGAATCGTAAAAGGAGGGCTTGCGCTGGACCAGACGCCTGACAACCACCAGGGGGTGGGAAAAGCCGACCTCTTCCGGTTTAATCGTGGCCCAAATTTGGGAAAGCGTCCGCGCCTGAGCTAAGGTGGGATCTACAGCAAGAAAAACAGCGTTCAGGGCACCAGCGGATGTCCCCACAAGGAGGTCAGGATAGATCCCTCTTTCCAAAAGAATTTCCAGGGCCCCCGCCTGCAGGGCACCATAGTTTCCTCCCCCGGATAGAACGAAGGCCACCCCCTTCCTGGGGTCAGGTCTTGCAATCCAACATTTTTGCTTAAGCTTGAAGGCCACTTCTCCCGATCCAAGCCCCTCTTTTGGAAGCTTCCGGATTTCTCCCTTTTTAACCAACATCCTTTTATTTATAACCCAAAAGACAACTACCTTGAAAGTGGTTATCGTGTTGCGATTGAAAGAAAAAAGCCCTTTCCTCAAATCCATTTCCGAGTTGGAAAGTATCCAAGCGGAACGATGGAGAAAAAAGAAATTTACGCTAGGAATTCAGAGATCAAAATGTATGAATGCAAGACCTGAACATCCCGCTCTGATTTTCAAGTGGTCCCTACCCCCTCTCGCA
>JANLFM010000023.1:0-1782 GCA_024655865.1 Caldisericota bacterium
AAGCGAGTGGCCGGGGTAAACCCGGCCACTCGCTTAGCAGGCGAGTGCCTTCAGCCTCTCGGCCATCTCTCCACCCCAGGTTATCTTATCATATTTGAAGGAAATTGGGGCAGAGACACTTACCCCATCACAGTCCTCTCCTTCCTTCGGAAGAAAACCCAGAAGAGCACCGAGCTTAAAAAGTAAAGGAAAGCCGCTATAAGAAACAGGGGAGAGAACCCCTGTTTCTCCATAACTACTCCCGCAATAGGACCCATGAAAGCGAAGGACAGGGAGCGGATGCTGGAAATGTAGGAAGCGAAGCGCGCCCTCTTCCCTGGAGGAACGATCTCCATAGCAAAATTGTCCTGGAGAGGACCTCCCATGTTGGCGAAGGCCTGGCGCAGGACGTAAGATGCCGCAAGTAACCCGAAGTTCGAAGAAAAAGCCAGAATGAGGAAAAAGGGCAGGGAAGCAACCTGAGTAACACAAATGGCCCCTATTTTTCCCAACCTTGATGCGATGAATGGGCCAAGCCCTGTGGCCACAACGGTGACCGCTGAGCCCATGGTGAACACCAGACCAATAACCTCAGTGCTGAATCCCTTAGTTTGAAAGAAGAGATTAAAGTAGGAAACAAAGAGCCCGGAGCCAATGGTCAGAACAGCCAGGGCCACGAGGAACTTCAACTCGGATCCCCTGGACGCCCCACTTTCCCTAAAAAGCGAGTTTGCGTTTCCCTCCAGGCTTACGGGTTCCTCCTTTTGTTTTCGGTGGTCATAAGGCTTGAGAAAAAGGAAAGGTAATGCCGAGAGGCCCATCAGGATCGAGCCAAAGCCCAAAGCCCAGCGGAAGGCCTCAGGCTGCGAGGTAAGGTTCAAGAGGTCCTTAAACAAAGTGGGGAGATAACCACCTAAGGCATTTCCGAGCATTCCCATAAGCCACGTTAAGGCATAATAAAAGGAGAATAGGTGCGTCCTTTCTTTATGCGAGGAATTCTCCATGAGAAAGGGAGACGTCAGAACAAGAAAAACGGTAAACGTCCCACCTAACAGAAACGCACTGATAGCAAGATACAGCGGTGCATTGGTAAAGAGAAAGAAAAGTCCCACTACCCCCTGGAGCGCAGTAAAAAGGAAGAGGGAAAGCTTTCTGGGCATGCGATCATAAAGGAGAGCCATAGGGATCCCAAGGAGACCTTCCGCCAGGGAGAGAGCGGAGTTCACCAAGGCGATGGATTCTTTCGATAAGCCAATGGAGGAAAGGTATAGGTTTAAAAGTAAAAAGAATATCATTCCTCCGAGAGCACCTAAAATCCCGGAAGCCAGAAAAAGCCAGGCATTGTGGTTAAACTTATAGCGGGATAAAAAATTCATCTTATCCTTTCAAAGCTGACGCTTCAGGAAAAACTCTTATATTAGACATCAACTCGGGGCTGAGGTTCAAGTTTTCAGGAAAAACGAGAGCAATAAAAGACTCCGGTGGAAGGCCAGGCCTCTTAATTTTCCTCCAGGGTTTTACTATTTGTAAGGATGTTAGGCTTTGAAATATACTACTGAATAAAGCGCTTCCCCTTGAAGACTTCAGGAGGTTTACGATGAGCATCGAATACCCTATTTTCTTTTTCTATTACAAAGATTTAGAGAGGGCCCTGAATTTTTACAAAGGGGTTCTGGGATTGGAATTGGCCATTGACCAGGGATGGTGCAAAATCCTGAAAATTAATGACTCAGCCTACCTGGGGCTTGTTGACGAGAAGAAAGGATCCCTGCGCGCGGTGAAGGAGAAAGGGGCGCTTTTAAC
>JANLFM010000023.1:1853-22653 GCA_024655865.1 Caldisericota bacterium
GTGGAAGATGTGGATGCCTGGCACAAGAAGCTCCTGGAAAAAGGCGTCCCCGGTCTTACTCCCATCTTTTTGAATGAAGAAATTGGCGTTTATGGGTTCTTCTTCCTCGATCCTGAGGGGTATAAAATCGAAATACAGAAGTTCTTGAAATAGGAAAAAGGAGGCGGCCTATATGAGGCCGCCTCCTTAAAGCTTACTTTACCTCCCGGTACCAATTCTCCGGGTACTCGTCCGTCCGCTCTCCTTTCAGCCAGGAGGTGGGATAAAGTACCTCAATTCCCTCGATCTCCGTGATAAAACATTCTAAAACACCTTTTACGATACTTCCTTGCTCCAGGTGACCACCGAAGGTAGGGCAATCCCAAGCTCCTCCAGCGACAAAATGTATCGCGGGGAAAGGCTCCGGGTTCCCATCCTTTCCAGGTCGAGGATGAATCATGCCCCCTATGGCCAGGATCATACTCAAGTTTTGAACAACAGCTGGCGTCTCGTGGTGCCAGTTCTCGGGGTTCTGAGAATCCGGAGTCCACACAAGGAACCTGGCTGGCTGCAATCCGCCCATAAAGGCAGCGTGGATTTTGGCATACATGATGTTGTGGTCGCGGGCAAATTTTTGAATTGCTAAAAAGACATCTGCTCCTGTGGTCAGACGTAAAATGAACTCCCTACCTCTTTTGCATTCCACAGCATGGTAATCATCTGGGCGCTGAGCGTCCAATTCCCAACTGTCTTTCATGACTGTCCCTCCTTTTAGCCCGGCATTAACCGGGTAGCTTAATTTCACCCTCTAATGTGGCTACAGCGTAACCGGACAATTTCACGGCTCTGATATTCTCACCTTCAAACACCAATTCAGCCTCACCGACTCCTGGCCTGCCCAGGAAATGCCCTTGTTCCATGCGTAGAATCTTTTTGGGATTCAAGTACGAGTAAACGTATGCTGCCAGGGCCCCGGAAGCAGAGCCGGTAAATGGGTCCTCGCCTATTCCATAGGGGTTAAAGAGGCGAGCGTGGGTGTCGTTTCTCAAATCGATCGTCTCCAGGGTAAACAGGAAGGATCCACTGATCCCCAGCTCTTCAAGCAGGTTCTTAAGTGCTCCTCTTTCCATTTCTGTCCTTCGCAAAGCCTCCAGGCTCTTTAAAGGAACGATCAGGAAAGGGACTCCGGTGCTCACCACCTGGGGAGGGAGTGATTCTAAGAATTCCTCTTCAAAAAGATTGAAACAGGAACGTACCCTTTCCCAGGGAACTATTGTTCCAAATTGAGGAGCTTGCTGGGTCATCACCACCTTTATTCCCCTTTCGTCCTTAAAGATTTCCAGCGGAAGAACACCTATCTCGAATTGAAACGTGACCCGGGCCCTATTTTCGTGGAGAGCGATTTTTCCCTCGCTGGCCAGGAGGAAAGCCGTGGCGATGGTGGGGTGTCCCGCAAAAGGAATCTCCCCCCACGGGGCAAAGTAACGCACACGAAAGTCCGCCTCAGACGAGGGCAAGACGAAAGAGGTCTCGCTCAGGTTGGTCTCCCGAGCAATCATCTGCATCTCTTCAGGGTTTAAATCCTGAGCAGAAGGAAGAACAGCGCAAGGATTGCCTTTAAAGGGCTCAGTAGTGAAGGCATCAACGTAAACGATACGGTAGCGGCGCAAGCTAAACTTTTCCTAAAACCAATGCAATCAGGGCCATCCTTACGTAGAGGCCATTTTTTACCTGACGGAAGTAGGCCGCTCCCGGATAGGAATCCACGTCCGTTGCAATTTCGGTTACCCGGGGAAGAGGGTGCATTATCGTGAGCCCTGGTTTTGCCTGATCCACCAGGGAGCGAGTGAGAATGAAAGCGTCCTTCAGCTTTTCGTACTCTTGAGGATCTTGAAACCTTTCCTTCTGGACCCTGGTCATATAGATCACGTCTGATTCCTTAAGGGCTGAGGGCAGGGACTCGGTTTCCTTTACCGGGACACCGTGGGACTTCAGGGATTCCGTGATTTCCAGGGGCATCTTTAGCTCCTCGGGGGCGACGAAGATCAAATTCACCCTGTAATGTTTGAGCAGTTCCACGAGAGCGTGCACCGTGCGTCCATTTTTAAGATCACCCACTAACGCCACGGTTAACCCATCTATAGTTCCTTTCTCAGTTTTAATGGTCAGCATGTCGAGCAAGGCCTGGGTGGGATGCTGCCCCGCACCGTCTCCGCCGTTGAGGATGGGGACCGTGGCCACCCTGGCCGCCCTCTCCGCAGAACCAATTTGGGGATGGCGCATGGCGATCACGTCAGCATACTGACAAACTGTAAGGATAGTATCTTCCAGGCTTTCTCCTTTGGCGGTAGAGGATGTGGAAGCCTCTGCAAAACCAATTACCGAACCCCCTAACCGAAGCATTGCGCTTTCAAAAGAGAGCCTGGTTCTGGTGGAGGGTTCGAAGAAGAGGGTGGCCAGAATCTGTCCCCTGGTTAAATCCAGAGAGGGTCTGGATTTGAGTTCCTCTTTAAAGTTTTCCGCCACCTGGAGGACGTGCTCAATTTCCTCCCTGGTGAACTGTTTCCCTGTAAGAATGTGTTTTCCTTTCAAGTAGACCATTTTACTCACTCCTTTACATGTCCTTTATTAAGTTCGCTAAAGTATGAATGCCCTTCTTGATCTCCTCGGGTTTCAAAGCGCAAAAAGGAAGCCTCAAAAAATTATCGCCCTGACCATCGGCGAAGAACCCCCGACCATCGGTAAGCAAAATTTCCGCGCCCTTGGCTTTTTCGAGGAGCTGAGGAGCGCTTATTTCTTTGTTCAAAGTAAGGCCCACGAAGAAACCGCCCTCGGGCTTCACCCATGTCCCAATGTCAGAGAACTCCTCTTCCAGAGTATCGAGCATCACCTGCAGCCTGGGTGCATAAAGGGTATGAAGCCTATCGAGCTGTCCGGGCATCAAGTCCTCTTTAAGGAACTCATAAACTAGAGCTTGAGGAAGAAGAGAGGGGGTAATGTATGTACCTTCGGCCTGGAAAGCTAAGCGCTTGATCAATTCCCGGGGGCCATAGGCCAGACCGACCCTCAATCCGGGGGAAATGAGCTTGCTGAATGAGCTCAAGGTGATCGTGCGTTCCGGAGCAAAGGAGCGGATTTGGGGAAGGTCCTTTCCCCTGTAACGTAATTTCCGATAGGGGATATCCTCCACGATCAGAAAGTCGAATTCCCGGGCAAGGGCTGCGATTTTTTCCCTTTTTTCTGCGCTCATAGTGGCGCCAGAGGGGTTCTGGAAATCTGGAATAAGGTAAACCAGTTTTGGCTTATAAGAACGAACTGCCTTTTGGAAAGCTTCTATCTCTGGTCCATCCTCTTTAAGGGGAACACCAATTACTGAACAGCCGGATCTCTTCAAGCTCTGAATCGCTCGGTCATAGGTGGGAAGTTCAACCAGCACTGAAGATCCTGGCCCTGCAAAACACTGTCCGATAAAGTCCAGAATCTGAAGGGCACCGTGGCTTAAAAGGATTTGATCCGAAGAAATCCCGTACTCCTCAGAAAGAAACTTCCTCAGCGGTTCAAACCCGAATGATGAACTGTATTGAAAGATCTGGGGCCCATACTCTTTGATAGCCTTCTCGGAGCAGGAAAGCAGTTCTTCCTGAGGGAAGGCTTCTACGGCGGGAACCCCACGGGTAAAACTGATCATCTCTTCATCCCCTTTCCGAATTAAATGAGCTCTTCTGGATCCACCCGGCCAGCACGCGTGGCAAAAAATTTCGCAGATCCGGGACTGAGCTTAACCTCTCCATCCTGGAGAAGCACCCTTCCTCTCTGCATAGAGAAAACCGGTTTCCCCAGGCACTCCCTCTCGTGATAGAGGGTATAGCCTACAGTCGTATGCTGATTCTCATGCCTCAAGGTGTGCCTTAAAGCAGGATCGAGGACCACGATATCGGCGTCAGAACCCACTTGTATCGTTCCCTTCTGGGGGTACAGTCCGAAAATTTTCGCCGGGTTCTCGCACATGAGCTTCGCCAACCTGGGCAGACTGATCCTTCCAGTATTCACCCCCTCATCGTAGATCAGGGTGAGCATCGTTTCGCACTGAGGAGAACCGTAAGGCGCTTTAAAGAAGTCGTCGTCAATCTTTTTGGCTTTGGCTGCGTGATCAGAGCCGATGGTGTCAATGATTCCATTTTGAACCCCTTCCCAGAGAGCGAGCCGGTCAAATTCCCTTCTGATCGGGGGGCCCACTTTAGCCAGCGCCCCAAACTTTCGATAAACATCATCGTTTAGGCAGAGGTACTGAGGGCAGGTTTCGGCATAAACCCTGTGCCCTTCTTCTTTAATCCTCCTTATAACCGGCATGCTTTTTCCTGCAGAGTTGTGGACTATGTAAATGGGGCAACCAGCCACCTGGGCAATGCGGCAGGCCCGATTCACGGCCTCCGCCTCTAAAATATCCGGATTGGTCTCGAGGAAAACTTCCTTTTGAGGACGACCCTCTTTTATCAAAAGCTTGTCCTCCAGGTAATCGTTAGCCATGCCATTTTCCGCGTGTACCATAAGGAGCCCGCCTTCCTGTGCAATGATGTCTGCCGCTGCCATAAGCCAGTAGTCATCAGTCATCCACTTCAGCTTGGCATAGGCCATGAAGATCTTGCCGGAGGTAACTCCTAATTTAAAAATCTCCGGAATCAGAGGAACCTGATTGGAAGCGTCGAAAAACCCAGCATGAAGGCTAAAATCCAGCACTGACTTTTCTAATCCCTCGTCCCTGAACCATTTAATCGTGTCTAGGACTGGCTGACCTGGCTTAATATATGCGTAGAAAATCATAAATGTTGTACCACCGTAGGCTGCTGCTTTAGCTGTCTCCAGGACTTTGTCTTCATAAACGGGGTGGGCATGGGGGTCAATTATTCCGGGTAGGACGTACTTTCCTCGAGCATCGAATACTTGCCTGGCATCTTCCCGGGAAATATCCGGCGCGACCTGGGCAATCTTCTCACCGGAGACGGCCACATCTGACTTTTGCATACCCTTCCCCGTGACCACAAGCCCGCCTTTGATCAGATAATCAAACATCCTGGTCCTCCTATTCAGCTGTTTTTACAGCAATGCAATCAATTTCTACCAGAGCATCAGGATCAGGTAAAGATACAACTTCCACACAGGTTCGAGCGGGAAATCCAGCCAAGAAGAACTCTCGATAAGCTTGGTTAACTAAGGCGAAGAGTCGCATGTCCTTAAGGAAGATGTTAATCTTCAGGACCTTCTCCAGGGAACTTCCAGCATCTTCCAGGAAAGATGATATATTTCTCAAAGCTTGCCTCGTCTGCTCCTTTATGTCTAACTTGGCGATCTCGCCGGTTTTGAAGTCCCTGCCCACAACCCCGGATACAAAAATCAGGTCTCCGTACTGTACAGTGGTTGCGAAGGGCAAGTTGGGGTTAAGGGGAGGAGAGCGGAAAATTTCTTTATGGTTTTTCTTTTCAGGCATTTTGACCTCCTGCCATTATTAAATTAAATTTTTCTGCGCTTATATTTCGTCCCGTGAGAACAAGAACGGTTTTCTTTTTCTCGGGATTGACCTTTTTAAAAAGCAAAGCCGCTAAAGTAACCGCAGCAGCTCCCTCCACAATCACTTGTTCTTCTCTTTCAAAAACGCGCATCGCTTCCATAATCTCCTCTTCGCTTACCAGCACAACTCTGTCGATCAAATTGTGAGAAATCCTGAAGGGCAGAGGACTGAAGCCCCCGGAAAGCCCGTCGGCAATGGTAGGCCTTAATTCAATTCTCTCTCGGGGAACACCATCCCTCAAAGAAAGAAAGGCTCCAGGAGCGGCCTCTGGTTCCACCCCAATTACCTCTACTTTAGGGCTCAAAGCCTTAATGACAGAGGAAATTCCTGAGATCAACCCTCCCCCTCCTATGGGAACGATAATCCTCTCCAGGGAAGGAAGATCTTCCAGAATTTCCAGCGCTATTGTCCCCTGACCTGCAATGGTCCAAGGGTGGGCGTGGGAGTGAACATAGAAGGAATCCCTCTCTTTCACGTACTCCATTGCACTATCATAGGCTTCAAGGAAAGTTTTTCCCTTTAGCACCACCTCGGCCTTCAGCTCCCTCATTTTTTGAACCTTGCACGCTTCGGCGGACTCAGGGCTATAAACCCTTACCTTGAGGGAATTTCCCAGAGTAAAGACGGCGTATGAGAGCGCAATACCGTGATTCCCGCTGGACGCGGTTACCAGAGGTCCTTGCTCATGCGATTCAAGGAAGTTCAAAATCCAGCTGAATGCTCCTCTTACTTTAAATGAACCTGTAAGTTGCCAGCACTCCATTTTCAGATAAACAGGCAACTTCAAGAGTTTGCTTAAAGCATGGGAGAAAATAAGTGGGGTCTTGAGAATATGATTTTGGATTCTTCTTCTGGCCAAAACGACATCAGTGGGAGAAAACTCCTCCTCAGCCATTGGCTAAAAACTCCTCCAGCAGAGAGGTAGCCTGATGGGTGTCATATGCCTGTAAGACAGAGGATAGATCAGGGGTGATAGTTTGCAATTCCCTGAATCCGGAACCGGTCAATATCAAGACCGCTTTTTCGCCCTCCTTGACCAGACCCACCGACCTCAGACGTAAAAAGCCTGCTAAAGCTGCGGCTGATGAGGGCTCAACGAATATTCCATCCTTCTTGGCAAGCAATTTCAAAGCCTCCAGCAGTTCCTCGTCTGAAAGGGAAACCGCAGTGCCCTCGGAATCCCTGATGGCCTGAAGAGCTTCGACTCCGTCCACCGGGTAGGCGTGGGCGAGTTTTACTCCCATTGTCTCTATAGATTCGTCCATCTCAGAGGCAATCTCCCTGAGTTCTGCTTCTGTTTTAGCGCCCGTTTTTAAAGCGAGCTCGAAGGTATTAAGGGCTTTCAATTCACATGCTACAAACTTAGGGATTTTATCCACAAGCCCCATTTTGAAAAGCTCAAGAAATCCTCGGTGAATTCCAGCCAGCGTCCCTCCTGAAGCTCGAGGAACAAAGATCCAATCGGGTGCCAATTCAAGCTGCTCAAGTATCTCGTAAGCTATGGTCTTGGTTCCTTCATTCTGATACGGATTGCTTGGCCTGTGGGTAGTTGTTTCAAAAACTTTTAATTTTAGGCATGTTTCCTCAACAAAATCCAGAGCGTTCTGTATGGTTCCTTGAAGAGGGATGACCATAGCACCGTAAAGTATCATCGGCGCTACCCTCGTAAAAGGTGCGTTCTCCGGAACCAATATAGCGCACTTCATTCCAGCTCGGGCAGCATAGGCTGCAGTTGCCAGCCCTGCGCTTCCCATGGAAGCGTTCAGCGCTGCCTTAAATCCCATGGCCTTGGCCATCGAAATGCCCACAGACATCGCTCGATCTTTTACAGAACCCGTGGGATTGAGCCATTCGTTTTTCAGGAAAAGGTCTTCTTCAATAGAGCTTTCAACAAGGGAAGTGCCTCCTTCTCCCAGAGACACAGGCTCGAACCCCTCGGGAAGAGGAAGCAATTTCCTGAACTTCCAAATGCTTCTCCCCTCATGGAAGTTTAAGGTTGTTCCAGGGGGATAGCGGAAAAAAATTAAGCCGCCGCATACAGGAC
This sequence comes from Caldisericota bacterium, assembly GCA_024655865.1. Lineage (GTDB taxonomy): Bacteria > Caldisericota > JANLFM01 > JANLFM01 > JANLFM01 > JANLFM01. The sequence goes on from JANLFM010000023.1 coordinate 9,443, forward strand.
ACCTACGCAGGTAAGTGAGAATGTCAAATGATTTGCCGCAGCTTTGGCAATATGGTTGAACTTTATTCTCCATGGCTTATCACCTCTTTGAGCCTTCAGGCTGCTTTCGGCTGTCTGCGAATGGATCTGGTGATTCCTTTGCTCTTCATCTTGTTCTCCAATACCGTGGAAATCCTTGCCAGGGGAAGCAGGATAATCAGGTAAATGATGGTGGCCGCTACAAGTGGAGTGGGATTTGCCTTCCAGGCTTGAAGGGTAATCGCTGTTTTTAGAAGTTCCATGATGGCAATAGAAGAGCAGATAGCTGTGTCCTTAAGCATAGCCACATAGTTGGAAGTGAGTGGGGGCATGACCACTCTCATTGCCTGGGGAAGAATTACCAGGCGCATGGTTTGCATGGTGGTGAGCCCTAGGGATCGAGCTGCCTCAACCTGGTTGTGGTGAATGGACTCAATGCCAGCACGGAAAATTTCGGAAATATAGGCAGAGGAATTCAGGGAAAGAGCCATAATCCCTGATACAGTGCTGGAAAGGGTAATATTTAAATACGGTAAGGCATAATAAATAATCATCATTAAAACGATGATGGGCATCGCTCTGAAGAAGTCCACCCAGATAATGATAAATGCATTGAGGATGGGATCATTAAGAGAGCGAAAAACAGCGAGAAAGAGCCCCAGGATTGTGCCGAATATGGCACTGAAAATTGCAATTTGCAGGGTGATGAGTAAGCCCTGGAAAAGCTCTGCCCATCCGGTCACGGTGGAACCGTAACTTCCAGTCTCCGAGAGGACTTTCCAGTTGAAAAAAGCATATCCCAGCTTGTCCCATTGCGCTCCAGAATATCTGTAGAAAAGCCATCCAAAAAGAGACAGGATGAGGGTGGCAGCAATTGCCTTTATCCAGTTGGGCTTTTCCACATCGATTAAAATCAAACCTGCCCAGACAAGGAAAAGCAGGAGGTAGAAAACAATGAATAGCCATTGAAAGAGAGTCTCAGGCAGCCCGGGGCGAGGAAGAGCAAAGCCAAAGGCAATTAAAGCCAGGAAGGAAACAAGGATGAACTCATACCTGCGGTACCACGGCCAGTGACCGTAACGTTCCTTCCAGGTTGTTTTTTCCAAACAGTTTTCTTTTAAAGCTTCGTTGTTTTTGGTTTTCATGTTTTTTCAGATCAGAGAATCTTACTTAAGAATTCCTTGGTTCTGGGATGCTGGGGGTTATTAAAAAGTTGACGAGGAAGGCCTTCTTCAATGACGCAGCCGTCTGCAAGCACTAATACTCTTGTAGCTGCTTCGCGAATAAAACCGAGCTCGTGGCTGACCACCAGCATGGTCATTCCTTCCGCAGCAAGATTTTGCATAACATCCAGAACCTCCCTGATCATCTCCGGGTCGAGAGCAGAGGTGGGTTCGTCAAAAAAGATCATATGAGGTTGCATGGCCAGAGCCCGTGCAATTGCCACTCTTTGCTGTTGCCCACCAGAAAGCTGATCAGGGTAGGCGTGCGCTTTATCCTCCAGGCCAACTTTTTTTAGAAGCTCTAACCCTTTCTGCTCTGCTTCTTTTTCAGGGATTTTCCGAACATGGACTGGCGCAAGCTTTATATTTTCAATGGCCGTCAGGTGGGGAAAAAGATTGTAGCTCTGGAAGACGAACCCAATCTCAGAGCGTATTTTATTCATATCAACACGAGGGCTGGTGATATCTACTCCCTCAATATAGATCTTGCCAGAGCTGGGTTCCTCTAAGCGGTTAATGCATCTCAGGAAGGTGCTCTTCCCGGCGCCCGATGGCCCAATTATTGCCACCACTTCTCCTTTGTAAATTTTGACGCTAATCCCCTTTAAGACATGTTGATCTTTAAAATACTTGTGGAGGTCAATCGTTTCAATCATTACCTGGCGCTCTTCACCCATTTCTTACTCCTTCTTTCAAGATAGCTGGAGAAGCGAGTTAAAGGTAATAGCACGAGTAGATAGATAAGAGCAACTGTGACTAAAGGCGTTGGATTTGCTTTCCAGATCATGGTTTGAATCCCTTTATACAGTAACTCGGGCAACCCAATAATAGTAGCCAGAGCGGTATCTTTTAAAAGCGCTACCATCAGGCCAGTCAATGGAGGAACAACCACCCTAACTGCCTGGGGGAGAATTACCAGGCGCATTGCCTGAAGGGATCTCAGTCCTAACGACCGTGCTGCCTCAACTTGAGCCCTGTGAATGGATTCGATCCCGGATCGAAAAACCTCAGCAACGTAAGCTGAATAGTTCAGGGAAACCGCCAGAATAGCAGCAAGATATGGATCCAGGGCAATCCCCAGGAAGGGAAGGGCATAGTAAACAAAAACCAGGAGCACTATAAGGGGGATAGCGCGGAAAAAATCAATGTAGATTATCAGGAAAAATTCCAGGATCGGGTTTTTAAAAGATCGCAGTACAGCAATAATCAGACCTAAAACCGTAGAAATTAACATGGAAACCAGAGCCAGTTTAAGAGTCATTTCAAGCCCCAGCAATAGTTCAGACCATGCCCCTTGCATCATGCTGGGATTCAAGAAAGTTTTGGTAAAAAGATCCCAGCGAGCTCCTGAGTATCGATAAAAGCTAAATCCGAAAACGAAAATCAGCCCGAAAGCGGCAATTGCTCTAAGCCACCTGGGTTTTTCTACATCGGTAAGAACTCCTACAACCCAGAGGAGGACGATAAAGATGAAGGTGCATATTAGAACCCAGCCAATGGCATTGGAGGGACGGCCTGAGGGTAGAAAGATCCCCAGGAGGATGATAAAGAGCGAGAGGGGAAGTAAAAACTCGTACCTTTTGTACCAGGGTAAGTGGCCAAACTTCTCCCTATATCTTTGATAAAAGCTCTGACGTATCTGGTTTGTTTGCATTGAACTCTTAATGCCGGCCCCGACCGTAGTCGGGGCCGGCCCTCCTTTACTTCACTATTGTTCAGGAACGTAGGGTGTAGTAAATACCTTGACTGTAGGGCTATCCGGATCCGGGTCCTTGCCGAACCATTTTTTGTAGATCTGGGCTAAAGTGCCATCTTGCTTAAGTTCGTTCTGATACTTGTTGAACTCGTCCCGAAGAGGATCGCCCTTGCGGAAGAAGACCGCCTGCATAAAGGCCTTGTTGGCTTTCAACCTGACTTCTAAGTCCGGTTTGTCCTTGATGTAGTATTCCACAGTAGGAAGGTCTCCGACCACGCCATCAATTCTACCAGCGATCAGATCCAGCATAGCGTCTTGAATTCGGTCGTACCCCTTGATCTCGAAGGGACCGTACTGGGGAAGCATTTCCTTCAGCCAGGCGTCGTTGGAAGATCCGGACTCAGCGCCGAAAACTTTGCCCTTCATGTCCTCGAAGGACTTGATTGTACTGTCCTTTTTGACGCAAAGGGAAGTGTCGGAGGCATAGTATGGATCGGCGTAGTCGAACTCCTCGGCTCTCTTCTTGGTGACGAAGATGGAAGAAGCTGCAGCATCCCATTTTCCGGCGAGCAATCCTGGGAGAATGCCAGAGAACTGGAGATCCGTCCACTCCACCTTTGCACCCATTCTCCTGGCGATCTCCTCTACCATTTCGTATTCAAAACCCGTGTTCTTCCCTCCCTCTTTGAAAATCCAGGGCACGTTGCCAAAGTTACCAGCAACCTTAATGACCCTTTGAGTAGGAGAAGGCGGTGGAGTGGTACTGGGAGATGGGCTGGTAGGAGTGGAAGGAGCAGCGCAACCGGTAACCAAAAGCCCCACAATTAAAACGACACCAACAGCAAAAACCAGAAGCCTTTTCATTCTACTTAACCCTCCTTCAAGAGTTTTTTGTTTCAAACCTCCTCTTTTCTTCCCCACCATCACCTCCTCACTTAAACTCCTTCTTGGGTGGCACAGCGTAGAGCCCCAGTTTGCAGTGTTTCAAGCCGAGATCCGATAAGGCCTCCGCGATCTTCAAGGTTACTGCCGAGGGATCGAGAACTACAACGCCAAGCTCGCGCTCAACTTCCTCTCCATAGCCTGCCATCCCGGCGCAGCCAAGGATAATAACCTCTGCTCCGTCTTCCTCCACCGCCCTTTTTGCCACCTCCATTATTCTCTTTTTTGCAAGCTCGGGATTGGCATCGGTATCGGCGACAGATAATTCCAGAGGGCGAACAGAGGCCAGAAAATGTCCCAGCCCTAACTCGTAAACCTGTTGGAGCTTATGGGGAACCCTTTCTCTTCTATTAGTGATGATGGTAAAACGGGCTCCAAGCATACATGCCGCATGAAGGGTAGTCTCCATAATCCCTAAAACCGGTATATCCGAAATTTCCCTGCTTGCCCTCAGGCCGGGATCCGAAAAGCAGGCGATGATGATAGCGTCATATTTCTCCTCATTAGCCCTCCTGACAAGCTCCAACATATTGGCCGTTGCCCAGACCTCTTCGTAAGCCGACTCTATTGTAATGGGACCATGTTCCGGATTGGTTACAGTTAACTCTGTATCCAGCCTCTTTGTTTTTTCCAGCACGTTCTTCAGGTGCTCAGTCATGGAAGAGGAAGTATTGGGATTAATAACCATTATCTTCATTTCATGCCTCCAATTTCCCTTCCCGCTTCAAATGCTTTAAGATTCACTTCTAAGTATTTTGGCGCCACGAATTTCCGCACGGCCTCCTTCCAGTAGTTAGCTTCTACATGAAGTAAGGTTGAGAGAAAACCAATCAAAACAATGTTGATCACTTTCGAATTTCCCATTTCCAGAGCTTTCTTTAAGGCATCCACAGGGTAAACATGCTTCACTCTGCTCTTAAGTCTTGCAAGAATATCCTCATCTGAGGGATATTCCTCCTTGCCGGTGTTCACGGAGATGGGTGGGATTTTTTGAGTATTAACCACTACAATTCCAGTATCTTTCATAAAGTTAAGCCGACGCAAAGCCTCAAGGGGTTCAAAAGCTAACATTATGTCTACCTCCCCGTTTCCCACCATGGGAGCGTGGAGTTCTTCCGGGTTCCAGCGCACGTGGGAAATTACACTACCTCCTCTCACTGCTAAACCCAGCACGTCGGATTTTTTGACGTGATACCCAGCTTTCAAACCTACTTCGGCAACAATATCGCTAGCTACAACAGTTCCCTGGCCCCCCACTCCGCAGATAAGAAAATTAACGGCCTTCATTCCTTTGCCTCCAGTTTTTTGGTCTGAAAAATTGCTCCTGTAGGACAAACCTGGCTGCAAACCCCGCAACCGTTGCAGAGAACGGGGTCAATTCTGGTTTTCTTTCGTTTATTTTTGGAATAAATTTCCTCGGATTTAACAACTGCTGGGCAACCTACTTTGAGACAAGTTTCGCAAGCAATACATTTTTCGGGGTCTACCGCGTAGGCAGGCTTGGGTCTGCGGCTGACGAAAATGCATTCCCCCTTAGTAATCATCACGGCCGGGCCGTCATCCCATGCCAGGCATTCTTTTAAGGTCCTTTCCACTTCTCGAACATCGAAGGCGTTAACTGATCGGACTAACTTGACGTTCATTGCTTCAACAAGACGGTGAATATCTATCTTCTCAGTCGGCTCCCCCATTAGTGTTTGATCCATTCCTGGATGATCCTGATGTCCTGTCATAGCTGTGGTGCTATTATCCATTATGATTACGACCCCCTTGCTGCGGTTATGGACCATATTTACCAGGGGAGGCATTCCGGCGTGAAAAAAGGTAGAGTCACCAATAGTGGCTACTGCTCTTTCAGGAGAACCAGAAACGTAAACCCCGTGAAGCTGTCCCACAGAAGAGCCCATGGAACCCATTGTATGCTGAGCGTTAAAAGGAGGGAGGGAACCAAGGTTGTAGCAACCAATATCCCCGGTAACTGGAACTTTGAGTTTTGCCAGAGCGTAAAAAGTCGCCCTGTGCGGACAGCCCGGGCAAAAAACGGCGGCTCTGGTAGGAAGGTTACCTAAATCGATCACTTTTTTCTTCGGAGAAGGCTCAATTAATCCAGCTTTTTCAGCACACTCGCGCATTTTCTCAGGAAGGATTTCATCATAAGGAGGAAATATATCCTTCCCCCTTGCTTTAATACCCATGGCTTTTATCTGGGTTTCTAAGAAAGGATCAAGTTGCTCGATCACAAGGAGGTTTTCTATCCGGGAAGAGAAATCCCTGATTAAACGTTCTGGCAGTGGATGGATCATCCCGAGCTTCAAAAAAGAAGCGCGCGGGAAAACCTCGCGCGCATACTCATAAACTATGCCGGAAGAGATAATGCCTAATTCGGTATCTTGCCAGATAATTTTATTTAAATCTGAAGTCTCAGCAAACTCCCTCAGTTCCTGGAAGCGTTTCTGGATTATGGGACGTTTTTTCCTGGCGAATACGGCATTACAGTTGTATTTCTCGATGTCCCTGGGGAATTTCTTGGGTAGAGGTATCTCTGGAATCCTTTCTTTTAAAATCACTTCGGATTTGGAATGAGCGATGCGCATTTCGGAACGGACAATGAAGGGGGTATCGAACTTCTCAGATAACTGGAGCGCCATAACCACCATGTCCTTGCACTCCTGGGAATCAGAGGGCTCAAGCATGGGAACCTTCCCCAGAATGGAATACCAACGATTATCCTGCTCGTTCTGGGAACTAAACATTCCTGTATCATCGCATACTACAACTACTAATCCGGCCTCTAACCCGGTGTAGGGAAGATAGAAGAGAGAGTCCGACAGGACGTTCATACCTACGAGCTTCGTGGTTACCATAGACCTGACACCCGAATAGGCAGCCCCCGCTGCAACGTCCATAGCCACTTTTTCATTCACCGACCACTCTGCGTAGATTGTTTCCTTATACTCCCTGGCTACAGTTTCCAGGATTTCGGAACTCGGAGTACCGGGATAGCCGCATGCAACCTTGACCCCTCCTTCGAAGGCTCCTCTGGCAATTGCCTCGTTGCCCGTTAACAATGCTTTCATTTTCAGGTCACCTCAATTCCATGAGAGCATCTATTGCTAATACGCCTTGTCCCTCAGGCATGATGAAAAGGGGATTAATATCCAGGGCCTTAATTTTGTCCCTAAAATCAGAAGCCAGCCTTCCCAGTCTCACAAGGGCTTCACAGAGTCCTTCTAAGTCCCCCTTGGGCTTGCCGCGAAATCCCGAGATGAGCTTGTACAGCTTTGTCTCTTCGACCATTTGCAGAGCCTCCTGGTGATTAAGAGGAGGAAGACGAAGGGAGTAATCTTGAATCAGCTCGACAAGTACTCCACCGGAACCAAATACCAGAACCGGACCAAATGATTGGTCTAAGGAAATACCTAATATGGCCTCCGCCACCTGCCCCCCGACCATCTGAGAAATGAGAAATTCTTTCTCTTCAGGAAAGATCTCAGACATCTTTTGAAAAGCCCTCTCAAGCCCCTCAGGATTTTCAATGTTCAAGATCACCCCTCCAGCATCGGTTTTGTGAAGAACCAGGCCAGAGTGGACTTTCAGAACAACGGGGTATCCTATGGAGGAAGCATGATCAAGGGCCTCTTGAATATTCTTCACTATAAATTCCTTCGGGCTTTTTATCCCATAGGCCTCCAGAATTTCTTTCGCTTCGTGCTCCTTAAGGAAACCTTCTCTGGAAGAGAGAACACCTTTAACCTTTCCAACATTTACCTGAAGGTCTGGTGCCTGCGTCTTTTCTCGCCTGAGATATTGAGAGTACCAGATCAGCTTATCCACTGCCTGCAGGCTCTCTCTCGTGCCCTGGAGAAAGGGGATCCCTGCCTCCTCCAGTACTGAGTGGATCCTGGGATCAAAACCGCCTGATATATTGGAAAAAAAGGCAATCGGCTTTTGATAGGATTTCTTCACCCTTGCCGCAGATCTGGCGATGGTGAGGTATTGCTCGGTCTGCTTGGGAGCGAGATCCGCTGTAGCATCCAGGGATACAAGGAGCATGTTCACTTCGGGTTCTGCAGCGAGAACCTCCATAGAAGGAGGATAAGTGCGCTCAAGATCTCCTGACCCCCAGGCATCTAAGGGGTTTGAGATTGTGGTATAAGGAGGAAGAGCCTCTTTAAGCCTTTTTTGGGAATCTCGTGAAAGCTCGGGGAAAATGAATTGCCGGCCTTCTGAAAGGTCGGCAATTAACCCAATTTCACCCCCAGAAACAGTTACAAGAGCTACCTTGTTGGAGGGGGGCAAATTGTCCCTGCACTTCAAAAAGAGTTCGCTGGTTTCTAACAGTTCATCCAGGTCGTTGACCCTTACGAATCCTATTTTTTGAAAAAGGGCATCGTGAACCCGGTCAGATCCAGCGAGGGCGCCCGTATGAGCCGCTGTCGCCCTCTGAGCCAGTTCTGATTTACCGACTTTTACTAAAATTATCGGCTTATTAAGCTCCCTGGCTTTCCGGGAGATATATTCCAATCTTTCTGGCTTGCGAAAACTTTCAATAAAAAGAGCGATAACCTCAGTTTCGTGGTCATCAAGAAGGTAATTAAGGTACTCTGTGGCCTCCAGAACAGCCTCATTCCCGGTAGAGATAATTTTTGAAAAACCTATTCCCCTATTTGAATTGGTTAAGGCCAAACATACGGAACCGCTTTGCACGATGGCTCCGATTTTTCCTTTTTTAAGGTGCTGGTTGAGGGGAGCGCTAAAGGCAGCGAAGGCATTGTTTAGGTTTACCAAGCCCACACAGTTAGGTCCGCAGAACTGGATGCCGTTTTCTGCACAAAAATCGCCCAATTTTTGCTGCAGTTTTTTCCCTTCCTCACCGCTTTCAGCAAAACCGCTGGCAAATGCCCAGGCGGCTTTAATACCCTTCCGTGCACCTTCCATCAAAACCGGTAGAACCTTATCAGCGGCAAGAACAATTGCGACCATCTCCACCTCTCCAGGGATTGAGCTCAGGTCGGGGTAACAGGTTAGTCCTAAGACAGTGGAGCGCCGCGGGTTTACGGGATAAATTTTGCCTTTGTAACCCAGAAAGAATAAATTTTCTATAACGTTTAAACCGGCACCAGGGCTTTCAGAGGCACCTACTACTGCAATACTTTTAGGAGAAAGGAGGGAATCGAGTTTTTTAGGGGGAAAGTCTTGCTTGGAATTAATCTCAGCTTTAGAATTAATCATCTGAATTTTCCTCATTTCACAATATGCAACGAGGTTTCATATTTTGATTAAAGGATATATAATAAGAGCAGTTTAGTCAAGAGGGAGAAGAACCATGACGAAAGGGTCTAAGGAAAAGGAGGAAAAAGAGAGAAACCAGCAAGGGGTTCTGGTCCTTAATAAAGCGGTTAGCCTCCTCATGGAACTTTCTAAATTTAAATACGAGGCCGAGCTCTCCGAATTAGCCCAGAGAACAGGCCTTAACAAAAGCACCGCTTCGCGCATTCTTGCTACCCTGGAAAGGTGGAAGCTCGTAAGGCAAAATCCTTCTACTCGGCGCTTCAGTCTGGGACATGTTCTCATTCATTTGGGCAATCTGGCCTCAAGCCAACTCTCTTTACCGGAGCTATTTCACTTCAGACTGGAGAAGCTTATGGAGCTTACAGGAGAAACTGCTTCCCTGGTTATTCTCGATAAGGACAAAGCGGTTTACATTGACCAGGTACCATCCAAAAGCATGATCAGGTCATTTCCCGAAGTTGGTGCCTCAGTATATCTACATTGCACTGCGGTGGGGAAGATCCTTCTAAGCGGTATGCCCAGAGAAAGGGCGGAAAAGTTGCTTGAAAGCGCGTCGCTCCCTGCCTTTACTTGCAAGACCATCACCAACCCTCAGGCGCTTCTGAAACAAATTGAGGAAATTAAATTGAAGGGATACTCAGTGGACGATGAGGAGACGGAATTGGGAGGAAGATGTATCGCAGCCCCTGTTCGGAACTCCAGGGGGGATGTGGTTGCCGCTGTCGGTATTTCCGGGCCATCCTCAAGGGTGACTCCTGAGCGTATCCCTGAACTTGCAAAAATCGTCATTGAGGTAGCAAAGGAAATCTCCAACGAGCTCTCTTTGCCATCTTTCACGCAGAAATAATTATCATTTGCATTGAAAGGAGACGAGTATGAAAGGGCTTTCCCGAAGGGCTGTAGAAATGCCAGGGTCTGGAATCCGAGAAATTATGGATCTAGCCTGGAAAGAGCCCGAATGCATTCACCTGGAAGTTGGCCAGCCTGATTTCCCCACCCCCGCGCACGTAAAGGAAGCCGGAATCATGGCTATAAGGGAGAATTTCACAGGTTACACCCCTTCCAGAGGAATTCCGGAACTGCGAGAGGCCATCTGCTGGAAGCTTTGGGAGCAAAACGGGATAAAAGCCGAAGGGGAAAATATAACTGTCTGTCCGGGAGCTGTTACCGCCCTTGATTCTGCGGTCATGGCTCTAATTGAGACAGGAGACGAGGTGCTCCTTCCTGACCCAGGGTGGCCCAATCCGGAAATGATGGTAAGGCTTCTTGGAGCTTCCCCCGTTCACTACCGCCTATACCCAGATAAAGGATTTTTGCCCGATTTAGATGAGCTGGAAAGAAAGATCTCGCCCAGGACGAAGGCCATAATTCTTAATACTCCTTCCAACCCCACGGGAGCGGTTTTTTCTAAAGAATTACTAATGGAGATATACGGCCTGGCAAAAAAGTATGACCTTTATCTAATCACGGACGAGATTTACGAGGATCTAGTATTTGAGGGGAAGCATTTCAGCGTTGCCAGTATCGATAGTGACGGTCGGGTATTAAGCGTGTTCGGCTTCTCAAAGAGTTACGCCATGACAGGATGGCGATTGGGATATGTCTATGCCCCAGCGTGCATTTCCGCAGTGATCACGAAATTACAGGAGCCGTTGGTCTCCTGTCCTTCCTCTATTTCTCAAAAGGCTGGAGTTGCGGCGCTTAAGGGCCCTAAGGACAAGGTAATAGAGATGAAGGAGATTTACCGCCGCAGACGAGATTTGGCCGTTTCCATCCTTAAGGAATACGACCTTTATGAATACACTCCGGGTGGAGCGTTCTACATCATGGTTAATGTAAGTGCGATTGGGGAAGATTCCCGGGAGGTTGCTAAGCTCATTCTCAAAGAATACAAGGTGGCCGTGGCTCCCGGTACCGCCTTCGGTCAGAGCATGAAAAACTACGTTCGCGTTAGCTTAGCGGCAAGTGATGAACAAATAAGGATCGGTCTGGAGAGGATTTGCCGCGCCGTAGAGAAAGCAAAGTCCCGAATTAAATCAGGGTCTTAGCCAGCATTTCAAAGTCCGGGAAGGCTTCGAGGTCGATCCAGCGGATTCTCTGATCTCTCTTAAACCAGGTCATCTGGTGCTTGGCGAACTGCATGCTTCTCTTTACGATCAGCCCCTTAGCCTCCTCAAGGGTGAGCGCACCAGAGAGGAACTCGATCACTTCTTTATACCCGATAGACTGCATAGGGACCAGTTCCGGGCCGTAACCTCTTTCAAGAAGGGTCCGCACTTCCTCGACCAGCCCCCTTCTAAACATCTCCTCGGTTCTCTTTTCCAGCCTGCGCCGAAGGTCCTCTTTCTCCATGCGCAGGCCCACGATCCGGAATCCCTCAACCTCAGTTTTTCGGTAAGTAAACGAGGAAAGGGGTCTACCTGTGAGTTCCCAGACCTCAAGGGCTCTAATTATCCTCTTTAAGTCGTTAGGATGGATCCGGGAAGCGGAGATGGGGTCAACTTCTTTAAGCCTTGAGTGGAGAAAATCGCTCCCTTTCTCCTGAGCCTCTCTCTCCAGGCTTTCTCGCAATTGTGGATCAGCCCCCACGGTGGGGAAAAAGAAACTTCCCATCAAGGCGTAAAGATAAAAGGGGGAACCGCCGACGATCATGAAGGGAATTCCCTGGGCTTCAAGTTCCGACATCTTTTCCTTCCCTGCACTCTGGAAATCAGCAACTGAAAAATGCACGTTCGGCCAGGCGAGGTCGATCAAGTAATGGGGGGCTTTTTCCCTTTCCTCTGGAGTCGGTTTGGCCGTGCCGATGTCCATGAGCCTGTAGATCTGGCGGGAATCAGCGGAAAGAATATGAAAACCAGCTCTGGAGGCCACTTCCACTGCCAGAGCAGTCTTACCTACTCCCGTGGGGCCAACAATTACTAAGATATCTTCCCTCTCAGGGACCAAGGTGTAACCTCTTCAATTTCCACCTGAACCAGCTTCCCCATCAAGGCATCCTCACCCTGGAAGAAAACTTCCTTGTTGGTGCGGGTTCTTCCTACAAAGTGGCCTTTGGGGTCTTTCCCCTCCACAAGGATCTCTACGGTTTTCCCCTTAAGATTTAAATTTCTGAAGAGGGCATGCTCCTTTTGCTTCTCCTGAAGGTAATACAGCCTCCTCAGCTTCTCAGAAGAAGGAATAGGATCCCCCAGAGCGAAGGCCGAGGTTCCGGGACGGGGAGAGTAAGTAAGAATATAAGCGCTGTCGAAGCGCACCTTCTCCATCAAATCCACGGTCTCCAGGAATTCCTTCTCTCCCTCTTCTGGGTATCCTACGATAAGATCTGTGGTGATCGAGGCCTGCGGAATCTCATTCCGGATAAAGGAGACCAGCTCAAGGTACTCCTCCCTGGAATAGCCCCTGTTCATGGATTCCAGCACCTTATTGGAACCAGATTGCACGGGCAAGTGGAAGTGCTCGCAGACCCTGGGAAGGCTTTTTATTTTCAGGACCAGGGACCGGGTGAAATCCCTGGGATGAGATGTCGTATATCGGATTCTGGAAATCCCTTCAATCCTCGCTACTTCCTCAAGCAACCTTTCAAAGCTCCAACCAGGAATTTCTTTTCCGTAGGCATTCACGTTCTGCCCCAAAAGTATCACTTCGGGAAAACCGCAATCCGCTACTTCCCTGACCTCCCTGAGGATTTCCTCTGGCGGGCGGGAGCGCTCCCTCCCCCGGACAAAGGGCACCACGCAGTAAGAGCAGAAATTGTTGCAGCCTAATGTGATATTCACGTAGGCGGTGACGCTCCTTCTCCTGAGGTACCGGAGCTGTGGTAGCTTCTCTGGAACTGGCATTCCTCTTTCCCGGAGAACGGAGGCCAGAACCACCGGAAAAGAATCCAGTTCCTCCGGGCCCATAAGGAAATCGATGAAGGAAAACTTCTCTAAATACTCTCGAGCTCTCGCGACCATGCACCCCATTACCCCTACACAAACTCGCGGGTGGTTCGACTTCATTTTTCGAAGATCACCCAGGAATGTCCTGACTTTCTGCTG
>JANLFM010000024.1:0-4119 GCA_024655865.1 Caldisericota bacterium
TTTCTCTTGAGCCAAGCGCAAGGCTTGTGATTCTGAACTCAAATTTGGACCAATTACAGGGGAACAGCTAAAGCACAAGAAAGCGGTAATTAAGACCAAAAAAGAAATTCTCCTTAGGTCCACTTTCTCCTCTAAAACCAGCAACCATCGCTAAATAAACCAAGTCCACTGCTCCAATTATGACCCAGTGAGGGTTCCATAATAGGTGATACATCCAAAACCAAAGGGCATCACTGCACTTTCACAGTTAACTTTATCTCTATACCTTGAACTTCTCTCTTACGGGTTGCTCCCGATACTTTCGGCCAGATGGAAGCAACACCCTCATATTGCCCTTCCTCCTGGACACTTATCAGCTGGATTTTGAAGCTCCTTTCTTCTCCCGGAGCAATCCTAAAGGGTAGCCCAAGATACATGGGGGTCTCCCAGACTACCTCCCCTCCTCGCTTTTTCAATTCAAAGGAATATATTACTTCAAGCGTCACGCTTCCCGTGTTTGTCATTCTTATCTCGAAGATAAGGTCCTTCCCCGGAACAGTCGGGCCAATGGGATACTGCGTTACAGTGAGAGTAAGGGAAAGACCGGTTCCCATGACTGGTGTTCCGTCCGTGTAGTACAGGGGCTTGAATTCCCTCGTGATCGCTAAAAGCAGAGGGGCACAGGTTGAAAGCAAAAGGAGGAGGGAAAAAATTAGCATTAAAGCGATAAACGATTTTTTCACCCTAAATCACTCTCTCCAAAATGAATGTGATAGTAGTTCCATAGTCTCGATTTCTACTTAAAGGGTACATTCCATTGCGAATCCATCAGTTAATCTCCACTCTTCAAATGAAAAAGCCCCATTTATGTTGCAAAAACTACGTTTCCAAGTGAAACTCATCGGTGAATCCTCGCTTTAAAAAGGAGGGCCTTGTTCTGAACCTGGCGTCACTTCAAAGAATAACTCGGCCTTCAAAGGCTGCAATTCCTTTGTCGTGCGGATACCCTCTTTTTCTAACCACTCTTCCAAATTTATTAGACATTCTAAGCGATATCGTCCGGGTTGAGAGAAAGAAGGGAACCAGGATTGATCCATCCCTGCTTGAGGAGCGAGGACAAATGGTAAGCCCAAATAAGGGGGAGTGCTCCAGGTCTCCTTTCCATCATGATCAAAAATGTTAATTTCAGGAAGGAAGGCCAAAGCCCTACTGCTCGTATTTTTAATTTCCACTTTTACCCAGAGCTCCTCGTGAGCCCTCAATTGAGTGCGATCTAAGGACAGAACCAAAAGAACACCTCCCCCGGGACAGGGGGAACCATTTTTGTAAAGTAAACTCTGGTTGTTTATAGAGACCTTCGTAGGAAATGGCGCTGAACACGAGGGAAGGAGCACCACGAGGATTCCGAGAACTATAAATCCCAGAACAAGTGCCCTGCGCTGTCCCACCTTGGCTTTCATAGTTATTGTCCCCAATATTCAATATTATAATAGGGATTTCGTACAACCATATCCACTTCAGGTCGGTCCTGATGATCCTCTGATGTGGCAAATCTGGTATCCCAGGACTGCCAGGAGGTTCCATCGTGGATTTCCCCATATAAATTCATACTTTTGGGGAGCATGCCAGAATGGTATCCATCGGACGACCTTGCTTCCCCATATGACATGGATGAAATACTGGAAACTCCTATCGAAACACTTTTTAAAGTCTTCCATGCACCGCTAATATAAATTTGGCAAACCCAGCTTGAGGTTGGCGAGTAGTAATAAATTCGGAAGCTGTAATAAGTGTCAGGCGATAGGAGATCATAGGTATATACTGGGGAGTATGAACCGTTTACGCAATATTGGACAAAGGCGTAAGGACCACCTCTTTGCAAATAAATCCAGCCTGTTTGTATAAAATTCATGTGTGAAGAAAAATCACCGCCAACCCAGGCACCAGCTGCGTCGTCGCTACTGAAAGTTATTCCCGGCTTTCGGGCCAAGAGCGAAGCAAAAGTACCTTTATAATAATTGGAAGTGTAAACTCCAGCGGTAAAATTTGGGCCAGAGCCTAATGTTGTATTACCCCTGATACCTTGGGTGAGATCAATTCCATAAATAGTCCAAGATGGTTGAGCGTCAGGTCCAGGTGGCATGTCCATCCCTTCATAGATAATTTTGTCGATAAATTCAAAAGAAGGGGGTTCCGGAATTGAATATTCTTCTCCAGAATAAGCACCTGAGGGAACCACACCTGGGAAAAGTCCCATGGTCATAAGAAAAACCAATACCACCACAACCAGCCCTTTAATAACTTCCCTTTTCATTTTTTCACCTCCAAATTTTTGGGTGTTTCCTTTTGCACACACCCTCGCTTTCAAAGACGCACTCGCCTTCCAAAATGTACCCATTTTTCCCAAATATTTTTTCAATTACCTTAAGGCAATGGTTGGGAGAGGGGACATCAAATATTTGTATAATGAGTGCGCCGGGTTAAAAAATTTTAGGGAGTGGCAAGAATGGAAATATTTCCCCATGCCTTAATCTGGACCGATCGGCTTTTATCCTGACCGTTCAGGAAACCGAAAAAATAGCGGTTATTGGCCTGGGCTTGGCCTGCGACCGGAACCGCTATCTTCACCACGCCATTTGAAGTCTTAGCACTAATTTTCCCGGTGGCTCCTTGAGGGATGGTTAGTTTTACTGGCCCAGTAACATCAAAATCGTAGTAAGACCCTTCTAAAGGAGTTTGCAGAATCAGATTGCATTGATCAGGAAGTTCTGATCCTAATTTAATGTTCATTCTATCAGCATCACCACTCATTATCAGATTTTCGAAGACAAAATCAGCTCGAAATAGTTCAACTTTAGTAGTTAAATCTACTCTCGCGGTCTCAATTTTTCCCGGTCTAGATCCAGCTTTAAGCTCAACCTGTGAAAAAGATCCTTGAACAGCTATGATCGGCGCTTCTATCAAAAGGCCAACACCCTCTGGCACACTCAAAACCAAATTGGAATCCTGAAAGCCGGGATTGGAAAGTAAAATTCGAATTCTAAACTGCCCCCCTCCCTCCTCCCTGGTGATGAGGCTCGAGCTCTCCAGGTTGCGCTTCGCATCGGAGCCCCATGCCCAAATTTCCCATTCTACCTTGATATCCGATCGATTTTCACTTTTTACTGAGACCGAGCCGTGAAGTGTGTCAATGGCCAGAGTGTGTGAAGATGGAGGCAATTTTAGAACTTCAACCCCCTTTTTCTCGAAAAAGTGGCTGACGCAACCCAGCGAAAGGCAACCCAGCGAAAGCATTAGCAAAACGCAGATCAGTGATGTTAAACCTATTTCAAATTGCAGGGGCTTGAAACCAGCTTTTCTCATGGCGCCGGATAAACATAGTCAAAGCAATAAATATTTACATACCCATTATCCAAATAGGGAGCATTGTAGTTTAAATACACATATCCCCACCCCCAATCGCTTCTAACTATAATTGTCTGGTTGCCGGCATAGGAGGAATACCCTATCCCCGTTATCCAGTGCCAGCGCAGGAGGTTCTGTTGCCAATAAATTAAAACTGCAAGAGGACGATTGTAATCTACCTCCGTGCAAAAACTATAGAAAGACGGAGAGGAGACACCCGCTGAAAAATGATAGTGACAGGGATAAGGATTGTGGGAATATGGATTTGTGTGCGCAGTATTCGCATGCAAAAGGATCCCTGAACGAAAGTAATTTGACATTGTAAATCCCAAACAAGTGTACATATCTTGATATAAACAGGTGGTTAGATCCCAGCCATCCCATTGATCATAAGGGTATTGAAGGGTAGGATAACCATGCTTAGCCCAGTACCCTAATATATTAGCACCTGCAACTGGGCCGCAGTTGTTGGGGAGATTAGTAGTGAATGTGTTGTAATCAGGGACATCACTTAGAACTTTCCCGTATGATAAAGCGGAAAACTGTTCCTCTTTTTGATAAGAGAGTGGCATATCTGGTATTTGGCTTAAATCTACGCATTGTCCCTCATTATATGAGTAATAAGCAGTCTCCTCCGTTTTGATAGACGGTTTGGAATTGATAGCGGATGTAAAATAGTAAAGGAAAAACGTATATATATCTCAATTCGTCTTCAATTTGGTTGTCTCTCAAACC
>JANLFM010000024.1:4129-22590 GCA_024655865.1 Caldisericota bacterium
CAAACCGGTGTTTTTGCAAATTAATTCTTTAGCATTTATTAAATGTGGAGGTGGCATTTGATTGAACTCAAGTAGGGTAGGGCAATTTAGGTCATATTTAAAATTAGTGACCCCACAATTAAGCCATCCTTCTCAACTCCGTAAACTATGGCAAATGGGTTGCCATTCTTATCCTCATAGACAGATGACCCAACCGGAAAGGAATCCTTTAAAATTGGAAGTAGTGCAGCTTGGCTATCAAGGAAACCTTTTGCAAATTGATATAAGCGGGAATTTTGTTGAAGTGTCGACAACGAGCTCTCTTTCAATGAATTTGGTAAGTCCTTAACGTTTCTTTCTCCTGCCCAAGTTATAGGCAAGGAGCAATTAAAGGTTAAAGAAACTAGTAAAACTATAAGAAATATTTTCTTTCCCATTTCTTCACCTCCAAATTTTGGGTATTTCCTCTGCATACACCCTTTATTTGGAAGACGAACTTACCCTTCAAAATGTACCCATTTTTCCCAAATATTTTTAATTTCTTAACTCCGGTGAAGGAGAGCCTTTTCGTGCTTTCCTTGATCTTCCCAAATAAAAAATAGTGTCAGGTCTGATTTTTTCTTATTAACAATTTAAAAGTCAGCCGTATAAGGAAAAGAACGCCAGCCTAGCAATATTCACAGTTTAAGGGCTCAGGGCT
This sequence comes from Caldisericota bacterium, assembly GCA_024655865.1. GTDB lineage: Bacteria > Caldisericota > JANLFM01 > JANLFM01 > JANLFM01 > JANLFM01. Next base: position 4,809 of record JANLFM010000024.1, read on the forward strand.
TTGGGGAGAAGATCACTAAACTGAGGATCAATGACCTCAATCTTAGCCTGAGAGATTAATTGCTCTGTGAAATTATCCCAGAACTGCTGAAATTTTTCCTTTAAAAGCCCCTGCTCTAAAATTCCTTGAGGGGCATCCTCAAATTCTGGATGTCTGGATTTGAAATCCTGGACCTCCTCTGGGGTAGGTGCAGGCAGACTCTGACGTAGACTATCTTTTAAGCGATTGATGGTGAGAGTAACACGATAAGATGCAGGGGCCATCTGGCTCCAATATTCCTCCTCGGTAATCCCCATTCCCTTGAGGAGTTCCTTGAGGAATTCCTTCCCTTCGGGATCCGCTTCAGGGGCTTCCAGGAGCTTGCGCTGCTCTTCCGCGAAAGACTTTGCCTCTTCCTCAGACACCAAAAATCCTTTCTTGAGCGCTTCGGTATACAATACAGCTTGCCTCAAGATACTGTGCAGGGCCGCAACTTTAGCTTCTTCCTCCGGCATCCGGTCATTCTTAGGGTTTAAGCGCACATTATCGTAGGCCGTAGTCCACCACCTCTCGGTGATAGGTTCCCCATTCACGGTAAGGAACACTCGATCGGTTTTATTTCTCCAATTTTCTCCTATAAAGAATGCCGTAGATTGCCCTCTCAGACCATGATAGGAGAAGAGAACGCCCAAGGTGGCGCTAAGAATGACAATCAAAACTATTCCTAAAAGGAAAAGGGTTTTTTTCTTCATGGCTCACCTTCCTTTAAAAGCTGATTAGGGCCGTATTTGATATATACCAGGGCATGGCGTTAGAAAAAGCCTCTGTTACAGCATTGCAAGAATCATTATAGGCGGGCCAGAGATTGATGTCCTGGTTAATATCTCCTCCCCAAACTTCCTCGCCTATGGGAATCCATACTCTCCCATACCAATTATCGGGGATTTGAACCTCAGCCACAAAGCTTCCATTGGCGTAATACCTATTTCTTCCAGTACAATCTACCAAGAATCCGTCGGGCCAGGTGCTTATGTTTTTAAAAAACCCTCCGTGTTCGTGCCAGTACACAATACAAGTGCAATAGTAGCCACTTCCATTGTAGTAATAATTGAAACCCGCAATCCTTGATGTGACCACTGCTACCGGTTGGTAGACCCCCTGGACTGGGTAGAAAAAGTTGAAAGTGCAGAGATCTCTATATTCCTTGATCAAAGCAAAGGCAGGTGCGGGAAGAAGGATAAATGCAAGGATTAAAACCAAAAGCATTCCTACCTTGCAGATTCTTAACCTCTTCATTTTCACCTCCAAATTTTGGGTGTTTCCTCTTGCATACACCCTTTATTTGGAAGACGAACTTACCCTTCAAAATGTACCCATTTTTCCCAAATATTTTTTAACTTCCTTAAGAGCCAGAGACTCTCTTCAGCTTTGTACCCTGTTCTTTTCGCGCAGGGCTTATCACAATACTTGTTAAATCCCTGTTAACAGCTTCAAGGACTAATATTTCTTCCTATTCAAGTATTGACACGCTCTCTTCCCAATCAGATCAGGGCATACGAGGTGGGCCAGGGTAGTAAGAGACAGCTCTTGCTTCTTTCTTTTTCCTTTCAAATGCAAGATAGGGGAAGGAAAAAGAAAGAAGAGACGTTTCCAATTCTCAAACGAAGCTTATTTCACATCAAGGACGAAAAGAGGCAGGACTTCCCCTCTAAGGGAATAGGGCAGAAAAGTATTTTCTCCAACTTTGATCTGAAAAACAGTTAAGGGAACTAGCCAGTATGAACCCGGAGTATCAAATTGAATCTCAATTGTGTCCCCGATGATTGCGCCCGGAGGAATTACCAAAGGTTGCATCGAAACCTTTCTTGATACCTGCTTTTCTTTCCAGCTTCTCCCTGCTTGACCCTCTAATCCATATTCCAGGTCGAACGGTTTGAGCTCGAACTGGCCAAAAATGGTAGCGCTTCCGGTGTTCTCGAGGTAAAAGCGCACCGGTATTTTAAGGCCCACGATAGAGTAATTGGTATCCAGTCCCCAAACAAAAAGGATGCGAAGCGGGACAGGTAAGGTAACTCCTTCTAAATTCGCAATTTCCACTTCCTTCATGGTGATAGGGGTAGGAGTTGCGGTGGGGTAGGTCTTGGGATTGGGGAAAGGTTCCAGAAATCCCAAGGGAGCCATCTCCTCCCCGGCTGGTTTGTTCATTCCCTCATAAACGATTTTTTCCAGTAATTTGGGACTGGGAGGTTGTGGCTCCAGCGAATTTATGGAGGGACCGAGCGATGCCTGCGCCGCAGGCACTAAGGAGAGAACCAGGACTCCTAAAAAAATGCCAACTAAAACCCGGCGCACCAGAGACTTATTCCTTCCCATTAGCTTCCTCCTCTTCCATGCCCCGGATCATTATTGGAAATTCCATAAATACCAATAAACTTTTCTGCACAATTCTTACTTTCTTCCCAGTCTTTTGTTTCTTTTATTGTATACGACGAAGAAGGAGAGAAAATTGTCCATGTTAAGGCATGGCTTTCGGCCAAAGACACCCTGAACAATTTCAGTTACTTTTGCGTATATATATAAAGGACGGACGAAGAAGGAATATTTAAAAAGAGAAAAAATTTTTAGAGAAATGGGAGGTCGACATGGGAAAGAGGATCCTTTTTACGGTCCTTTCTGGAATTCTGGGCCTGATCCTGGGTGTGGTCCTGACCTATGGTCTGTTTATCCCTGCAGGATTTTATCTTTTTGGCGCCCCTACTACCTCGCCGAACGGGATGCCTCTTCCGGCTTGCATTTTGGTGCAGAACAACACCGGGGGACCCGTGGAGTTCTATCTGGATGAAAAGTTAATGGCGGTTATCCAGCCAGATAGTAACCAGACGAGCGAGCGCCTGGAACCGGGGAAACATCGCCTCTGGTACAAAACTGAGAATGGCGAAGTGGTAGTGATAGGGACGGTAGACCTTCCGCCGGATCGCATGGCTCTCTTTAATCTCATGCCCCAGGGAGAGTTCAGATGGATAACTGCCAGATGGGATTTCTTCTTTGACCCTTCTGCAATGAGATTTCTAGGGTATCCCCTGACCTCTTAGAGTCACCCTGTGGGCTAAAGAAGGCTAACGGTTTTAGCCCCACCCTGTTGACTACCTGGGGCCTGGAAGTGCGGGGAATTGTCCTGAGGTTGTTGGATTGCAAGACCTGACCATCGGTCCCCCCGGTTATAAAGTGGATAAGCCCGTTTATCACGAAAGCTTCCTTGGCGGGCGGCACCCTCTAACTGAGAGGAAAGGGTACAGGCGATTAAGGATTTCTTGAGGGTTAGCGTTTAAGATAGCGCCTGGTTAATTTCCCGCGCCCCTTGCCGGATTTTCCCTCAGGAAGAACTTCCGGAAAAAGCAAAATGTGAAAAATTTGAGAGGAAAGTTCAAACAGTTCCCTTTTTTATCTCCAGGGGCCCGCGCAGGTCTTTGAAATAATAGTAGAGGGCAACAAGGTAAAGGATAAAAGAAGCCGCCAGGCCGATTCCCACACTTGCCGCCACGGATATTTTCTTATCCACGTGGAGCAGGCCTAAATAGACAAAAGCGCTGTGAAGGATAATTACCAGGGGCAAAGCGGCCGCTATGAGCCTGCGCTTGAACCCATAGGCTAAAAAGAAAGCCAGATCAATGTGCAAAAGGATAGCACCGGCGCGATCCAGGAAAAACACGAAGGAGGGCATGGAGTAGGTGAGGTTGCGGATGGAGTAAAGGATATAGAAGCCCTCACCCAGCCCGAATCCTAGACCCAGCATAGCTCCGATCCAGAGAATGTTGCTTGAGGAAAGCAGCTTGAACCCACCCAGGAAAAGGAACTTGACCAGCTCCTGAAGTATACCCGCGATCAAGGCCAGGGTGATAGTGCGGATAAAGAAGGAGACGTCTTGAGGAAGAGAACCCAGAGCCCAATCCTGAAGTGGAGGTTGAGCCAGGGGAACAAGGAAGTAGATTCCCAAGCCCACTAAGAGCGCCAGCCAGGAAGACCAGCGGTTCCAGCCCTTCCAAGCGAGCGGCAGGACAATAGCCAGCCCGATGAGCAGAATCACAGCACCAGCGAATATAAGCACTCCGTATTCAGGCAATGCGTATTCTCCTTTTCCATTAGTTTTCCGAATTAGGATAAGGCTAAATCATCAGTTTCACAAGCTTATGTCCATATTGGAATTTGGAAGAAACTGAAACTTCGTCTATCATAGCGGAACTTGAAACCCGGAGGAATCCGATTTATTTGCCTTAAATAATATTTCCCTGAAGTACACGATCTTCCTACCATGCTGGTCTCTGGCCGCAAGGGGCTGATATTTAATTTGTCATTGGTGCTGAAAAAATGCGCTGAAATTTTACTCATCTGCTTTATTTCGAGCTAAAATAATAAAAAGTATTTAAAATGAGGAGAAAGTTCGACTCTGTTTACCAATTTAAAATCACGCTTTTGGGCGTGAATCCGCCTGTTTGGAGAAGAATTCAGGTGCCGGAAACATACGACTTCTGGGAGTTGCACGTAGCGATACAGGATGCCATGGGCTGGTATGATTATCATCTTCATGAATTCTACATAAAGGATCCCCAAACGGGAAAGGAAATTTTCATAAGTATGCCTGATGAAGAGGACCGGGAACCCGAGAGAGTAGTATCGGAACTGGAGGCCAAGATTAAGGATTATTTTACTCTGGATAACTATAAAGCAAAATATGTTTACGATTTTGGCGATAATTGGGAGCACCAGATAGAGCTGGAAGCAATATTACCTCGCCAGATTGGGGTTAACTACCCCATTTGCATTGATGGCAAACACGCCTGCCCCCCTGAAGATGTAGGCGGGGTTGGCGGATATGCGGAGTTTTTGGAAATAATTAAGAATCCCAAGCATGAACGCTTTGAGGAAATGCAGGAATGGATTAACGGAGAATTTGACCCGGAATATTTTGACCCTGAAGAAGTAAAATTTGATGACCCTAAAAAAAGACTGAAAGAGCTTTTTTAAGAATTTTAACTGCCTTCTTGCCCCTCGTAATTTGCACCTTTTTATGTTTTTTCTTTTTCTCCTGGCCCTTCTGCTCCGTTGCTGTTGAGGATCTCCTTGTTTGGGAAAGCCACCCCCTGGTTTTCTGATTTCGGAAAACAATCAGGCGTTACAGCCGTACGCTTAAAGAGCAATGTTGAACTTCAGGACCTTATTCTCGGGTGCATTTAGGGTCAGGCAAATACTTCCTTTGGTCAGATTACTTTGGTCAGATTTCCCGTTTACCTTTTAGAAGGGTAACCCGTTAAGGACTATGGATAAGTATCAATATTATTAGAAGGGCGGGTTGCAAGGCAGAAAACGACAAGAGTTTACGCTACCCCTTTTTGAAGAGCTTGAGCATCATGGCATTCATGCGTTCGTGCTGGCGCTGGTAACACTCGTAAACTACCCAGCCTGTAATCATACCGAGTATAGCTCCGCCCAAAATATCGCTTGGCCAGTGTACTCCAACGAAAATTCTGGCGATACCCATTATCGTGGAAGCTGCCAAAAACCAGGTTCCCAATTTTTTATCGAACCTGTACAGGACCATGCTCAGGGCAAAGAAAAAGATGGCATGGCCAGAAGGAAAAGATTGAAAATTCTCACTGAGTGGTGTGAGGAGAAGCTTGTGCACATTCTCCAGGGTGATAAAGGGACGGGGTCTACTAAAAATGGACAATATTACGGTTTTAATAACGAATCGGGCAATGAGAGCGGCTAACAATCCCAGGGCAACCATTAATCTATTCTCAAGCCACTTCTTTCTTGGCCAGAAGATCAATAAGAGCAAAATCAAACTGATTAGATACGGCATATACTCGGCAAAGAATATGCCCAGTAAATCCAGAAATTTAAAATGGCCGGCTAAACCATTTATGTATTGAAATAAATTAAGATCCGGGTGCATGGTTTTTTGTAAATTTTACGGCTTTAACCTCGATAGTATAGAGCATTGCCCCTTCATCTTCATGCAGGCTTCTTTTAAATAAGGGAAGGAAACCTGATTAAAAAATTTTCATCAAAATTACAGGAAGATTTAATCTCAATTTCATCTGCCTTTCATCTCCCTCCCCTATATTGAGGGTAACCTTAAAAGAAAGGAGGTACTGAAAATGAAGCTTAATCGCATTATCGCTCTGGCGGTGATCGCTCTGACCGTTCTTGCCATAGGAACTATTGGTGTCCGCGTGCTGGCTCAGCCGCAAACTCCCACAGTCAGCTCTCAGGTCTCTCAGGGCTCAGAAATAAAAGAGACTCCTGAGACGCAGAAATCCGCTCCAGACAATGATAACGTCGAGGTAAAAGAAGGGGATCAGAATGAGGCCAATGATCTTGAAGAGGCTGGAGCTGAGATAGAAGGAAGTTCCGAAGCAGGGGATCCTGTTCCTCAAGGAACTCCCGCCATCACTTCGGACGCCGCTCAGAAAACAGCCGAGGCCTACCTCAACGTCAGTCCTGCTTTAAAGGTAACCCTGGATGATGAAAACGGAAAGCTCATTTACAGCGTGGAATTTGCTAACGGGACCGATGTCAAAGTTGATGCCATGAGCAGTGCTGTTCTGGGTGCAGAAACTAGTGAGGAGTAAAATCACCCATAGCTTAATGAGCCCCAGCTTTAAAGCTGGGGCTCATTCGTCGTGGCAAATCCTCATTAAAGCTATACTATAAAAAATGCGCATTTTAATTGTCGAAGACGAGCACAAAATTTCCACCTACCTGAAGCGCGGCTTAGAAGAACAGGGCTATGCCGTTGATGCAGCTTTTACTGGATCCGAGGCTCTGGATTGGGTTCAGGCAGCACCTTACGACCTGATCATTCTGGACATCATGCTCCCGGAAATTGATGGCATTACTCTTTGCCGGGAACTTCGGGCACGCGGCATGCGGATGCCGATACTGATGCTCACTGCTCGCGACGCAATAGAGGATCGGGTTACCGGACTTGATGCGGGGGCAGATGATTACCTCATTAAGCCATTTGCATTTAATGAACTTTTAGCCAGAGTACGTGCTCTTCTTCGCAGAAATCAGGATGCACCCAAGGTGAACACTTTGCAGGTGGGCGATTTAATTTTGGATACCCTCGCGAGACGTGTTTCGCGCGGAGGGAAGAGGATTGATTTAACTCCTAAGGAATACGCTATTCTGGAGCTTTTGATGAGGGAGCAGGGTCGCGTGTTAACTCGCACCCAAATTGCGGAACATGTCTGGAATTATGAAGTGTATAACCAATCCAACATCGTTGACGTTTACATCCGCAATCTTCGCCGCAAAATCGATGATGGCTATGAACTCAAGCTTATTCGAACTGTAAGAGGCGTCGGTTATCAGATTTCAGCGGAGAAGGATGAAACTCTTTAAGTCTCTTCGTTTCCGGTTCGCCTTCTGGACAGCCAGTATACTGCTCATTGCTCTGGTCGCTTTTGGTGTTTATATGTATGAATCTGTAGCGCGGGAATTGAACGCCTCTGTGGACAGTACTTTAGCTTTAAATGCCTCTCAGGTTATCTCGACCCTGAATTTTGAAAATGGCCAGTTAATTAATCCTGAAAGCGGGGTTTCCCAGGCGGAAGCGCCTGATCTGTTCGAATTGGGCATTTCTTTCCGAATTATTTCTCAAGACGGCAGGGTACTCCAATCCCTCGGTCCCTTTAAATCCTTGCCTATTCCTGAAACGAGTGACATTCAAAACAGCTTCTATGCCACGTATACTGATTCCACAACTTTAAAGCCTTTCCGTGTTTATACTGTTCCGGTAATAGAAAACGGCCGCTCGATCGCTTTGGTTCAGGTGGTGCGAGATCTTACAAATGAGCAGGGAGCACTGCTTCGCTTGCGGAGCATCTTATGGTTCAGCATCCCCATATTGGCGCTTGTTGCTGGGCTGGGAGGGTACTTGCTTGCTCTAAAAGCGTTAACCCCGATCGATAAAATCACTCGCACGGCGCGTCGTATTTCCGTTGAGGATCTATCTTCCCGCCTCAACCTCCCTTACATAGATGACGAAGTGGGCAGATTAGCACGCACCTTTGATGAGATGCTCGAACGCCTGGATCAGTCCTTTCGCCGGGAAAAGCAGTTCATTGCTGATGCCTCTCATGACCTGCGGACACCACTTACCGCCATCCGGGCCATTATTAGCATGATCCTTGAAAAGCGCCGAACCGGGGAAGAATATGAGCAGGCCTTAAGGGATTTGTGGGAGGAAACCGATCGTCTGCAAACACTAACCGAAAGCCTTTTGCAGCTTGTGCGCGCAGAATCCTCCAAAAACCAGATGGTTGAGACTGTTGACTTATGCACCCTTCTTCGCGATTTAAGCGAATCCTATAAACCCATCGCAGAAGCTAAATCTCTGGAGATGGCCATCGATCTGCCAGAGAGACTGGTCATTAATGGCGACCGCGATAGCTTGATTCGACTCTTCGCCAATCTGCTGGATAATGCCATAAAGTACACAATGAAGGGAAAAATTACTTTATCCGCCTTAGAAGAGCGAGACGGTATGATTCAGGTAATAGTATCTGACACGGGAATGGGCATTGCCCCTGAACACCTTCCCCATATTTTTGAGCGCTTTTACAGAGTGGATAAATCTCGTTCCGAGCCTGGCACCGGTCTTGGTCTTTCCATTGCCGCGGAAATTGCCAGAGCCCATAGAGGCAGAATAGAGGTGAAAAGCGTTGTAGGGCAGGGCACCACCTTTATCGTTTTTCTTCCTCAGAAAAAGGGGTCAGGTCTTGCAATCACACATTTTCATTCTTGAATCGCCTGTTTTCCGTAGGAGAAGCTCATCCGGCTATAAGCTAATTTGCCCTGCTTGCCCCGGACCCTGTCGCTAATTTGCCCCTGCCCCCCGTTGCCGTTAGGGGATTGTTGAGCGTTACTCTTAATTGTTGATTTGCAAGACCTCGTACATTAAAAACGAAATGAACGCCCTCTCTTTCCCCAAAGGAGAGTTAAACTTGGAAAAGTGGAGAACAGCCAAGTTTCCCTTCCCACTCCAACCAGCGTTCACAAGTCAGGGGAAGGGAAGAAAGCCATGATCAGCAAGAGGAGAAGCAACCTAATCAGGTCCTGCTCTACGAGGGAACCTTGTCCGGAGCAAGGTACAACCCTCAGGTGAGGGGGATCTATCAGAGGCTCAAGGAGAATGGGGCTCCAGAGAAAAAAGCCGGGATCGCTGCTAGTCACAAACTCCTGCTCAGCGCTCATGCCATTTACAAAAAGGGGTACCTACGATCCTGACTGGCCAAAGGGGAGTTGACATGAAATACAGTATCTGACCCCCGGTATCGTTTGTCGGACATAAGCGGTGTGGAAGCGGAGGAGAAGCGGAGTTGACTGCTCCAACTTTTTCTTTTCATTTCCCCCTTTGAAAAATCATGGAAATCAGAAAGATAAAGGCGCTAAAAACAATAATTAATGGTCCCGCTGGTAGGGTCGTACCCTTAGAAAGGGAGATCCCGACCGCTGCGCTTATTGCGCCAAAACTCAAGCTTAATAGCTTATATTGAGCAAGATTTTTAGCCAGATTTCTTGAGGAAGCAGCAGGTATAGCCACAATAGCAGCTGTTAAAAGCCCTCCTACTATTTTTACCCCCAAAGCGACAATTAAAGCGACCAATAAAAGGTAAATTAAATTGTATTTTTTAACATCGATCTTTCTCGCTTTTGCCAAGTCTTCGGAGACATTAATTAAAGTTATCGAGGGATAGATTTTCTGGCAAATTATGAAGATCAGGGCACACAAAATAACAGAGTAAATAGCCTCGTTAAGCTGGATTTTCGAAATATCGCCCACTAAGGCGGCTTCTGCCTGGTCGATGGGCAAAAAGAAAAAAGCGATGGCTACACCAGTAGCAAAAACAACGGCTGTTAAAGCCTCCATCGGCAGTCTCGTCTTTCTTTCCAGAAACCAGATTAGAACTACTCCTAATATGACAAAGGGGAAAGCACCCAGAGAAATATCAAAGCCATAAATTAGGGCAAGGGCAATTCCTGGGAGCGCGAGATGGCCCAAGGGCCCTGCAGCCAAAGCCATCCTCTTGGAGAGCATTAGGGAGCCCAAAAAACCAGCTACTCCTCCGATGAAAATCCCGGAAATTAAACTAAGGAGAAACTGTCCCGTCATCTAAATGCCTATGTTGATAAAATTTTACTTGGCCTGAATACAGATCTGAAATTCTTTCTGGAGTTAAAATCTCCTTTGGCACCCCACTGCATAGCATCCTTTTATTTAAGCAAATAATCCTATCGGCCAGACTGTAAACGATTGATAATTCGTGAGTTACGAACAAAATTGTTAAATTGTTTTCCTTCCTTAATTTCTCTAAAAGATTATAAACGGTTTCTTGGCCTCCAATGTCAATGCCGGTTAAGGGTTCATCAAAAAGCAGAACTTTGGGTTTGGAAGATAAAGCCCAGCCGATTAAAATTCTTTGAAATTGGCCGGAAGAAAGGTCTCCAATTTTTTTCTTCAGTATACCTTCCTTCAGCCCTATTGATTTCAAAATCCCTTTGGTTTCGTTTATAGGGATTTTACCCAAGTCAAAAAACTCCTTGACACTCAAGGGCACGTCCTTGATGAAGGGTAACCTTTGGGGAACATAGCCAATTTCTACTCCCTCTTTCCACTCAATTTCTCCCTGATAAGGCAAAAGGGAAAGCAAGGTCTTAAGCAAAACAGTTTTCCCAGCCCCATTTGGTCCTAAAATTGCCAGAACCTCCCCCTCTTCCACCTCGAAGGATAACTCCTCCAGGATTTTTTCTCCCTCTAGTTCTACGTTCAAATTTTTTACTTTTAAAATTGTGTTTTTCATATTTTTGAGCCTTTTTGCTTTATCTTAGGGTTTTCCGCTTCTTCAGGACTTCTTCAGGCATTTTTTGGACATTTATTAGCTTGCCCTGTGTCCAAAGGATAACAACGGTACAAACGTAACTCTTGGGCAAGTCCTCGCTCTCATGGTTATCCTTTCTCACTTTGATTCTACACTTGGCGTCAAGAGTAAATAGCAATATGCACTACCTTCCTATGACTTGGCAGGGAGGGTTAGGAGGGTCTCACAAGGCTATCCGTTATGCTTTTGAAACAGCTAGTAACTGGAATGAACCCTTAACCCCCTTCCTCTTACAGTTGTGCCTTGCAGAAAATTAAGGCAGGACCTGAAAGGGAAGTGTCCCTCCTTCTCTTATCCCGGCAAAGGGTACGAGGTCGTAATAGGTGAGGGAGTATTGCCCTGGGAGGAGCTCCGGAAAGCTCAGGGACAAAGAAAATTCCCCTCCCTTGATGGAGTAAACCCTCTCTTTCACGCCCAGACCGTCAGCCGAACAAACCTGGATCAATAAATACCTGTCTCGAGTAGATGATCCTACTATGTTCAGGCTCTCCCCTTTCTTGAATTGGTCTTTTTCCGGGCGAGCAACCAGGGAATCCAGAGTGGAGGGGGAGCCCTTTCCTGGAGGCTCGGGGAAGGGTTCCATTTGCTCTGCCTTGATTTTCTCAAGTTTTTCCAGAGTCATGGTGGCTTCCAGGTTGGCTATTCGGTAAGTTCTCTGGCGAGGCCACCCGGATTGTTCCTCCAGCTCCTCCCTCGTTTGCGTGAGTTCGGTGCCGGAAGACGTGGTTTCGGGCACCTTGCTCCCAGTACTTAGTTTTGAGAGGGTAGGGCGAATCAGAAGAAAGCGCGCCCTTTCTGGAGGAAGGTTCAGGAGGCCGACTTGAACCCAGCGGTTCTCTTCGGGATAGTAGAGCCAGGCGTCACTGCCGTTAGCTATAAGTTCGTCCACTTGGCCCTGGAGTAAGTTTTTAACCTGGATTCGAAAGGTATCTTGAGAAAGGTACCAAACTTTAGCGGATTCACTCTCCACAATTTTCTCATCCAATTTCACCTCCAGACGCACCGTGTAGACCGATGGTCCCAAATAAAGTGAAAGATAATCGTTGCGGGCGAAGAGGGGAATCGTTCCCGGCCAGATCAGCGATACCAAAAGAAGAATCAGCAGAATAAAACTTAAAGCAGAAAGGGCCGGGACTAACCAGGGCTTAGAGGCACCCGCTTTTAGTGCCTCCGGCGGAGAGGGACGCAAGGTCTTGAGCAATCGAACCAGGGGTAGAAAGGAGAGGGCCTCCGGGTCTTCCTTGATTTCTTCGTAAGGAGGCCTCCGCTCCTCGAGCAGGGAGTCAATCATTTTATCGATAGGTTTTTCCCGAAAACGCTTTTTATCTTTAAAACACATCTTCTTCCTCCATTTCCAGGCCACAACTCTTCAACCTCTCCTTGAGGTACCTGAGGGAATTGATCATGATCTCCCTCACTTTGCGACGGCTACAGCCTAAAAAACGAGCGGTTTTTTCCTCAGAAAAGCGGCAGGTGAAGCGGAGATACAATAAAGTCTGCGCCAATTGCGGAAGTTCCCTGACATACTCTCCCAGCCGCTCCAGCACTTCATCTAAAATCAGACGGTCTACAAATTCCTCGGGTTCAGAGATTTCCTTAGAGTCAATGTTGAACCCCGGATTCCCTTCTTCCAGGAGGACGTATGTGCGATCCTTTAAGGACCGCAATTGGTCTATAAAAATATTGCGCAGGGTATTGCGCAGATAGGAAAAAACCTGTTTTCCTTCTTTCATTCGAAGAACCTCTACATGGGGAATAATGCGACGAAAGGTTTCCTGGACCAAATCCTCTGCCTCCTCTTTATTGGCTGAGATGTAAAGAGCATAACGGTAGAGTGCAGGACGGTAAAGGGAGTACAGTTCCTTTAACCTGGCCAGGCTTTCCCTCTTATCCTGTTTGTTCTCTTTTGAATCCTGAGGCATCTTCCCACTTTGAATCTGGCGGTGTCCTCCCGCCTTCATCAATGATAGGCCTGATTCGCTTTCGTGGCAAAGCCTCACCGCCGATCTGCCGGGGAAGTTGGGTTTTCCCTCACTGGAAGAAAAGGGTAACTGTGCCGCTGTAGTTGACAGTCTGGTCGTTGAGCGGTGAAGGGTTGTAAATCATAATCTCAAAGGATCGCGAAGGCTCAAGAGAGAAACCAGCTGTTCCTGAGCCATTGGAAAGCCTGGAATAGTAGAAGTTCGGTGAGTCCAGATATTTGAAACCCACGTCGAGCACCTGATTTGAGGGAGTCCAATTCATGGAGATCGTGAGATAGATATAGCCAGAATAGGGACCGTAAGCAGCAATGTAATTAAGCGCTAAAGAGCCCGAGATAGGAAAAGAAGTTTGCCAGACCTGGGGCTCAACGGCAGCCGGACTGTATTTTACGACCTTGATTTCCAGGGCTCCCTCGGGCGTGCGAGGAGATGATTCCCAGTCCAGAGTTTCCACGCCCAAAATAGCTACAGTGGGGCGCCGCAGGGGAGAGTTCGCTTTCTCCTCGAAATGAGCAAGGTCCACGAACTCCGAAATCCGAATGCTGGAAAGAGAAGCGGTCTCCTCTTCCAAGGAGACAGCATGCACGACCTCCATGGGGATCAGTTCCTGACCATCAGGAGTGATCAACTTTCCGTCCTGAGGTTTGACTTCTATGGTCACTCCTGGATTTGTCGAGCCGGGAATCACCACTGCTTTCGCGGCGCTGGAACCAGGCAAAATAGAACTGAGGCCCAGGCTCAAGAGCAAGACCAATGCAAGCGCTAACAACTTTCTTATGCGCATTATGCTTTCCCTCCTTCCTCTTGAACTTCCATTCATATATACGTAAAAGGAGGGAATTCCGTCCGCGCATTTCGACTTGCCCGGAGGCCGCCTTCCTGATAAGGTTTTACTTTGAAACTGCAAACTGGAGGGTTTTTATGGATAGACTTTTAGAGCTTACGGAACTTTTAGAAAAACAGGTCGTTATCCTTGAGGGTGAAAGAGCGAACCAGTATTCCGGGTTCTCATATTCCGAAGAGTCGATGGATAAGGCTTCCCGTGAAATCGAGAAAATATCGAACCAGATTCTTGCGGAATTTCCTCCAGAGAGCCAGCCCTCTTCCCTGTTCTTCGCCCTGATCACTATGGCCAACCAATCCCGCTACACGGAACTGGAAAACGAGATCTATCGCCTGAGAAACGAAGCGGTGAAAGTAGAAATTGACGGCGAGACCGTGAATTTGAGCAACTGGCGCCGCTTCAACGCCCAGCACCTCCTCGATAAAGAAAAGAGGAAGAGAGCCTTCGACGGTTTGATGGAGAAAGCCCGCGCTCTCACCCCAATTCTGGACGAGCGCTTCGCCCTCTCAAGAAAACTCTTCGCCGCATACAACCTTGACCCCCTGAAGACCTACATTGTGGAAGAAAGGCTCAGCCTGCTCAAGCTCAAGGAGCTCGTGGAGGGATTGGCGCTCAAGGCCAAACCCCTCTTTCTGGAGTTGGGCGACCGATACGCCCGGGAAATCCTGGGGAAGCCCTTAGAATACTACGACGATATGTACGTCTTCCGCAGCTTCATCTTTGAGCCCGTGGATCCATACTTCAAATTCAACTTCGAGGAAAAGCTCCTTCCCATTTACCACCGCCTGGGGTTCCAGACCGAGAGAATCCTGATCGACGGAGAAGCCCGCCCGGGAAAGCATGCTTCCCCCGTATGCTTTGCCGTTCAGGTGCCCTCGGACGTGCGTGTCCTCTACCAGCCCACTAGCCCGGTCTCCGATTACATGAGCTTCTCCCACGAGATGGGCCACGCCCTGCACTTCTCCCACATCGACCAGAACAGGCCCTTCTGGGACAGGTACCTGATCGCTAACGGGATCGCTGAAGTCTTCTCCACTCTCTTTGAAAGCCTTTCCATAACGCCTGAATTCCTTGTCGAGGAAATCGGCGTCCAGAGGGATGTAGCCTTAGAGCTTTACCGCCGCAACCAGTTCATGCAGCTCTACTTCCTGGTCTTCTACGGCGTGAACTCCATGCTCAAGATCAAGTTCTGGGAAGAGAGACTCACCATGGAGCGGGCGGATCAGGTCTATGCGGAATACGCCGAGAAATACATGGGCCTTCCCCTTCCGGGAATTTACTGGGAGACTCACCACGTGGCCTCAATGTTCGATATGTACACCCCCTCCTACCTTCTAGCCCAGATCCGCATGGAGGAAATGGTGCTCAAGTTAGAGGAGCAGTTCGGGAAAAAGTGGTGGAAAAATTCCACATCTGGTGCCTACATCAAAGGACACATCTTACCCGGAGGAGCGATTGACCTGGAGAGCTTCTCCCAGTTGAACGAAGGTCCTTTCTGGAGGAAAATCGTTACCCCTCCTGAAGAACTTTAAGGAGCGTAAATTAAAAAACAGGCTGGCTGGATTTTAAGGAAATGGCAGAGCGCCCGGAATACATAAGCACCGATTTGGGCAGGGATTCCCATAGAGAGGCCTGGCTCTTGGTGATCTCCCAGGGCCTTGTGGCCTGGCCCATAGGATTCCTGATGGTCGTTCTGCCCATCTATTTGAAAAAAGCGGGCATCGATCCCGTCTGGATCGGGAGCTTCTACACCATTTCCGGAATCTTCGCCAGCCTCTTCCTGCTCGTTCTGGGGCCCATCCTGGACAGGAAAAAGAAAAAGCCCTTTCTCCTTTTGGGCACCGCTTTGCCTCTTTTGAGCTTTCTGATGCTGGCCTTTTCCCGAAATCCCTGGGCAATCATTGTTTCCAGCGCCCTGGGCGGGATCGGGCTCTCTTCGGGAATTGCCGGAGCCTTTCAGGGGGCCACCTTCTCTCCCTTGCTCATGCTCAAAGCAGGGGTTAAAGGAAGCACCAAGTTTTTCAGCTACATGACCTCGGCCTGGCTCCTTTCCGCTACCGTGGGCTCCCTCCTGGGCGGGCTTCCCGACTACTTCCAGGGCTGGGGTTTGAGCTTCGATTACGCCTACCGCCTTTCCTTCTTCCTCTGCGCGCTCTTTACCCTCCTTGCGGCCCTTTTTCTTCTTCCCATCAGGGAGGATGAAGCGCACCTTTCCCCTGAGCGCACCAGGCTTTTTTCCCTAAAGGGCGAGGGCCAGAAGTTCATCTGGAAGTACGGGATCACCCAGGCCTTCATCGGTTTAGGGGCAGGATTTGTGGTCCAGCTTCTCTCCCTCTGGTTTTTCCTCAAGTTCGGCGTGGGAGAGGTTCAGATTGCCCCCTGGTTCGCTGCCGCTAACTTCGCAGCCATGATTGGCGCCTACTTGGTCCCGGGGATTGTGGATCGACGCGGGAAGCTTGTCACCGTGATTTCCACCCAGCTTCTGAGTGCCCTCTTTGTGGTTTTGATCATCGTCACCGGGAACTATCAACTGGCAGCACTTTTCTTTCTGATGCGCACCGTGCTCATCAACATGTCCTGGCCCGCGCAGAACGCCTTTTTGATGTCTGTGGTCCCCGAGGAGTTGCGTTCCTCTGCGGCTGCGGTCTCCAACGCCTCCTTCGGCTTTTCCAGCGCTCTCTCTCCGCTCCTTGGAGGATGGCTGATGCAGACGGGGCACATTGATCTCCCCATCGCTTTGGGCGCCTTCTGTTTTTTCCTCTCCGGGTCCTTCTTCTGGCTGCTCTTCAAGAGGAAGGGAGTTCAGGAAGGGTAGGGGGGAAGCGTTTCTTGCTTTCCCTTCAATAAGGGGAGGGAACGTCCAGGAAGGTGTGCTTCAGGGAGAACCTGGATGAAAGGAGCTCGCCTACTGCCTTGATCCCCACGGTTTCTGTGGCGTAGTGCCCGGCGAAGATGATGCTCTGGGAGGCGTCTTCCACCAAACGGAAGAGGGAAAGTCCCGTCCCTCCCGTAAGGAGAAGGTCATACTTCCCCAACCCCTCCTTCATGATCGAGCCGGCCTCCCCGGAGACGATGGCCACGCTCCTGATCTCCTTCTTGCCGAAGCCCCAGACCTGTACTTTCTGATTCAGTTTATCCTCCAGGATTTTTTTGATTTCCTCGAGGGTTAAAGGCTGAGGAAGGACCCCCGCACACCCGATCTGAGTCCCTTTGTAGTAGCCGAAGGGTTCCACATTCTTTAGGTTGAGCATGCGGGAAAGGACGGCATTGTTTCCCACCTCGGGGTGAGCGTCCAGGGGAAGGTGACAGGCGTAGAGACCCATCCCGTTTTTGATCAGAGCCTCGATGCGGGAAAAGTCCACTCCCACAAGGGGGAAAGGCTTCCCCCAGAAAAGTCCGTGGTGCACTAAAAGAAGCTGGGTTCCCCATTCGCGTGCCCGCTCGAAGGTCTTGAAGCTTGCGTCTACAGCGGTGGCAATGCGCTCCACCTCCTCAGGCCCCTCCACCTGGAGCCCGTTCCAGGAATCGTCCTGGAAATCGCCCACCTTCAAATATTCATCCAGAAACTTGACGATTTCCTTCAATTTCATGCTCTCACCTCGTCTCTTTTTTTATGTTTTTCGTAACCAGAAGCGCCAGAGAGGATACCTTTCCTCCTGACCCTCGTTTTTGAAAGCGCCCGCTTCCAGAGAGAGGAAGGTTTCCGGAAGCATCAGGCGAGGGAATTGGCGCGTAGAGACGACGAGTCTTCCGTACTCCCCCCTTTTTGCCTGACTTAAAGGTTTGATCTCCTTCCTCGTGCGCCATTCGAAAAAACAAGTTCCCACAGGATGAAGCCCGGACTCTCTGGTCAACTGCAGGGCCAGGATCCCGAGGGGGGAACTGTAGAACTCCCTTACCTCCACCCGGGGGAGGATAGCCTGGGCCTGGAAGGCGAAGATCGTGGGGATCTCCGGGTAGCCCGTGAGGAAAAGGGTGCGAATCCTCAAGCGACGCACTTCCCGGCGCAGTTTACCTTTTAAGAAGCGCAG
>JANLFM010000025.1 GCA_024655865.1 Caldisericota bacterium
CTCCACCAGTTTGGTGATCTCCTTCTCAAAGGGATGGCCGGAAATGTCGGAGAGCGTCACAGCACCAACCCTGGGTGCATAAGCCAGGGTCATGACCATTAACACTGCAATTGCCAGTACTAAAAGTTTCTTCATTCTCACTCCTCCTTGTTACTAATTTCCCAAATTTACTAACTAACCCTCTTTTCTCCCTTCAATCACCTCCTTAAAGACTTAATAAAAGCCAATTCTGTAATTTAACCCTTCCTCGCTGGGAGGGTTGTGTGGATAACCGGCATCTCTGGATACGATTGTTACTGCACTTCCTTCTTCAGTGGGGGAGTTTATCTTATTGATTAAACCAGCAGAAATGGGAGAAAGCAATAAGAAAATTCCTACAAGAAGAATAAGAATTAGAGCAAACGAAGGAACAAGGCGCATATAGCGCTTGCTTTCCTTGGATGAAAATACCAGCCCCCAGTTGATCGGCAGGGGCCAATTGGCTTGCTGATTAGCATTCAGGCTCTTCTTCAAAAGTGAGAGGAAAGTCTCTTCCTGGCTGTAAACTTTGCGGCATTCCGGACAATTCTTAAGATGATCCTCCACCTTTTCCCTGGTAAGGGTTCCCAAATCCCCAAGAAGGTAGGATTCTACAAGCTGGCGTACCTTCTTACAATTCATATGCTTCCTCTTCCTTGGAAGGATGCCACAATCCTTGAACTTCTAAATCAGCCTTTAATTTCTTTAGCGCGGCATTGAGGCGAGATTTGACTGTCCCAACCGGGCACTTCAGAATCCTGGCAATCTCTTTCTGGCTGTAGCCTTCCAAATAGCGAAGCACAATGACTGCTCGATAGGGAAAACTTAAGCGATTCACCGCCTCCATTACCCCTACAGAGAACGGGCTGTTTTCCCGTAAGTTCACCTGCAACACACTCATATCCGCTAAGAGGCTCACCTTTTTCCTTTCCTTTAAGATTGCACAGCACTTATTTATTAATATTCGCGTGACCCAGGTTTTAAAGAACAGCGGCTCTCTAAGTTGTTTGATGTTCTTGTAAGCTTTAAGCGCCACATCCTGGAGCGCATCGTAAGCGTCGCTTTCGTTCTCAAGGATCACACAAGCAGTCCGATAAAGGCTATCCTTTACTTTCTCAAAAAGCCTAACGAATGCCTCCTTGCTTCCAGCCTGGGCCGCGAGCACCAGCTGGCTTAAATCCTCGGACTGCTTTTCACCTTTAATAAATAGATTATTCTTTTTCAAAATTGGTTCGCAATTCCTCAAAATTTTTTTGATTTAAACCAGGAACAATTATATTTTCCTGATGAGTGGTATTCAACGAATCAAAGTTCTGGAAAAAGATCGCTTGAGTCAAACGGTTTTTCCTGGTCCCAGCTTTTCCTTCTCGTCTCCTCAATGTTCACTGAACTAGGAGCAAAGAGGAAAACCGACTCCGCTATCTTTTCTACTGAGCCGTTCAAGGCATAAATGGTACCACTTAGAAAGTCAATACACCTTCGTGCGGCGTCGTGGTCCATTTTCTCCAAATTGACCACTACTGGTTTCCGCGCCTTAAGGTTATCAGCAATTTTTCTTCCCTCTTCGAAACTCGTGGGCTCAAAGAGCACGATCGTGCTCTGTTTCCTCTCCGGGGTGAACGCTTCCCTTTCGGGCTGGGCATTCTCCACCCCTTCTTCCTCTTCCTCTGCCTCTTCTTGAGATCCGAAGAATCTCTTAAACCAACTCAAGTGTCCTTCCTCCTTTCACCGAATATCGCCCTCCCTACCCTGATAATGGTAGCCCCTTCTTCAATAGCCTGTACAAAATCCTGGCTCATGCCCATGGAAAGATGCTTCAATTCTACTCCAAATTTATCCGAAATTCTGTCCCTGAGCTCCCTCATCTGCCGGAAATAGAACCGGGTTTCCTCCGGGGGAACAAGGGGCGTAATGGTCATTAGCCCAAGTACAGAGAGGTACGGGAGCGTAAGAAGCGCAGAAATTTTGTCCTCCTCTTCAGGGAGAAGACCATTTTTCCTGGGATCTCTGCCGATGTTGACCTCAATTAGGCAGCCTATTTTCCTGGCTGTCTGCTCTCCGTAATTATTGAGAATTAATCCCAGCCTGGGATCATCTACGGAGTGCAGCAAGTGGAAAAGGCTGGCTACCTTTTTGGCCTTGTTCTTTTGAAGATGGCCAATAAAATGCCAGTTTAAGTTAAGTTCAGAGAGAGCCTTAATTTTAGGCTCCGCTTCCTGCAAATAATTTTCCCCGAAGTCCCTCAAACCACAGTTTGTAGCTTCCCAAATTTTCTCGGGACTCACGCCTTTGGTAACAGCTACCAGGAGAACCTCTGAGGGGTCTCTCCCGGATCTAAGGCATGCTTCTCTGATTTCCGCCTTTACCCTCTCGATGTTTTTCTCGATACTCATGGTTCTATTTTAATCATCGATCCAGGCTTAATTCCTGAGACTGCCAGGTTTGAATAATCGCTCCCTAAAATCTGCACCGGAGAAAACTCAGAGTCGCCATTAGTTTCCCGGTACACCCCAAGTTCCCCATTTTGCACGGTGAGAGCTCTCTTGGGAATAAGAGGAACCTGTTTTAGCGATCCATAAAAAATCGTTACAACCCCAGAGGGAGCCTTTAGAAGCTGGGGGAGAAAGTCCCTTATCATAAGCCTCACATCCCACAAGTCCCCGTGCTTTTCTGTAGAGAGGAACTCTCCCCAGACCTCCTGCCTGGAGAAGGGAAATTGAAGTCCCAGGAATTCTTTCCCGGAAACATCCCTTGCCTGTTCAGGATACATAGAAATTTGAATAGATCCCTCAAGAGGCAAAATCTCAAAAAGAAGCGCTCCGCTCTCCACCTCCCCCCTTGTCCTGAAGACCACTAATCCCGCCTGGGAAGATTTATATATTTTGGTATTATCACCCTGAACCAGGCAAATTTCTTCCTGAGCTTTTACCTTTTCCCCATCCCCCACCAAAGGGTAAAGGGTCCCCTTTGTCTCTGAAAAAATCTTTTCAGTTTGGGCATCAAATGTATACTGTGCAGAAAAGCACAAGTAAAGGTCCCCCATCCTGACCTGATAAATTTCGCTCTGGCTTCTGTCTTTTAAGGCAAACCAGGCTACCAGGAAGAGTATGAGAAGAATGACAAACGCTATTTTGAGCTTCATTTCTATTTCTTGGCATTATCCCTCATGATTTTTCGGAGTTCTGAAAGAAAAGTGCCCAGATCTTGAAACTGCCGATAAACGGAGGCGAACCTGACGTAAGCTA
Source organism: Caldisericota bacterium (assembly GCA_024655865.1). Taxonomy (GTDB): domain Bacteria; phylum Caldisericota; class JANLFM01; order JANLFM01; family JANLFM01; genus JANLFM01. Next base: position 3,264 of record JANLFM010000025.1, read on the forward strand.
CCTCATCCAGTTTTTTTAACTTGGAAATCACTAGCTCACCGATCTCGCTCGAGGAGATTTCGCTCTCCATCCTATTCCGGAGCTCTTTTTCCACTTCATCCACAAGGTTTTCCAGAGCACTCATAGGAATTGGTCGTTTTTCACAGGCTTTTTGTAATCCAGAAAGGATTTTGTTGCGATCGAAACTCTCCCTTCTCCCGTCTTTCTTTCGCACCCAGAGCTTGATCTCCTCCACCCTCTCGTATGTGGTAAAACGACGACCACAATGGGAACACTCCCTCCTCCTCCGAATTCCACCCTCTTTAGCGGAACGGGAGTCAATTACTTTAGTGCCTTGCTTGCCGCAAAAGGGACAGCGCAACTATTTTCTCTTTAAGAAAGAGGGAATCTCGATGTCCTCCCCTACGTCCTTGAAGTCGAAGGAAAATGAAGGCGTGCTTGGCGCCGTTGCCTCTGGGGTTGGTCCAGGTCCAGGAGGAGCAAGGCGAGCCTCTTTGCGATATCTGGAATCAAAACCCGTGGCAATTACGGTAATCTTTATCTGATCGTCAAGATTATCATCTATCACTGAGCCAAAGATGATATTGGCCTCCGGGTCAGCGATGGAACTAATAACGCTTGCAGCTTCATTTACTTCTGCCAACGTCATGTTCTTGCCTCCGGTGATATTGAAGAGTAACCCTTTGGCACCTTCAATTGCGGATTCCAAGAATGGGCTGGAAATAGCCATTTTGGCAGCAGCCTCAGCCCTGTTCTCTCCGCTCCCTATACCGATGCCCATCAGAGCGCTGCCCGCATTGCGCATGATCGTGTTTACGTCGGCGAAATCAAGGTTGATAAGACCGGGAACTGTAATCAGGTCAGAAATTCCCTGAACACCCTGTTTGATTACCTCATCCGCCATGCGAAAAGCTTCAATCAGGGTAGTGTTCTTGGGGACGACCTGGAGCAACTTGTCGTTGGAGATAGTGATCAAAGTATCAACCTTCTCCTTCAGCTTTGCTACGCCTTGTTCAGCAATCTGAGCCCTTCTTCTTCCCTCGAAGGAAAAGGGTTTGGTGACTACTGCGATAGTCAGGGCTCCAAGCTGCCGTGCCACTTCGGCAATTATGGGAGAAGCACCCGTTCCCGTACCTCCGCCCATTCCGGCTGTAATGAAAACCAGGTCAGCACCCGCCAACGCTTCCGCAATAATATCCCTGGATTCCTCTCCTGCCCTTTCACCGAGTTCAGGGTTGAAGCCCGCGCCCAAACCCTTAGTGACCTTAGGTCCTATCTGGATTTGTCGGTCTGCCAGTGAAAGCTTAAGCACCTGAACATCGGTGTTAATGGCGATAAACTCCACATGCTTGATCCCCGCCTCAATCATCCTGTTGACGGCGTTGGTTCCGCCTCCTCCAACACCCACCACTTTTATGTTAGCGGGGCTTTCCTCCCACGGATCGTATAGGCTCATCTATTTCCCTCCTTCATTTAGCGTAAACCTCGGAATATTCAAAATGCAACTCCTTTTTCCCGTCCTTGCGTGCTCTATTAATATATACCTCTAAATAAGCCATGTGTTTCTCATAATTGCTCAAGGAAAAAAAACATTTTAATCCATCATCTAATTGTAAGACTACTTTTTCTGAAGAATCCACTTCCAATGCCCTTATTGTTTTTTTAAGTCTATCAGGAATTCTGGCCATCAGGGTAGCCAGCTCGCCCCTAATTTCTTGAGGCAGGGGCCAGGTGTAGACGCTGCACGTAGCCGTAGGCGTAACCCGTGGGTTCTCCACAAAATCTCCATTGTCCAAAAGTTCCCATGTTTTTTCCTTTAAAGAGAGGATAAGCAGTACCTTATGTCTTACCCAGCGCACCTGGAGATCAAAAGGAAAATACCGCTCCAGAACCACGTCCTTTAAACCACCATCAAGACTCTTCAGGGTCGCGAAATCAGGTAATCTGGCAAGGATAAAGGATTGAGCGCCCAAGCCCGCTTTCAAAAGACTAGTATCAAAATCCGCCCCCTCGATATAAACTTTCCCTACAGGAACAGGGAATTGTAAATAAGTAAGCGCGGTTCCCAAAAAGAGAGATAAAATCAGGAAAAAGGAAAAGGCTTTCATCCTCTATAAGGCCTCAGGAACTCTGCCAGCTCATCGGGCCAATTCCCGATGATTTTCAGCTCTGGTTCTAAACACACCCCGAACTTCTCCTCTACTACCCTGCGAACCCTGCCCATAAGTCTTCCCACATCGATTGCGCGGGCCCCTTTGTAATTCACTATAAAATTAGCGTGAACCGGTGAGACCATCGCCCCACCCTCTGTCCAGCCCTTGCAACCCGCATCTTCAATAAGTTTGCCGGCATACGCGTTATCGGGATTTCGAAAAACGCTTCCCGCCGAGGGATAATTAAGGGGCTGCACCTGTTTTCTTCTTAAAAGTAATTCCTCAATCCGGGAAAATATTTTCTCAGGTTCCTCCCTTTGAAGGAGAAGCTCCACCTCCAACACTATCCACTTGCCGGTGTCAAGGATACTTTTTCGGTACTGAAAGCAAAGGTCCTCTTTCCGCATCTCCACGAAATCTAGGGTCTGGCAATCCAGGGCCCATACCTTGACCACGTGCTGGCCCATGTGCAACGTGCTTGAGCCTGCGTTCATCACCACCGCACCGGCAACTGTACCGGGGATCCCTACTGCGAAATGCCAGCCGAAGAGGCCGTTTTTTGCAGCCTGATGGATCAAAAAGGAGAGGTCTGTTCCTGCTCCGGCAATTACGCGTTCCCCGAGGAACTGGAACCCGTTGAAGACTCCCGAAATCTTAATGATCATGCCGTCAAAGCCCTCGTCAGAGACCAGAAGATTGGTGCCATTCCCTATGATGTAGCAGGGAATTCCCTCCTGGTAAGAGAAATTGAGCGCAATTTTCAAATCATTCACGTCCTGGGGCACGCAGAAAATTCTGGCTGGCCCTCCAATTCTATAGGAGGTGTGCCGGAACATGGGTTCAGAATAGAAAATTGGACCTTTGAAACCAGTCTTGGCTAAGAGTTTTTCATCCATTGATTTCATCCATGGCCCTCTCAGATAGTCTATCAATATCCCCTGGTCCCATAAACACTACAAGGTCATCACTTCGCAGTACTTTCCTCAGCTCCTCAAAAACTGCCTCCTTAGGGAGAAAACGCACAAATTTTTCCTGAAAAGCAAAGCTAATGGCCTCCTTCACCTCTTCTCCGGAAAGTCCGTAATCTATTTTTTCCCCTGCGGAAAAAATCGGCAAAACAAAGATTAAATCAGCAGGCTCGAAGGCTTTCCCGTAGAGTTTTTGAAGCGCCTTAACTCTGGAATAGCGGTGGGGCTGGAAGACACACACTATTCTGCGTCCAAGAAGCCGTAATGCCTCCAGTGCCCTTCGGATTTCTGTGGGGTGATGCGCATAATCATCATAGATCACGATGCTACCCTTAATACCCTTCTTCTCCAACCTTCTTTTGATCCCTTTAAATCTTGAAAGTGTTTCTAATGAGGCCTCTATAGGAACCCCCTCCAGAAAGGAGATGGCGATAGCCCCTAAGGCGTTCCAGGCATTGTGTTCCCCCAACATGGGAAGGCAAAATTCAAATTTGTTTCCTTGAAAAAGAAAGGCAATCCTCAGGCCCTCGTCCTCCTGTAGAGCTTCTAAGAGCCGAAAATTTGCTTTATCGCTTATCCCGTAGCTTGTGAGGTTTCCTCCCTTAAGATTAAGGGTCTCCTGCGCTTCTTCGGAGAGCACGACGTATTCAGAAGCGCTTTGGGCAAATTTTCTGAATCCTTCCTTCAGGGCTTCGAAATCCCCCCAGAAGTTCAAATGGTCACTGCTTACATTAGTGATTACCGCACAATCGGGCTGAGTTTTTAAAAATGAGCCGTCGCTTTCATCGGTCTCTAAAACGAAATGCCTCCCTTCTCCCAGGAAGGACCTCTTTTGGTAATTAATAATTTCCGCCCCGTTATAGAAAGTGGGAGATAATCCAAACTCTTTCAGGATATAGCCAATCATAGCGGTGGTGGTCCCCTTCCCGTGGCTCCCTGCAACAGCTATTCTCCTCTTCCCAGGGGTTAGCTTCAGGAGGGCATCCACTCGGTGCATTATTGGTAGATCTGCTTGTAACGCCGCCTGAAGTTCCACGTTCTCATCTGGAATTGCTGATGAGACTACCACTCCCTGGGCACCCTGAATGTTTTCGGGGTGGTGAAAGGTAAAAACGGTGATCCCGGCATCTTCCATTTTTCGCTGCAGGTGATCCTCCAGAAGAGGGTCCGATCCGGAAACCTGAAAGCCCGATTCTTTGAGCAAAAAAGCCAGAGCGGACATCCCGGTACCCCCGATACCAATCAGATGAAGCCTTTCTGGAAGAGTCATTTGCCCCACCTCTCCAATAAAAAGGAAGCGATCTTCTGGCTGGCATCCTTCCCCGAGACTTTAGAAGCGCATTCCCTCATTTTTCCCAGTTTTTCAGGTGAAGCAATTAGCCCTTCTATTGCTGGCTTTAAGGCGCCCATGTCATCTTCAGACACTACCACACTCGCACCGCAGGCTTCAAGGAACTTTGCGTTAGCCATTTGGTGGTTATCAGCGGAAAAGGGATAGGGCACAATAATAGAGGGAACCCCACTTGCCAAAACCTCCCAGAGCAACCCAGCACCGGCCCGGCCCACGTACAGGTCACAAGCGGAAATCCAGTATGGAAGTTGAGGATCAAATGCTTGAAGGATCAACCTTTCCATGCCTGGAGAGATTCTCCTCCTTATTTCCTCAAAATTGGCTTCCCCGGTTACCCAGTAAACCATTAGGTTCGAGTGCAAAAGAAGGGAAGGGAGAATTTCTAAAAGATAGTTGTTCAGAGAGCGAGCTCCTTTGCTTCCTCCTGCAACCAGAATCAAGAAGGCATCCTCGGGAATATTAAGCAATCCCCGCGCTTTTTCCCTCGAAAGAAACAATTCTTCACGAATGGGATTCCCTACCACCATGCTTTTTCCACGGACGTATTTCTCAGAGCCAGGAAAGGTAAGGAAGGTCATCTCGGCCCAGCGGGAAAAAAATCTGGTCATTTTTCCAGGTACCATATTCTGTTCCAGAAGCACGTAGGGCCTGTTTAAGATTCTCGCGGCTACTATTGCCGGAAGACTGACAAAACCACCCCCGCCTATCACCACATCGGGCTTAAAGGAAAGAAAAAGGAATATTGTTTGCATTGCTCCTAAAAAAGCTAAGAAAAGAGATAAAATCATTCCCAAAGGGTCTCTGCGGTTGCTTTGCCTGACGAGCCTTACAAACCTCAAGCCGATTTTTGCGGCCTCTTTCTCCTCCAGGGAGTTCCTCTGCCCTAAATAAATCATTGAAAGCCCCGAAATGTTCATCCTCTTGAGCCAGGAAGCCAGGGCGATCAGGGGAAATACGTGCCCTCCAGTTCCGCCGCCTGAAAGGACGACCCTCATAGGGCGGAAACCTCCTCCTTAGCAATTCGTGCCAGGATCCCGCAGGCTGCCATGGAAATTAAAAGTGAAGTGCCTCCGTAGCTCAAGAATGGCAAGGTAATTCCCGTTACGGGAAGAGCCCCGCTGGAAACCCCAATATGCAATAAAGCTTGAATAGCAAGAAGGCCTGAGATCCCTGCAGCCAGAAGGGAGTTGAAAGGCTGACGACTCCTCAGGCCAACTTGAAAACCCACAATTACTAATGCCAGGTAAATTCCCAAAACGGCCAAAACTCCCAGAAAGCCGATTTCTTCAGCCAGAATTGAGAAAATGAAGTCGTTATAAGCCTGTGGAAGCCATTGAAATTTCTGCAAGGAGAGGCCCAGACCCCTGCCCAAAAGCCCCCCAGCCTTTACGCCAATAAGGGACTGGATTTGATTATAGCCGGTCCCCAGGGGGTCTAACCCGGGGTTGGCAAAGGAAAGGACCCTTGCCTTAGCGTAAGGAACGGTCAGGATGATGACTGCCAGCCCCCCGGCAATTACCGGTATTCCCACTATCATCTGCTTGATTGGCATACCACCTGCAAAAAAGAGGATCGAGAGTACAGCCAGTATTGTGATAGCTGACCCAATATCGGGCTCCACAGCTATACAGGCCACAGGAATCAGAGCAAGAAGGGCAGCCACAGCCCAGGCCTTCCAGCTACCTCTGTTAAAGGAGGTGTTGGAGAACAGTGCGGAGAAGAAGATAATGGCCGCAAGCTTTACTACTTCGGAGGGTTGAAACTGGAAGCCACTGAAATACACCCACCTTGTGGATCCTCCAGAATTTACCGCAAAGGGTGTTAAAAGAAGGGCCATTAGAAAAAGAGCAACTATCATAATCCAGTTCCCATACTTTTTGAGCGTGTTCAGCGGAATAGAAAACAGGATCAGAAAGGAAATGAGCCCTAAAAGAAAGGATAGGGCTTGTTTTTTGAGCATGTAAAAGGAGTCATTGAACTCCTTAAGCGAAATCCAGGAAGTAGCACTGCCTACAATAATCAGGCCCACACCCGCAAGAACGAGCATCAAAAGGAAGATGGTCAGTGGTTTTCCTCGCACCCTTCCTTCTCCTCTAGGACAATTTTTCTGAAGACTTCTCCCCTGTGCTCAAAATCGTTGAACATGTCAAAGCTGGCACAAGCAGGAGAGAATAGAACGGCATCCCCGGGCTGAGCCAGAGATCGGGCTTTTTTAACTACTTTCTTCAGGTCATTCTCCTCTATAGTAAAGGAGGAAAAGCCGTTTTCCTGGCAGGCTTCGGCTATTCTTGTTTTTGTGGCTCCGAAAAGCACAAGGTGCTTTACTTTCTCTTTACAGGCTCTGGCCAACGGGGAAAAATCAGAATGCTTTTCGCTTCCTCCGGCAATCAAAACAATGGGCCTCTCTATAGCGCTTAGAGTCCTGATTGTGGATAGAGGGTTTGTGCCGGAGGAGTCGTTGATAAACAAGACACCGTCTATCTCCGCAATCTCCTCTAACCTGTGAGCTACCCCGGGGAAGGTTCTCAAAGCGTATGCTATCCTTTCTGCGGAAATATTGAGAAGGAGCCCGCAGGCTGCTGCCGCCAGGGCGTTCTCGGGATTGGCCTTTAAAATCGTAGGCAGAGCATTTACTTCCAGAAGAGGAACTTCCCCTTCGTCCTTGAGAAACAAGGTGTTTTCCTTCAAATAGGCCCCCCATGAAGGCTCTATGCTCAGGGAGAAATAAACTGATTGTGCCCGAGAAACCACGCTCCTGGACCACTCATCCTCAGCGTTCCTGATCACCCAATCCTTCTCTGTTTGATTTTCCGTGATCCGGGATTTGACCTCACGGTACTTTTCTATGGTTCCATAGCGATCGAGATGATCCTCGGAAAAGTTTAAAAGAATTGCGATCCAGGGACGAAAGTTGTGGATAAACTCAAGCTGGGGAGCTCCTATCTCCGCGACTATCAGGGAGTCCTCAGGGGCTTCCAGGGCTATTTTCACAAGAGGAATCCCGATATTCCCGCCCAGGAAGACCTCTTTCCCTGTTTCTTTCATCAGGTGGGCAACAAGGGAAGTAGTGGTGGTCTTTCCATTAGTCCCAGTAATTGCAATTATCGGGGCTTGAGCAATACGATAAGCAAGCTCGATCTCACTCCAGATTTCCACCCTTCTTTTGATCGCTTCCTTGAGGACCTCAGCATCCGGTTTGATCCCGGGACAAACTATGAGCACGTCGTTCTGGAAAACCCGTTCGGTGTGTCCCCCCAGCTCGAAGGGAATATCATATTCCTCTAAAAGCTGAGCTTCCTCCTGGTAAAGATCAAAGGGAGCGAGTTCACTGACAAAGACCTCTTTACCCAAGGCCTTTAAAGCCAGGGCTGCTTCCAGCCCGGACTTCCCTCTTTTTCCGATTCCTATAACGGCAAAACTTTCCCTCATTTTTTACACCCAGATGAAGAGGAAGGCTAAGCCGATGAAGAGGAGATTGAGGAGAGCAAAACGGACTACAATTTGAGTTTCGGACCATCCTAAAAGCTGGAAGTGGTGATGAAGCGGGCTTCTTTTAAAAAACTTCTTACCCCCGGTCCTGCGAAAATAGACAATTTGAATGATTACAGAAATGGTTTCCAGGACGAAGACCATGGCAATGAAGGGTAAGAAAAGGGGAATGTGAAGGATCAAGCTTAAACCAGCCATAGCTCCTCCTAAAGCCAGGGACCCAGTGTCTCCCATAATGATGCGCGCGGGATGAGTATTAAACCAGAGAAAGGCTGCAAGGACTCCGATCAAGCTATACATAAAGGGAAAGAGGCTCACCTGTCCCTGAAGGTAAGCTACGACGAGCAGAGCTGCCATAACCGTAAGAAAAACTGTGGTCGCCAGCCCGTCCGCCCCGTCTGTGAGGTTAACAGCGTTTTCCGAGGAAACGATCACCAAAATCGCAAGCGGAATATAAACCCAGCCAATGTTTAATGGTGGTATGTATGGGATCCAGATCACAGAATATTTCATGGTCATGAGTCCGAAAATGAGGCCCAAAATGATCTGAAAAAGGAGTTTGAACCGCCCCCGTAATCCCAGGGAGGTCTTCCTCTTTGAGGAAAGGAGATCATCAATAAAGCCCACTACTCCTGAGGCCACAAAGAGGATCAAGAGCGCCCAGACCTCCTTGGGAGGGTTAAAGACAGCAGAAGCTATAAGGGGAATAACCAGGAAAAGGATTCCGCCGGCTTTAGGAGTACCCGTCTTATGTACGTGTTCGGTCACTACCTCTCGGACGTAGATCACCATGCCTATATGTTTCAGAAACCTAATCAGGAAGGGCATTATCAAAAGGCCAAACAAAAATGAGACCAGCAAAATCCTTAGCCAGGTCATTTCATCCTCTCCATTTCCTCGATAATTTTCTCCAGGTGCATTCCCCGAGAGCCTTTGACCAGGACCCAATCCCCTGCCTTTAAATTCTCCTTTAAAAAAGCCTTCAATTCCTCCTGAGATTGAAAATGGTGAAGACGGCCCGAATCAAAGCCGCGCTTCTCTGCACCTTTTTTAATCTCCCCGGATAAATCCCCAAAAAGCAGTATAAGATCGAGCGCAAGAGGCAAAGATTTCCCCACCTTTCTATGCCAGAATCGCGCGCTTTTTCCCAGTTCCAGCATATCCCCGAGCACGGCAATTCTTCTTCCTTTAGCAAGGGAGACAAAGTTATCCAGGCTAGAAAGAAGAGAAGTGGGGTTTGAATTATAAGAGTCATCCATAACCCAGACCCCATTTGGGAGCCGTTTAAGCGTTCCTCTGCCGCTTAATATTCTTAGCTCCTCAGAGGCTTTTTTGATTTCTTCGGGTGGGATTCCTAAAAGGGAGGCGGTGGTAAAAGCAGCGAGAAAATCCTGGAGGAAGGACTTCCCCCTGAAGGGCAAAAGAAAGGTGTAGGCTTTGCTTTCTGTAAAAACCTCGAATAGGGTCTGATAATCTTCCTCATTTAGAATGCGGCCGTTGAAATCTCCCTGCCCTTGCAAAGAGTAATAAGCTACCCTGCAATTTTCTGGGGGTCTGGCTTGCGCCAGGTACTGATTGTCCTTGTTGAGCACAACAATCCCTCCCGAGGGAAGGCTCTCCACCAGGCGCCATTTCTCTTTGAGGATATTTTCCACGCTTCCTAAATACTCCAAATGGGCTGGACCAATTTGAGTTATTACTCCTACTTGAGGGCGAGACAGTCGGGATAGAATTTCGATGTCGCCTAGCTTTTGCAAACCAAGCTCCAGGATCAGAAACTGATGCTTTTCCTTGAGCTTGAGGAGGGTCAGAGGTATCCCCAACTCGGTATTTAAATTTCCCTCGCTCTTTAACACATTGAAAGAGCCGGAAAGAAGCGTGGCTATCATTTCCTTAGTGGTGGTCTTCCCCACAGTTCCTGTAACAGCAACCACCACCGGGTGAAATTGTTCCCTCCAGAAGGAAGCCAGCTCTAACAAGGCCGAGGGGGTAGATTCTACCTGGATTAAGTTCCAATCCCTGGGAATAGAGGAAGGTAATTTTTCCACGAGGGCAGCGAGTGCCCCCCTATGAAATGCCTGATCGAGAAAAAGGTGTCCATCCGTTCTCTCCCCTTTTAAGCAGACGAAGAGGTCTCCTTTTTCCACTTTTCTGGAATCCAGGACCACGGAGGAAATGGTCCCTTTTCCTGGTCCGTAAATTTTTCCTGAGCAAATCTCTGCGATCTTTTCCAGAGTAATCATTTTATATCCATGGCCTTTCGTGCCTCTTCTTCGTCATCAAGGTAAATAAGCCGATCCCCGAAGCGCTGATATTTTTCGTGGCCTCTGCCCGCAATCAGCACCACGTCTAGTTTCCGTGATCCCCTGACGGCAAGCGCAATAGCTTCCGCGCGATCAGGAACCACTAAAAACTGTTTTCCCTCACTTAAGCCGGCCTGCATTAGGCCGACCTTTATTCCTTCTATAGTCGAAAGAGGGTCTTCCTCGCGGGGATCATCGGTCGTGACATAAATAAAATCCGCCATACGCGCGGCAATTTGCCCCATAATTGGTCTTTTCCCCTTATCCCCCGATCCCACACAACCAAAAACGAGGATTACTCTGTCTCCAATAGTACGGGCAAAACTAAGGGTCTTTTCTAAAGCGATAGGGGTATGCGCGTAATCGATAATCACCGAAGCCCCCCAGGGGGTGTTAACCATCTTATATCTTCCCTTCACCTCTCTTAGTGAGGAAAGCCCTTCCGCTATTAAGGAGGGGTCAATGCCAAGATAAAAAAGTAATCCGAAAGCGGATAGAGAATTGGATACGTTCACTTCTCCAGGAAGGGACAACCTAAAGCGAACCACACCCCCCGGATATTCGACCTCAACCTCATTCCCGGAGTCCCAGCTTTCCACGACGGAACCCCTAATATCAGCTTTCCGCTTCAAGGAAACTGTCCGAGCACGATGTTCTAAAAATTTCAAGCAGCGTTCGCTTTCCGGGAAATCGAGGTTAACGATGATTGTCCCCCTCTCGGCAACGGATTTCAGCCATCTCAGTTTAGTCAGGGCATACTCTTCCTCTGTACCATGCAGGTCTAAATGATCTCTATATATATTAGTTAATATGGCACCTCGAAACTCCACGCCATTGACCCTGCCAAAGTGAATAGCGTGGGAGGAAACTTCCAGAACCACAAACTCCGCCCCAGACTGATAAATTTCTTTCAGCCTTTTCTGCAGTGCTGGAGCCTCTGGAGTGGTATGGAAGGGAAATTCGGGAGTTGGGTTAAGGGAACCTACAAGCTCCGCCTTTTGCCCGGAAGTATTTAAGCAGCGTTCCAGAAAGTAAGTAGTTGTGGTTTTCCCGCTCGTGCCCGTAACCCCCAGGACCTTCAGTTTTCTGGAGGGCTCGCCGTAAATGAAGGAGCTCAAGGGACCGGCGAGTGATCTTACATCGTCAGCCAAAAAAAATGGAGTGCCCTCAGGAAGGAGGGGTATCTCCCTCTGTGCTACAATTCCTGTAGCCCCGTTTTTTAAAGCCTCCAGGGCGAAATCGTGCCCATCGTGCTTTTCTCCTGCAAAACATAAGAAAAGGTCGCCTCTGCTTGCGCGTCGGGAATCGGAAGTGCATCCCTCTACGGGCAAATCCAGGTTGCCTCGGACTTCCTTAAAAGGAAATTTGTCCTTTAATTCCAGAAGTTTCATTTTAGGGCAAAGGAAACCTCATAATATCCACTATTTTAGCAGCAATTTCCATAAAGACAGGAACGCACACCCGCACCGCATAAGCGAATTCCACCTGTGGTTCGTTGATGTTCACAAGAATGCCAATTCGGGGGTTATCTATGGGAAAAGCGCCCACGAAAGTAGTATTGTTCAAATCAGTATATTGGCCGTCTTTCCATGCTCGGGCCGTTCCAGTCTTGCCAAATACTCCATACTGGTCAAGGCCCTGGGGAACTTTCCCTTCCACCGGGCCCTTGAGGGCTTCCCTGAGCTGCAAAGCAGTCCTTTTGGAAATCACCTGCTTGGTGAAAGTGAAATCGAAAGATTCTATCGCTTTTCCGTTCTCCCGGATTTCCTTCACTATATGAAGAGGGACGTATTTCCCATCGTTGGAAATAATTTGAAAAGCAGAAGCCAGCTGCAGCGGCGTGACCTCCAGTCCATACCCGAAAGAGACTGCCGCCAGATCCGATTTTGACCACTCATCTTGAGGGGTTATTTTGCCGAGGGAAGCAGGGAGCTCAAAATTTGACGGACTGCCGAAGCCAAAGAGCTTAAAATATTTATACATCCTGTCAATCCCCAGCATTTGCCCCAATTTGATAAATCCAACGTTACAGGAATTCTTAAAAAGTTGGTACAGGTTCTGCTTTCCGTGGGGCCCCCCAAATTCTGAAGGGCAAGAGAAAATGTTCCCGTCAATTACTATCGGCCCATCGTCTTCCACAATGGTATCGGGTTCCACTACTCCCTCTTCCAGAGCCGCAGCCCCTACTACAAATTTGATGGCCGAGCCTGGCTCATAGGAAAACTGAGTAGCTACATTCTGAAGATCCTCTTTTTTAACTGAGCTCCAATTGTTAGGATCGAAATCCGGGAATGAAGCCAGGGCAAGGATTTCCCCGCTTTTTACATCAAAAACGATGGCGCAACCGGAACGGGCTTTTTTCTCCTGGACCGCTTTTTCCAAAGCAGTCTCGGTGATGTTCTGAATTGTGGTGTCTATAGTCAGAACAATATCCTTTCCGTTTTCTACCGGTTGCATCTGGGATGGAGGTATTGGAAGCTTTTCGCCAATGGGACTAAAGTACTGGACTACTACTCCCGGGTTCCCGTGTAAAGTGCTCTCAAAAGCTGCTTCAATTCCCTCCAGGCCAAAGAGCTCCTCTCTTCCGTTAAAGCCAAAATCAGGGTGCACAAAGCCCAGGATATGGGCGGCTAAGGCACCGTAAGGGTATACCCGCTTCTCTGAGGGAAGGATGTCCACTCCGGGAAGGGAAAGGCTTTTAACTTTATCCGCCATTTCACTATCTATTTGACGATCCAGAGGGAAGGGTTCATAGTATTTGGCGAAAAGTTCCAGGATTTTCTCTTCAGGGATTCTGAGTATTTGCGAGAGTTTGGATGCGACATCTGGGCGATTTTCAGGTTTAATCTCTGCCGGCCTGATATCAACTCGATAGCAATCCACAGACTGAGCCAATACTTTGCCAGAACGGTCATAAATTGTCCCTCTCCGGGGAAGAAGGATATCAACATTCTGAGAAGTGTTAGCGTAAACTTTCTCCCCCTCCCTGGAACCCTGAATAACTTGCAGATTAAAGAGGTGCAATGAGAGGCAGAAAAAGAAAAATATTATGATGCCCAATACGAGTTTTATTCTGGTTTTTTGAGTGCTAAAGTTTTTAGGGGATTGTAGTGCCATTATTTACCGGTGCTTCGACAGCTGCCAGGGCCTGGACGTCTTTATCGTCCAGGAACACTACGCTCGTCTGCGGTGCGATAATGGCAAACTCCATATTGAGTCGCTCACGGGCGAATTTTTCCACCACCTGGGGATTGAATTTCAAAGATAACTGGGTAGCGAGCTCTAAATTTTTGTTCTTTAAATAGGTAGCCTCGTTCAAAAGGATCTGGGTTCTCTGTCGAAGGGCTTCCGTCTTAACGCTCATTAATACCTGCATCCCCAGGGTTAAAACTATCAGCCCCACTAAAATGATTAAAAGCCAGTTCGGGGGTGCCGCTGCCTCTTTCCTTGAAAGGGAAAGGGCCTTCTTGCTTATGGTCACAGATACTGCTGTGTTCACTCAGATTACCTCCTCTCCGCTGCTCTTAATCTCGCGCTTCGTGACCGGGGATTCTGAGCAATTTCACCCTCTGATGGCCTGACAACTTTCTTGGTGAGCACAGAAAAGGTTCCGTTCTGCTCAAAGGTGCGAAAGGCGGTCTTAATCAGCCGATCTTCTAGAGAGTGATAAGCGATGAACACTGCCCTTCCTTTTGGCTTGAGTAAATCTGGAAGGGAACTCAAAAGGATGCTCAGGTTTTCCAGCTCCCTGTTTACAGCGATTCTTAAAGCCTGAAAAACAAGGGTGGCCGGGTGCATGGTTCTCCGGAAAGGCAGCCTCAGTTCCCTGAGAAAGTTGACTAGATCCTGGGTCGTGTGAAAGCTTTTCTTTGTCCTGAAGCGCACTATTTCTCTGGCGATCCTTAGGGCAAGAGGAACTTCTCCCTTTTTCAGGACTGCCAGTATTTCGTCCTCCCTCCAAGAGTTCAGAATGTCTGCTGCCGTGAAACCTGCTTTAGGGTTCATGCGCATATCCAGGGGGCCCTCCTTTTGAAAGCTAAAACCCCTTTCCTCTTTTTCCAGCTGCCAGGAAGAAACTCCCAGATCGCAAAGTAAACCATCAACTGCGTTCACATTGAGCGTTTTTAGGATTTCCCCTGCCCTGATAAAGTTAGCTTCTTTAAGGATGACGCTCCCCTCGAATTGGGAAAGCCTTTCCCGGGAGTAAGAAACGGCTTCGGGATCCATATCTAAACCAATGACCAGGGCTTTACCGGCTGTGGCTTCTAAAATCGCCAGGGAGTGGCCCCCTCCCCCCAGGGTGCAATCGAGATAGGTTTTACCAGGTTCTGGAGAGAGGAAGTGCAGACACTCAGAGACCATTACAGGGTTATGGAATAATTGCTTTGAGATCATAGCTTTATTTCCCCCAGTTCCTCGGCGAGTTTCTCGTAAGAAGGCTTGCTCTGAGCCAGGAACTCCAGCCACTTCTCCTTGGCCCAGATCTCGAGCTTATCAATTACCCCCACCAGCACTACTTCTTTTCTGATCTGGGCGTGTTCCCTGTGAGTCTGTGGGATTAAGAGCCTTCCTTGCTTGTCCAGCTCGCAAAGTTCGGCACCATAAAGCATCAACCTTTGGAGCTTGCGCACGTTCTCTTTAAGGTAGGAAAGCTCGCTTAGCTCGGAGGTAACTATCTGAAAGCGATCCGTTGGATAAGCTATCAGGCAACCCTCAAAACCGAGGGTCAAAACGAAAGATTTCCCAAGGAACTCCCTGAACTTGGGAGGAATAATCACCCTGCCTTTTTCATCTACCGCATGCTCTGATTGTCCGGTCAGCACTGGCCTCTCCCTTTCCGTTGCTACCTTGCGATCCACATTTTACCACTAATAACCACTTTTTACCACAAATTAGGAAAAAAATTTTTTAAAAATAAGGAAAAATGGGAGATGAGAGTAAAAAAAAATTCAGGTCGGTCTGAATAGACCGACCTGAATTGAAATACAGGGTTTTTCTTTTGGTTTACTTGATCTCTACTTTGGCACCAACTGCCTCGAGAGCTTCCTTCACTTTCTGGGCTTCTTCTTTAGAGACCTTCTCCTTTACTGGCTTAGGCACCGAATCTACCAGGTCCTTGGCCTCCTTCAAGCCTAAACCAGAAAGTTCCCGGACGACCTTCAGAACCTGGATTTTCTGGGAACCTACATCGGTGAGAATAACGTCAAACTCGGTTTGCTCCTCCTGGACTTGTGCAGGCTGAGCAGCAGCAGGTGCAGCAGCGGCCACTGGAGCAACCGCGGTTACCCCAAACTCCTCCTGAAGCCTCTTTGCTAGATCGGCGATTTCAAGAATTGTTTTCTTCTTTATCGCCTCAATAATCTCGTCATTGGACAAAACATTCTCTGCCATTTTTGAACCTCCTTCGGTCTTAATCTACTTTTCAGCAATTGCTTGCAGAGTAAATACCAGATTGGCCATTGGCCCCTGCAAAGCCCAGAGCAGTCCCTGAACGGGTAATTGTAAGCTACCGAGAATCTGAGCTAAGAGCTCGTTCTTGGAAGGCAGCTTGGCAAGCTCTCTCATCTGAGCTGCATCGTAAAATCTTCCTTCCAGGAACCCTCCTTTGGGCTTGATGGCTTCCTTGTCTTTGGCAAACTCCATCACAACCTTGAGTGGGACAACTGGATCCTCGGTGGTTAACATTACACCTGTGGGACCCTTTAAAACTTCAACAGAGCCCAGGCCGGCCTCGTCTAAGGCAATCTTCAAGAGAGTATTCTTCGCCACCTTGAAGACGGCCTTCGATTCCTTAAGCTTTCTCCTCAAAGCGCTGATGTCCGCAACGTTTAATCCCTGATAGTCCAGGAAATAAACGGCAGTCGAGCTCTTCAGAGCAAGCTTGATATCCTCTAATTGTTCAACTTTCTTTGGATTAGGCAATTTATCACCCCTTTATTTAACGAAAAAGGACCCCTACCAAAGGAGTCCAGATTATCTGAACTTAGCCTCGGTAGGATTTAAGCCTTCTGGCAACCTACTTTCTTCGGCTTCAAAATTTTCAGTTTTTAGTGGTTATCCGCTCCCATCCCTCCTTTAAGCAGCTTTCTTAGTTAAATTGGCAACTGCTTTTTGGTGGTCCACTTTCACTCCGGGGCTCATGGTGGAGGAGATAGCTATTCCCCTAATGTATTGGCCCTTTGAGGCAGCAGGGCGTGCTTTTACTAAAGCATCGAGGAAAGCGTAAAAGTTGCTCAAAAGGTCTTCCTCCGAGAAAGAAGCCTTCCCAATGGGTACGTGGACTACAGCCTGTTTGTCAGGCCGAATCTCAATTTTTCCACCCTTTGCTTCCTTCACTGCTCGGGCTATATCCATGGTTACGGTTCCGGTCTTGGGATTGGGCATTTTTGATCTTAAGATTTTTCCTAATTTACCCACAACTCCCATCATATCCGGAGTAGCGATAGCAACGTCAAAATCGGTCCAACCTTCCTGAATTTGTTTGGCAAGATCCTCTCCGCCCACGTAATCCGCGCCAGCTTCTTTGGCCTCCGTCTCCTTTTCCCCCTTGGCAAATACCAGAACTTTTACCGGTTTTCCTGTGCCAGCCGGGAGAACGCAGGTAGCGCGGACACTCTGATCCGATTTTTTGGGGTCAATTCCCAGTTCCACCGCTACCTCTATGGTTTCATCAAATTTACTGGTAGCCATCTTTTTGACCAGAGCAATGGCTTCTTCGGGAGCATAGCTTGTCCCGCGCTCTATGAGTTTTACAGCCTCAAGATAACGTTTTCCTCTCTGCATTTCAGACAACCTCAATTCCCATGCTTTTTGCCGTGCCTTCAACCATTCTCACGGCGGCCTCTAAATCCGTGGTGTTCAAATCAGGAAGCTTTATTTTCGCTATTTCTCTCACCTGCTCCTTGGTCACTCGCCCCACTTTCTTCTTATTAGGCTCGCCAGATGCAGTCTCCAGCCCAGCATATTTTTTAAGCAGCGCGGATACCGGAGGAGTTTTGGTAATAAAAGTGAAGGAGCGATCCTGATAAACAGTAATTTCCACGGGAATAATCAGGCCTTCGGAGTTGGCTGTTCTCTCGTTAAACTCCTTGCAAAATTGCATAATGTTAATCCCTCTCTGACCGAGAGCCGGACCTACAGGAGGTGCCGGTGTTGCTTTGCCAGCAGGGATCTGTAGCTTGACTATTGCTACTACCTTCTTGGCCAATTGCGATCCTCCTAAATTTTTTCTACCTGAAGAAAGTCAAGTTCAACTGGAATTTCCCTACCAAACATAGAGAGCCTTACCTTAACCTTCTCCCTATCCAGGTTAACCTGCTCAACTTTGCCGATGAAGCCCTCAAATGGACCCTCGATCACCTTCACGCTCTGCCCTACCTCGAGCTTGATCTTAATTTTGGCTTCCTCAACTCCGACCCTATTTAGAACTTGAAGAGCCTCTTCCTCACTCAGGGGCACCGGTTTTCCCCCGGAACCCACAAACCCGATGACTCCGGGCGTGCTGCGAACCACGTGCCAGGATTCGTCATCCAGGATCATTTCTACCAGAACATATCCGGGGAAAACACGCTCCGTGACCACTTCTCTCTTCCCATCTTTGAGCTTCAAACGATGGTCCACGGGAACCACCACGCGGAAAATCTTGTTCTCCATCCCCAGATTCCGGATCCTTTGCTCAAGGTTAGCCTTAACCTTGTTCTCATATCCGGAATATGTGTGGATTACATGCCACCTTTTCTCTAATATTTCTTTCTTTTCCTGGTTCATTTTAAGGAAGTCAGTTTAAGGCACAGACCTCGTGAGGAATGTGTTCATCAAAAAAGCAAAAAGGTAATCCCACAAACCGATGAACACCGCCCAAAAGAGAACAAAGATAAGCACTGTGACTGTTGAGTTCACAATCGCTTTTCTTGTGGGCCACGAGACCCTCTTCAGTTCGGCTACTACGTTCCGAAAATATTCTTTTATCCTTTCTATAAATTTTTTCTTTTCAGGCATAATAATTTTGGCAGGCCCGGAGGGATTCGAACCCCCAACATCCGGTTTTGGAGACCGGCGCTCTACCAGTTAGAGCTACGGGCCTACCACTACCACCTTTCTTTATCTCGTCTCCTTATGAATGGTGTGTTTGCGGCAAAAGGGGCAATACTTTTTAAACTCTAAACGATTAGGGTCGTTCTGCTTGTTTTTTGTGGTAGTGTAATTTCTCCTTTTGCACTCGGTGCATTCCAGGTTAATTATTATTCTCATTTCAAATCCTCAATTTATCAGATTTTCCCTTTGCCGTAAACTACTCAATAATCTTCGTCACTACTCCTGCCCCGATGGTGCGGCCGCCCTCACGGAT
>JANLFM010000026.1 GCA_024655865.1 Caldisericota bacterium
GATCCTCCTGCCTTTCCTCGCTTTCCTTGAGGAACCTGGAAAGTTTCTCCTCAAAGGATTGCTCGGGAATGCGCGTCCTCGCCTGGTGATTTTCTGAAACGCGCGGCTTCTTAGAAGTTTCCTTAGCTTGCTTGATGGAGAGATCTGGCCTCCCCATTTTATCAAAGCCCACTACTTTTACCCTGACCGTTTGCCCCTCAGAGAGAAATTCCCGAACGTCCTTCACGTAGCAATCAGCGATCTGGGAAATATGCACCAGCCCTGTTACTCCATCAGGAAGCCTCACGAAGGCACCAAAAGAAGTGATCTTGGTAACTGTCCCCTCTAACACAGCGCCAATTTCTAATGACAACTTCCAGTTCCTCCAGGAAACTTACAGATTTTGCCCATTATAAAAGAAGGAAAGGGAGGAATTCAACGGAAAATCGAGGAAAAAAACCGAGAGAGAGTTTTGTAAATGCGCACCAGGAAGTTTTCCGGGGAAGGGGGAGGTACAGTTTCCGTGGGGGTCAGAGTCGGAGAGAGGCGGTAAACCGTTTCCCCGGGCTTGACCATCCCCAACTGCTCCCGGGCGAGTTTCTCCATCAGGGATTCGGAATCGGATTGGATCAAAAGCCTCTGGTTCTCCTGCTCCTCTTTTTCCAGAGCTAACTTTTCCGCTTCCGCCTGAGCCAGTTCCTGTTCTGCCTGCATATAGGCTTCCACCCTCTGATAAAGCTGGTAGAGGGAAAAGCCCAGGACAAGGACCAGCGCGATAATCAGGATATCCCGGAAATTATTCTTTTTTCTTGCCTTCCTCTTTTCCTTTTTCATCCCCTAAATTTTTCCCAAAAGGCGAAGGACGCTTTCCGCCGTAAAAGGAGCCTTCTTGAGCTGGATCCCTAAAGCATCGTAAACGGCGTTGGCCACAGCGGGAAGGGGGCCATTGATGCAGATTTCTGCCACGCTCTTTGCCCCGAAGGGCCCGGAGGGTTCGTGCGTCTCGACCAGGATGACCTCAATTTCCGGGATATCCAGGGACGAGAGCACCTTGTAATCCAAAAAGTTTGGATTAAGCGGCATCCCCCGAGTATTAAAGACCAATCCCTCAGAGAGGGCAAATCCCAAACCGTTCACGATGGAACCAATGATTTGCCCCCTGGTCAATTGGGGGTTTACAGCCACCCCGCAATCCACAGCAGCTACATAAAGGATGGGGGTAATTTTCCCCGTCCTCGTATCCACTTCCACCTCCACAAAATGAGCCGCGAAGGGAGGGGGGGAGACCTCGGAAACGTGCGAAGCAGTTGCCTGGATCTGCCTTTGATCCGCCATGTAGAAGGAGCGGAGGCCGATTTCCTCTAAAGTAAGGGTTTTCCCTGTCCCCACCTCTTTTACCAGACCATCCTCAATAACCAGATCTCCGGAAGCCCCGAGGAGAATGTGGGCGACTGTCAGGATCTGTTCCTTCACCTTCCGGGCTGCTTTCCTCACCGCTTCCCCGGAAAGGTAGGTAGTGCTTGAAGCGTAAGCTCCTTTATCGAAGGGAGTGAAGTCCGTGTCCGAGGAATAGACAGTGATATTCTTCACAGGAATTCCAATTTCCTCACAGGCGATCTGGGCCAGTATGGTATCGGAGCCCGTTCCCAAATCCGTGGCTCCCACAAGCAAAAGGAAGGAACCGTCCTCGTTCATCTTGATCGTAGCCGAGGCCATGTCCACCAGGGGAATGGCTGATCCCTGCATCATGATGGCCATGCCGTAGCCCCGATAAATTCCCGGAGCCACCTCCCTGGGAAGGCTCCTCTTCTTTTCCCACTCGAATAGCTCCCTGCCATTTTCGATGCACTCCTCAAGCCCGCAGGACTCCACAGTTTGGGGCACCCCTTCCCTTCCTTCTCCCAATTTCTTGAAGATCGGGGAAGTTTCCCCGGGGCGGATGTGGTTCTTCTGCCTGAGGATGAGGGGGTCGATTCCCATCTTGCGCGCCAGCTCGTCAATGGCGCACTCTAAAGCGAAATACCCCTCTGTAGCCCCGTATCCCCGGTAGGCTCCGGCCACGGGAAGGTTGGTGTAAACCACGTTCCCGGTAAAGCGCACGTTCTCCGCCTTATTGTAAAGAGGAAGGGTCTTGCTCCCGGCGTTAAAAAAGACCGTGGGGCCGTGAGCACCATAAGCCCCGGTGTTGCTCAAAATGTCCATCTCTATAGCCTTAAGCATCCCCTCCTTATCCGCTCCCAGGCGCACCTTAACCTTCATGGGGTGCATGGTGCGCGAGGAGACGAACTCCTCCTCCCGGGTGAGTTCCAGGCGCGCTGGCCTTTTCGTCTTCAAGGTCGCCAGGGCCACGAGATCCTCGATCAGGACCTCCTGCTTGGCGCCAAATCCTCCCCCGATGCGCGGCTTAATCACCCGGATTTTGGAAATTGGAATTCCCAGAAGGAAGGACAAAATTCTTCGCGCATGAAAGGGAACCTGGGTGGAGGAGCGGATAACTAACTTCCCCCGCTCATCCAGATAAGCGATGGCGATGTGCGCTTCCATGGGACAATGCTGCGCATACTGGGTCTCCCAGATACCTTCCACCACAAAATCGGAGTCTCTCAGGGCCTGATCCACGTCCCCGATTTCCAAATCCACGTGGGAGACGATGTTCCTTGAAGGATCGTGGGCTCCCTGGATTTCGGGCTCATCGTGGATCACGGGAGCCCCATCTTTCAGGGCATCTTCGGGGTCGAGAATTGCCGGCAGTTCCTCGTATTCCACCTTGATCAAAGAAAGGGCCTCTTCCGCAATGCTCAGGCTCTCAGCGAAGACCGCGGCCACCCTGTCCCCTACGAAGCGCACCTTCTTATCGAAAATGAAGGAATCGTAAGGGGAAGGTTCAGGGTATCCCTGTCCCGCCGTAGTGTAAGCTTTCCTGGGGACGTTCTTGTAAGTGAAAACAGCCTCCACCCCCTTAAGCTTCTCGGCTTCTGAGGCGTTAATCTCCTTAATCAGTGCGTGAGCATAAGGGGAGCGCAGGATTTTCCCGTAGAGCATTCCCGGAAGGGAAAAGTCGTCCGTGAAGACTGGCTGACCCGTGACCAGAGCCCGACCATCAACTTTCTCCACATCCTGTCCCACAACCCGGTATTTTTTCATTTTCTCTCCTCCCTGAGGAGCTCCGCTGCCCTCTCTATGGCCTCGATCTGCTGCACGTAGCCCGTGCACCGGCAGATGTTCCCGGAAAGCTCTTCCTCAATTTCCTCCCTGGAAGGGTTAGGGTCCCTATCGAGCAGGGCTTTGGCCACAAGCAGGATCCCCGGGATGCAGTATCCACACTGCACAGCCCCATTCTCCAGGAAAGCTCTCTGGAGTGGATGAAGGTTCTCCATGTCCCCCAGGGATTCTATGGTCTCCACCTCCCGCCCTTCCACGCGCCCGATCAAAATTGTGCAGGAGGGAACAGGAACCCCGTCCAGAAGCACGGTGCAGGCACCGCAAGAGCCATCCCGGCAGTTGCTCCCCTTAACCTCGTAATTCCCCTCTCTCCTTAAAACTTCAAAGAGGCTCTCCCCGGGATGCACATTGAAGGAAACTTCTTTATGATTAAGCTTGAATTGAACTCTCATATTTTCCCTTGATCTCCCTAAGGTTTTCCTCTAAGAGAACTCCCGCCAGGTGTTTGCGGAATTCCTTCGAGATGCGGAAGTCCGATTCCACAGGCGCACTTTCCCTGAGCATGGCGCAAGCTTCTCCGATCACACCCTCGCTGAGCTCCTTTCCTTCAAGAAGTCCCTCGATTTCCTCAAGCTCCAGAGGAAAGCCCGGCCGCGCTCCCAGAAAGATCCTAGCATGCTCAATTTTTCCTTCCCTGAAGTGCAAGCTGACTGCCTGATTGAGGAGGGGGATGTCCACCTCCGTGCGGGTGAAGCGCCGGTAAGAAAAATAACGGCCCTTACTTTGAGGAATCAGGACCTTGGTGATGAGCGCTCGCCTCAGGACCTCCCGAAAATCCCCCTCGTAAAATTCCCTGAGCTCAAAAACCCTATATTTGCCGTCAAAGATCCCTATTTTACTTTCAAGTCCTAAAAAAAGGGCGGGAAGGTCGCTCCAGGGATAAGCCCGGGCCAGCGATCCGCCCACCGTGATCACTCCCCTGAGAAGCGGTGTGGCGATAGCCTTCAAGGCAGGCTTTAAGGAATCCGGAGCCACATTTTCTAAAGCCTCGTTCTCCAAAAGCTCCCTGATTGTAACCATGGCTCCCACCTCTAAAGTACCCTCTTCCGATTTGATGAATTTCAGGGGAAGATGATCCAACCCAATGAGGTACCTCGCTTCTTTCCGCTCCCTCCAGGTTAAATCCAGCCCCCCTCCCACAAGCTGGGCATGAGGGTAGTGCTTCAGAAGGAGACCATGTGCCTCTTCCAGCTCTCTGGGGGCATAAAATTCCACAACTTCCTTGAGCATAACTCCTCCTTGGCCCTCAACCTGAGGCCTGTATTTAATGCTATTTTCCTTCCCCCGCTTGCTTTTGGCAATATTTTTTCCTAAATTTCTCTTATGATCGGAACCCTGGCAAACACCGCCTCCATAATCGCAGGATCGCTTTTGGGCTACTTCGCTGGAAAGAGGATCAAGGCCGCGGGCTCTCCCTTGCTCACTCAGGCCATGGGCCTCCTCACCCTGATTTTGGGATTGCAGATGGCTTTAAAGGCCAACTCCTCCGCACTGATGCTCACCCTCCTTCTTTCTTTAGTTTTGGGCGGTCTCATCGGTGAACTCTTGCACATCGAGGAATTCCTGGAAAAAGTGGGAGAGAAGGTCAGCTCCCGGTTCAAATTCCAGGGGGACGGGATTGCCCGGGGTTTTGTGGCAGCCAGCCTCCTTGTCTGCGTTGGGCCCATGGCCATTTTGGGTTCTCTGGCTGACGGCTTAAAAGGGGATTACCAGCTCCTGCTTCTAAAATCGATCATGGACGGCACGGCCTCCATCTTCCTGACAAGTACCCTGGGCATCGGGGTGCTCTTTTCCGCAATTCCCCTTTTTCTCTACCAGGGATCTCTTACCCTGCTGGCACGCCTTTTCGCCGCCCAGCTCCCGGAAAGCCTGATCCTCTGTCTCACTGTTGTGGGAGGAGCCCTGATCGTCCTTTTGGGTTTCAACTTCCTGGGAATAAAAAAATTCAAGGTAGCCAACTTTCTCCCTGCCCTGCTTCTGGCTCCCTTTTTCCAGATCCTTTTTGAAAGGCTCATTCCCGGATGAAGGAGGACAGGGTAAATTCTGCAAAAATTGAGGTAGAAGGGCGCAAGTTGGAGATCACCCATCCGGAAAAATTGCTCTTTTCCGATCCCCCGTTAAGCAAAATTGAGATCGTGGAGTACTTCCTGGAAATCGGCCCTTATATCCTTCCCCACCTCAAAGACCGTCCCCTGACCATTTGGGCCCATCCGGAAGGAATAGAAAAACCGGGCTACATCATGAAGGAAGCTCCTCAAGGCCGACCAGAATGGGTGAGAACCTGGTCCTACTTCTCCGAAAGCCGCGGGGACTTGATCGACTGGGTAATCGCTGATGACCTTCCCACCTTAATTTACCTCGTGAACTTAGGATGCCTGGACTTTCACCCCTGGCTTTCCCGAACCGACCTTCCGGATTTCCCGGACTTCGTGGTCTTCGACCTGGACCCCGAGCCTGAGGCGGAATTTAGAGACCTCATCCAAGTGGCCTTTCTGATTAAGGAACTTTTAGGAAGCGTGGAGCTGGAAGTCTATCCCAAGACCTCAGGAGCGAGGGGACTGCACCTTTTTCTCCCCATCGAGAGGAACTACCGCTACGAGGTGATCCGGGAATTTGCCTTAAATATTTCCCTGATCCTGGATTTTAAGCACCCGGAGCTCATTGCCACGGAGTGGAAGAAGGAAAAAAGGCAGGGCAAAGTGCGCATCGATTACACCCAGAACTCCCTCGGGAAAACCATGGCCGCAGTTTACAGCATCCGCCCCAGGCCCGGAGCACCGGTCTCCTGCCCCCTGACCTGGGAGGAACTTGAAAAAATCCCAAATCCGGGGGATTATAACCTCTGGAAAATGAAGGAGAGATTGAAGAATAAGGAGGACCTCTTCCTTCCCGTCCTTTTAAAAAAGCAGAAATTGGAGCGCGCGCTTGAGGAACTGAAAGCAAATGTCTGACTGGCATTTAAAGAAATCGAGGAGCAAGTCTTCAAGAGAAAATTTCCATTCGGGGGTGATTTCATGTCTTTTAAAATTTTGACCGGAGATGAAGCGGTCGCCTGGGGTGCAATTCATGCCGGGATCACCATCTCCACTGCTTACCCGGGAACTCCGGCCTCGGAAATCCAGGAGACCATCGCTTCCTCCGGCACGGGGACAAAGTATGTCTGGGCAGTGAACGAGAAGGTAGCTTACGAGAACGCCCTGGGCGCCTCATACGCCAACCAGAGGGCGCTCATCTCCATGAAGCACATCGGTTTAAACGTGGCCGCCGATCCTTTCATCAACAGCACCTTCACGGGTGTGAACGGAGGATTGGTCCTCGCTGTGGGTGATGACCCCAGTATGTACTCCTCCCAGAATGAGCAGGACTCCCGTTTTTACGCCCAGTTCGCCAAAACCTTCTCTATGGAGCCCTCCGATCCCCAGGAAGCTTACGAGATGACCATGGAGGCCTTCGAGATCTCGGAGCGACTGCGCCTCCCCGTGCTTTTGCGCCTGGTGACCAGGCTCTGCTATGGGGAATCCCCGGTTCATTTGAAGGAGAACGGCAAGGGGAAAAACGAGCTCAAACTCGAAAAGGACGTTAGGCGCTGGGTGGTCGTTCCCTCTCACGCCAGGATGCTGCACAAGTCCCTGAACGAAAAGCAAAAGGTCCTCGAAGAGATCTCGGAGAACTCCCCCTTCAACTCCATGGTCTTGAAGTCAAAAAAACGGGGAATCATTGCCTCGGGAATTGCTTATGCCCACGCTATGGAGCACTGGGACGGGGAGACCTCCGTTTTAAAAATCGGCACCTATCCCCTGCCCATGAAGATGATCCGCAAGTTTATGGACTACTGCGGGGAAATCCTGGTGGTGGAGGAAGGAGAACCGATCATCGAGAAAGCCTTGGCTGAGCTCTCCCCTAAAGTCCACGGAAAGCTGGATGGGACCTTCCCCCGTCAGTGGGAGATGACCCCTGATCTGGTGGCCAAAGCCCTGCGCCTCCCCTACTCTCCCCCAACGCCTGTGGAGAATCTTCCTCCCCGCTACCCCACCTTCTGCCCGGGATGCGGGTACAACTTCACCTTCAAGGCCTTGAAGAAGATCAATCCCCAGGTGATCACGGGAGACATCGGCTGCTACTCCCTGGCGGTCTTCCCTCCCTTCGAGGCTATGGATACCACGGTGTGCATGGGCGCCTCCATCGGCATGGCTTTAGGATTAGCCTATGTGGGAGTGAAGAAGCCCGTGGCCGTGATCGGGGACTCCACTTTCTTCCACGCCGGCCTTCCTGCCATGGTGGACGCCGTGCACAACAATGCGGACATCCTGGTTTTGATTATGGATAACGAGCTTGTGGCCATGACCGGAGGGCAGCCCACTCCCGCTTCTGCCGATGAGGGGAAAACGCCCGTGACCCTGGAGCAGGTGCTTACCGGCCTGGGTGTGACCTTTGACGTCTTGAACCCCTATCGCCCGGAGGAGGAGCTCCTTGCCAAATTCAAGGAAATGTTAGAAAAACCGGGGCCTGTGGTTTTAATTTCCCGTTCTCCCTGCATTACCGAGGCCAAAAGGAGGGCAAAATGAAAAAGATTGATGTCGTGATCGCCGGAGTTGGAGGGCAGGGCAATCTGCTTTTAGCGAAACTGATCACCTTGACCGCCTTAGCGGAGGGCTGGGCCGTGAAGAGGTCGGAGATCAAGGGACTGGCTCAGAGGGGTGGCTCCGTGCTCTCCCAGGTGAGAATAGGCGAGAAGATCTGGAGCCCCTTGATCGAGTTAGGTTCTGCGGATTTCCTCCTGGGGTTGGAGCCCGTCGAGGCCCTGCGCAATTATCAGTTCCTGGGACCCCAGGGGAAGGCCATCGTCTCCTCGAACTTCGCCCCGAACCCGATCAAGTTCTCTGAAGAGGAGATTTTAGAGAAAGCGCGCTCCCTGAACTTCCTTTTGATCCCCGCTCTGGATTTAGCCAAAAAGGCGGGAAGCCCGCAATCCGCAAACATTGTAATTTTAGGTGCGGTGAGCCATTTCCTCCCCTTCGCTTTGTCCACTTACGAGAAAGTCCTCAAGGAGAACCTGAAGCGCCTCCAGGAGGAGAACCTCAAAGCCTTCGCTCTGGGAAGGGAAGAGATCCAGAAGTTGGCTTAAAAGCCTCCATGAAGGAGAAGGACCCGGGAGTGTTCGGACCTAAGCGGTCCTGAAACATCTCTCTGGTAAAATCAGCTTAAGGGTTTGCCGGGTAGCCTACGGGAACAACGTAGAGGGGCAGTGCATCTATCCCCAGGATTTTCTTTATCTCCTCGTCCGAGAAAGCTCCCACCGAAGTCCCTCCCAGGCCTAAGGCCACGGCCTGAAGGAGCAGGTTCTGGCAGGCGTGTCCCGCTTCGAGGATCACGTACCTCTCTGCCCTTTCCCCGTATTTTTTCGCCGTGCGCTCCACGAAGCCCACGATTACGAACACTCCAGGGGCTTCTGCGATCCAGGATTGTTTAAAGGAAGCCCTGGTGAGATCCTGCCTTTTATCCTCTTTCCCTAAAATTTCCAGGACATGTTTTTCCGGATTGTAGTGCCCCCAGCCATCCTTGAAGAAGTAATAGACCTCCAAAGGATAGAGAGCTCCAGCTGAGGGAGCGGTCCTTTTCCCATCGGGCGAGGTGGTCCCCTGGGCGGCCCAGAGGAGCTGACCCACCTGGCATAAGGATAGATCCTTCTCCTTAAAGTCCCTAACCGAGCGCCGCGCTTTCAGGACTTCCTCGAACGTGAATTCCCCCTTGAGGACAGGCGGAGGAAGGGGGATTTCCTCTCCCACGGCCGGAGTTGGAAGCTGGGATTCTTCGGGCACCAGGGTCTGGGTTCCTGTGGGAGTTTCTCCAGGCAAAGGAGTTTGCACCTCTCCCTCAGGAGTTGGACTCGGCACAACCCCCACCTGTGCGCAGGAGGAGAGGAGGAACAGAAATGTTAATGATAAAATAAGAAATTTCATTTCAATATCACCCTATCAATATTATCCCATAGAATATTATCCCATAGATTAGTTGAGCCGTATTTGGTGCAAGGCAGCGTAAGCACGGAAAAAGTCAGGATGTTCTAAAATCACTTTTATTTAAAAGGCTGATATAATAAAAAGCTGTAGGGACCACACACAACAGCGCATAAGGGACCAGGGATTTCCCGAAATGACCTTTTTAACCTCGAGTGCCTGTAATACATCTAATTTGGGGGTATTATATTAAGGAGACCTGAAAAATGGCAGAAAACAAAAAGTGGGTAGAGCTGCTCTGGGTTGATAAATACGATAGGCTCGAAAAAGGCGAGAGAATCCCAATCGAGAAGCCAAACCTTCCATTTCAGGTAATTGAGACTGTAAATAAGCCCAGGCTTAAGGATTTAGAAAGTGGTCTTTTTGATTCCTCTCAATATTATCCTGAAAGTGAATACCCACCTAATTATCCTCAAGATTGGAAGAACCTTTTGATCTGGGGCGATAACAAACTGGTGATGTCCTCATTGATCAAGCAGGGTTGGGCGGGGAAGATCAACCTCATCTACATTGACCCCCCTTTTTTCACGGGTGCAGATTTTACCGTAAGAACCAAGATTGGCGATGAAGAGATAGAGAAGGAACCATCCATAATTGAAGAGCGGGCTTATAAAGACACCTGGAGCGGTGGCATTGCCTCTTATTTGAGGTATATGTATGAGAGACTGGTCTTGATGAGGGAACTTTTGGCAGAAAACGGCTCTATTTATGTCCATTTAGACTATCATGTGGGACACTATGTTAAGGTAATGATGGATGAGATTTTTGGGTATGATAATTTTAGGAATGAGGTGGTATGGAGGTATAAATCAGGGGGCGCGTCAGAAAAAGGACATTTTAGTAGAAAACATGACACAATTTTGTTTTATACAAAATCCGGGAATTACTTATTCAACACATTGAAAGAAAAATCTTATAATAGGGAATTTAAACGTTATAATTTTGCAGGTGTTAAGGAATATCAAGATGAGATTGGGTGGTATACGATTGTGAATATGAAAGATATCTGGAACATAGATATGGTTGGTAGAACTTCAGGTGAGAGAGTAGATTATGATACCCAAAAGCCTGAAGAGTTATTAGAGCGCGTAATCCTTGCCTCTACCACTCCCGGCGACATTGTAGCTGATTTTTTTTGTGGCTCGGGCACTACGTTAGCCGTAGCTGAGAAACTTGGAAGAAGGTGGATAGGCTGTGATTTATCCAAATTTGCCCTCCAGATTACGAGAAAAAGATTATTAGGTATTCATAATTCAAAGGTGTTAGGAAATACAAACGTGTTTGAAGAAATGCCAGAAATAAAAACCTCTGAGCCATTATACAGCAAGCCAGCAAGACCATTTGAACTCTGGAACATTGGAAACTACGAAACCGTTTACTGGCAGGAAAAACAGGATGAATATCTTAGATTTATGCTCAGGCTCTATCAGGCACAGGAATCAACAGGCTTCCGATACATTCACGGCAGGAAAGGGGACCGGGCTGTGCATATTGGCCCCTTGAATGCCCCTGTGACGATGGAAGAAATAGAAAAGGTAGTGATCGAGTGCAGGGCTAATAACTTCAACAAGGCGGATGTTCTGGGCTGGGAGTGGAGCTATGAAGTGAATGAACTGGCAAGGGAATTAGCCAAAGATAATGGGGTCGATCTAAAGCTGGTTCAAATTCCTTCCGTCAATGAAATTAAGTCCGCCCTCGTGGGCTTTGACCTGAACCTTTTGAAAATGCCAGATCAAGCGGTGGAACAGGAATTGCTAAAGCATGTAAGATTCGCCGAGGTTGCCTACCTGGAGATCGAGACAGAAGTTAATGGCGATGAAGTGAAGCTCAAGATCACCGACTTCCAGCTTCCCCCTACAGCAGAACTTGCAGAAATAGCGGGTAAATTAAGGGACTCCAGGGAACTCATAGATTATTGGGCTGTGGACTGGGACTTTAAGGGGGACACTTTCCACAACCACTGGCAGAGCTTTAGGACAAAACAGAACCCCAGGGTTGATTACGAAGCGAGATACACTTACCAGGGAAAAGGCGAATATCAAATAATGGTCAAGGTTGTGGATGTGTTCGGGAATGATACGAATAAGCTTTTGAAGATAAAATTAGGAGGAAAATCATGAGCAGAAAATATAAGAAGCCACCTGTTGTAGAAGCTTTATGCGAATTTCAGTTTATACCTAACCAACAATGGGATTTGACTGTACCAGGGCTTATTTATAGAAAAGTAAAAGACGAGTTTCCAAATAAACAGCAACAAATTGGAGTTAGTGTTCAATTCAAGCCAACTGAAAAGGGATTGGAACATACAGTAGAGTCGGCTCCGCCTCGAATTCAATTCTTCAGAAAAGATAAAACAGCTCTAATTCAGGTCGCCCAAGACCTTCTTGTAGTAAATCAATTGAAACCTTATCCGACGTGGAATGCATTCAAGCCTGTTATCTTAAAATGCTTTAATATATATAAGGAAATTGCCAATCCTAAAGCATTTAAAAGAATAGGGCTTCGATATATCAACATAATAGAGTTTGACAACAAAAGGATTAAATTAGAGGATTATTTCAGATATTATCCTTATGTTCCAAATGATTTACCGCCCGTCCAAGATTCTTTCATAGTAAGAACTGAATTTCCATATGAGGAAGGAAAGGAGCGAGTTATCCTTTCATTAGCAACTGTAATTCCTTCAAAGCCGAACGTGCTTTCTATATTGTTGGATATTGACTATGTAATGGCTACTCCAGAATTAGTTCCACTGGATAAGGTTTCTGAATGGTTGGAAAAGGCGCATGAAAGGGTAGAAAATGTTTTTGAGGCGTGTATTACAGATAAAGCTAGAGAAATTTTTGGGGAGGAGAAATCATGATTGAACAAACTAGCATTCATGTATACCAGCCAATAATTACAATTGGAAATTTTGTTCAATTTGGTCCTCAAATCTCAATTCCAGCACAAGACTACCCTTCTAATATAGACAACTCAATCTGTCTTTCAATTAACCATCAAATGGAAGTCTTGAGGGGTATTTATATATTCAAAAATCCCGAAGAGGTGACGGGATTTTTATTATCTAATAAAAACTTAATTAAATATCTATTGGAAGCACCAGAACGTATTTACAGGATTTTTGGGAGTGTCCATCTATATTTGGAACTCTATCAGGATCCCGAAGAAGCTTTTGAGTGTCTTTTTATAATTGTGAAAACAGACTTGCCCCCGGAGGAAGCCATAAACAACCTAGACCGATTTGATGAAGAATATTGGCTTAATCTTGGTGATGAAATTAATAATAAACTTGAAGTAACAGTAAGACCATTATGAGTTTTAACTGGGAATCATATATCCAGCTGGCAGATGAGTTGATAGCTTACCAAAAACAACCGTCTATTTTAGAAGCTTATTACCGCTCAGCGATAAGTCGTGCTTATTATGGTGTATTTTGCATCGCTAGAAATTTCCTCATTAAGAAAGGAATCAGTATTCCAAAAGAAAATACACATAAATTTGTGAGGGAACAATATACAAATTCTTCAAATTGGTTGGAAAAAAAGATAGGGACAGACCTAAGTCGTTTATTGCTTGATAGAAAGAATGCGGACTACGATGACCAACCATCAATTGATGTTCAAAGGGCAAAATTCGCAGTTCAAATTTCAAAAGAGATTTTTAAAAACTTGCAAAAATTGGGAGCAATTTAAGGATGATCCCCACTGAGCTTCTCCACCCAGACCAGCGCCAGCCAAGCAGAGCGTATCTCGTGAACGCCCTGCGCAAGGCGGTTTTCACCTGGAGAAATCAGGGGTATCCCGGGACCACTCCTACCACCAAGCGCCTCTTGCAATTCTGGTTCTACGAAGACCATGTCTCCGATGGCGAGCCCTTCCAGTTCTGGTTCTGCCAAAGGGAAGCGATTGAAACTTTAATCTATGTCTATGAGGTAATGAAAAAGAGAAACTTCATAGACATGGCCAGGGATTTCGGGGCAGGTCCCATTCAGGCTTACGATCCTTCCTATGACCAATATCCCCTTTACGCTTTCAAGATGGCCACAGGCTCGGGTAAGACCTTTGTGATGGCCTTAGTTATCGTCTGGCATTATTTCAATTACTTTAAAGAAAGCAATTCCGATTATTCATCGAAATTTTTACTAATCGCCGGCGAGAAAAACGTGATCTACGACAGACTGAAGAGAGATTTCAAAGACGGGGAAATATTCCGTAAGTTGCCCCTAATTCCTCCAGAGTGGCAGGAGGATTTCAGCCTCAAAGTAATCCTTAAAGAGGACCCCATTTATGACATTCCT
The DNA here is from genome assembly GCA_024655865.1 of Caldisericota bacterium. Lineage (GTDB taxonomy): Bacteria > Caldisericota > JANLFM01 > JANLFM01 > JANLFM01 > JANLFM01. Next base: position 13,519 of record JANLFM010000026.1, read on the forward strand.
GAAGCCGTAGTGTTCTTGACCAACATCCAGCAATTAGAAGAGCGGAAGGATACAAGAGAAGAAGTGGAAGAATACGTGGATGACGTTCTGGCGCTTGGGGAGGTAAAGAGACAGGATATTTACCAGGAAAACAGGATAAAAGAGGTCCTCACTTCTTGTTCCAACATCGCCATTCTGAAGGACGAAGCCCACCACATCTATAGTTTTGAGAGAGCTTGGAAGCAAATACTCAAAGATCTTCACCGGGATTTGGCCTTCCGCCATGGGAAGGGCATAAACATGGAACTGGACTTTTCTGCCACTCCTAAAACTGAAAACGGGGCTCTTTTTCCCTGGATCATTGTGGACTTCTCCCTCAAGGAAGCCATTGAAATGAACATCGTAAAATTGCCCCTAAAAGGCAAGGTCAAAAATGCGGAGGAAATCGCTTCAAACAAAACCGTGGAAAGATATAGAGCGTGGATCGATGCAGGGATTAGAAGATGGAGGGAATACAAGGAAGCCCTGAGACCCTTGGCTAAAAAGCCGGTTCTCTTCTTCCAATGCCCGGAAAATGAGGAAGCGGATGAGGTTTTTGAATATCTCAATTCCGCCGTTCCTGATCTTAGAGACAAAGTGCTCTTGATTCACACCGACAGCACGGGAGAGGTGAAGAAATCCGATTTACCCAAAGCCCGGGACTTTGCCAAAACCATCGATGACCCTGATCCGGAGAAAAACCCCTATGAGGCTATAGTGAGCACCATGATGTTGAATGAGGGGTGGGACGTGAGAAGCGTAAACGTGATCGTAGGGTTGCGCTCCTATACTTCAAAAAGGCGGGTCCTTCCAGAGCAAGTGATCGGAAGAGGGCTGAGAAAGATGTTTCCCGAGGAAGAGGCCAATATCGAAAAATCAATTAACGTCCTTGAGGTCATTGGTCCCCCAGGCTTGATGGATATCCTGGAAGAACTGGAAACTCAGGAAGGCATCAGGTTCGCAGAATTCGAAGCGGAAAAGACCCTGAATTTGACCACCATTTTTGTGGATGAAAATAAGCTGGACAAAGACCTGGAAATTCCCATATTGAGCCCGCGGATCATTATCAGGGAATTTTACCTGGATGAAAGGGAGGTCGACAAGTTGCCCTCTTTATCCATTCCGTTAGAGAACAAAGTCCTGGAAATGGAGTATGTGGCGGTGGATATGCTGAAGGGCCTGGAAGTCGTGAAGAGGAAATGGGATCTGCCCGTGCCCCAGGACTCCAAAAGCGTGATCGCCTATTATGCGGACCAGATACTCAAGGAACTCAGAATCGGTGGAGCTTTCGCCACTTTCTACCCTATGGTTAAGAGATATGTTACCGAAAGGCTTTTTACGGAAAAGGTGGACCTGGATGATCCTCGAGTCCTCTACAAATTAAGTTCCCCTGATGTGCAAGTGCAAATAGTGCGCCTGTTTGTCAATGCTTTTAAGGATTTGACATTCACAGAGAGAGAACCCGAGCTGGGAGACTTCCTTAAGCTCTCCGATACCAGGCCTTTTGTCTGGTCCAAGGAGGTTTTCCCTGCCAACAAATGCGTTTTCAACTACGTGGCCTGCGATAATAATTTTGAGGTGGAGTTCGCTAAATTCTTGGAGAGGGCAGAGGATGTGGTGGCCTTCAGCAAAATCGTCCCAAAAATAGGCTTCTTTGTGGAATACAGGGACTCAGGGGGAAATTTAAGGCTCTATTACCCTGATTTTCTGGTTTTGACGAATGACCTGCAGCATATAGTGATTGAGACAAAGGGCAGGGAGGATATTGACGTCGCCAATAAGGACCGAAGAATCAAAGCCTGGTGTGAGGATGCAACCAATTTGACTAAAAACAGGTGGTCGTTCATAAGGGTAGATCAGGAAGGATTTGAAAAATTCAGATTCAAGAGCCTCAGTGAATTGGTTTCAGCTAAAGAAGAGCTATAGAAGTTTACTAAGGGCACTGGATAAGTAAAAAAGGGGGAGAAGGGAGTTTAAAGAAAAATATAAATTGGGGGCATAAGGGGTATGAAGGATGAAGTAATTGATATAGCTATGATTAAATTGATGGCCAAAATAATGCAAGAAGGCATGACGGGGGTTAAGATAGCGGAGCTATTAAACGATGCCAATAAAAAGTTTCAATTTTATAAAGGAACATTTCAACCACCTGGTCAAATACAGGAGCGGAAAGAATCATACGCTCAAAAATGGCTTAATGCTCTAAAAGAAAATGGCTGGAATGAAGCCCTTTTTTACATTGCCAAGCAACTTTCAGATAATGCTCGAATTTACTTTGAGGAAGACGAAAGTCACCCTTACCCTAAGACACTTGTCAAAAGACTAAAAGAAAAACTTAAAAGAACCATAGAAGGGAAGCAGGAAAGACCAATTATTCATGGAAAAGCTATTAAATCATTATTAAAAGGAATAGAAAATGAAGAATTAGCTGATTTGCTTTATCAAGATTTAAAAGACATTGATTTGTGCATGTCAGTGGGAGCATGGAAGTCAACTCTAATTTTATGTGGAAGCGTGCTTGAAGCAATACTTTCAGATTGGCTTGGAACATTGAAAAAGGAGGAGATAAGTAAAGCCTTTAAGGAATTATATCCAAACAAAAAACACAAGGAGGTCTCAGACTACACTTTAGAAGAATTGATAGATATGGCAGAAAAAGTTGGGCTTATACATGGATACCACGCAGCAATTAGCGATGGAATAAGGAATTTTAGAAACTTAATACATCCTAATTTAGCCATTAGGCAACAGATAAAGCCCAGTAAAGCAATCGCTGAAATAGGCAAACAAATAATCTTGGTTATATTGCAAGAGAGACAAAAAATAAAGTAATTATTTCAACAACCAAACAGTTTTAAATAACTTGCATTCTTACCCATCGTATCTAACTCTTCCCGCGTGCTCCATCAAGCCTTTCAATTGGTCTCTTGCCTGTTACGGTATTTCTATGCGGGCGTTCCGTATTCAGGAAAAGGAGAACTATACAGAGCGAGGAACTCCATGTACTCCCTATCAAGGAGAAGGAGACGTTAAGAAGGTCGGGAAAACTTCGGCCGTTGCTTATAAAGACGAAGGAGAAGTATACAGATCGGGAAAACTTCAGAGGGCATGCCAACCCATGCCCTCTGAAGCGCACGGATCGGAATCCCATTGATCGTGCGGTCTGCGCCTTATTTCACCTACCCCTCTGCTTTAAGGCGGGGTGGCGAAATCATCCCGGCCAGGACAGCCATGGGGGTGCAGAAAGAAAAATTAAGCAAAGGAAAGCTGATACAGGCAATTATTTGAGGGATAATAATCCCAAATGGTGACGCTTCCGGAAAAATTAAGGGAACTTTTGGAGGAATACGCACAGCGCTCGGG
>JANLFM010000027.1 GCA_024655865.1 Caldisericota bacterium
TCTACCTTGAATTTGCCTTCCGAATCACCCTTTCCCAATTCAATCCTCCTTAAAATTGGTATGATATAGAAAAGAATTGCCAGGAGGGGGAAATGGCTGTTTTTTTTGCTTTAGTAAGCTTGCCTTTTGTCTTTGATCCAAGCAGTATGCGTTCCACTCCTTTTAAACCCGGAGGGATAACCCATGAAGGTAAAATGCCCTAATTGTGGATATCAAAGCGAAGGTAACTTCTGCCGTAAGTGTGGTTCTCCTTTACCCCGGCCATCCTCTACGGGGGAGGGGACCTCGATTCCTGAAGGTCACTGGACCGCAAAATGCCCCGTATGTAAATCAGGTCCCTTAAAATGGGTAAGCAAAAAGGTCCTTTTTGGTTTAGGGACTTTTCAAACTCTTGAGTGTCATAACTGTGGGGCGGTCTTTAGACCAGAAAAAGGTAAATTCAAGTTAATTTCGGTTAAGGACAAAACAAACTCCGTCTGGCAGGATTACAAAAACCAGAGTCTCACGGAGAAGGAGTGGAAAAACATCGCTTCCGGGGGTGTCTCTTTTGCAAAACAACGCCAGCTCGATTTTGAACGATGGATGGTCTTACTAAAAGAGGGGTTGGTAAATTTTGAAGTATTGTTCAGTCCCTCTTCCTTGCTGTTGGGACCGGGAGAGAAGCTTCAAGCAGTCTTGCCCAACATCACTTTGTGGGAACCGCGCTCTATCAGGAGGAGCACGGGAATTTATGGGGGGCCAAGTATCAGAATTATGAAGGGGGTATATTTAAGGTTGGGGACTTTTAGCGCCGGTGGCGAATCCCACGAGGAACTTAGGGCAATAGACCAGGGCACACTAACAATAACTAATAAGAGAATTGTTTTCTCAGGGCCAACACGCACAGTAGATTTAAGCCTTAATAAAATAATATCCATTGAACCGTATGTTGATGGAATAGCTGTGAGAACAAGCAATAGGCAAAAGGCCCAATATTTTGTAGGATTGTCCCCCGGAAAATATCCCATTGAGTTCACTGTGGAAAATCGAAAATATACTGAGTCCTTGAGCGGTCTAATGCTCAAATACTTAATTGAAGGCTTGGCTAAAAAACAGATCTTCTTTTAGCCTGGAAGTAAGAGATTAGCTTTTGTAGGGAGCCAACAAAACTCCTTCTTTGAATCGCGGTAGGCTTTCTCATGTGCAGGGCTCCTTTCTGTTATTTATTCCAGAGTGAGGGTAACCCCGCACTTCCTTTTTGTCTATTAAGAGTATCGCATCTATCTGAACTTTTTCAGGGCAGAAGGGAAATTCCCTCTAAATTCCAAGAAGGAGTCCTAAGTAGTTATTGCTCGCAATAATTTACCTTTACTGCTTCTTGACCCATTATGGCTATCGTATTTCCATAAAGGAGAAAGGTCACCTTCTGGTGATGAGATGTTGATTCTCCTTCAAAAGGTTTATGGCTTTACAAAGATGACACAAATTAGGTTACACTATCCTTATGCTGAGTTTTTAACTCCTCTCGCCCAGGAAGATATGGAGGAATAAGAAATGCCCGATCGCCTCAGAGAAATATTTGAAGATGAAAGGCTGATAGAGAAAATTAAAAGACGCCTACCATACCTATTCCAGCTGGCGGAATTAGAAAGCTCCCGAGCAGGTATAACAGGAATGGAGGTGGGATCTGTGCGCGAAAGGATCGTCGTCGCCTTGCTTATTTACAAATTCGGCGAGGAAAATGTGGAAACTGAAATACCCATCACGGAACCGGAGGTGGACGCCAAACTTTTTGGAGAACCCATTTCTGTAAAAACCATCACGGGCAAAAGCCTGGGAGGGGTTAAGCTTATATGGACAGTAGATGCTCAGAAGGCCCAAGAATTTTATGAAAGTTATCATCCTCATTGCCATATTCTCTTAGTGCAAATTAACTGGAACGACACTGGAGGGTTCTATTTCATTCCCCTAACGGTTCAACAACGGATTTTTGCTAAAATAGGGAGAGAAAACTATATCAAACTCCCCAAGCCCGGAACAAACCCAAGAGGGGTGGAGATTACTAAAGAGGCTCTCATGGGCTTAATTGGGGATAAAGAGAGTCAGAACATTATGATAAACTGGTATAAAACAAAGATTGAATTTAACTCCTATAAAAGATGGGTAGACCTCTGGAGGGAGGACTGAATGGGGGTCTATAAGAGAAAGAACGGAACGAGAACGAGTGTTTTTGGTTCCCCGGGGAGGATCAATCACGATTCTGCTCCTTTTTATTCCAGCAGGTTATACGAGGGGTTGCCCAAAGAGGAAATAGTCATGTATTCAGAAAATTCCATTCCTTCTCAATTTATGGATAGGATTTTTTGCAAAACCAGCGAAAATATGGAGGAGCTTCCGGACAACAGCGTTCATCTCATGGTCACATCTCCTCCTTACAATGTAGGAAAGGAGTACGACAAAAACCTTACATTAAACGAGTACCGGGCCTTTTTAAAGCGGGTATGGAATGAAGTTAAAAGGGTCCTCGTGCCTGGGGGCAGAGCCTGCATTAACGTTGCTAATTTGGGTAGGAAGCCTTATATCCCTCTCCATGCTTTTGTCGTTGAGGACATGCTTGATTTGGGGTTTTTAATGCGCGGTGAAATCATCTGGAACAAAGCTTCCTCGAGCAGCCCTTCTACTGCCTGGGGTAGCTGGCTCTCGGCGAAAAATCCTACTCTGAGGGATATTCACGAATATATACTGGTCTTCTCTAAAGGCATGTTTACTAGGGAGAACGCCGGGAGGAAAAGCACGATTTCCAAAGAGGAGTTTTTAGAGTTCACAAAAAGCGTCTGGACTTTTGACGCCGAATCCGCAACAAAAGTGGGTCATCCCGCTCCCTTTCCTGTGGAATTACCCTATCGCTTAATCCAGCTTTATACCTTTGAGGAAGAAGTAGTTCTGGATCCTTTTATGGGAAGTGGACAGGCGGCCATCGCAGCGATTAAAACCCACCGTCATTTCGTCGGGTATGAGATCAATGAGGAATATGTAAAATTAGCTGAAAGGCGAATCAGAGAATTCTCCTCAATCTTTAATGCCCCCAAGCTGTTCAATTTTCAAGGAAGATAGCGGGCAGGCTTTCCTAATTGGTAAAATTTTATGTAGCGCTAAAAATATGGTCGAATTTCCTTTGCTTCATTCTGCGATATTTTCTGTAACTAAGGTTTCGTGGACGATGCGAAGGAATTTATTAAAGTACTTATGGTAATAAGCATCGGTGGATGCGTAATCCAACCTCCCATCTTGTCCTTCTCTTTTGAAGAATTTTTCTAATATACGGAATGCCAGCGCTTCAGCTATTACTTCAGCCAAAACAGTGTAATAGGGAAGAGATTTAATACCTGGGTACCCTTGTTCAGTGGGAGTCCCCAAATATTTTTTTATGGTTGGATTTTTTGCGCCTATTTTTAATAAGTATGGGTCTTTATCATCCCATTTGTATCTTGTCGTTCCATAGTCTTCTTCGACTGGTTCAAATTTTAGTTTTACTCCACTTCGAGGGGGCTCGTGCTCCTCAACTTTAACCTGAGTTAAGGCCGGTTCAAATCCATTTACTTTGGCAGTAATTTTCCCTCTTGCCTGTAACTGCCGGCCAAAAACACCAAATTGTCCCGAATAAACCTCCGGAAAAGGTGTTGCGCGCAATCGGCATTTTCCTCCACCTTTTACAACGATTTCAGGGTGATCGGACTCAATTTCTGCAAGGATTGGATCGGATAATGTTATATTAGATTTTAGCCACAAAACAAGTGTTTTCTCCTTATTAATTGGTAAGTGATAAAATGGTTTATCAAAGGTAAGTCCTTCTGGGGGCAAGGGTGGGGGTGGAGGCTCAATGACTTTTACAAGAACTAAATTACTATAATTGAGGAAATGCGCCTCAATTACTGATTCTGCTCCAACTTTTTGCCCCTCTAAAGTAAATGTAGCCCTTCCAATTTTTTTATCTTCGGAGAGTTTTTTGAAATAAACAGGTGAAGTGCGAATTTTTATGTCCTCCGGGTCACTGCTTTCCAAACTAATTGGTAAAGATTCATCCAACTCTTCATTGTGCTTTACTAAGATTGAAAAGGTTTTTGCTTGGTTTACTACGATAGGTTGCTCCTCAGGAGGAATAATGTACAACCAATTCCTAATGTTTCTGCATTGGGAAAATCCATTAAATCGGTAGGGATCTCATCTTCAAGTTCTTTAAATTCTTTTTCAAAAAGGGGAGAAATTTCTTTTGAAAGGCGGTTTAATCTTTTGTTGAGATTTTCATCTGTAACGTCTCTTTTGGGCGGGGATTCGGCATTTTTAAGCTTATCGACGAACTTTTGAAGGACCTCCTTTCCTTTCTTATAAAGCATTTGAGTGGAGGGATGCTCATAGAGTAACCCATCCCGGAAATCCTCCATTTCCTCAGATCAGTCCCGCAGAAAGGGCAGAAGTACCTCCAGGATCTCAGAAGGTATTCTTCCTCCACATTGGACAAGCGAACCTATGGGTGTTAGGGGCTTTCAATTTCCTCACGTTTCACCGCCCTTTTCTTATTTTCTTAATTAGTATTAAATCTATTGGGCATAAACATTTACGAAGAAGTCCTTCCTTTCCTTGATTTTTATGTCTCCTCTCCTTTAGATTAATTAAAAATGAAAAGCTTAGGAGGAGGCTTAATCACCTTGGGGAAAGGCGCCATTCGGAGACCAATCGCTGGAACCATCGCAAGTTTTATTTTAAATCACATCCATGAATAGCCAATATCATCACATCAAACCAGGTGTTATCCTGGAGGGTGAAGTTTTCCCTGAACCTATTAAAGTTGTTTTGGTTCAACCTATTGGTGGAGATCTTAAAGTTGGGGGACAAGGGCTTCGCTCTAAGGAATATATTGAACGTCTATTAAATCAATACCAGGTTAATTCTCTGAAGATCATTCCTTCCGAAGCTCCTTTTGATGGAGATGCCTTCAGGTTCCGCTTAGGGATCGAAGCGGCTCGTCTGAGCTTGGCCTACGAATATGATCCGTATTTTTCTCTTTCTATCTCCCGGGTAGATCCTCTTCCTCATCAATTGGAAGCGGTTTATCACTACATCTTACCATTGCCTCAAATTAGATTTCTTCTGGCTGACGATGCCGGGGCGGGAAAAACGATAATGGCCGGTCTACTATTAAAAGAGCTAAAGCTTAGAGGCCTGGTTTCCCGGACCCTTATTGTAGCTCCTGCTAACCTTGCTTTTCAGTGGCAGCGAGAGATGCGCGATCGCTTTCAGGAGAGATTTGAAATTATTCGCGGAGTAGATTTGAAAAATGCCTATGGCGTTAACCCCTGGCAGGATAAACCCCAGGTAATAACTTCCATAGACTGGGCCAAGCGCGAAGATGTAAAAGAAAGTCTCAGCCGCACAGATTGGGACTTAATTATTGTTGATGAAGCTCACCGTATGTCTGCAAGCGACCCAGATCATAAAACTGACCGCTACCAGTTAGGTGAACTTCTTTCCCAAAAAACTCACCACTTTTTGCTATTGACAGGCACGCCTCACAAAGGTGACCCTGAGAATTTTTGCCTTTTCCTGCAGTTACTGGATAAGGACGTATATGGCGACGTAAAAAGTTTGGAAGAAGCCATGGAACGGAATCAGGCTCCTTTCTATTTAAGACGAACCAAAGAGGCTTTGGTTACTTTTCCTGACCCGGAGACTGGAAAGGTCCGCAAGCTATTCACCAATCGGGAGGTGCGCACAGCGCGCTTTAATTTAGATGGACCAGAGTTTGAGTTTTATGAATCCCTGACCCGCTATGTGCAGGATCAGTCTATTCGCGCCGCCCAGGACGATTCCGCTCGTGGTCGAGCTTTAGGCTTCACGATGGCCATGTACCAGCGTCGTTTTGCCTCCAGCGTTTTTGCAGTCAGAAGGAGCCTTCAACGCCGCCTCCAAAAATTAGAAGACTCCTTAAACCATCCTCAAGTGGAGATTGCGAGAGACCTCTCTCGTTTGGAAGATATTGACGAGCTTCCTGAAGATGAAGTGACCAAATTAGAGGAGGAAATTGAACAAGCTTCTCTTCCTTCCGAACGCCAATTAATTCAAAAAGAAATAGAAGACCTAAAAGTTTTAATCCAAAAAGCTCTCGCTTTAGAAGAACGGGAGATTTCCTCCAAGTTGAAAAAACTACATGAGGTGCTAACTGACCAAAATATCTTTGCGGATACCAATACCAAGTTGCTCATTTTTACGGAATTCAAGGACACTTTGGACTACTTAGTCGAAACACTTAGGCGTTGGGGGCTTAGGGTAACACAAATTCATGGGGGCATGAAAATTGGTGACCGCAATACACCAGGTACCCGGCTTTTCGCAGAACTGGAATTTCGGGATAAAGTGCAGGTTATGGTGGCCACTGAGGCTGCAGGAGAAGGTATTAACCTTCAATTCTGTTGGCTCATGATAAATTTTGATATCCCTTGGAACCCCATGCGTCTTGAGCAACGCATGGGTCGTATACACCGGTATGGGCAAGACCGGGATTGCCTCATCTTCAACTTCGTAGCTGCTAATACCCGAGAGGGCCAGGTTTTGGAACGCCTTCTGGAACGCCTGCATGAGATCCGAAGAGAATTGGGAAGCGATCAGGTCTTTGATGTAGTAGGGGAGGTTGTCCCTGGGAATTACTTGGAGCGTTTATTCAGGGAACTCTATGCAGGGCGTATCACCCAGCAAACACTTATGGACCGTTTAGTTCATGATTTTGATCGCGAGCGCTTCGCAAGAATTTGCCAATCGACATTAGAGGGGTTAGCCAAGAAAGAGCTTAATCTTTCAGCAATTCTGGGGCGTACGGCCGAGGCCAAAGAGCGGCGTTTAGTTCCCGAAGTAGTAGAGCAATTCTTCCTTCAGGCGTCTCCTATAGCTGGACTTCCCATTCCTCGAGGAAAAAACGGAATCTATGCTGTGGGTCGTATTCCTCGACACCTCCAGTCCGTGGGGGATCGTCTTGAGCCTCGTTTTGGAAAGCTGGGGAAGGAGTATCGCCTGATAACTTTTGACAAAAAGCACCTTGCCCGGGATCCCACCTTAGAGTGGGTTACTCCAGGTCATCCCCTTTTTGAGACAATCCGCGAGGAAGTGTGGGAGAAGGTCCAGGCTGATCTCCATCGAGGCGCTATCTTTTACGACCTGGATCGCACTTCTCCCTCCCGCCTTGAGGTTTACGCGGCCTCAATCGCGGACGGTCGGGGAAATACGCTCCACTGGGAGCTCTTTGTGGTGGAGGTTACCGATTCCGGGGAAATGCGTCTGCGCCAGCCCACGGTTTTTTTGGACCTGGTTCCTGCGGGGGCCCAAGCTCAAATAAATCCGCCCATTATTCCGGAGCGCACTGAGTTAGAGAGCTTTTTACTTGAAAATGGGCTAAAACCTTTTCTCCATAAGGTCCAAGAGGGACGCCAGAAAGAGTTGGATACTATCTCCCAGCATATAGAGGTCAGCCTCCTTACCCTAATTGACCGCCAGCAACGCCAAATCGGAGAGCTCATCGAGCGACAGCAGAGAGGAGAGGATGTTTCCTTAGCGCTTGGCGAAGCGGAACGAAGGCTTGAGGAATTGAATGGTCGCTTGGAGCGTCGGCGCCTGGAAATCCAACGGGAGCGGCAATTGGCCATCGCTGATCTCTCCCACCTGGGTTCTGCCCTGGTTTATCCGCACCCTGAGCGGAAGAATTTTATACCTCTAATTCCGGATGAAGAAATTGAACGCATTGCCATGGAAGAAGCCCTGCGCTATGAGAGGGAAAGGGGTTGGATTCCAGAGGATGTCTCTGCTGAAGACCGAGGTTTTGACATCCTCTCTCGACATCCCCAAGGAGGTGGAGTTCGTTTTATTGAGGTTAAGGGGCGTGCAGAACCAGGACCTGTTTTGCTCACACCCAATGAGTACAAAACCGCTGAACGGCTCAGAGAGGATTACTGGCTCTATATAGTCTTGGATTGCAGAAAAGTGCCTCGCCTTGTTCCCATTCAGGATCCCTTCCGGTTGAGATGGGAGCCTGTTTTAAGAATAGATTTCTACCAATGGAGTACCCAAAACCTTGATTGGAAGAACTTCGAAGGTTGAAGAAGGAGGATAATGTTCATTGGCTTCTTCGATGATACGGAAGTTTTGGCGAGCGGGAAAATAGAACCAGACGTTTATGTTTTTGGCGGTTACTTTATCCTGCAAAGCCAATTGGAAAAATTCCAGAGACGAATTTTCCAGATAAAAGAAGAATATGGGTTAAAAGGACACTTCCCCATCAAATGGAATTGGAAAGCCTCAGAGCTGAAATGTTTTTATGAGGAGCAGAGGCTTTTAGAAAATTATAATAAGCTTTTCAAAATTGGGAATCAGATTCGGCGCCCCTTGCTACAACTGCTGAAAGAATTCCATGCAATTGTTATGGCATGTGGATTGTATCGTCAGGCCCAAACTACAAAACATGTGGATTGTTATCGCTGGGCTTTTGAAAATTTATTGCAGAGGATTGGAATGATGGCAAAAAGTCACAATATCGGAAGCAGTTCTGAAAATAACTTTATAATCGTTGTGGACTGGCCTCAAGGAGGAGTGAATAAAAGATTATTTGATATTTATATGTCCGGTTATCATGAAGGAAAAGCGATGGACTCTAATCAGGCATATTTCTCAGGCCCCCTTTCCACTTATCACTTTGTGGATTCCCTTTTTCATAGTTCCACTATTCATTGCTCCTCCCTTCAAGTCGCCGACCTTGTTGCAGGGGTCCTGAAGGATTTTATCCGTTGGTGCATAAAGGATGACCATGCCCAGCGTGTAAGGGAATACTTTTCAATTTTAAGTTCATGCTTTTATTCAAGCGACAAAGGGGTCATCAACGGTTATGGTTTAAAGATATCAGGGATTAATATCGACTTGGATGGAAAGATTCTGGAATTGTTAAAGACAGAAGAAAGCGAGGTTGTTCATGAATAGGATTCGCCGCTTAATTGAGTCTGATATGCCCATCGGAATCATCTCGGGGCATTCTCGCCGAGACCAAAATATAAAAAGGGGACATCTGCACACTTTTCATGTCTGGTGGGCAACCCGACCTCTTGCCGCCTGTAGAGCTGTGCTCATGGCTTCTCTTCTTCCCGACCCAGCCGACGACCGTTGCCCGGAAGAATTCCGCCTGGTTGCCCGGGAGACCCTAAAAGATTTCACTGGCCGCAACCTTTCCGACCCCTTGGAGTTGGGCCGGAAACTGCTGGACTTCGTGGGCAATTTCGCGGACTGGGATAACGTCCACAACCCGCAGTTCGTTAAAGCCGCCCGCCAGCTTGTTCAGGCGGCACATCCGGAGGGCCCGCCCATGGTATTGGACCCCTTCGCCGGCATCGGCTCCATCCCCTTTGAGGCCCTGCGCATCGGGGCCGACGCCTATGCCTCCGACCTCAACCCGGTGGCGGTGCTCCTTGAGAAGGTGGCGCTGGAGTATCTCCCCACCTACGGCCACAAGCTGGCTGAAGCCGTCCGCAAGTGGGGCCAGTGGGTACGAGATCGAGCAGCCGAGGAATTGAACGAGTTTTATCCCAAGGAGGCAGACGGCTCAATTCCTCTGGCTTACCTCTGGGCCCGGACCATCCGCTGCGAGGGACCCGGCTGTGGGGCCGAGGTGCCCCTGGTGGGGCTCCTATGGCTCTCCCGCAGGGAGAAACAGCGGGTCGCTCTCCGCTACCGGAGCGATAAAGCCCGCAAAGAAGTGGTCTTTGAAGTCTTCCACCCCAAATCCGAAAGCGAGGTCCAGCCGCCCATCGTAAGGCGCTTTTCTGCCACCTGCCCCGTGTGCGGCTACACCACGCCCTACGCGCGGGTGCGGGAGCAGATCCGGGCCAAACGGGGCGGAACGCGCGACGCCCGCCTCATCGCTGTCATCACCCTGAAACGCGACGGGAGCCGGGGCTTCCGCTTGGCTACGGAAAGGGATGTGGAAGTGGCGGAGCTTGCCGCCCAGGAACTCGCCCGCCGGGAGCGGGAGCATGCAGGCCCCCTGCCCCTGGTGCCGGATGAGCCTATTCCCCCAGAGCGGGCGCAGGGTAATTCCGGTTTTCGAATGCTGTTGTACGGCATGGAGACCTGGGGCGACCTCTTCACACTCCGCCAGGCGCTGGCCCTTGCCACCTTCGTCCGCCTGGTGCGAGAGGCCCACGCCGAGATTCTCCAGGAGACCGGCGACGCCGGCTTCGCCCGGGCCGTCGCCACTTCCCTGGCGGTAGCGGTGAGCTCGATGAGTCCATACCACGCCAGCACGTCTTTCAATCACCCTGCTTTCGGTATTAGGGAGGTATTTTTAGGCAGTGGTCTCCCAATGAAACCCGATTTTGCCGAGGGCAATCCTCTCATTCCGCGGTTGGTGCCAGGGTTCTCTTACTACTTAGAACAGGTGGCCCAGGTGCTGGAGCGGGAAGGCTCTCAAGGCTTTCGGCCCGGCACCGTCCGGCAGGGCTCGGCCACGACCATCCCCCTTCCCGACGGCTTCGCCCCGTACGTGGTCACTGACCCGCCTTACTATGATGCCATCGCCTACGCCGACCTATCCTCATTCTGCTATGTATGGCTCAAACGCATGGTTGGAGATCTTCATTCCGACCTCTTTCGCTTTCCGCTTCCACCAAAAGCTGAAGAATGTATCATGGACCCGCCAGAAAAGCCGAGGGAGTTCTTCGAGACCACCATGGAGCGGTCCCTGGCCGAATGCCGCCGGGTGCTCCGGCCCGATGGGCTGGCAGTGGTGCTCTTTGCTCACAAGGGCACGGCCGGCTGGGAGGCGCTACTGAACGCATTGGTCCGGGCCGGCTGGACGGTCACCGCCTCCTGGCCCATTGAGACGGAGCGGGCAAGCCGAAAGCAAGCCGTGGGATCCGCAGTTCTTCAGAGTTCGGTCTTCCTGGTCTGCCGTCCCCGTCTCGAAAACGCTGGCGTAGGCGACTGGCGACGGGTGCTGGAGGAGATGAACCGCAAGGTGGCCGAGTGGCTTCCTCGCTTGGAAAAAGAAGGAATCCATGGAGCGGACGCCATTTTCGCCTGCATCGGCCCAGCCCTTGAAGTCTATAGCCGTTACGAGCGGGTGGAGACTGCGAGCGGGCAGGTGATCCCCTTAGGTGATTTGAAAAACGGTAAAGGCCAGATTCTCCAGCGTGGTTGCCTTTCCTATGTATGGGAGGCTGTGGCTCGGGAAGCTTTGAAGCTAATATTCCCAGAAGCTGATCCTGCGGGGTTTGAGGAAGATGCTCGTGTGACCGCCATGTGGCTCTGGGCTTTGCGGGCTAGGATCAACGGAGAAAGAAGCGGGAAAACCCAGGAGGAAATATTGGAACCAGAAGAGGAAACTGGGGAAATACAGGGAAAGAAGTCATTCGGCTTCTACCTCCCCTACGACGACGCCCGACTCATTATCCAGGGGGTAGGAGCCAGTGAGGAAAGGCTCACGCGTCCAGGTGGCATTCTTGAGGTGGAGGGTAATTCAGCCCGCCTCCTTTCCGCTGGGGAAAGACGGCGTTTCCTTTTAAGGCAAGATTCAAGGACACAAAGGGTGCATCGTCGCCGAGGACAACAACAAACGCTTTTTGAGGAGATTTCTTCGGAACCTGAGGTTCTTGAGAATATCGAGCCTGGCCACACAACCTTAGACCGTTTACACCAGGCCATGCTTTTATTCGGGGAGGGTCGAAATGAATCCCTACGCTGGCTCCTTGTGGACGAAGGGGTTGGCCAGGATGGAAAATTTTGGCGGTTAGCGGATGCGCTTTCTCGGCTTTATTCACCCTCATCTCCCGAGAAGCGCTTAGTAGATGGCCTTCTTGCAAGAAAGAAGTCCTGGGGCCTATGAGCATCATTTCGGATCCTAAAGAATGGTATAAAGAATGGTATAAAGTTTTCCGCAGGTTATTAAAATATTCGCGTTGGGCAGAACCCCTCCGGGAATCAGCGCTTGCCGGAGAATTGGGCAGGTGGACGGAGCAACTTACAGGTGCTGTTGTCGCAACTTGTGATTCCTTAGGTTGGAAAGCTGTTGCAAAAGGTTATCCTGGCCAAGCACTGCCCATTTCCAAGCAGGAATATCTCGCGGTTGATGTGATGGCTTTCCCTTCCCAGGTGGAACCGTGCTGGCAAAGACCTATAGCCGCCTTTGAATTGGAAAACCAGTTGGATCCAAATTCTATCTCGTATTCACTTTGGAAAGTCAGCATGATTCGCTGTAACTTTGGTGGTGTTTTCTGCTACTGCCGACAGCCAGAAGAAATAAAAGATTTACTTAGGTCTCTAACTGAAAGTGTGATGGTTCCTTTATTCTCCCCTGTAGACTCTCTTGATGCCGTAGTTTTTTTAGTAGTCGGCACAAGGAGCAAAGCGGAGGATTTCCCTGATGGTTTTTTTAGACCTTATTTTTGGGATAGGGCATATGGGCAGTTTCGTCTTCCCACCATTTTTTAAGGGAGGTGATGTTTTCAAATGTTTAGATTGAAACCTTGGTATCAGGTGGCGGTTCCTCGAGAAGACCTGCGTTCTGGTCAACCTTTGGATGCCTCAGAGTTTGCCATCCATTTAGACCATGTGATGGGTGGGCGCGCTCCCCGGGATTATCTGGACCCGGAGCGCTTTTTTGCCCGTACCTACCTCACAGAGGCTTACCGCAAAATGACCGTTGAGGTGATGCGCCGCCTGGCAGGGGATGTTTCGGGTACTTCCCCTGGTATCAACCTTACTACCCAATTTGGTGGTGGTAAAACTCACTTTCTTACGCTTCTTTATCACCTTTTTACCCAGGGAGAAAAGGCAAAGAATTTTACCGGGGTTGGAGAATTGCTCAAGTCCGCTAACTTAGATACGGTGCCCCGGGCCCGGGTTGCTGTTTTTATCGGTAACTGGTTTGACTTCCTCGTGGGGGTTGGCGTTAATGGTGAACCCAAGCGCCAGACCCCTTGGGGTGATTTGGCATGGCAGCTTGGAGGCCCTTCCCTATATTCTCTGGTGGAACAACATGACCGGGCAGGAATTGTTCCGGGAGGGGAAGTCCTGCAGAAGATCTTCACTGGGGAGCCAACGCTCATTCTAATGGACGAGGTGCTGAATTTTATTCGTCGCACTCGAGAGGCAGGAGGCCCTTATGCCAAATTGGGCTCGCAAATGTACAGTTTTCTGGATGTTTTGACCCGGGAGATAGCTGGCACTTCTAAGGTTGTCCTTGTTGTATCCCTTCCCATGTCCCAGTATGAAATGACCCAGGATGATGAAGCGGACTATCAGCGGTTGGAAAAGCTCCTCGATCGGCTTAGTAAAGCGGTCTTGTTGAGCCAGAAGGAAGAAATTGCGGAGATTGTCCGACGGCGGTTATTTGATCGTACTGGAGATGAGAAAGAAGTCCGTCTTACCACAAAGGCTTATGCCAATTGGATCAAAGAGCATTACCAACAACTCCCCGAGTGGTTCCCTGCAGATCAAGCTGAAAAAATCTTTGAAGTTGCCTATCCTTTTCACCCCTCAGTAATTTCCGTTTTTGAACGCAAGTGGCAATCCCTTCCCAATTTTCAACGCACCAGGGGTATCCTTCGCCTTTTAGCGCTTTGGGTCTCTCATGCCTATCGGGAAGGCTTCCAATCCGCAACCAGAGAACCTTTGATCTCATTGGGGTCAGCTCCTTTAGCTGACAGCCTCTTTCGGGCCGCGGTTTTCGAGCAGTTGGGAGAGCAAAGACTGGAGGCCGCAATTCTTTCTGACATCGCAGGAGAGGGGGCCCATGCCGTCCGCATGGATGCTGAAGCTCCGGAAACAATAAAGAGAGCTGGCCTCCATCAAAAAGTTGCCACTGCAGTCTTTTTTGAATCCTCGGGAGGCCAGGTTCGGAATGAGGCTACACTGCCTGAGATTCGGCTTGCCATAGGCGAGCCCGAAATGGAAATCGGGAACATTGAGACCGCCCTTGATGATCTGGTACGCCGTGGTTACTATTTTGAAGCCAAAGGGACAGCATATCGTATCAGCTATCGGCCGACGCTCAACAAAATTTTGGCGGATTTGAAAGCAGTTCTCTCTGGCCCCGAAGCTCAAGAGGAAATCCGGGAGAAGGTGCGGCAGACAATCCGGGAGGTCTTCCGCCCTGGCCCTCCGCTCGAGCGCCGCTTCTTCCCAGAAACGTCTTCTGATATTCCCGATATACCCTCTTTAAGCCTTGTGGTTATTGACCCCGAGCATGGTTGGGATATTGCAACGCGAAAAGAAACCCAATACCTTCTTGCGAGTATGATTCAAGAATGCGGCAATCGGGGTCGAACTTATAAAAGCGGGCTTCTCTTTGCAGTGGCCGAAGACGGTGCAGCTCTTTTTGAGGAGGCCAAAACTTTGCTTGCCTTGGAAAGGCTTGAAGATCCTTCAGAACAAGAGCGGCTCAAACTGGAACCTCCACAGGTCCAAGAACTAAGGGAAAAGAAGAGACGCAGTGAACGGGACCTGAAAGAGAAGGTTTGGAGCTCATACAGGCGCATTTTTCTTTTAGGAGAGGATAATTGCATTCAGGAAATAGATCTTGGTTTGCTTAATTCAAGTGCCGCCGACTCCTTAGTAGGATATATTGTTGCTCGTCTCAAGCAGGAGGGGCTTTTGGAGGAGAGCATCAGTCCGGAGTTCTTGGTCCGCAATTGGCCACCTGCTCTTCCTGAATGGAGCACTAAGGAGATCAGAAACATGTTTTTCGCCTCCCCAAAGTTTCCACGGTTGCTGGATCCTGGAATTTTACGCAGCACGATTGCCCAGGGAGTGAAGACGGGCAAGTTCGGTTATGCTCTTAAGATGGATAGCCAATATCAGAATTTTCCTATCATTAATGATCAAGCTTTCGATCCTGGGGAGGTTGAAATTGAAGAATGGGCTGTCCTCCTTCGTCCAGAAAAAGTGTTGGAGCTGAAGAGAAATCCTCCCCAAGAAGAGGGGCCCGAAGAGGAACCAAAAGAAGAAGAGGGGAAAGAAGTTAAAATTAAGCCCCCACAAGAGGAAGATTTAAAAAAGAAAAAAAGACTTTCTTGGGAAGGCCTCCTTTCTCCACAAAAGTTGATGCTATTTTATACGAAAATTCTTTCCCGTTTTGCAACCGATCCCAGTCTTCATCTTCGAATCAGTTTTGAAGTGACTCCCGAGGCAGGAGTAACGGAGATACAGTTGGAAGAAATTAAAGCAGCTCTTTTAGAGCTTGGGCTGGATTTGGAAGGCCTGCAGGTTGAGGATCAAGAATAATTTTGTTCTCTCGAATGTAGCTTCAAAGCCTTCCATTTAAAAGGAAATTTAAGAAGATTCATGATTTTTTGACTCCAGAGGGCCCGCCGGGTCGGCTGCGGCGAGCCCCCTCGAGCCCCTGAAGAAAACGCTGGCGCATTTTTTCCAGGATCCCCACGAAGCACTTGAAGAGAAACTTTCTTCTTTTAAGGTAACCCATCAAGGCCATTAGAAAGCGCTTGCGCCTTCTTTAAGCCATCCTCAGCGCTCCCCAGGGTCGATGTTTCCCTTTTTCTCATGATCGGCTTTTCCCTCCACAGCTCACCTAAAGGGTTTCCCATCTTCTTTGTGACCCCAAGCGTTGAGTTTCTCCAATTTTTTCCGCATTTTATTCCTGGGTCCTGGGAAGTGCCCGTTTATCTGTGCCCCCCGTGAAAACCTGAGCATTTTCACAGGGTGAACTCAGGCGGAGCAGAAGCGGGGGAGAAGCGGAGCATGTCCCTCTGTGGCAATTCCAGAGCCATTCACAGGGCAGGCTTCCAGGGCTGATCCCACCTTGAAAATTAAGCAGGGAGGTAAAACGGCCTGAAGGAAAAGCCCAAGGGGGTCTTCCCGTTGAAGGGATCTCCCAGGTGAAGGGATCCCCAGCCGGGGAAACGGGAGAAAGCATTCTGAAGGCCGAACTCAGAAGCCCCGCCTGCATTGAAAGAAGCTCCGGGCCCCAAAGAACCCCGCCTGAGCTGACAGCGGCCCGCGCTCTCAATTCCCCGCCTGAGCCTACAGCGGCCCGCGCTCTCAATTCCCCGCCTGAGCCTACAGCGGCCCGCGCTCTCAATTCCCCGCCTGAGCTGACCACGGCCCCGCTCACCCTTCCTCAATTCCCCTCCTTCCCCTTCCTCATCCTGGCGATCCTCCTCCGGTAGTCCTCCCCTCCCACCTCCACTGGGAGGCACATCTCGATCAGCCTCCCGAAGGTGCGCTCCCCCAGGAACCCCTCCAGGGAGTTCAGGTCCAGGTTGGTGGTGGCGATCAGGAGCTTCAGGCTCTCGTATCTGGAGTTCACCAGCTGGTAGATCTTCTCCCTGGCCCACTCCGTGGCCTTCTCCGCCCCCAGATCGTCCAGGACGAGGAGGTCCGCCCTTAAGGCTTTCTCGAAGAGGGAAGCCTCGCTCTCCTCCTCCCGGTAGAGATTCCGCAGGGCGTTGAGGAATTCCACGGCGTTGAGGAAGACCGGGGAGTCCCCCCGCTCCAGAATGTCGTTGGCAATGCCCGCCGCCAGGTGGGATTTTCCCACCCGTTTTCTTTTGGGGCTTATTTCTTCCAAAGGAGAGGTCTTGAGAAATTTCATGGAATTTCAATACATCTTTTTGAAAAAATTTGTATAATCTAAGTGGCTCCGTTATGGAGACTATTAAGGGAACTTCCGTAGTCAGCAGGAAAGTTTTTTTACGCCAGCGGAGCTATTGGTCGGTAGAATCGTGGTTTGATCAGGCTTTCATTGTGCCGGCGTAGCTCAGCGGTAGAGCTGCTGAATCGTAATCAGCGGGTCGGGGGTTC
>JANLFM010000028.1 GCA_024655865.1 Caldisericota bacterium
AAATGTGAAGCATTTCCCTGGGGCATAGCTAAGGAGGTGGAAAAATGGAAATTTCCAACTGGACAAAGCTGGCTGTGGTGGTGATCGTCTGTATAGCGGCGATCATTTTGGGATATGCGGGAAAGCTGGACTCTCAGGCGGTAGTGGCCCTGCTCTCTGCTTCTTTAGGCTACGTCTTCGGGAACGCCCACGGGGTGATCTCGGCCATCTCTTCCCAGAACGCCCAGAGCTTGAATAAGGGGAATAGCACTTCAGGAAGCAGCTTACCGCCACAGAATCCGCCAGATGCGCTGAAGGAGTGAGGAAATGAAAATCGGAATCGATGCCGGACACGGGAAGGACGGGGATCCGGGAGCCATCGGGCCCTGCGGAACTAAAGAGGCTGACATTACCCAGGCTTTGGCCCTGCAGTTGGGGAACTTCATTCTGGCCTTAGGCCAGGAGGCTTTCCTCTGCGACCGCTCCTTATATGCTTCAGAAAGAGCGGTGCAGGCCTCAAAGGAGGGATGTGAAATTCTCCTTTCCTTACACTGCAACGCCGGGGGATCCCAAGCTCAGGGAATTGAGGCCTGGTTCGCCCACGGAAACGAGGAGGGAAAGAGGCTGGCTTCTTCTATCCTGGGAATTCTGATCTCGGAAACGGGAGCTGTCTCAAGAGGGGTGAAGGATGATGCTGATTGGCGCCCTGCGTCTGATCCCAAGTGGACCGGGGGAATGGGAGTCCTGCGGTATTTTTCCGGCCCTGCCGTCCTCTTAGAGTTCCTCTTTATCTCCAATCCCGTGGAGGAGAAGCTCCTCGCCTCTCCGGACTTTCAACAAAAGTGCGCCCACGCCATCGCCCTGGGGACCCTGGACTTCATCAATTCCTGGAGGAAAGGGAGCGGGGAGAATGGAGGTTCAAGGAGCGGGAGCGCTGAAGGGGACAGCGGGGAGGGGAAGGACTGTTCCGGTGGCTCTCCTGATTCAGGGAATTCTCCTTCCTCTCCTTACCCGGATCTTTTCCCCGACCTCTCCCCTCCTCTGTGGGAGGGCAAAGCGCGGAAGATGGTTCTGACCCTTCACGATCGAGGGATAGTTACAGGGTATGAAGACGGGACGTTCAGGCCGGACCAGCCCTTGACACGCCTGGAAGCGGCAAGCTTGATCTACCGCGCCCTGATTAGCCTGGGTAAACTCCCGCCTTTGGAGTGAATCTCTCTTCTATATATACTCCTGCTCTACCCTGCGCGGTCAGGGATTGCAGACCTTGCAGGGCCTGTAACCTGCGGAAATTGCCTCATCCCTGGTGGAAAAGTAGACAATGTGATCTGGTGCAATTAGCGGTACGTACTTGCAGGTGGGAAGGTGAAAGACCTTTGTGTTGCTGTTCCCGATGTAGTTGGCGGCAGTAGTCTGTGAGGGTGATGGAGATGGCGAAGCTGTTGCCCAGAGCCCAAGTCCGTTTTCCCTTGCCTCTCTTTCCAGCGAAACGAAAAGGTCTGCATACTTCACGTCCGGAGGGTATGTCGCCGCCTGAGCGTAGCCCTCTTTGACCATCTCGGCATTCACGAAAAGATCGCCCAAGTACACATACCGGAGAAGGCGGCCATACTTGTCAGTTTCGCTCACGTCCTTCTGGAGGAGAACTGCTTTCCCTCCTACGAGCTCCTCCGTCTTGTCCTTGGCTTCCTCAAAGTAATACTGACCTGTTTCAGGAGTGTTGATTCCGATCAGCCTCACGGACCAGTCCCCGTCTGAAAGCCCCACGTGGATGGTATCTCCATCGAGGACTTCGGTCACCGCGCCGATCTCACCGGGAAAGACAATGGTTACTTCCTTCTCTTCCTGATTCCAGGAAACCTCGGCACCTAAGTTTTCAGAGACAAAGCGCACGGGAACCCAGGTCCGGTTTTCCCTGATGAAAGGAGCGACGTCCATGTATCTGCCCCCTTCACTGTTAACGACGATCTCACTGCTTCCAATGGTCATGGCGATGGTTTTATCCAGCTGGACGATGGTGACCTCCTGTTCCTCCTGGCTCCAGTAAACTGAGGCCGCCAGGTTTTCCGCTACGAATCGCACAGGAACCCAGGTCCTGCTGTTCTCGATAAAGGGGGCGACGTCCATCCCCTTGGGGACGCCGTTGAGGTCCAAAGTGCTGCTGCCGATTGTAAGGTGCATGACTGAAGTTCTGTCCGAGGACTCCGCAGAGTTCAGGGGGAAAGCAACGAGACTCAGGAATAGGAACAGAGCAAGAAATTTAGAAAAAACCTTGATGCCAACTTTCATTTTCTCTCACCTCCACCGATAGAACCTTGATTAAATGTATTTTATAACTCGAGTTAAAGAAGTGCAATGTAACTAAAAATACTCCCAAGTGCCTGACAAGTATTGTAAAGAAAATAACACAAAATTCTCTGACACCACCTGGATAGAAGGGAAATCAAGGATTTCCCAAAATTGCCTTCGGCAATTTTATATCCTAAAATATTATAAAATGTTATTGGGGGGTAAAGGCAAAAGATGGGAGCGCAGAAGCTATTTGATGAAATGGACCATGATTATACTGGTCCTGCACTTTACTCAGAGTCGGGGTTTGATTATTTGAACCGGTCTGCCCGACCAGAATCCGAAACCTATTAGAGGAATGGTTTGAGCATTTTCCTCCTGAAGATCAAGATGAATTACGAGCACGTTTTCGCTTAAAAGATGAGCGACAGCATCTTGCTGCATTTTTCGAACTCTACCTTCATGAACTGCTTTCTAAATCTGGATTCACTGTTGAGATTCATCCTGCCTTGAACAACAAGACAACACATACAGATTTCAAAGTTTCAAAAGATGGAAAGCCATTATTTTATTTAGAAGCCACTCTGGCTGCTTTGTCTGATGCGAAGGCGTCGGCGAAAGCCAGAGAGAACCAAGTATATGACGCCTTAAACCGCATGAAATCCCCAAATTTTTTTATTGGGGTTAAAGTTGATGGGGCACCGGCTACCAGCCCTCCCGGTGCAGAGCTACGTAGGTTCCTCGAAGATAAATTATCTAATATGGACCCAGACGCGATAACTAAACAATATGAACAAGGGGGACGAAGGGCATTACCCCATTGGTACTGGGAGCATGAAGGCTGGCGAATTACCTTTTTTCCAATACCAAAGAAACCTGAAGCCCGAGGAAAGCCTGATGCGCGTCCCGTTGGGTTCATAATGTTAGGCGCACGTTGGGGCACTCCTCCTGTAGGGATTAAGAAATCGATTCAAGATAAAGCCTCAAAATATGGCGAACTTGATTTGCCGTACGTAATTGCCATAAATGTTATTGATGAGTTCGGAGCCCATGAGAGCGACATTAGCGACGCTTTATTTGGAAAAGAACAACTTGTCGTCATTACTCAAGGAAATAAGGTGGTTGAGGAGCAACTTAGGCGAGAACCGAATGGTGTTTGGTATGGCCCAGAGGGTCCCCAAAATCAGCGAGTCAGCGCGGCACTTATTACTGTTAACTTGACCCCCTGGACTATAGCTATAGCAACCCCCTCTCTTTGGCATAATCCCTGGGCAAATCGCTCACTGACTTCAGATATTTGGTCCTTGCCTCAATTGATCCCGGACTCAAAGAATAATCGACTGGTTAAACATGAGGGGAAAAATAGCCGGCAACTGCTTGGGCTCTATTCTAACTGGCCACTTGAAAATGAATAACACTTCAACTAACAGCATGAATCTGGTTCTGGTTTCCCCCTCACTCAAATCCCCTATAGCGACCTCAGATACAAGCAGACCGTTAGGCGAAATTGCACATGTCACCATGTGAGGCGAAACACTATTAAGACCCGATTGAAAAAAAGAAGAATTAAGGTAGATAGCAATAGATATCTAAGAGAATCTGTAACGAGAAGAATTCAGGGTATTCTCACCAAAATGTATGTTATCGGGCCTTTCGATGGATAATGTGAGAAAAATTATGGCACTTCCTCTATACTACAACCAATTTCTCCTCTCGTTTGCTCCTTTGGCGAGAATAAGGACCAGCCTTCTCTTTTAACGACTTGCTCTAACAAAATAGCGGGAAGCGGAGACGGCGCGCAGGCGGTGGGGAGGCTGGGTCTGGCCACCGCCTGCGAGGGAGCAGGGTTTATGCATTTAGGATGAGGTTTTCGTCCATATTTTATTTACCCTGCCTCCCCTACCCTTTGGGATGAAAAAGCCATGAAGATCGCCCTTGCCTTGCGCGATCTGGGAATTATTACAGGCTACGAGGACGGCACTTTCAGACCGGGCCAGCCTATAACTAGGATGGAAGCGGCAAACCTTATCTACCGCACTCTGGCATATCTGGGTAAGCTTTCAACCATTTAGCGGAGTGAGGCCTGAAGATCTCCACCATTTATTTCAAGGCATAGGATATCTGGATTCTTTCCTTTTACCACCTCATTCCCACTATCATCCACTACCGTCACAACAGAGAAATGCTTGTGCATGTCCATCTCTGTATGTAGCATGATTATCAGCCTCTTTTTGCTATAACTCTGACTCCCAACAGGAAGAGAGTGGCACGGGAGGCTACCTTTTCATGAAATCGAAGTATTAGAACCATCATTCTGGCACTGCAACCTGTTGAAATTAAGCAAGAGATACTGATTCACTTCTTGTGCATCATAAGCAAAGTAGCCATTTTGATAAGTTCATTCGAATTTTTTAGGTTCAACTTTCTCATAATGTTCTCTCTATGCGTGTATAGCGTTTTTGTACTTACATGCAGAATTGTGGCAATTTCCTTAGTCGATTTCCCTGAGGCTATAAACTCTAGAAGTTCCCTCTCTCTATTTGACAGTGAAATTAGCATTGCTGTATCTGGCTCAACCTCTGGGATATAGCGAATGTACTCTTTTACAGATAGGTCGGATAGAGTTGGGCTTACAAAGACTTTCCCATTTAAAACAGTTTTGATTGCCACTAAGACATTGTCAAAATCATCATCTTTAAGGAGATATCCTTTAGCCCCGGCCTTGAACATTTCAGTTACAAAGAACTGGTCAGCATGCATGGACAAAGCAATAACCCTTGTATTAGTTGTTTTTGCCACTATCTGTTTTGTAGCCTCGATTCCATTAACCTCGGGGATTGTCACGTCCATAATTACAATGTCTGGTTGCAGTTTTTGAGCCAGGAGAACAGCAGAACGACCATCCCGAGCCTCTCCAACTACCTCAAAACCTTGGGTTTGCATAAACAAAGTTTTTAATCCTTCAAGGATGATCTGATGGTCATCTACTAATAGGATCCGGATGCTCATTTCCCCTCCTGGGCCCGTCGCATAAAATTCTTATCACAATATCGTTTTATAAATCGCTCAAAGATTTTTTACAATCTTTTGCCGAGGCGGCTCTACAGGAATCGAAATCTCTACTTTAGTGCCTCTGCCTACAGCAGATTCTATTTCCATTTTGCCACCGAAATATTTTAAACGCTCCCTAATACTAAAGAGACCAAATCCTTCAGGATTGAAGGTGTTCTCAATTTTCCTGTGATCAAAACCAGCCCCAGAATCTGTGACAGAAACTTTAATTGTTCCACCATTCCGAGTGAGCAAAACTTGGGCCGTTTTGACTTGAGCGTGTTTGAGAACATTAAAAAGTAATTCTCGCACAGCTTGATACAATAGAACTGCTACCTCAAAATCCAGATTAAAATCACCATTAGCTTCTTTTTCCAATCTAATTGACATTCCATAACGATTATTCATTTGATCGACTAACCAAACAATTGCCGCTTCAAACCCCAATTCCTGCAATATAGGAGGGCTAAGCTCGATGGCCAAGGATCTTGTCTGATTAATGGCTTCCGTTAATAAATCGCACACTTGGTCGAGTTTCTTGCACAAATCTCGCTGTTTAATTGATTTCTGGGTCACTCTAAGCTGCATCCTGGCCATGGCCAGCATCTGGCCAACTGAATCATGCAAACCACTGGCTATGCGGCGGCGCTCTTGCTCTTCTGCAATTGAGATCTCGGAGGCTAAACTGATAAGCTGCTGCTGATATTTTTGAATTTCTTGGAGGGCATTCTGGTGTTCGGTATCGTCAATTGATGAGACTAAGACTTCACATACTTCGCCATCTTTTGTTCTGTTGAAAACCATATTCCAGCTTCTGAGAACTCTCCATTCTCCTTTAAAATTCATTACTCGGAAACTATTCTCGATTATTTCTTCATCTTCAGCCGAAGCTAATCGTAAGAGAAATTCCCCCCATTTTTTCTGATCTTCTGGGTGTATTTTTTCAGCTATTGCCATATCTAATTTCCCCCAAAAAGCAGCTGCAGTGCTATTAACATAAGTACATTTTCCTTCTTTAATATCCAAAATATAAATTAGTGTAGGAGTGGAGTCAGTGATGCGTTGCAATAACTTCTGACTTTGTTCAAGAGCTTGCTCCGCCTGCTTACGCTGGGTAACGTCTTCGCAAACTAAGATATATTGCGGAGAGTTATCAGCATCTTTAACAATAGAAATGGACAACCGACCCCAAACTAATTGTCCATCTTTAAGAAGGAAGGGCCTCTCGATACCAAGCTTGTCAGTATCCTTTAAAGGAAAAACCTCGGGAGAAAAAATTTGTTGTCGATAAAAATCAAAAATTTCTAACTTCGTGAGATCTTCATTGGGAAAGCCAAAGAATCGGCAGAAAGCCTCGTTTGCCATAATTAATTGCCCTGTTTCATCGAACAGAGCAATACCCACGGCCGCGTTTTCAAAAATAGAGCGAAAGCGGGCTTCACTCTCCCTTAGTTTGCTTTCTAAAGTTTTATATTTAGTGATGTCCATAGTTGCGCAATTTATCCCAATGATTTTTCCTGATGCATCTCTCAGCGGTTCTCCGGTCAAGTCAAAATAATGAGTCTCTCCATTCTTGGTTACCTGAAATTCTCCTCGAATAGGTTCCCCTGTATCCAGGATGCGTTTCTTTAAGGCCGTGGAAATTAGAGCATCTTCATAGGGAAAAATGTCAAAATCTGTTTTTCCTATCGCTTCTTCTGGATTTCTAACTATCTGGGGTTTGTATAACCATGTATAACGTAATTCTAAATCTTGCTGGAAAACTGCAATTGGTGCATTTTGCAAAGCAACCCGAAAACGAGCTTCGCTTTCTTTTAACGCTTCCTGAACTCGAGTAGCTTCAGTAATATCCCGAAAAGCTCCCAAAATTCGAATAATTTTTCCTTTTTCTACGATAGGGGTGGTTCTTTCAGAAACCCAGAATATCTGGCCGTTTTTGCTAATAATCCTGTAGTGGGTTGTGCAGCTAATACCTTGAATCAACTGTTTATCTCTTTGTGTTAAAAGATCACGGTCTTCTGGGTGTACCATTTTGGACCAAAAAAGGGGAGTTCTAATTTGATCTTCCGAATAGCCAACAACTTTCAAAAAATCCGGGCTTAAATAAGAAAATGTTGGAACCCTCTCCAGGCTTAAAATATATACCCAAAAACCAAGGTTCTCTAATGCGTCAACGATATAACGATATCCGGTTTTAGCCATCAAATCCTCCAAAATGTGTGGAAATGTTCACTACAGTTTAGATTAGCACTTACTGTTTCAAAGGTATAGAAATACAATGGTAGGAAAGCAAACATTGAAAATGAAAACATTCATTAAACCTTTTCAAGATATAAGCCTAAAAATGTCATGAATTATTGCTACGGCTCTTCTCATGTCTGAAAGGGAAATGCTTTCGTCAACCGTGTGAGGGTCTCTCATACCAACTCCTAAAGCAACTGTCGGAATACCATTTGCATTGTAGATCGAGCCATCTGTACCGCCAGCAATAACTATTAATTTCGGTTCGATGCCATTGTTCAAGAGCGCTTTTTTAGCCACTTCTACTACTTCTGTTTTTTCATCAAGTGAAACGGCTCGATAAGCAAGGGTGAGAGTTACTGAGGCTCTGGCACCAATTATAGTGGCAGCGTTCTCAAATATCCGTTTAATTTCATTAGAGTGAGCGATACATTTATCATGATTTAGGCTTCGGCATTCGGCTTTAAGAAGCACTTTCTCTGGTACTCCGTTTCTTATTTCACCGCCCTCAATCACTCCTACATTGGCTGTTGTTTCTTTATCTATCCAACCCTCTTTGAGAAAGGTAATAGCGTAGCTTGCCGCACGAATTGCAGAAATCCCCTTTTCTGGCTCGATACCAGCATGAGCCCCTTTTCCTCTGATTTCAACATCAATCAGCATGTGAGATGGGCCTCCAATTACAATACTATCCAAGTCTTCCATGTCTAAAACAAAACCTATGTCCGATTGCAGCAAATTAAAATCTATATGTTTTGCGCCAAATAGCCCTGTTTCCTCCTCCCTGGTAACAACAATCTCTAACGATGGATGCTGTTCTGACGTCCGAATTGCCTCAATTAGCTCAGTTATTCCCGCCTTATCGTCCGCCCCTAAAATCGTGTTGCTTTTTGACCGATAAACCTCGTCTATTAGAATTGGCTCTATCCCAACTCCCGGCTTTACCGTATCAGCGTGCAAACCAAACAAAACCGGCTTTCTGCGGGAAGACTTTTTCGAATCAACTCGAGCAATTAGATTTCCGAAATCATCTAAAATACAAAACGCATTAAGGTCTCTCTCAAATTTTTCCTTTAAATAGGCAAGAAATTCCCGTTCATTTCCTGACTCACTGGGGATTTTCACCATTTCTTCAAAATCCATTTCCATTCTACTTTTCATTTTTACCCCTTTGCTACAGATTTAAAGTAGGAGTGGACCCAACCCACATTTAACATCTCATACCCTGGTATAGATGGCATCTAACATAATGCCCGGGCATAACTTCCACCATCTCCGGGTCTACTTCAAAGCATAAGTCTTTTTTAAAGGGGCAGCGTGTATTGAAGCCGCACCCAGGAGGTATATTCACAGAACTGGGTATTTCGCCAGCGGAAATTATTTTTTTCTTTTTAATGGATTCTTCAGCTTTAGACACAACTGGCACCGAAGAAATCAACATTTGTGTATAGGGATGAAGTGGATTTTGAAAAAACTCGGCTGCAGGAGCAAGCTCATTAATCTTCCCCAAATACATAATTGCAATACGTGTGGCTACGTTTCTCATTAGGCTTAAATCATGAGTAATGAACAAATAGGAAAGCTGAAATTCTTTTTGAATATCAAGCAATTTATTGATAATTTTAGCTTGAACTGAGACATCAAGAGCGGAAGTCGGTTCATCTAAAACAATTAAAGAAGGGTTGGTTGCCAAGGCTCGGGCAATTGCTACCATTTGACGCTCGCCCCCTCCAATTGCTCGAGGTTGTTTGTACATATAATTTTTGGGAAGCTCTACTATATCCAATAATTCTTCAATCTTTGAATTTAGGTGTTTCTTGGAAACAACTTTATGGACCTTTAGAGGTACAGACAGAATTTCTCGAATATTATGTTGGGGATTTAGCGATGTCCCCGGATCCTGGAAAACAATAGCTACTTCTTTTTTAACTTCTAATGGTCTTTTGGTTGCCACAACATTAATATTTCTCCCCTTAAAAAGAATATCACCCGCTGTTGGCGAATAGATCCCAACTATTACGTAAGCAGTAGTACTCTTTCCGGAGCCTGATTCTCCCACCAAGCCCAAGATCTCACCTTCGTTCAAGAAAAAACTAACATTGTCTACTGCTTTTATGTAATTCACCTGTCTGCGAGAAAAGGTAGAACTAACAATAGGGAAATATTTTTTTAAGCCTTTCACAGTTAATATTTCACTCATTATTATCCTCCGAGGGAATCGTATAGAAAACAGGACACAAAATGTCCTTTAGCAACTTCTTTCAGGGAAGGTTTAATTTTTTTACAGATAGGCATTGATTTCGGACAGCGTGGTTCAAATCTACAACCTAATGGCGGGTTTAAATAATCCGGCAAATGCCCAGGTACACCTTGGCCAATTCCTTCCCCTGTTAATTTTGGAACACAATTCAAAAGCGCACGGGAATAAGGATGGAGGGGGTTTTCAAAGAGATCGTCTGTCTGGGACATTTCAATTATAGAGCCAGCGTACATTATATAGATACGATCGGCAATTTCCCGGGCAACACCAAGTGAATGGGTGATCAAGATCAAAGAGATATTCTTTTCTGCAACCATATTGCTAATTAAACGTAATACTTGATCCTGAATAGTAACGTCAAGATTAGTAGTGGGTTCATCAGCAATAAGCAGTTCACGAGGGGTAGCAAGAGCCATAGCAATACAGACTCTTTGTCTCATTCCACCGGAAAGCTGGAAGGGGTAACTGCGTAATATTCTCTCTGGATCTGGTAGGGATGCAGCTCTTAAGGCTTTTAAAGCGGTTTCGAATAAAGAGCTTTCTTTTAATTGTGTATTATTAGCATCTTCGCTCAATGCAGCTCGTATCACAGTGGATATTTGATCTCCGACGGTAAATATTGGAAATAGGGACGCAGTAGGATCTTGGAAAATCATTGAAACCCCTCTGCGACGAAGATAATTTAAATCGGAATCGCTTGCCCTGAGCACATCTTTTCCCTTGAAAAATACTTTACCCCTATGTATAATTGCTTGCCTTGGCAAAATATTCAATATTGATTTCACAGTTGTAGTTTTTCCGCAACCAGTTTCGCCCACAAGCGCTACCTTCTCCCCAGGCCGGACTTCAAGACTAACACCATCTAGAACTTTAAGTAATCCTCTATATATGCGATAGGAAACGCTTAAGTTTTCTATATGCAAAAGATTGATTTCGCTCATTTTTCAAGCCTCCTCGGGCGATAAAGCATCTCGGACACCGTCTCCGAACAGGTTAAAGGACAAAATCATCCAAACAATCACCAAGGCAGGAAACACACAAACCCACCAAAGCTCTGGTAAGTACCTCGCGCCATCTGCAACCATAGTACCTAGAGCGGGTGTAGGTGGCTGCTCTCCAAGGCCAACAAAGCTTAATGAAGCACCAATAAGAATCACCCAGCCAACATCCAAAGCCATTTTTGTAAAAATAGATGAAAGGCAATTAGGAAGAACCTCTTTGAAAATGATGTGAAAATGACTGGCTCCTATCACTTGAGCGGCTTGAACAAAGGTTTCATTTCGTATAGAAGAAGCCAAACCATAAGTTAAACGGGCGTACCAAGGCCACCAAGAAACACAAACGGCAAGCATTGCATTAAAGAGGGTTGGTCTTAAAACGGCTGCAACAGCGAGGGCTAAAACCAAAGAAGGCAGAGCCAGAAAGACGTCTGATATTCTCATTAGAATAGTATCAACAAGCGAACCTGAATTATAGCCTGCAACCAGACCAACAATAACCCCGATAGGCGTAACAATACCTATTACACCTATCGCCATGAGGAGAGCACCACGAAGAGCAAAGATTGTTCGGCTCAAAACGTCTCTACCCATTATATCGGTGCCAAACAAATGCTCCCTACAGGGAGGAATACTAGCATGAGCATAGTCAACAAAAGCTCCGGCATGCTCAGGATAAGGGGCGATAAGTGGTGCGAAAATAGCCAAAGTGATAATTATAACTACGGAGAACAGACCCACCAGCGAGATACGGCTACGAGAAAATTTATGAGACAGGCGCTTGAAATTATCCCATTTCTGGCTGAAGTCCATCGCTTTGGGCATTTTCATTTTCCGTACCTCCATTAGGTAGCTCTCCTAATCAACCTAACTCTGGGGTCAAGATAAGCAACGATAATGTCGATAAGAATTGTTACTAAGGTATATATGGCTCCCAACACTATAATTACCCCAACAATTGCGTTAAGATCCTTATTGAGAATAGCACTCATGCCATACCTGGATAGTCCTGGATAATTTACAACGGTTTCAGCTATGAAGCCATTTGCAAATAGGGCAGCGATATCAAGCGGTAAAATCGAAATAGTGGGAATTAAAGAAAATTTTAGGAGGTACTTCATAAAGATGCTCCTATTGGGAACACCAAAGGCGCTCAATAGAGTAACATAATCCTTGTCCATATGGTCTGCCATGCTAGAACGGGTAATTCTAGCAGCTTGAGAAAGCCCACCCATAGCCAGGGCTATAGCAGGCATGATTAAATGAAGCAAAGCATCCCAGAAAGTTCGCCAGTTACCGGTTAGGAGAGAGTCAATGGTGAACATTCCAGTAATGTGTAGTGGGGGCGTGATTCCCCTACTGAGGCGCCCAACCGTTGGAAGAATAGGCCATACATATCCAAAAAGTAGAATAAATAAAACTAACCAAACAAATGAGGGAGTAGCTATTCCAAAATAGGCGAGTACGCGAGTAAACGAGTCAACCCAAGATTCCCGGTACCGAGCAGAAACAACCCCTAAAAGGATACCAGTTACCGCCATAAAGATGCCACTAACAATAACTAATTCTAGGGTAGCAGGAAAAAATTCTTTTATATCTTCTTGCACCGGTCTTCTAGTGAGCAAAGATATTCCTAAATCTCCCTTAGTAAGAAAATTCTTTACCCAAATGTAATACTGTTCGTAAATCGGCTTGTCTAAATACATTTGCTTGCGGAGATTCTCAATAGCATATTCCGGAGCTCTTGGCCCCAAAGCCATCCGGGCCGGATCTCCCGGAATAACTCTGGCAATGATAAAAATAAGGATAGACAACCCAAACAATACCAGAATCGCTAGTGCAAGTCTTCTAAGAATAAAAAAAACCATATTCATGAATTTTTGCCTCCTTATAAAAACTAGGATCGTCAAGGGGATTGGGTCTTTATTACCAATCCCCTTGACAGCCATATAGCTCAGAGATTACATCATTTTGGTTTCTTCTCTGGATAGATCCTCATATCGTGAACATAAAGTGGGTATCCTGAACAAGCTGCAACTGAATTAAGGTCCGAACCTACCCAGTAGAAGTAGTCTGTTTGTACGGCTCTTTGCTCCAGTTGGTCAAATGCCCAAATTGTAGGGCAAAGATCAATTATCTCTTGTTGCAACTTCGCATATTTGGCAAATCGCTCTTTCTCGTCAAGAGTGGCTAAAGCATCGTCTATTTCTTGGTCCAAGATAGTACCCAGCCAATGCGTATTATTAACAGTTCCTTGAGTAGAAGAATGCATCTCAGATTGAATTTGAGCCCCGGCTTCTGGATAGTAAGGAGCATTAATTTCTGTAAAAATATTGGGGGTAGTATCAGGAGATTGTGCTGCTGCTATCATGTTTCCGAAGGGCATTTTTGTAATTTCAACTTTAATTCCAATTTTTGCGGCATTGGCTTGTAGCATAAGAGCTACTTTTTCTTCAAAGGGTACCTCTGCTGCCCAATAGAAGGTAACAGGATAGGCTCCGGGATTGTCTGCATACTTAGACTTTGCAAGCTCCTCTTTAGCTTTTTCTAAGTCATAAGTATAAGTCGTTAAATTCGGATCCCATCCAGGTACGGTGCTCACACATGGACCTTTTGCAAGAGCAGAACCTGGGGAGATGCCAATTTCAGGATCCACTACTGCATTATAGTCAAAACAATATGCTAATGCTCGCCTAAAGTGAACGTCATCTGTGGGGGGGCTTGGCGCAGTGAAACCTTAGGGCAAAGTTGTGGCCGACTAAGTATTTTGCGATTTTTACTCCCGGGATTTGCGCAAAGGCCTTGTATGTTTCTATAGCTTGCCACTCATCCGTAATCTCTAATTCCCTGTTTGCTAACAATGAGCGGATTGTAGAGGAATCTGGTTCGGCAAACAACTTAAATAATTTTGGAGCATTGGGATCCCAACCACCCCACCAATCATCAAATTTTTCCATTAAGACGTACTCTTCCGTCTTGACCTCTTTAATTTTGTATGGACCACAGCCAGCATCGTGAGTTAAAAGCCATTCTTTGGCAAAGTCTCCATACTCCCCATAGGGACCTGGCTGTTTAAGATGGGCCATTACCTCTTTCTCGCTTACAACATAAAATCGGACAAGGGTATAAAGGAAGGGGCCAAAAGGTTTTTTAAGAGTAAACTGAACGGTATAATCATCAATAGCCTTAGCATCATCGATGTTGAGCCAAAGCCAGGATGTACCTTCACCAATGGTATGGTATCTCTTTAAGGTAAACACTACGTCTGAAGCTTTTAAGGTTTCACCATTGTGGAATTTAACCCCTTTTCTCAAATAGAAAGTCCACGCTTTACCGTCTGGACTCATTTCCCATTTTTCCGCTAACCAGGGTTTGATTGTATTATCGTTGTTTACGAAAACCAGGGCGTCGTATACGTTGGTTACGGCAATCATGTCAGAAAAGTCTGCACCAACGGCTGGATCACTGAAAGTTGGCCAATCCTCTTCTAAGGAAACCATATAATCTTCAGGTTTAAAAGAAGTCGCTGGCTGAGTTGATGCAGCGGTGGGACTGCTTGAGGAAGGGGAAGGTTGCGGAGTAGCACAACTGGTCAGTAGAATGCTCGCTACTCCAACCATTACTATTACCACTAAACATTTTTTTAAAATCTTCTTCATTTTCTTTTTCCCTCCTTTTTAAGCTCTCGTCTTACGACTAAGAAAATTTGAGATCCCCATGCCTATTTTTCCTCAATAAACCTCGCCTCCTTCTAATTTGTCATTAAATCCACTATTTCCAGCGTTAAGGATTGGAGGAATTGGTTGAAATGAGATTCGTCGGTCATTACTAAATATTTATTCTCGTCGATTCTTTTTTGAACAATATCTAATCGCTTACTTGTTAAACCATGATCCCGGAGCACTTTAATTAATCTGGCAGCTACTTCTAGAAGCCTTAAAGGACCATATTCTTTCTTCTCCCCTCCCAAATTCGCCGCGCTAACTACTATGAAACAGATAATGTTCCAAAAATCGGATTCTGAAAGTTCTTTTATTGAACTCATTTATAGACCTCCCACCAGATAATTTCCTCGAATTTCCTTTTGGGGGGTTTTGGGGTTTCTGCGGGAAAGCCTAATATAATTAATAAAATAGGTTTAATATTGGGAGGAAGATTTAATAACCTTTGGAGAGCTAATTCATGGAAAGATCCAATTACACATGCTCCTAATCCTTTATCATGAGCCGCTAAAAGTATATTTTCTGCTGCCATTGAAGCATCAATAATTGCAAAACGTTCTCCTTGAAGACCACTTTTCTTTGTTGCTTCATCAAAATCAGAACAGACCGCGATTACGGCTTTAGGTTTGCCAAAAATTCCTGGACTTAGATTTTTAATTTTCTCAATTTGGTTTGAATCTGTAATGATAATGAATCGCCAAGCTTGCATGTTGCCGGCAGAAGGGGCCCAGACACCGGCATTGACTAGTTCTGAAAGTATTTCTTGACTAATAGGCTCATTAGAAAAGGCACGGATACTTCTCCTAGTTTTTATAGCCTCAAAAAGCTCCAATTTCGTTCCTCCTTGCCTTGCTCCTGGGAGGTAAACTAAGGAGGTAGCTCCCAGGAGCAAGGCTATTTTCTTATTGCTTTCCCATCCTATGAGCGAGATCCGCTAACTTAGGATGCAAAAGCTTTCCGCAATCCATAATTTGCTCGTCATCAAGCCAAACGGAAGAATTTAGGCAAATTCCATCAATATGGGTTACTGCCGGACCAGCATTGCCCTGGAAAAAGGGACCTTGGTAACCGAATCCCCATTCAGTTGAACCCCAAACCCGTTCATCCTCGGTGCATAAGCCAGACAAACGAGCGCCCGGGTTGAAACCAT
>JANLFM010000029.1 GCA_024655865.1 Caldisericota bacterium
GCGTCAAACAGCAGGGCCTCTCTGGTGAGCCCTGCCTGAGGGCAGCCAGGAGAAGCAAACTCGGGCTGGTTTCTGGAAATCCTGCCTGTGGGAGATCCGGGAACGAGAGAAAATACAGGCTACGCTCGTAGAAGCCTTTGGGGTAAGCCTTTTGGACGCGGGTTCGACTCCCGCCGCCTCCACCACCATAGGGGCCGTTCCCATTTAGTCTATTACCCAGGAAAATTCCTTCATGGTATTTTAAAAAGAGGGGCCTCTAAGACCCCTCTTAAATTCCGTAGGTAACGCTCATTTAAAAAATGCGCAACTGGTCAGTTAAAACACCGACAGGCGCCCAAAGCCTTTACTCTATAGCCCCAGGTAATGCTTCTTAATGTGCTCATTCTCTTGAAGTTCCTTTCCAGCGCCTTCAAGGACGACCCTTCCATTTTCTAAGACGTAAGCCCTGTCCGCAAGATCCAAAGCGTATGTGGTGTTTTGCTCCACAAGGAGGATTGTTAGACCTAGCCCTCTTAATTTCTCGAGTTCCTCATAAATAGCCTCTACCAATTTTGGGGCCAGGCCAAGGGAAGGCTCATCGAGCATCAAAAAGGAGGGCTCCATAGTAAGACCTCGGCCAATGGCTAACATTTGTTTCTCTCCACCGCTTAAAGTGCGAGCGAATTGGTTCCTTCTCTCCTTCAGGACGGGGAAGATCTGGTAAATCTTTTCCAGAACCCCGGATTTCAGGGTTTCCCGATTGGCGTAAGCTCCCATGAGAAGGTTCTCCCAAACGCTCATGTTGGGGAAGAGGCGTCCTCCTTCCGGGACGTGAGCGATGCCCTCTTTGGCAATTAAATGCGGAGAAAGCTGATCTATCCTCTTTCCCTTGAAATAGATTTCTCCTGATATAGGTCTCACTAATCCCGAGATAGTCTTGAGGAGAGTGCTCTTCCCGGCACCATTAGGGCCGATCACGGCTACTACTTCCTCCTTATTCACGCTGAGAGAAACCTGCTGAAGGACAGTTACCTTGCCGTAACCGGAAGTCAGGTTGCTGACCCTTAAAATTTCTTCGCTCATCGTATTGCTCTCTTCCCGAGATAAGCTTCGATTACTCTGGGGTTCTGGCTGATTTCCTCAGGAGCCCCGGTAGCTATCAGCTCACCAGCATCCAGGACGAAAATTCTCTGACAGAGCCCCATTACCATCTGCATCACGTGCTCCACCACAAATAGGGTGATCCCCTTTTCCCGGTTCACCTCTTTAAGGATATCCATTAAGTTGCCCAGTTCCGAGGGGTTCAATCCTGCTCCCGCCTCATCAAGGAGAAGAAGATCTGGTTCTGTAGCTAAAGCTCTGGCAAGCTCCACGCGCCTTAAAGCCGCTAACCCTAAATCAGCGCATTTTCTCCGACGAAGCTTCCCTAAATCGCAGAATTGGATTACCTCATTCACTATCTCCAGGGTTTCCTTATTCGTGTGGCGATTGTAGGCTCCCACGCGTATGGCATCCTCAACGCTCATTGAGGCAAAGGCTCTGGTCACCTGGAATGTCCGGGACATTCCCATTTTACAGATCACATGTGGCACAACACGGGTGACGTCTTTTCCTTTGAAAATAACCCGTCCTCGCTCCGGGGGGAAAAGGCCGGAAATAACGTTGAAAAGGGTTGTCTTTCCGGCGCCGTTGGGACCGATCAAACCCACGATTTCCCCCTGAACGACATTTAACGAGACGTTGTTCACAGCGACCAGGTTCCCGAATTTCTTAGTGATATTCTCAACCTGAAGAATGAAATTATTCTGCATGGTTATTCCTCACCCATCGAGAGAAGAGCTTATTAAAGGTGTCCTGGAGGAGGGTAGTGATTCCCCTGGGACGGAAAAGCACAATCAAAATTAAAACGACAGAATAAATTACAAGATAGAGGCTCTCTAACTGTCCTCCAAGGTTGGCCCTGAGCAGCTCCCTCATGCTCACGAGGAGAACGGCTCCCACTAAAGGTCCGTAGGTGATCCCCATACCGCCTACAATTCCTAAGATGGCTACTTCAGTGGAAAGGGGACTGCTGAAGAAATTGGGGTGAATAAAACCATAAATGCAGGCGTAAACTCCTCCGGTTAAGCCCACGATAAAAGCATAGATCACCAGAGCCTTAAGTTTGGAGGACCGCACGTTCACTCCCAGGACTTCTGCAGCATCCTCGTCGTCGCCCAGGGCTATCAGGTAATAGCCCAACTTCGAGCGGCTAATCCAGTAGTTAACGAACAGAGAGGCAAAAAGCAGGATCACCATGATGTAATAGTAAGGGATATAGGAGCTGAAACGCATGTAGAGCGCTGACCCGTAGTTAGGGAGATAACGCTCCACTGGCCCTCCAATCTTTTCCCACATAATGAAAGCAATGCGTAAGACCTCAACCAGGGCGGAAGAGGAAAGAGCGTACCAGACTTCCTTAACTTTGAAGCGGAAGAGGGGAAGGCCCACCAGGATAGCGAAGAGCACAGCCACAAGACCGCCCACGAAGATCCCGATCCAGGGAGTGAGGTTGAAGCGGAGAAGCAGGGTTCCGGTAGTGAAGGCACCCAGTCCTAAATAAGCTCCAGCCGCAAGGTCCAGTTGCCCTGCCATCCCTCCAATGATGTTCCAGGCAGTGGCCAGCACCCCATAGAGAAGAATGGTAGTGAGAAGGATCATCCCGTATTGATTCGAGCGGAAGAAAAAGGGAAGTATAAGCACTAGCAAAATCAAAAAGAGGAGCGAGACAATGCGCAGATTTTTCATCATTTCCTCCCGAATACTCCTCTGGGGCGAAGCCAGAGTACAAGAATGAAGATCAAATACACCACGAGCAGTCTGGCACGAGGGTCCCAAAAACCCATGGCCAATGCCTCAGCACATCCCACTATGATCCCGGAAATGAGCAAGCCCGAGATGGAGCCCAAGCCCGTCAAAGCCAGAACACACCAGCTCAGCAGGCCAAAGCGCAATCCCATAGTGGGGTCAACTTGCTGAAAGGTCATGAGCATTCCTCCCGCGATTGCCGTAAGAGCTGATCCCAAACCAAAGGCCAGAGCGTATGTCGCTTTCTGATTCACGCCCACTAAAGAAGAGGCGTCAAGGTCATCTGAAACTGCGCGGATTGCTCTTCCGGGCCAGGTCCTGCTGAGGAATAGGGCTACCAGGACTATTACTAGGACACTGACTAAGGCTGAAATCAACCGCGAGGTCATAATAGTTGCAGAACCGATCTGAAAATTTCCGGAAATCAAGGAGTAGGGAAGGGATCTGGGTTGTGCTTTCCAGGCGAGCTGAGCTACGGCGCGGAGGAAGGTCATCAAGCCAACTGTTACGGCAATCTGGGTTACATACTTTTGTCTGAGTGTCCTGTCGATTAAGGCATAATAAATTCCAATTCCCAGAAGAAATAGCATAGGGAAGGTGATCAAGGGAGTCAATGAGGCGTCTAAGCCCATATAAGAACCCATCCAGAATGCCATGTACATTGAAATCATTACCAGGTCGCCGTGGGCGAAATTCACAATGTTCATTACTCCGAAAATTAAGGAGAGCCCCAGAGTAATCAAAGCATAAATACACCCCATCAAGGCTCCATTGACCAGCAATTGAATTACAGCGTCCATAATCTCCTTCTTTTTCTGCTTTTGCGATTTTGGCTTTCGGGGGCGAAGTCTTTGCAAAAACCCGCCCCCGAAAGATTAAAAATTCTCTGCGCTTCCCCTAAAGAAGCGCTTAAGGAGAGGGGCTAATAGGTGGCGTCGGGCCTGGGATATACAGGCTCGGCCTCAGCGGAATCAAAAGGCCAGACCACCTTGGGTTCCCCGTTCTGGACTTGCATCACAACAGCACGGGCGTAGGGGTTGTCCCCGGTGGGAGTGAATGCGATGTGGTTGGTGGGATAAGTATCCACAGCAGGGCCTGAGGTCAGGTCAAGCTTCAGGAATGCCTGACGGAGGTTGTCGGGATTTAATGGATCATCAGGGAAGAGTTTGCCAGAAAGCTCCAGAGCTTCCTTCAGAACCCACATGGCATAGTAGTTCATGCCTGCAGCCTCGGTGGGGATGTGCCCTACTTTGGTTTTGAAATCCTCAACGAACTTCTTGTTCTGAGCAGTGTTCTTGGCGGGGTTGTAGCTGTAAGTATTGGCATAATAGTTGGCAGTGTCGCCCAGCGCTTTAATGGATTCAGGATCAGTGTAACCGCAGGCCCCCATGCCCACAATAAATTTGGGGATCTGGTTGAACTCCCGGAAGGTCTTGGCGAAAAGGATAGCGTCCATGAAATAAGGGCAGTGGACTACAAAATCGGGCTTGGCTGCTGAAATTTCAGAGACGATTGAGGAAACATCAGCGATGTCATACGGATACTCTTTCTGGTAGACGACAGTGAGCTGGTTGTCTAAGGCAGCTTGCAAGGCCCCTACAGCATTGCTGCGACCAAAAGAGGAATCCTCATTTAAAATGGCCACCTTCTGCACTGGTTGTCCAGCTTTAGTAGCGGTTTGGACCACAAACTCCACGGCAGTGACCCCATGCTGACTGGCTTTGGGAGCTGGACGGAAGAGGTACTGGCGTCCCATTGCGGTTACCGAGTCTACCAGGGCATCAGCCACCAGGATGACTTTTTCGCGCTCGGTAACTTCAGAAGCGGCCACGGTCATTCTCGAGATGTAAAGGCCCAGAATAGCTACAGGATGGTGCTTACTGATAATGCTTTCAGCTCCAAGCTTGGCGCTATCGGCTGTTTCTCCTGCATCCTCACTTACCAGTTCCAGAGGGATTCCTCCCAGCGATTGGATGCCCCCGGCTTCGTTTATGTGCTTCACTGCAATTTCCATTCCCACCTTTGCTTCCGTGCCGAAGATGGCGTGGGCACCGGTCAAGGGCTCGAGGCACCCAACAACGATTTTATCCGGAAGCTTTTTGCCTGTGGGGGTGGCGCTGGGTGAGGCGGTTTGGGTGGGAGTTTGTGTTTGTTGAGGAGCAGCACAACTGGTTAATACTAAAACCAAGGTTGTTGCCAAAACTATTAACTTTCCAATTCCTATCCTCTTCATTTAAAACCTCCTTGCCAGATTTATATCTCTAATTTTTAGCTCTCCCTTCATGAGCCTCCGGCTTGCAACCTATCCCCTTTCTTTCACCTCCTTCGCTCAATCCTGAGCAGAAATTAAGTTCATAATTTTTTAATTATAGTTTCATTTTTAATTCTAAGGTTAAATTTATGGGAAAAGTAAAGGTGTAAGGGCAAACTTTTTCAAATTTCTTGGAAAAATTTTTGGAAAATCGGTCCCGGAGCAGAATCCTGTGACTTAGCCGTCCATTGAATTTGAATTCAGCGAGAAACACCAGTGCATCAAGATCCTTTATAGTAAAATAAAGTTGGATTGGAGAAAGAGCGGCTTCAGGCTATTGATTGGAGAATTGCCCGAAAAGACCTGGCTGAAGTAGAGAAGGTTTTAAGGGAGATGAAAAAGGGTTTGACTGAAGAAGCACCCGAATCACCTGAAAGCCCAGGAGGTGCATTATGGCTAATGAGGTAATTTATTCAGAGGAAAACCTCGAGGTAGTGATAGGAGACATTACTGAAGAGGAAACCGAGGCTATCGTGAACGCCGCTAACCCCACGCTTTTAGGAGGGGGTGGAGTGGATGGGGCAATCCACAGGAAGGCTGGTCCGGAGCTCAGGGAAGAATGCCGAACATTAGGAGGATGCCAGACCGGGGATGCCAAAATCACCAGGGGCTACAGGCTAAAAGCCAAATACGTGATTCATACAGTAGGCCCCGTCTGGAGGGAAGGGAGCGCTCGAGAGGAAGAGCTCCTTGCCTCCTGCTACAGGAAGACCCTAAAGCTGGCAAAGGAATACGGCATTAAGAGCATTTCCTTTCCTGCGATCTCCACTGGCGCTTATGGTTTTCCTAAGGATCAGGCAGCAGAGATCGCCGTAAGGGAAGTTAAGGGATTTCTAAAAGAGAACGACATCCTGGTGAGGTTGGTGTGCTTCGATAAAGAGACTACACAATATTACCTGGCAGTTCTCAAAAAGCTGAGGTGCTATGGATGAACATCCTTCAAAGACTTAATCCCACAACTTTAAGGGCTATCCTGGATCGTGTGGCCGATGGGGTTTACCTGGTTTCTCCGGACCGCACCATCATTTTCTGGAGCAGAGGAGCGGAAGAAATCGCGGGCTTTAAAACTGAGGATATGGTGGGGCGCCACTGCAACGAATCTGGGCTTCAGCACATTGACGATAATGGGAAAAACCTTTGCGAGACCGCCTGCCCTCTTATTGAAGCTTTTGAAAAGGAAAGGCTTGTGGAAAAGGAGGTCTGGGTGCATACGAAGGAGGGTGGCCTAAAACACATCCTCGTTCGTTCCATTCCTACCTACGGGGAAAATGGCGAGATAATCGGAGCTACAGAGACCTTTACGGAGATAACCGCTTTCGATAGGCTCCGGGCTGAACTTAAGGTTGCCGAGTCTCTGGCCATCCTGGACCCACTTACCCATCTTCCCAACAGACGCCTTTTGGACGAGGTCTTCCCCCACCTGAGAGGAATGGCTGAGAGGGGAGAGGCCCGGATCTTCCTTGTCTTTCTGGATTTGAACCACTTCAAGGAGATCAACGATCGCTTTGGACACCTCGAAGGAGACCGCCTTTTGAAATCCGTGGGGCTCGTCCTGGAAAAAGAGATCCGCGCCGGGGATTGGGTTTTTTCTCACCACGCCCTGCGCTATGGGGGAGACGAATTTCTCCTGATCTTTATTTTGCCCGGGGGCTCCCCCGCGGATTCCGAAAAAGCCATTTTGGAGAGGCTGTGGCATCTGATCTCCCAGATCCGCACTCCCTTGGGGCCTCTCGAGGCAGCAATTGGCGGGACATTTCTCAAGGATGGAGAGGAATTAAAGGAGGCACTCCATAGGGTAGATAAGCTGATGTATCAGAGCAA
The DNA here is from genome assembly GCA_024655865.1 of Caldisericota bacterium. GTDB lineage: Bacteria > Caldisericota > JANLFM01 > JANLFM01 > JANLFM01 > JANLFM01. Next base: position 6,959 of record JANLFM010000029.1, read on the forward strand.
GAAAGAGGGCGAAATCAAGCTGGATTCCACAAATGCCTGAAAGCAGAAAAGAGCCCGAGTCTCATACGGAAACCGGCATTTATCCGGCTTTCGCGGAGGAATGGGAGACGATGGCCTCGGTGCTTTATCGGGCTTTTTACGAAGATGAGGACCTTCGTCGACTGAAGCGCTTCTCGAAAGAGGAGTTTCCCCAGTTCTTCCAAATAGCATGCCAGTTCTTTATGGAGAGCGGAAAATTTGCCGCCTGGATTTATAAAGAAAAGAGCCTCCCCCTGGGAGCTATTCTTTCCATCCCCTCTAACTGGAGCGCTCCTTTACCTTATCTCTTTAGCTTTTTTCTCAAACTCTGGAAGAGGATAGGGTGGCGCGCGCTTTCTTCCACTTTTACTATCCTGAAATCAGCTTGGCTTTCCCGCCCCCGAAAACCATGCCTGCGCATCATCTTTCTGGGCGTTCTCCCTGAAGCAAGGGGAAAAAGATTGGGCCAGGAGCTTCTTAAAGCTTGCGAAAGGGCCTCCACGTTTTCCAGGCTGCAATTGGAGGTGGAAAAGGAAAACCTCTCCGCCATTTCCCTTTACCGAAAGATGGGCTTCAGGGAGGAAAGGGAATTTTGCATCGGAAAAGTACCATTCCTCGTGATGGTCAAGGATTTATCTTAAGAAAAGAAACCACACCAAGACGAAAATAGGAATCAGGACGGGGAGCGAGTATCGAACGATGTATCCCAGAAAAGTGGGATTTTTCACCCCTGCCCTGTCTGAGATGCTCTTCACCATGAAGTTGGGCCCGTTTCCAATATAGGTCATAGCGCCGAAGAAAACAGCCCCCAGAGAAATCCCCACTACATCTTTAGGAGTTTGAAGGAGGAGCCCATGAATATCCAGCCCTAACGCTCCCATAGCCGTGGAAAGGAAGGTCAAATAGGTGGGTGCGTTGTCCAGGAAAGCTGAGAGAGACCCCGTGAGCCAGAAAAACTGCCCGGGGGAATGCAGCCCGAAGCTCTGAGCATGCGTTTCCAGGTACTGCAGGGCGGGGATCATAGTGGCGAAGATTCCAAAAAAGAGGATGGCCACCTCCTTTATCGGTTCGAAATTGAAGTCGTGGTCCTGATGGATGGAATGGGGGGTGAGAGAGTAGGAGGCTATAGCCGCTCCAATCATGATCAGTTCTCTTACAGGCGTGGGAAGAAAGACTGCCAGAATGATCAGTGCTAAGAATAAGAAATTTCTCTTTCCCAGAAGGATTACCCCGCGCTTGCCTGCAAAAGCTGGCTCATCCAGGCCTTTTCGGTTCCGAAAATCGAAAAAGAGAAATGCCGCAAGTACCAGCACAATCGTGAAGAGCCAGATAAACCAGACGTGTTCTACAAGCCAGAAGAAAGGGATCCCCTTGAGATAACCTAAAAAGAGAGGCGGATCCCCGATAGGGGTGAGCGCTCCTCCGATATTGGAAACCAGGAAGATGAAAAAAACAACCAGGTAGGGCTTAAGGCGCGTTTTGTTCAACCTCAGGAAGGGACGGATTAGAAGCATAGAAGCTCCGGTTGTGCCTATGAAATTGGAGATTACAGCACCGACGAAGAGCACCAGAGCGTTCAACCAGGGGGTGGCCACTCCCTCAATGCGAATCAGTATCCCCCCTGTAACCACGAAAAGCGAGCCGATCAAAGAGATAAACGAGAAATACTCCAAGGCTGTGTGCCACACAGCCTCCAGGTCCTTGAACATTGTAAGGTATAGTACCAGGCCCAAAGCACCCAAAAAGATAGCCACAAAGGGATAATTTTTCTCCCACCAGTGGTGGTTAATCAGGGGGATAATAGCGATGGACAAAAGCATCAGTGCGAAGGGCGCCGAGGCCCAGAGAGGAATTTCCATTTTACTTCAAAAATTGTCTCCCAGTCATATAAAAAATATTACCATGGACTGAGGCCCACTTTCCCAAAAGGGGGTCCAAAAATCGTGGAATTGTCTCCTGAACTTGTACATCGTCCTGGGTAGCGGTGATCCTTGTGGTAAAACTCCAGGCCCACAGCCTAAACACCGGAGCGGCAGCCCAAGCAACAATCGTTAATCTGACAAGTCTGACATTCTGGAGGCAAGCTCTTCGCATTCCTGAAAAATTGAAGTATCAACTCAGCCCGGTACTTTTCAAAGATGGTCATCAGGTCTCCGTCCTCGTAAAGGTCGGGAGCGCCAGCGGGCCTGATCTTAGCACAGGCAATTATTTGTTCTGATCTCAGCCATCCCGGAAGGAGGCGAGATACAGCGGGCCAGTTCATCTGGAGGGTTCCTTTTATAATTGCTGCCTCTGCTCTTAAATAATCCACTGTTTGATTCCGTCTTATTTGAAGGTATGCTAATATCTAAAATCAAAAAGAAGGGAGTGTGCCTTCTGGTAAAAAAGGCTTTATATATCTTTCTGCTTTTAATATTTTGCCTGGCCTTGTTTCCTCCTTTGCCTCGGGCTCTGGGGGAACAAAAGGGGTATGTAACCGGGGAAATCGCCAACTTGCGCACCGGTCCAGGGACGGAATATGAGCTCATCTACACCTTAGAGTACGGCACCGAGCTTGTAGTGGACGATCAAGCTACAGACACCGAAGGAAGGCTATGGTATCACGTTTACGTTCCTTCCTTAAATCTCGAGGGATGGATTGCCTCCTGGCTGGTTACCCTGGAAGAAACCCCTTCCAACCAGCCGCAGGGTAACACTGCCATAATCAATAGCTTTTCTAACCTTCGCTCCGGACCGTCGGCGGATTATGAGCTAATTGGCACCCTGGAGGAGGGGACTCCGGTCAAGGTGGTAGGATCGGCCTGGACCAGCGCTGAGGAACTCTGGTTTCAGGTTGAAACCCCGGCTGGAGACTCAGGATGGGTCTACCAGGATCTGCTTGAACTGTCTCCTGAAGTCACCGCCACCTCCACCGAAGCCGTGGGCAAACTCCTCAGGATTTCCCAGCTTGCCCCTTTCAGAAAGGGCCCCGGGCTGGAACATGAAGCACGGTGTAACCTGCCTCCTGAATCCGGCGGAAAGGTGGTTGGCGTGGCCCTGGACTGGAGACAGGACACATGGTTCCAGATAGAACTCCTGGATGGGGAGAAGGGGTGGGTAGTGAACAATCAGACTGAGTTCGTATCCGAGTGGCCCATCGCCACGGTTGAAGGCTTAGAGTGGAAAATGCAGGATGGCACGCTTTTTATCACCCTTAAAGGGAGGGGGTACCTCACTGGTACCCCCTCCATTCTGGGAAACCCTGATCGCGTCGTCCTGGACCTTCCTTATACTCAATTTCCCCAGGAGGGGGCGCTTTATTCCATAAAAAAGGGTGATGTGCTCCGCGCCAGAATAAGGGCCCTCGAGGGAAACAAGGTTCGCTTGTTCGTGGATTTAAAAAGGCCCCTGGAATTTTCTCGAATCGATAATGTTCCGGGGCAGCTCACTTTGAGTATTAAAGCTCAAGCCCCGCATATCGTTGTGGAGGGGTCAGAGCTTCCTCAAGAGGTGAACTATCTCAAAAAGGGACCCCAGATTTACATACCCCTCTCTCCTCTCTCAAGCTACCTTTATGCCCAGGTTACGATGGACCCCAATTCCAATTCCGCCTCCTGGAAGATGGGGAACCAGACCATCTATTTTCTCAACGGGGACAGCCGGGCGCTTTTAGTACGGGGCTCAGAAACCTTCATTATCAAAATGAATCAGCCCGCACTGGTTTTAAACAAGGAAGTCTACATCCCTATGGAGTCCTCTAATGAGGTTCTGGGGCTGATGCCCAGCTGGAATTCCCAAAAGGAAGTGATCAATCTTGATCCCCAGATTACCAGGGTTGAAGCTTCAGAGAGTCCCGGACCGGACGGAACGGTCAGATCCACAGTCCGCCTGGAAAGTACAGCCCCTCTGCTCTTCCAGAAGAAATATGACCAGGAGAGCAACCTACTTTACCTGACTGTCCCCAGGGCCTATTTCCTGCCTCAAACTGTGAGTTCCACTGGAATGCTGGTAGATGTGACCAGGACTACCACGACAGGCGCGGGTCCTGTGACTGTTACTTTAAATCTGGGACGGGCGCAGACCTACGCCATAAACGTTCCTGAAGAAGGATTTGGACTGGAAATTAGCGTGGAAAGGCCTGGAACTATAACCCCCAATCCTTCTGGAAGGAGAGTGGTAATTGATCCAGGTCACGGCCGAACAACTCCTGAGGGCTATTATGACGGTGGAGCGATTGGTCCTTCCGGAACAAAGGAGAGCACCATCAATTTAGATATAGCACTCAGGCTTCGTTCCCTGCTTGAAGGAGCCGGTATTGAGGTAATTATGACCCGCACTGCCGAAAGGGATCCTTCTACCCCGGACCTTCCTGGGAGGGTGGCCATCGCCGAAGCCAGTCGCGCTGATCTTTGCCTCTCCATTCACAACAATTCCACTACGGACCCGGAGGTGGGAGGGACTGAGACTTACTACGCTTATCCCAGGGCCCTTCCTCTGGCAAAGCTCATTCAGGAAGAATTGGTTAATGCTCTGGGGAGAAAAGATCGAGGCTACCGAATTCCTACATGGAGAATGGCTATGGTACAGGATGTAAAATCCATTCCCTCGGTCCTCACAGAGATCATGTTCATCTCCAATCCTGAGGAGGAAAGGCTCCTTCTTGATCCCAATGTGAGACAGAGGGCAGCTGAGGCCCTTTTTAGGGCAATTATGCGCTATTTGAGCACTCTATAATGAGGAGAACGCAAATGAACAATAATGCACCGATTGGTATCTTTGACTCCGGAGTTGGAGGATTGACCGTAGCTAGGGAGATCATTTCTCTGCTTCCAGAGGAACCCATAATCTATGTTGGGGACGATGGTCGTTTTCCCTACGGACCTCGCCCTAAAGAAGAGATTCAGGAATTCGCCTGCCAGATATCGGACTTCCTTATAAACCAGGGGGTGAAAATGATCGTTGTAGCCTGTAACACCGTTTCCTCCCAGGCCCTGGACCTTCTGGTCTCTCGCTACTCTGTCCCGGTCTTAGGAGTAATAGAGGACACTGCCTCCTATGCCGCTCCCCTAAGTCGGAAAAAGAGGGTTGGTGTGCTCGCAACTCCTGGTACAGTTTACAGCAACGCATATCCTGAGGCTTTTTCCCGCATCGATCCCACAATCAAGGTGGTCCAGGTAGCCTCCCAGGCCCTGGTGAACCTGATTGAAAATGGTTCTGGTGGAGAAAACGGGGTGAAGGAATTTGCCTCCAGGGTAATCTCCCCTTTCAGGGAAACGGGGGTTGATGTATTAATTCTGGGATGTACTCATTATCCCTACCTCACGAAGTTGATGACCGAACTTTTAAGCGACCAGGCTCAAATTGTTGATCCTGCTGTGGCTGTCTCGATTCGGGTACGAAAAGAGCTCTTAGAAAGGAAATTAAGTGCCTCGGGAGGGAACCCCGAGCGAACCTTTTATACCACCGGGAACCCCGCACTATTTCTTAAAGTTGGTTCTCAGATCTATCCTGGTTTAAAGTCCGTTAGGGAACTAAAATTAGAGGGAAATGAAAAGATCCGACGGTAGGGAACAGTTTCAAATTAGACCTCTCGAGATCAAAACGGGAGTTTCCGACTTTGCCGAAGGCTCTGCCCAGGTGATCCTGGGAAAGACGATCGTGCACATTACGGCCTCGGTGGAGCAGAAGGTACCTCCTTTTTTAAAGGGAACTGGACAGGGATGGGTTACGGCAGAGTACGCCATGCTGCCCCGTTCCACCCAGGAGAGGACGGGTCGCGACCAGGTGCGTTCCGGCAGGTCTCTGGAAATTCAGCGCCTTATTGGCAGAGCAATGAGAGCCTGTGTGGATTTAACTCAGTTTGGCGAAAGGACCATTACTCTGGACTGCGATGTCCTTCAGGCCGATGGAGGAACCAGGACGGCAGCGATCACCGGGAGTTGGGTGGCACTGGTGGAGGCTCTCCGCTGGATGAAAAATGTTGGGTTATTGACTACCCTTCCACTATTAGAGCAAGTGGCTGCTATTTCCGTTGGTATCGTCAGCGATCAGGTGCTCCTGGACTTGACATTTGAGGAGGACTCCACAGCCCAAGTTGATTTGAACCTGGCCATGACCGAAAAGGGGAAAATCGTGGAAATCCAGGGAACGGGAGAAGGTAGACCCTTCAGCAGGGAGGAGCTTGACCAGATGATTGAGCTTGGGTGGAAGGGAATTCAGGAAATCTTTAAGATCCAGAGGAACGCCTTAGGGCTCAGGTGACCTTACTCTGCGCCACCAACAACGCCCATAAACTCAAAGAAATCAGAGATATTCTCTCCAGCCTTCCGATAAAGATTCTTTCTTTGAACGATTTTCCCAGACTTTTTCTACCTGCAGAGTGCGGTAGCTCTTACGAGGAGAACGCCCTATTTAAAGCAAGGCAGGTCTTCTACTTCACCGGGATCCCCGCTCTTTCTGACGATACAGGTCTTGAGGTGGAGGCCCTGGGAGGAAGGCCCGGCATTTTTTCCTCTCGTTACGCGGAGTCCGACGAAGAAAGGAGGAGGAAACTTCTTGGGGAATTACACGGCATATCCTGGGAAAAGCGTCGGGCGAAATTTGTGTGCGTCGTGGCTTTTAAAAGTGGCAAGGGCGAACACCTTTTCCGGGGAGAGGTACAGGGCTTCATTGCCTTCGAGGAAAGAGGAACCAATGGCTTCGGCTACGATCCCATTTTTTTCCTTCCGGAAGTTGGGCGCACTTATGGGGAGATGCCGGAAGATGAAAAGAACAGACTCTCTCATCGCTTCCGCGCCCTTTCCCAGTTCCGTGGCTGGCTTGAAAAAAACCAGGATCTCCTTTTATCCTTCTCATTTCCAGGCCCTTGAATTAGTCAGCGATTCATTTTATATTTTCACATGCCGGGGCGTGGCTCAGTTTGGGTAGAGCGCTTGGTTTGGGACCAAGAGGCCGGAGGTTCAAATCCTCTCGCCCCGACCAGGTAAAAGTGAGTCGACTTCTGCCAGATTCAATTTTTCAAGAAGTCCCTTATCCTTGAGCAGCCCCTCAGGTCGACCCTCTGCCGCAACTTTCTTCTCCTCGGAAAGGAGATAAACCCTGGAGCAGATTTTTGACACCAGATTCAAGTCGTGGGTGGAAAGGAGGATGGTCTTTGCGGAGGAAAGCCCCGAGAGGTAAGAGGTTAGCTCCGAGGCACTGCGAGGATCTAAATTATCAGTGGGCTCGTCCAGAAGAAGGATTTCGGGATC
>JANLFM010000002.1:0-21636 GCA_024655865.1 Caldisericota bacterium
AATTTAAGAGGTCTGCGACCACCTCTACTCGCCACCTTTGCCTTCAGCCTCTGTCGAAACCTTGCGCCCCCTCGTAACTATTCTAGCATAAATTGAAACAGAAAACCTTGAGAAATAATTCCTACCATCATGAACGAAACCTGTAAATCCTCGCTCTAATCATTGGAAGAGAGGGTATTTAAGCGAAAATGAACATGCTAAAAAAGTCAATCTGGGCACTATTAATCGCCCTTCTTATGAACATGGTCCCCTACGCCACGTTCGCCCAAGAGCCCGCTTATGAAAGCGCGCATTTTCGCTTTTATTTCGATGACCCATCATTAAAGGAAAAAGTAAGTGCCCTGGCCGAAGAGAGAGAGTCCTTCTTCCAGTTCCTGAAGGGGCTTTTTCCCCAGGCGAAGGATCCAGGGAAGATTGACTGCCAGATTTACACTTCCTGGGAGGAAGCCTACGAAAAAAGTGCAAAACTGAAAGAGGGCTTTGTTTACAATATTTATCAGGAGGGAATTTTTATCAGAAGCGAGGATATCGCCCTGATGGTGAAAATTTCCCTGGGAGAGAGCGCTTCCTTCCTCCAGAGCGGGCTGGTCAAACTCCTCTGGGACCAGTTTAGAGGCCTTAGCCCCCATAGCTCGACTCTCCTCCTGCTTAAGGAAAATCGGTTCTTCACGCCTTACGATATGATGTACCGACCGTATTCCCTTTATGCCACCTGCACCTTTTCCTCCTTCCTCGCCTTTCTCTGGGAAAAATACGGCCAGGAGAAACTCCTTCAGCTTTTGGCGGGAATAAAGGATTACATGCTCTCGAAAGGGCAGAGCTATCTGATACCCAAAACCATTCAGCAAGTTTACGGAAAAAGTATCGATCAACTCACGCAGGAATGGAAAGCCTATCTATTAACACTTCCTCAGCCTCCCTTTGACTCGAAGTCCTATGCTGCCGCAGCGGAGTTCATCAATAGGGCCGGAGCGGAGTTCTATCTCTGGATGGACTTTCCCAATTTCGTGGAAATCCTGAAAAATTACGGGACCCTGTACTTCTATTTCGACAGTTTTGACATGGAGAAAACTTCACTCTGGCTCGAACGCACAGAAGAGATCGTCACCCGAAGCGAAAAAGCCTGGAAATCCCTGCGCAATCCGGGTACTTACTTGATATGGGGCGGGATCGCCCTGGGAATCATCCTTTTTGGAGTCGCCCTTTATTTCATTATCATGGGGCAGATCAATAAAAGAAAAGTCCTCGCCCTTAGGCAAAAGCGGGATAAAGAAGAGAAAAATTACGAGGAGTTCCTGGAGAAAAGGCTGAAAGGGTAGGGGCTATTTTAGTTTCCTGAGCTTGGCCTTCATGGCCTCAGCAATCGCCTTCCTCTCCTCTTTTCTCCTGATGGCCTCTCTTTTATCGTATTCCTTTTTCCCCCGGGCCACGGCGATTTCCAGTTTCGCCAGATGGTTTTTGAGATAAAGGCGCAAGGGGATGATAGTCAACCCCTTTTCCTGGGATTTCCCCAGAAGTCGCCTGATCTCCCATTTGTGCAGGAGAAGTTTCCTTTTCCGCGTGGGATCGGGAGCGAATGCGGCCGCTGGCTTGTAACTTCCAATGTGCAAGTTATGTATGAAAGCCTCGCCATTCTCCACGCGCACAAAGGAATCTAGGAAGTTTACTCTGCCCTCGCGAATAGCCTTAATCTCGGAACCAAAAAGAGCGAGTCCGGCTTCAAATTTCTCGAGAATTTCATATTGATGAGCGGCGCGGCGATTAACCGCCACCACCTTAATTTCCTGATCTTTTTCCATGTTTCTTGCTCAAATCCCTTTATTATGGAAGGATACCACATAGAAGTAGAACTAAAAAGGAACAAGGCAGGCTCTCAGACCGTCTAAAAAGGCAAAGGAGGTTAAGCGATGAAAATCGGAGCTACGGCTCTTATCGTTATTCTTTTAGTTTCGACCTTCGCCCCTCTGGGGATGTCCGCAGGCCAGAGCAAGAGGGTATTTGGGGCTGAGATTCCAGGTACGATCGCCTTTTCAATTACTCCCGAGAGGGATTTTTACTATACGGGTGAAGTGGCAGGCTTCTTAATGGAAGTGGAAAACAAGAGCACGGAGCCCGTAGAACTTACTTTTAACACTTCACAGCAGTACGACCTGGAGGTCACCGGGCCCAATTCCTATTACTGGAGGTGGTCTCAGGGAAAATTCTTCCTCATGGTGCTCACTGCCTACACATTGAACCCCGGCGAGAAAAAGATTTACCGGGAATCCTGGAGTATTCCGGAACAGGCTTTGCCAGGAATTTACAACATAAAAGCCCGTCTTACCTCTTTTAATTTCAATCTGGAAGGTTCTTGCCAGATTCAGGTAAAGGAAGGAACTGGTTGGGGAGAGATCTTCTTCCAGGACGATTACGGAGAGGTGATCACGATTTCCTCCTTCAAACAAGACTTTCTGGAATCGGTTTCAAAAGCGGACACAGCACAAGAATATTGGGTCGGGGGCAAGGTTGAGCAGGCGGACAATCCTCCCTGGCATTTTCGTTTCCGCCCGGATTCCCTAATTGTAACTACTGAGGCGCCAAAGGATACTGTGGCGCAAAGGATAGTGGAGATCGAAAACAACCTGAACTACTGGACGAGCGTGCCCACGGTTTTCCTCCGCCTGAAACCTCTTTCCAGATCCCAGGGAACCCCATTTTCTGACATCCAGGGACACTGGGCAAAAGCGCCAGTGCTTGCCCTTTTTCAGGAAGGGGTGGTGAGCGGGTATCCAGACGGCACTTTCCGGGCTGACGGGCTCTTAACCAGGGCGGAGTTTGCCAAAATGGTCATTATGGCCCTCAAGATTTCCCCGATCTCCTCTCCCACTCCAACCTTCCCGGACGTCCCCAAGGATCACTGGGGCTATGCCTACATTGAGACCGCCGTAAAGGTGGGGCTCTTCAAGGGATTTCCAGATGGCACCTTCCATCCCGAGGAATCGGTCACGCGGGAACAAATTCTTACGGTAATTGTAAGAAATGCTGGTTGGAAAATCGCGCAACCAGCAAGTCCCACCTTTCCCGATTTAGGACCTGAGCACTGGGCTTATCCCTACGTGGAGACGGCCATTGAGGAAGGGTTTCTCGAGAAGGGAGACCCTCGCCTGTGCGGGGAATTCTGGGGTCCTGGGACTCCGGCTACTCGGGGGCAAACAGCTCTCCTCCTTTCACGGCTGTTATACCTTTTTGAGAAAAAAATGGATTACATAGTGATCAAGGCTGATCACGGAGGAGGCCTAGTTCCCGCCGAGGTCGTGCGTCAACATGTTGTCACCTTTCACCTTTACGGGGATGGCACTTTTATCGTTTTGAAGGATGGATTCGTGCGTACAGGGAAAATTTCCTATGCTCGAGCTCTGGACCTGGTTACCTTCCTCTCCTCTTATGGGTTTTTCAGGATGAAGGAACTCTATCAACCTGAGCCTCAGGTTTACGACGCACCATCCACCTATATTCAAGTAAATTTAAACAAAATTCAGAAAATGGTTACAGAGTACGCCTGGGGTGCGCCCGGAGAGTTCCGCTACCTTTACACTTACCTGAGAAGGTGCGACCTGGGAAAGACTGAGGAGTATATTCCCCAAAGAAGCACTCTTTTCGTGAACCTTTTGGGCCCCTTAGAGGGATTGAGCGAGGATCAAAAGGGAAGGGAGGTGGAGCTCCCCGAGGAATTCAAAAAAGGGATTCCCAGGTTGAGCGAGTTGGCCAAGCTGGCAGAGGGGTTTGATCTGAAGCCCGAGCTTTACACCCTGATCGCTCCCATTCTGGGAGCGCACGAGCGCGTAATTGTTGCGGCAGAGGATGGCCTGGCCTACTCCCTGATAGTAAAGATCACCCTGCCTTACGAATAATTAAAGGAGGAGGGAACATGAAGGAGGAAGTCGCCTGCTGTACTCTTTATTGTGGTCTGTGCGCCTCAAGGCGCCGGATCCCTCAGGAAGCTAAAAAGCTTCGGGAGATGCTCAAAGAAGAAGGCTACGACCTAGGTTACTTTGACGTCCCGGAGTTACACCCGATTTTTGGGAAATTTTGGGAGGGCCTGAACCTTCTGGCTGATATTCCTTGCAGGGGTTGCCGGGGCGGGGGTGGTTACCCTGATTGCCCGGTGCGGAAATGCGTCAGGGAAAGACAGCTCTTCAGCTGTGCGGATTGTTCGGAATTCCCCTGTCAGATGCTTAAGGATTTCCTGAAAAATTACCCTCTATTTAGCGCTGATTCCAGGAGGCTGAAAGAGATCGGGTACGAGAAGTGGGCAAGGGAGCAAGAAGATAGAGCTATAACAGGGTTCTCCTACGCCGATGTAAGGCTCCCCAGAATGGAGGAAGAAAAGCTTTCCGGGTAAATTGTTGATTGAAAAATAAAGACAACCATTTCATACAGAACCTACTAGATAGCTCTGCCCAAATTCGCAAAGTCAAAATAAACTTGCTGGAAACCATCACAAAAACACTCAGATTAGCCCGTAGAGACGGACGAGGGGGCCTAAATAAAGACAACACAATATTGATAGTTTTGAGGGGAAAATTGAGGACATTTCCGCATCGTTCTTAAGGATCCCTCAGAGACAGGGGCTTGCCCGCTTGCGAGCCTCCTCACCAGAGCTCTCAATTTTTCCAGGAATCGAGGGTCTCTTTCTGGGTCCTAACTCTATTTCTTAATTTTGCGATAATCAAATAGGAGCTCGTTCTTTAGCACATCGCTTCCAACTATGATTTGTCAGAGAGGTTCCTCTTCTTTTTTCTCCTGCAGAAGGCCCAGCAATTTAGCCTGAATCCCAATAAACTTTACGAATTTATCTTCTATCCTGGTGAGTTTCTCTAAAGTATCGGCCAGGAATTTGATCGCCCCAGAATTGACTGCGCTCGTAACTTTGGCATTGTTGAAAATTCTCCAGGCCTCCTGAGTAGTCTCTTGTGCCTCGCTCCGGAGTCTGTTTAGCTCTACCAGAATGCGTTTTAGTTCCTCTATGATGTTTAAGCCGCTCTCAATTTCCCGGTCCGCTTGTGCTTGCCTTATAGCTACAGGGATGTGTTTTATCACATGGTTTCCTACAGCTGACTTGCTCACGCTGAATTGCTTTGCTATATCTCTATAGGAAACGCCCTCAGAGATTTTCTTTTCAATCTCCAGGCGATTTGGGTGAGTGCAAATAGAACATTTTCCTGGCATTTAAGCAATCCTCTTATTAAATTAATTATCTCTCAAATCGCCTTAGTGTGCCAGCCTGATTCGAGATTAAAATATTCCACTATAGGAATACGTTAAGCGTCTGGATTGCTTCCCGACCGTCCTCCTTTGAAGGAAACGGCTTCCTGGGCACTGGCTGTTTCTTCCCAGAGTTGATCCGCCACAGCACCCCATTCCTGAGCATAGCCATAGAGCGGCTGGCAGAGTTGAGATACCGAGATGCCATTTCTCTGTGTGGGATAAGCCCCTGTCTCATTTACAATCTTCTCCAGCTTTTGGGGATTGTCAATAATTGGACAAGGCCTGAGGTGGTTTAAATTAAACGGTTGGTTGGCCTGATAGGCCATGAAGAGAGGACTCTTTAGCGCTTCCACTAAAGTGGTATTCTTTATATTTACATTGGCATAGTGCACAAAAGCGCAAGGCTCCACGTCACCAGCAGCGTTGATGTGGAAGTAGCTCCTACCACCTGCTATGCAGCCGCCTACAAGGTTGCCATCATTCCAGAAGTCAATTACGAAAATGGGTTTTTCCCTGCGCCAGCGCTGAAGGGTCTGGTACATAAAACCCCTCTGCTCCGGAGTAGCCATATACTGTAGATCTGGCTCCCCTCCTGTTGGAATATAAGTAAAAAGCCATCCCCAAAGGCACCCTTTCTCTATCATCAGATCTATAAAGGCATCGCTGGCGATCTCTTCGGTATTCTGCCGAGTATAAGTGGCGGAAAATCCAAAGGCCGCTCCAGCTTCCCGAAGATTGTCCATAGCTTCCATCACTTTCCTGAAAACCCCTTTTCCTCTTCTTAAGTTGGTGTTTTCTTCCAGCCCGTCAATACTGATGGCAAAGGCGATGTTCCCCACCTCCGCTACCTTCCGGGCAAATTCTTTATCGATGAGTGTACCGTTGGTGTAGACGTGGAAAATGTCCTTGCTATGCTTTTTGGCGAGATCCAAGAGATCATTCTTGCGCACGGTGGGCTCCCCTCCGGAGACTACTAAGAAACGCATCCCCAGACCCTCAGCTTCTGTTAAAATTCTGTCCAGAGTAGCGAAGTCCAAGTCCTCCCTGGGAAACTCAGCAGCCCAGCATCCTTTACACCTCAAATTGCATCGTTCGGTAAGATCGAACAGCATTACCGGGGGCACATGTACGCCATATTTCTCCTGCGCTTTCCTTATCTCTTCCGGGCTCAGGACAAGGGCATCAATGAAGAAATTGCTGATAAGGGTGTCCCTAACCTTGGGGGAAAGCTGGCCAAAAGCCCTGACCGCCAGCTGCCGCCAGTTGTTGTTTTCATCTGAGAGGAACTCGACCACGGATTTGGCGTAGTTTTTGTGCAACTCGCTTCTGGCAATTTTCTCTCCCCACCATTTTGCTAGCTTAACCATGTTTTTCTCCGGATCCCGTGCAAGGTACCTCAGCCCTTCTTTCAGCACCACTTCTCCTAATGCTGCTTTAACGCTTTCAAAAGCCATTTCATTGCCTCCTTTTGTTTAATAATTATATCATAACTGTCCTGTTATGTCCAGTAATGATTTAAATTTTTCTTTTTGGGAGAAAAGCTGGAGTATGTACCTGGGTTTGAAATAAGATATTCCTCGAAATCTGCGCTTTACTTAAGGGTCAGAGGCTTATATCATAAGAGAAAAACTAAGGAGGTGGGTTAGTTGCCACTGATTAAATTTGTGAGAAATTACCAAGACCTTTCCACGGATCGGGGATTTCAGTTTGAATTCTTCTGCGACATCTGTGAAAATGGTTACCAGAGCTCCTTTCAGGCAAGCAAGTCCGGTTCTATAAACGATGCTCTCGATATAGCCGGTGGGGTTTTAGGAGGAATTTTCAGCAAAGCCAGCCACGTAGGGGACAAAGTGCACTCCGCTCGCTGGGAGAAAGAACACGATCAGGCCTTCATCACTGCCATTGAGGAGGTTAAGGGTCATTTCAAGCAGTGCCTGCGCTGCGGCAAGTGGGTCTGTCTGGATATCTGCTGGAACGAAGATCGCGGACTGTGTGTTGAGTGTGCCCCCAAGCTTGCAGGAGAAATCGCCCACGCTCAATCCCAGGCTACCTTGGAACAAATATCGGAGAAGGTCAAAGAGAAGGACTGGACTAAGGACCTCAATCTGGAAGCTCCTGCTGTGGCAGTTTGCCCTAATTGCGGCGCGGATACCAAGGGGGCCAAGTTCTGTCCAGAATGCGGGACTCCTTTGAGACAAGCCGGGAAGTGTCCTCGCTGTGGTGCCGATACCGGAAACGCTAAATTCTGTCCAGAGTGCGGTTTGAAGCTCACTTGAGCGCAATTCCCGTTCACTTTAAAATTTACGGCCCTGCGCCTCAGGAAGGAGATGGTTCCCTCTTCGTTCAGGAGATGGGGATCCAGGTAACTCCTGAATTTGGGAGCGCTTTTCTTCTCCCTCATTTCCAGATGGATTGGCTGAAAGAGGAAGATTATTCACTTACCCTGGGATTTGAGAAAGAAGGGAAGTTAGAGCTATCCCGTCTGGGAGCAAAGAAGGAGGAGGCCTTACGCCAGATCTGGGAGGGATTTCAAAAAGCTTGCTTTAAGGCGCTTTTCTTAAAGGACGAGGAACTGCGGGGAATCTCTTCTTTAAAAATATCCACTCCAAATTTTACGGAACCTGGAAAAATAGCGGTTTTTCCCTGGGTTTTGATTATGTTTGCAAGAGGGAACGGGGTGAAAGTTATCCCTATGCGCTTTTTAAAGGGTGTTTCCTTCGACGAACAGAGCTATTCCGTCCACCTTGAGACAGCACAGGAACGCTTTTCTCTTTCCCAGTTGGGGGCGCTACGGGAAAAGTTCCTCAGGGATACCAGGGAAGCTTATGAAGCAAGCAATGCTCGCCTTTCCGAGCTTTTCGGGGAGTATCTTCCCGAAATTGATTCCTTCACCAGACAGGCGCTTTCCGCTCTCCTCTTTAAGGAAGGAACGTTAAGAAAGGTTGATGTAAAAGATGCGGAAAACTGGGAAGAAATGCTTTCCCTCATCCCCGAGGAGAAAAAAGAGTACGTCAGGATCTTTCTTACGATGGCACCTCCAGAGAACACTTACTTCGGCCTTGCTCCTTCTCCTTCCTTTAGAAGTGATCTTCCCTACCTTTCATGGTTATCTGCGCAGTTTGGGGACCTCCTGGCCTTCGAGGTCACGTCTATAGAGGACTTCGCTACCTACTTTTTCCGCATCCCCGGAAAGACCCCTGAGGAAAAGAAGGAATGGATCAAAAGTGTGCACATCTTCTGGCCCCTTTTAGGGTTTCACCGGGAGATTCTCTTTAAAGAAGAGGCCGAGTTATCCGAAAGTGAAAAATACTCCACTTATCTCCTTTTAAAACTATTGCCCATTTTTGCTTCAATGAGGGAAAATTTCATAAAAAGGGTAATACATACGGAACCTAAGGAATGGGAGAAACAAATTCGAGAAGTGACAGGAAAATGAGCAAGGGAAACAGCGAAGAAAAAAAAGAACTCTTCGAGAAGCAAGCTTTTCCCCTGATGCCCATGCTCTATAGAACGGCCCTGCGCTTGACCCGGAACCAGGCTGACGCTGAGGATCTCGTCCAGAATACCTTTCTGCGCGCCTTTAACTTTTACGACAAGTTCACCCAGGGGACCTCCTTCAAAGCCTGGATCTTCAAGGTAATGACTAATATTTTCATCAACGAGTATCGCAAACAGGCCAAGGATCCGCAGAAAGTCTCTCTCGAGGATTACCTCGTGGGTACTCCTGATCCAGAACACCTCTTTTTCGAAAACCTCGTGGACGAGGACATCAAGAGGGCCATAGAGGAGTTACCGGATCAATATCGGCTGACTTTCCTCTTATACACCGAGGGTTTTTCTTACAAGGAGATCGCCTCGATCACTGAGACCAATCTGGGGACGGTAATGTCCCGATTGCACCGGGCGCGACGCTTGTTGCAGGATAAACTTTACCACCTAAGAAAGAGGGAGGTTCAAGTAAGTGAGCTGTGAACATTTGATTGAGAAGCTATATCTCTTTATCGATGGAGAGCTTTCCCCAGAAGAGGAGTGCGAAATAGAAGCCCATCTTGCAGAATGCGTTCAGTGTTTGCGCATTTACGGTTTGGAACTTCAGTTCAAAAGAACGATAATTCAAAAGCTGAAGTGCGAGGAAGTCCCGGCAAGGTTGATGGAGCGAATTCGGATCGCTCTCGAGGCTTTTTAGGAAGAAAGGCGCAGCTCAATCAGATTAGACAGTCTTGAAGCAACCTCTTCTGCTTCTCCCTCTTTGAGGGATTCCACCATTATACGAATTATCGGTTCTGTTCCTGACGGTCGAACGACCACTCTCCCCCTGCCTTTTAAATCCTGCTCATATTCGCTGATTACTCTCTGGAGCTCTGGATCCTCGTAAAATCCTGCTTTATTCTTCACCTTTACGTTTAAAAGCACCTGCGGCACGGGCTGATATTCTTTGCCCAGTTCAGATAAGTCCATCCCAGTTTCCTTGATCAATTGAAGGAGCATCAGCCCAGTGAGCATACCATCTCCGGCCCAGGATATCTCCCCAAATATAATGTGACCGGATTGCTCTCCTCCCAGAACAGCTCCCTCCTCCAGCATCTTCTCCAGAACGTAGCGGTCCCCGACTTTTGTTCTGATTAGCCTCCCTCCCCCTTCAGTGATGGCTTTTTCCAGAGCATAATTGCTCATAACGGTTGTTACGACAGCCTTCTGGGGGAGAGTGCCCTGACGCAAACGGAATAGGCCATAGGCGCAGAGGATTACGTCCCCATCAACGATTCTTCCGTTCCGGTCTACGGCAATTAACCTATCCCCATCCCCATCAAAGGCAAATCCTAAGTCGGCCTTTCTTTCAAGTACCTCCCGGCGCAAAAACTCAATATTCGTAGAGCCACAGTTTACATTAATTCGGAAACCGTCAGGCAAAGCGTTCAACGGATAAACCTCGAGCCCGGTTTTCCGGAATAGCTGGGGGGCAAAAAGAGCAGTGGATCCCCAAGCACAATCGAGCACTAACTTAAGGGGCTTTTTAAAATGGGGAGCATATTTCCTGAGAAAGGAAAAGTACCTCTGGCCACTATCGGCCAAGGCCACTGGTGTCGAGGGAAATTCCGGTCCTTTGAAGGAAAGGGACTCCAGAATTTCTTCAATACGGGCTTCTTCGGCGTCCGAAAGCTTCATGGAATTGGCCCCGAAAATCTTGATCCCATTGTCCTGAATTGGGTTATGTGAAGCGGAAATCATGACTCCGGCCTGGGCTTTATATTCTCCAATCAAAACGGAAAGAGCTGGCGTGGTAACAGTACCCAGAAGGCCCACTTTCACTCCCGAGGAAAGAATCCCTGATGTCAAAGCGGCCTCGAGCATGTCGGAGGATAGCCTTGGGTCCTTGCCTACGAGCACCAAAGGATCAGAAGACTTCTCTTTGAGGTAAAAACCTAGGGCTCGACCTAATTTTAAAGCGAGATCGGCAGTTAATTCTACGTTGGCCACCCCCCTCACACCATCAGTGCCAAATATTTTTCTATTCATTCAGGAATCTCTACCTCTATTTGTGCTGGATCTACCTTGAGGATAATTATGCCTGAAGGACCCTCTACCTTCACAGGAAGGCTGTAGGTTCCAATTGTCAGCCCGGAAGCGTCAACCCAGGCATTGAAATCCCTGGCTCTTAAGGTATCTATTAAGGACTTGGGACCGGAAACGTACACTGAAACTTGAGAGGTTTTCAGAGTGACCGGGGTTCCATCCTTTTTCACCTGCACAGGAACCTCCACCATAGTCCTGCCCTCTTCCTCGATTTCCACCTTTACCGTCACCACCGGGTCTGAGATCAAGCGGGCACTGGTACTGGAAACATCAATGTAAGTGCGCTCTTCAAAACTCTCCTCCCTTCTGGAAAGGGAAACAGGATAAGTGTAAAGGGTAGCAATTCCTTCGAGGACATCCGCGCTTCCCTCCAGGGTGGCTACCTGGGGCTCGCAATAAACGCTCTTTACCACAAATCCATAAGGAAGAGAGCCATCAAGCAGGGGAATGACGGGCACCGTCTTGGAAATGGTCTGCACGTTTACGCCAATAGTCACATCGACGTTTTTAGGGTTTACTTCTACCTGAGTCACTTCCTGACCTCTATCGTCAATTACCCTGAGGGGGACGGTCTGGGAAATCTGGCTGGTGATTCCTGTAAGAGTAACTGGAGCGATGACCCTTTGAGCGCTTTCCAGCACGCTTATGGCCCCTTTGACTTCCACCTCTTCAGGTTTGATTTCTTCCACGGGACCCAGGGTGAAACCTTGAGGGAGCTTGCCCAGAAACATAATTTCCACGGGCATAGTCTTGGTAGTTATCCTTTCTAAAGTAATGAGCACCTTCTCGGGTTTCACTTCTACGAAACTGGCCCCAGGAATGGGCTTCAGTTGAACCGGAAGTAGCCATTGTCCCTCCCCCTGACCTTTGAGATCCACGTAGGCATCCAGGTCTTCAGTACGTATCTCCATACGTACAGGGGCTCTTAACCTTAAGGAGACGCTGCTTGGAGCCTGAGTGAGAGCCAGACCTTCCTCTATGTTACGGGCTTTCAGGGGAACATTGAGCACTCTCTCCATCTGAGGAGCTTCCGCGGAAACCACGTAGACCCAGAGAAGCAGTGCCAGGACTATTGATAAAAGAATCAGTTGCCAGTTAGTCTTAAGGGCGTTTGCCAGTTTTTTCAACTTTCTCCCTCCTTTGGGGAGCAAGAAGCGAGGTCAAGCGAGTCCGTAAATCCATGGAACTCAGGTCAGCCTGAAGCTCGCCCTTGAAAGCCAGGGAAATGGCCCCAGTTTGTTCGGAGACCACCACCGCTATGGCGTCCGTTTCCCTGGTAATCTCCAATGCGGCCAGATGCCTGGTTCCCAGTCTCCGTAAGCCGGTGACATCAGGAAGGGGAATTACTACCCTGGCAGCTAAAATGCGATTTCTGGAAATTACTACCGCACCATCGTGAAGCGGGGAATTAGGATAGAAAATTGAGGAAAGAACCTCTGCCGAGACGAGGGAATCCATCTTTACACCCTGCTCCACTAGCTCCTCTAATCCAGATTCCCTCTGAATAATAATCAAGGCTCCCATTTTCTTTTCCGCCATCTGATTTACTGCCTGGCAGATCTCGTTGATGGTTTCCTCGTAACCGGAGGCATGAGTGAGGATGCTGCGACTGCCAAGTCGGGCAAAAAAATGACGAAGCTCAGGTTGAAAAATAACTGCCAGAACGAGGGGCAGGGTAGCAACGATCATGGTGACCACGGTGCGCAAGAGCCACTCTAAAGTAATTAGCCCTGCCCAGCCTGCAATGATAGAGATAACGAGCATCACCGCAAGAGCGATAGCCAACCCCATAAAAAGTTGAAAAGCTCTGGTGCGCTTAATGAAGTAAAAAAGAAAGAAGAAAAGGGCGGCAATGATCACTACATCAAGGAGATTCAGGGCCAAGGAGGGAACCTGAATCTTACCCCAGAATTCCTGCAACCACTGATATAAAGAAGTCATTTACCGCCCTTATAAAACTAAAGTAGCAGTGCCAGGATTGCCTTTTGCACGTGCAACCTGTTTTCTGCTTGATCAAAAATCACGGACTGTGGACCGTCCATTACCTCGTCGGTAATCTCCAGGCCCCTATGTGCGGGCAGGCAGTGCATCACTATCGCGTCCTTTTTGGCGTGCTTCAAAAGCTTAGATGAGAGCTGGTAAGGTTGGAAGACCTTAAGCCTTTCCTCTTTCTCCTTCTCCTGGCCCATACTCACCCAGGTATCCGTGTACACCACATCAGCATCACTCACTGCCTGAACGGGATCCTCAAAAATCTCCAATGATCCCCCAGATTCAGAGGCAAACTTCTCGGCTGTCTTCAGTACTTCCTCAGGAGGACGATACTTTGAGGGAGTCCCTAGCCTGACGTGCAGTCCCAATTTTGTCCCTCCAAAAATAAGGGAATTGGCCACATTGTTGCCATCTCCCACGTAAGCCAGGGTAAGACCGGAAAGTTTCCCCTTGTGTTCCAAAATAGTGTAAAAGTCGGTGAGCCCCTGGCAAGGATGGGTAAAATCTGAAAGTCCGTTGATCACTGGAGCTCTTGACCCTTCAGCCAGATCCACCACATCCTGATGCCCGTAAACACGGGCCATGATCCCGTCCACATAGCGGCCCAGGACACGGGCAGTGTCCAGAATTGTTTCTCCGATTCGCAGTTGCAGATCGTTTGCAGACAGGAAAAGGGCATGGCCTCCCAGATGAGCCATGGCCACTTCAAACGAAACTCTGGTTCTGGTAGACGTCTTTTGGAAGACCATGGCCAGAGTCTTTCCCTCTAAAAGGCGAGGGAAATGCCCCATTTTCGCCAGGGTTTTGAGCTCCGTTGTAGCCTCAAAGACTAACTCTATCTCTTGCCTGGTTAGATCGCGCAGGGAGAGCAAATCCCTGCCTCTAAGCTCGCTCCTCATATATTCCTCCCTTTAAATCGCTGGAAGCTTTTCCCGGATAATTTCCTCTAAATCCGGGTGGCCCACTTCCTCCAGTTCATAATAAACCCGAACGGTTTCCTTGTTAATCTTCAGGAATCTGGTTAAGTTAATAGGTGTGCCTACGATCACCAGGTCACAATCCGCGGCGTTAATGGTCTCTTCAAGCTCTTTCATCTGCTTCTCTCCGTAACCCATAGCAGGGAGCACGTCCGTAAGGTGGGGGTATTTTTTAAAGGTTTCCCTGATTGACCCCTTGGCAAAGGGGCGAGGATCGACGATTTCCCTGGCTCCCGCCCTTTTTGCCGCTATATAGCCAGCGCCAAAACCCATTTCCCCATGGGTCACTGTAGGGCCGTCCTCCACTACGAGCACTCGTTTTCCTTTGATGGCGTCCAGATTTTCCGCCTTTATCGTGGACCGCGCCTCAATTATTAAGGCATTGGGGTTTAAACACTCCAGAGATCTGCGCACGGTCTCCACTTGCTCCCGGGAAGCCGTATCCACTTTGTTGATGATCAGGACATCCGCCATCCTGCTGTTGGTCTGTCCGGGGTGATAGAGACGCTCGTGTCCCGGTCGCAGGGGATCAGCAACCACGATCTTTAAATCGGATACGTAGAAGGAAAAATCGTTGTTTCCCCCATCCCAGACTATAACTTCCGCTTCCTTTTCGGCTTCCTTCAAAATAGCACCATAATCTACGCCAGAATAGACAATAGCTCCTCGTTCAATATGGGGCTCATACTCTTCCCTCTCCTCGATCGTGCACTTGTAGTTGATCAGGTCCTCTAAAGTGGCGAAGCGCTGTACAGCCTGTTCCTCTAAATTGCCATAGGGCATGGGATGCCGGATTACTACCACTTTTTTCCCCATCTTCCTTAAGATGGCCACTACCCGTCGGGTAGTCTGGGATTTCCCCGAGCCCGTGCGCACTGCACAAACGGAGACTACAGGCCTGATGCTCTTGAGGGAAGTGTTTCCTGGCCCCAGAAGGACGAAATTGGCTCCGACAGCCATGGCTTCCGCGGCCTTACCCATCACGTACTCGTTGGAGACGTCGGAGTAAGCAAAAACAACGTCATCTACTTTAAACCTTTTGATTAAATTCGTGAGCTCCTGCTCACTATAAATAGGAATACCTTTCGGATAGAGCTTCCCAGCCAGCGCTGGTGGGTAAATCCTGCCTTCGATGTCGGGAATCTGGGTGGCAGTGAAGGCTACAACTTCGTAGTTTTCGTTGTTCCGATAAAATACGTTGAAGTTATGAAAGTCCCTTCCAGCTGCCCCCATAATCAAAACTTTTCTCTTCATAAGCCCTCCTTAAAGTAATCTGATGGGGTAAATTTTTTCTCCACATACGGTGAAACCGATGCCCGGAGAATAGCCTGATAAGAAAGCGCAAAACTAATCGTTTCACCCACCACCGTAGGAACCTCCCTCTCTGTGACATCCAGAACAAGATGGTCTGAGGAAGCACCAACGATTTTTATCCCTTTATCCAGAGGAGATATTTTTCCCAGATCCACGTCAATTCTGCCCAGGGAAAGGACTGCCCTTTTGCGGGGCTCTGTCTCTAAGAGAGAGGTAACTTCACCAAAAGCGTTCCTTCCTAAAGGAGCAGTATCTTCAGCCTGTTTGGTCTCTACTTCCAGAACCGTGGCACGAAGGATACAGGTATCCTGCCTCGTCCCGGGGACCAGACGGTCTCCGGAAGTATCTGTGCCGCAGACGATAGCCTCTCCTATGCGCAACTGGTTGATGCCCCTGGGCATTTCCCCTTTTTCCAATAAGCCCAGGCTCACAGTAGCTCCACCAGAGTAAACCTCAAGCGGTCTTCCTATGGCCTGTTCCACTTCCTTCCCGGCCTGAACGAACAGGCTGGTGTTCTCCTTGGTGGGGAGCACCCCGCTCAAACAGGCAAAGTTCGCGGAAACGCCCAGAAGCTCTAACCCCTTGAGTTTTTCCACCTCCACTGCCAGCTCGGGGAGCTTTTCAGGAAGGATCCCTTCCCTTAAATCGCCACATTCTACAGCAAGAAGGACTTTGTGCCGCCGCCCCAGCGTTAGGGCTGCCCGGGAAAGGATCTTCATGGTCTCCAGTGATGTGTTTATGCTGATATCAGCGGTCTCCACCGTAAGTTTCGCTTCCAGGGGAGAGGGAGGTCTAAGGAGCATTAAGGGAACATTCAGGCCCGCCCTTTTCAGGTTAACTAAATTAGGCAAGCGCGAATCGGCAATCCCTGCTACCCCACCGCGAACCATAGCCCAGGCTACAGGAGGATAACCACAGGTTACTTTTGTAACTCCGAATACATTTATCCCCGCGCTCTGGCAGATGAGGACAACGTTTCTGGCGTTCTCCTCTATGTGGTTAAGGCGGAAAACTAACTGAGGGTACATAGGCTAATTCTTCAAAGCATCAATAATTGCTTCCCGGAGGATCTCCAGGCCTTTCTCCACTTCCTCCCGGTTGATCACCATGGCAGGCGTGAACCTGATGGCTGATGTGCCGCAAGGGAGGAGAAGGAGGCCTTTTTTGTAGCAATTTTCTATGATTCGATCGCGCAGTTCCCGGGCTGGCGTTTTGCTCTCCCTATCCTTCACTAACTCGATAGCCAGCATCAAACCAAGACCGCGCACATCCCCGATTTCCTCGAACTCCTTCTTTAAATCCAGGAGACCTTGTTTGAAGACTTCCCCCATCCTCCTGGTATTCTCGAGGAGATTCTCTCCCTCAATGGCCTCAATTGTAGCCAGAGCAGCTACTGCGGAGATTGGGTTTCCACCGAAGGTGTTGGAATGCCTGCCCTGAACGGGAAAGTCCAGTTCTGCCTTGAATACTGTGGCTCCCATGGGAAGACCTGAGGCCATAGCCTTACCCAGGTTGATCACATCCGGGACGACGCCGAAATGTTCGATGGCAAACATTTCCCCAGTTTTCCCGAAACCGGCCTGGACTTCGTCCGCTACAAAGAGGATGCCGTATTTCTCGCAGATCTTCTTGATCTTTTGCACGAATCCTGCAGGGGGGACCACATAACCTCCTTCCCCCTGAACCGGTTCCATAAAAACGGCAGCCACTTCCTCCGGGGGAAGAACGGATTTAAAATAAACGTCCTCCAAAATTTGCGCACACCAGAAATTGCAGGTATCTGGCTTCATCTTGTAGGCACAGCGGTAACAGTAAGCGAAAGGAAGGTGAGTTACTCCAGGCATCATGGGGAAGAAGGATTCTCTCTGCACAACCTTGGAGGCTGTAAGTGCTAAAGCGCCAAGGGTCCTTCCGTGGAAAGCGCCAAGAAAGGCTACAAACTGCTTTCTTCCAGTGCTGGAACGGGAAAGCTTCAATGCTGCTTCATTGGCTTCCGCTCCCGAGTTGGAAAGGAAAACCTTTTTAGGAAAATCTCCCGGAGTGATTAAGCATAGCTTTTCCGCAATTTTGCTCTGGACTTCGTAGTAGAAATCCGGTCCGTTGAAAAAGAGGAATTTTTCCGCCTGGTCCTTAATGGCCTGGACCACTTTGGGATGGCAATGTCCGGTACCCGCTACCATACCATTTGTGAAATCCAGAAAGAGGTTGCCGTCCACATCCTCAAACCGCACTCCCCTCCCCCACTTGATTGCCACCGGTGAGCCCTTGGTTCCCGTGGCAAGGTATTTATCATCCATGGCTACAATTCTCTGAGTCTCTTTTCCTGGAATCGGAACGCTTATTTTTGGGCCCTCTGTCAAGCGCATAATTTCCTCCTAAGGAAAAAGTTTCAACTGTTTTTCAAATTTATCATTTAAAAAGGCAAAATACAAGACTAATTCTTATAAAAAGGGCTCAGAAAGGTGATCGCTATAGGATTTAAAATTTTTCTCATGTAAACAAAAAGGGGGCCCTTGCGGGTCCCCTTTAAGAATTTTTGATTAACGCTTGCGGTACTGGGATGCCTTACGTGCCCGTTTTAAGCCGTATTTCTTGCGTTCCTTTTCCCTGGGATCGCGGGTTAGAAGGCCAGCCTTTTTGAGCACGGGGTGAAATTCTGGATTGTACTCAATCAAAGCGCGGCTCACAGCGTGACGCACCGCCCCGGCCTGCCCTGAGATACCCCCACCCTCGACATGGACACGAATGTCAAACTGCCCCACGGTTCCGGTGAGGACGAGCGGTTGCATCACTATGTCCACCAGGGTCGGACGGCGGAAATACTCTTCCGGAGTTTTGTTGTTTACAAGAAAAAGCCCTTTACCGGGGGTAAGGAACGCCCTGGCTGCAGCTGTTTTTCGACTACCTGTTGCGTGAGTTTTCAATACTCCTTCCACTTCTTCCTCCTAATCTAAAGGCTGCGGATTCTGCGCAACGTGCGGGTGTTCCGCTTCAGGATATACTTTTAATTTTTTGAACATCTTCCGGCCCAGAGTGTTCTTTGGAAGCATCAGGCGTACGGCGTGTTCAATTACCCTTTCAGGGTGTTTTTTCAGCATCTCGGCAAGGGTTCGCTTTTTTAAACCGCCCGGGTAGCCGGAATAATGGTAATAGATTTGCTCTTCAAGCTTGGCTCCCGTGGTTCTGATGTAGCGGGCGTTAGTTACGATCACGTAATCACCCATGTCCAGAAAAGGGGTGTAATTCGCCTTGTGCTTGCCCATGAGAATGCGGGCAATCTTTGAGGCTAACCGACCAAGGGTTTTGCCTTTGGCGTCCACTACAAACCACTGGTGTTGAATTTCATCCTTTTTGGGAATATAGGTCTTCATCGAATTCCTCCATACTATTTCCGTGAAACGTGAGCAATTTTAAAGGAAATGAGGGAAGGTGTCAAATGAAAAGCGAAAACTTTTTATCGCATAGGAATATATACCTCTTGACTTTTCCTTCTATGGAAATATAGTAACTACTATAGTGAACACTAAATTGAGGAGGAGTGAAAAATGAAAGAAGATGCGCTGGAAAAGCTTGGCTTTTCCGAATACGAGAAAAGGGTCTATCTGGCTCTTTTGAAAAAGAACCCCATCGGCGGTTACGAGTTAGCCAGGGTCTCAGGAGTTCCTCGCTCCCGGGTTTATGAGACTTTAGAAAAGCTGGAAGCCAGAGGAGTGGTTCTCGTCTCTCATCAAAGGCCCACTCTTTATAGACCGATTAGCCCGCGGGAACTGGCAGAGCGACTGCGCAACGACTTCGAAAAAGCGGTGGGCTGGTTAGAGGAAAACGCCGAAGCGCTTCAAGAGGAGGAGATGTTCTCCTCTATCTGGTCTCTGGAGGGAAGAGAGGCTGTTCTTTCCCGGGCTCGTTCCATGATCGAATCAGCCAAAAAATCCATCTATCTGGCTTCCGGTGAAAGTGTTTTAAGGGAACTGAAATCTTCGCTGAAAAGGGCAGTTGCCCGGAATGCCCGTTTGGTTGTGGTGGCCTGCGGCTCTTTTTCTCTTGAGGGTGCCCACGTTTTCCCGCACGAGAGTTGCTTCAAAGAGGACGAGACCTTTATTATTTTGATTACGGATGGGAAGGATGTCCTTTTGGGAGACACCATGCCCACGGATTCCTGCCGGGCAGCCTGGTCCCAGAACCCGGGAATTGTTTATGTGGCCGAGGATTACATCCGCCATGAGGTACACCTGCAATTGCTCAAACGCCTCTTTAAGGAAGAGACCACCATTTTTGAGCAGGCGAAGCAAGAGATGCAAAAACTGATCCCTCTCCATCGCTGAGCCACCTGACTGGAGGAACAGAATGTCCACCCTATACCTTTTTCTGATTTTTGCCCTGGTTTTAGCGGGGCTGATTGTTCTCACGACGCGCTTTCGCTTCCCAATTTTTCTGGTAATGCTTTTTGCTACTTTCGCTTTCGGCCTGTTGGCGGGCCTGGATCCTGTAGTAGTGGTTTCAAAATCCTTAGAGGGTTTCAAGCAAATGATGGGCGGCCTGGCGGTTTTGATCGTTTCTGGCTTCCTCCTGGGGGAATTACTGGAAAAATCTGGGGGCACGGTAGCCATTGCCAATGCAACCCTTCGGCTTCTTGGGAAGAAAAGGGCACCCTGGGCTATGGCCTTAACCGGAGCAGTAATCTCGGTGCCCGTGATGTGCTGCGATACTGCTTTCATTATCCTGTCACCAATATCCAGAACTCTGGCCAGAGGAGGAAGATTGCCTCTGACATTGATTTCCCTGGCTCTGGCCACCGGGACATACAGCGCCTTCAAGCTGATCCCTCCTGCGCCAGGCCCACTGGGGGTCATGTCCTTCTTCGGAGCCAACTTCGCCAAGACCTTTTTTCTGAGCTTGCTCGTATTCTGTCCAGTATTTCTCGTGGGGATGTTTTGGTCCTTAAAAGCGGGAAAGGCAGTGCAAGATCAATTTCCAGCAGAGGAGGGAGCTCTTTTTCAGGAAGAAAACGAGCTGAAACCAAAGACAACGGTATGGATGGCTCTTTTACCAATCATCTCCCCTCTTTTCCTTATCATCATACATTCTTTCGCTCCCTCAATTTTTCCCGACACCCCTATTCTCCAGTCATGGGCTTTATTTTTAGGGAACCCGGCCGTAGCTTTGCCCCTGGGGGTAGTGATGCAGATGGCCCTCAATCGGAAGTCAGGGATGGACAATCTTAATCAATGGTTTTCTCAGGCCGTCAATCGGGCTGCTTCAATCCTCTTGATTGTGGGAGCAGGCGGCGCATTGGGAGCGGTAGTTCAGGAAACCGGGCTGGCAAATACCCTGGGGGAATTCCTGATCGAAAGCCAGATGCCTGGGCTTCTGGTTCCTTTCCTACTGGCCGCCCTGTTCAAGATTACCCAGGGTTCCTCTTTAGTGGCCATGTTGACCACTCCTGCTCTCATCGCTCCGTTCCTTCCCGCTCTTCATCTTTCGCCTGAAATAGCGGCTCTGGCCGTGGGCGCTGGCGCCTTAGCGGTTGTGCACATTAACGACAGCTTCTTCTGGGTGGTCACTCGTTTTGCAGAAATGGACGTCCGCAGAGGATTTCGCACCCTGACGCTTCTGAGTTTGTGGCAAAGCCTCGTCGCCATCTCAGTAGTGTGGATTCTGGGATTGTTTTTCTGATTATAATAGGCCGGTTCTGCGATTGAACTCCGTAATCAGGCGGTCCCATTCGGGAACCTGGGAGAAGACCTCGTCCCAGAAATCAGGGGACCAGAGGGCCTGGAGCTCTTCTACGGTCTTGCCCTGCTGCTCTACCCAGGTGAAGTACTTTAAATTGTGCAGGGCCTTGCGTTCCCAGTATCCTAACTCCTTGATCCAATCCGCTCCAATTCCCTGAAGGTAATGGTTGAAGTCAATCAACGCGTCTTTCTCGCTGTAATCCCCCCTCTCCTCCTTGAGCTCTTGAATTCGGGAGCGGTACATATCGGCGGAGTCCGTGAAGACGGTGAAGACAATGTCTTTTTCCTCCAACTCGAAGTATTTGGCCAGGCGAATGGAGCTTAAGAGGTTGGAAATGGAGGAAATCCCTAAAAGGGAGAGGGAACGAACGATTTCCTCGGGAACTCCTTCCTTGGTTAGGAACTCCTTCCCTTTTTCCTCATTAAAGAGGCGGAGTAAGCGCATAGGGTATTCATCGTCTATGGCAATCACCACATCAGTGTTGCGCACATTGTGAATCCAGGGGACGTGCTTGTCTCCGATGCCTTCGATCCTGTGGGCGCCAAAACCGTTTAAGAAAAGGGTGGGACATTGCAGGGCTTCGCTCGCCGCTACCTTCAGAAGAGGAAACTTCTTGCGCAGATAGTCGCCAGCGCCGATCGTGCCCGCGGAACCGGTAGCGGAAACGTAAGCCGCCAGGCGAGATTGCGGCTCTTTAATCTGATTAAAAACCTCCTCTATGGCGGAACCGGTGATCTCGTAGTGCCAGATGCAGTTTCCAAACTCATCGAACTGATTGAAGATTACGATTTTGCCTCCT
>JANLFM010000002.1:21646-172980 GCA_024655865.1 Caldisericota bacterium
CCTCCTCTTTCCCTTCGTAGCTCCCAGCATTTGTCATAAATTTCCTTGACGTTGGACTCGCTTCCCGGGGTAGCGATAATCTCCCTGGTGCCGATCTCTCTGAGCCATTCGAAGCGCTCCCTGCTCATCTCTTCGGGGAGGATGGCGATGGCGTCGCAAGCCAGAAGAGCGCAGTCAAAAGCCCCACCGCGACAATAATTTCCCGTAGAAGGCCAGACCGCCTTCTGACTTGTGGGGTCGAACTGCCCGGTCACCAGGCGAGGGACCAGACAGCCAAATGCCGCTCCTACCTTATGAGCTCCCGTAGGAAAGTACTTCCCAATGAGGCCCACGATGCGCGCTTTTACTCCCGTTAAGGAAGAGGGGAGCTCTATAAAATTCACACCGTCGAAAAGCCCGGTTTTGATATCGTTTTTCCAGGTAATGCGGAAAAGGTTCAGGGGGTGAACATCCCAGAGCCCGATTTCCGGGAGTTTCCTTTTGACGGCATCGGGGATCAGATCGGGATTTTTCTGCTGGCTGAAAGTAGGAATGATGATCCCGCGCTCCCGGCAACGCTCCACGGTCTTTTCAAGGACTTCCTCGTTTACTTCCAGAGGCTTGATATATCTGGCCAAAGCACTCACTCCTAAATCTTTATTTGTCTGACATTTGAGAATATGCCAGAAGGACCCGGCCTTGTCAATTGAGAGGGGACCTAACTTGCTTCCGTGGCTCCTACTGAGGCAGCTAGTTCTTTTACTTCCTCTTTGTGGACGAATAGGGCACAGGGGGACCCTTCTGGTTCCAGTAGATTCTCGCTTTCGCGGATGAGTCGGAAGAAATCGCTGGAAAGGGCCTCCTTTAATGGGGTACCGAGAAGACTGTGCGTTGAGAAACTGGAGACTGGACAAGGAGTGAGAAAGCCTTTGGGAGTAACGTGAGCAAACCCCCTTCCCGCGGAAACGCAGCCCCCAGCGTACTCTTCGTCTCCGGGGGAATGAATAAGGAATATCCTTTTCTTCTGCCGATATTCCAGCACCTTCTCTCGGAACTGGGCCCGCTCTTTCTGCGTGTGATTGTAACGGAGACGCCCGCAAGCGTTCCTCCAAGGATCAGTTGGGCCTTCGTTTCCATCACCCGTTTGTAGACTCCCCTACCCCGACGGGAATCGGTTTCCTCTTCTCCACCCTCGAGGCTCAAAATTACTGCCACGTTGTTCAACTTCTTCAGCTCGGCCAGATGCACCTTTGAAACCGCCACACCATTGGTGAAAACAAGGAAAAAATTCCCGGGAAATTCTTTGATCAGGTTCAGAATACCCGGATGCAGGAAGGGCTCCCCTCCAGCGAGGAGAAAGAAAAAGACTCCTAATTCCTTTGCTTCTTTAATGATTTTCCGCCACTGATCTATATTCAGATGGGGACGATAGCTTGGTTGGCCCTTCTTCATGGTTCCCACCTGAGCTGCGTAGCACCCTGTGCAGGCGAGATTGCATTCCTGGGTGATACTCAAAATAAGCATCGGGGGAACAACAAGTCCGTCCTGAAGCAGTTCCCTTCTTTTTTGAGTTGCCCTTTTAAAGGAAAAGAGGAAAGAAGGGAGGTGGAAAAAGTAGCGTGGACTTTTCCAGAGCCAGAGGGAGAGAATTCTAAGAAGGGTTTTGATATCCAAATTATTTTGTTGCACTCTAATTACCTTTCCGAATATTGAGTATTTATACCACCTCGATCTTAGAGAGTCCAGGATAAAGCGAGCAACTCCTGGACTTCATCCCTTTAGCAGTGAATTGGTGCGGAATGTTGACAGGATACCGTTTTCGGCCTATTATAGGCGGCAATGCTCTTTCCAGTTATGGGGAAATCCCTGTGAATACCAATATAAATCTAAATCAAGCTAGTCGAGAAAAGAATAATGCTGCCCTGAGTTCCGTGATTGCCGCGGTGGGCCTTACGATGCTTAAGCTCGTGGTCGGTATCACCACGAACAGCTTAGGCATCCTGGCCGAGGCTGCCCACTCTGGACTCGACCTGGTGGCTGCTATCATTACCCTGATTGCCGTCCGGATCTCAGATCGGCCTGCCGATGGGAATCACCGTTATGGACACGGTAAGGTGGAGAATTTATCTGCCCTCTTCGAAACCCTTTTGCTCCTGGCCACCTGCGTTTGGATCATCTACGAATCTGTCCAACGCTTGTTTTTCCGACCAGCGGACGTTGACCCCAGCATCTGGGCCTTCCTGGTGATGGGGTTGTCTATCGCCGTGGATGCTTCCAGGTCGCGGATCCTCTACCGGGCAGCCCGCAAACATAACAGCCAGGCGCTAGAAGCTGACGCGCTTCATTTTTCTACCGACATCTGGAGCTCGAGCGTAGTTATTTTAGGCCTGGTCGGTGTAGTACTGGCCAGGACTTTTCCTGGGTTGTCCTTTTTACAGCAAGCCGACGCTGTAGCAGCGCTGATTGTTGCTGCTATTGTGGTCTATATCAGTTTTCAATTAGGTAAGCGGACGATCACGGCACTTCTAGACACCGCTCCCCCAGGAATAATTGAAAAGCTGCAAGCGGTTGTGCAAAGCACACCAAAAGTGCGCAATTGCCATCGAATTCGAGTTCGCCCGTCCGGCGCACATTACTTTGTAGACGTGCACATTTTGGTGGATAGCAAGGCTAGAATTGAAGAGGTTCATGCCATTACCGAGGCGGTCGAGCAAGCCGTTCGCAAGGAACTCCCAGGAGCCGATGTAACAGTCCACCCTGAACCGAACACCCCGGCTAACCGCCCCACTCCCTCCGAGTTGTAGACCAATTTCGCCTGACCACTATAAAGCCAACCTATTCCAGAGGTATCAGCTTCCTGCGCGAGATTGCTTCAAGACAGAATTTATAACCTCCCTCTTCCAGTAGCCGGAGCACCTCCTCTAAACGAGCGCCTCCTAAAGGTGAGGAGTAAAGCTCAACTTCCAGAAAACCTCTCCTTGCCCTCAAAGCCCGGAGGTATTTCTTCAGGTTAATTTGTTTTACCACTTTAGGAGTGGAGCGCAGGGTAAAAAGCTCCTCCCTTTGAAGGAGTGCTTTTAAAAAGTCCTCCTCCGGGACCTTCTCCCAGGTTCCTGAAAGGTACCATAAAGAAAGAAAGGGGAAAGCCGTGAGTGCTTTATCTTTTTCCTCCACGAACCAGGTCTCCTTAATTTCCAGACCAGGAGGAGAACAGGCTTTTAACCTTGAAAGGAGATCAGAATCTGGTTCTCTTTCAAGAAATATATCCAAAAGTTCCTCCTCCCCCGATGCTCCCACAGGCAAAGCAGGCCCCATGGAAATCATAGGACGGGGGTGGAATCCCTGGCTAAATTCAATGGGAATTTCTGCGCGGCGCACGAGCCGGGAAAAGGCCCTCCAGATATCCAGATGGGAAAGGAAGGCAATTTCCTTACCCTTCTTATAACGTATGCGCACCCTTTTACTCATTACCGCTAAGGGCCCTCATCCTTTCCCTAAAGAGGTACTCCTTTCCTGCAGTATAAAGCGCTCCTTCCCAGGGCAGGGACTCGCTCTTATCCCGTTTCCGGTAAAGGTAGAAGGAGGGATCAATACCGCAGGCCTCAAAAGCTTTCTCCCATCTTTCGAAGGAAAAGTGGTCGCTCCAGCCATCGAGTCGAGAACCATTTTTCCAGGCCGCTTCGATAACATCCGCTACCCTGCGGTCACCCCGGGCAATCACGCCCTCAAGGAAACTCAGCTCCTCTTTCTGACCCCCCACTTCTATTCCCCTTTGTTCTAATCTGGAGCGAATGAAATACCTCTTTCTCTTGAGCTCTGAAAGCCCCTCCATTTTCTCCCACTGAAAGGGCGTCTGCGGTTTGGGGACAAATCCCGAGCAGGACACGGAAAGGTGGGTTTTCCTATTAATCGATCTTGCCTCCTGATTGAGTTTGAGAACTAAATTTATGATCCCTTCCAGGTCTTTCTCTGTTTCCCCAGGGAGCCCCACCATAAAATACAGCTTTACCCTGCTAAATCGGTTTTGAGCAGCCAGCCTGACGGCCTCCAAGATTTCCTCCTCACTCAGATCCTTGCCAATAATGTTTCTCAAGCGCTGGGTTCCGGCCTCCGGAGCGAAAGTAAGGGTAATGTTGCTTCCCATTGCGAGCCGGGCAATTCTCACGGAAAATGAATCTGCCCGGAGTGAGGGCAGGGAAATTTGTACCCTCCTTTTCCGAAGATCGGACTCGAGCCCTAAAATTACCTGTTCTAACCAGGGATAATCGCAGGTAGATAAGGAAACCAGGCCTAATTCCTCCCAACCCGTATTTTCTAAGATCTCCTTCGCTTGAAAGATCACTGTTTCCGGCCTTTTATAGCGCCGGGGTCGATAGACAAAACCGGCCTCACAGAAGCGACACCCTCTGAGACAACCTCGAAAGAGCTCCACCTGAGCCCGATCATGGATTGTTTCGATTCCAGGGAGGATTGGCTTAGTGGGGAAAAAGGCCGAATCCAGATCTTTTACCCTTCTACTCCTCACGGGCCAGGGTTCACCCTTTGTCTCCCAGGAGAGAATAACCCCTGAGTCAGAGAAATGGGGTTGATAGAGAGAGGGGACATAAACCCCGGGGATTTTACTCAGCGCATAATGAAGCTCTGATCTTGTGTAAATTGCGCCCCTCTTATAATCCAGGACGGTCCGGGCAATCTCCACTGCGGCTTCTTCCCCATCTCCCAGAAGCATAGCGTCGAAAAAGGGAGCCATGGGCTCTGGATTTGCGGTACAGGGACCACCAGCCACTACCACGGGGTCCTTCTTTTCCCTATCCTCTGTCCTGATGGGCACTCCTCCCAATTCCAGCATATTCAATACCTGGGGGTAAGTGAGCTCGTATTGCAAGGAAAATCCTATCAGGTCAAAGTCCTTAAGCGGGGTTCTGCTTTCTAAAGAAAAAAGGGGCAGACCGTTTTCCCTTAGCTTTTCCTCCAGGTCAGGGGCAGGAGCAAAGGCCCTCTCGCACCAGAATTCACGCTCTTGATTCAACCTGTGGTAAATTATGGAAATTCCCAGATTGGACATCCCCACCTCGTAGAGGTCCGGGTAGCAAATGACCGCGCGCAAGGAGACGTCAAATCCTTTATGAACGGAATTCAGCTCACATCCCAGGTACCGTCCGGGCTTCTCTACTTGAAAGAGGATTTCCTCGATGGTCATTTCTGAGGGTAAAAAAGGAATTTCCTCTTGTGCAGGACAACAGAGAAAACCAGACCGATAGTGAAAAAGTTCAAAAGCACGTTGTTTCCGCCGTAAGAGAAGAAAGGAAGCCAGATTCCTGTTACTGGCATAATCCCCACTGTCATTCCTATATTTACTAAAATGTGGCAAAGCCAGAGGCTCACAGCTCCAATAACAATTAGCCGTCCATAGATATCCTCTGCTTCCTGCGCCACCCTAAGTGCAAGATAGAACAGAAGGCCGTAGAGGATCAAAAGTAAGGTAACCCCAACAAACCCCAATTCCTCGGCCAATACTGCGAAAATAAAATCAGAGTGCCTTACTGGTAAAAATTGAAGTTGTTTCTGGGTTCCCTGGAGATATCCCTTGCCAAAGAGTCCTCCGGAACCAATAGTCACGAGAGATTGTCTCAGGTTATACCCGATCCCCAGGGGGTCTACGTTGGGGTTAAAAAGCACCAGAAATCGGTTTCTCTGATAATCGTGAAGGAAATACCAGAGAAGCGGAAAACTTGCCAGTAATGCTCCCAGAAACCCGAGGATGTACTTCAGGCGGATTTCTCCAAAATAAGCCATGGGGAAGAATATAAAAAGAAGCACGATGGAAGTTCCCAGGTCAGGTTGTTCAAAAGTCAGAATTGCAGGTAATATGACCAGAAGAAGGTAGCGTAGAAAGCAAGAAAGCTCGGAACCTCCCTCCTTACGGGTTCCGATCTCCTTTGCCAGTACAAGGATTAAGGCAGCTTTAGCAAGCTCAGAGGGCTGAATCGCAACAGGACCAAGGAAAAGCCATCTTTGAGCGCCATATACTTCCTTTCCCAAAATAAGTACCACCACAAGGAGGAGCAGAACAATAATGTAAAAAGGATAAGCCAGCTTAAGCCACACATGATAGTCTATGAAGGCTAAAAATAAAGCCAGAATTATTCCTACCAGGGTGAAGCCCAATTGCCACCAGAAAGCCGCTCTTCCAGATTCGTGGCTCGAGGCGCTGTAAAGGACAAAAAGACCATAAAGAACCAGGGCAAGGCAGGTCAAGATTAAAGCCCAGTTTAGATTGCGCCAGATCTTCTTTATCTGGCCAGCTTTTAAAAAGGTGCTCTCCTTCAAGGAGTCACCCCTTTCGAGGAGAAGAAGGTAGCGAGAAGCTCGTGTGCGAATGGGGCAAGGTAGCTCCCGTAAGGAAGCTTTGAGTACTCATCCATTATGAGGACAACAATTTGCGGATTCTCCACAGGGGCATAGGCGGCAATCCAGATATCTTGTTTTTCTGAAGTGATCTGTGCCGTTCCCGTTTTTGCCGCCACAGAAATTCCCTCTAACTTAATTTTCTGAGTGGTGCCCCTTTCCGTGGCCTTCATCATTCCCTCCCTCAGGTAAGAAAGGGTTTCCTGGGAAAGTGGGATTTGGGCTTTGACAACGCTGGGGATAGTTTTTACGAGAAGGCCATCGTAGGTTCTGATCTCCCTGACGAGGTGGGGAACATAGAGAGTTCCTCCGTTCGCGATGGCGGCATAAACGTTAGCCAAACCCAGAGGGGTAACCAGGACATCGCCCTGCCCTATGCCTATATTGGCGGTGTCTCCAGGGTACCAGGACTCTCCTGTAACTTTTTCCTTCCATTCTGGATCCGGAATCAGGCCTTTGGCTTCTTCGGGTAAGTCTACCCCCGTGTAACCATCGAGATTAAAGATTCTGGCCCACTTGGCTATCCTTTCAGGCCCCACTTCTAAAGCCAGAGTGTAAAAGAAGACGTTGCAGGAGTTGGCGATAGCCTCAATTAAATCCTGTTCCCCATGACCGGATGTCTGCCAGCAATAAAATCTCCTGTCACCTATGTCTTTATAGCCCGGGCAGACCACTTTAAAAGTCTTAGGATCAATGACCTTTTCTTCCAGAGCGGAAATGGTTGTGATCACCTTGAAAGTGGAGCCCGGGGGAAACCTATCCTGGGTGGCCTTGGGAATGAAGGCCTGGGCTTTCAGCAGCGCATCGTACTCTTTTAAAGAAATGCCCTTCACGAAGAGGTTAGGATCATAGTCGGGAGTAGAAGCCATAGCGAGGATTTCTCCATTTCTGGGGTCCAGGCAAACCACCGCTCCGTTCATTTTATTATCCACCAGGATCTG
Organism: Caldisericota bacterium; assembly: GCA_024655865.1. Taxonomy (GTDB): domain Bacteria; phylum Caldisericota; class JANLFM01; order JANLFM01; family JANLFM01; genus JANLFM01. Next base: position 28,975 of record JANLFM010000002.1, read on the forward strand.
GCGCGCCTTCTCCTGAAGTTTCAAATCTAAGGAGAGAATCAGGTCGTTTCCCGGCTGGGGTTCGATCTCGTGAAGGACCTTGATGGGCTGACCAAGGGCGTTAACCTCAATAACCTGCTTTCCCTTTTGTCCCTTGAGATAATCTTCGTAAGATTTCTCCAATCCTGTCTTGCCAATCGTGTCCCCCCCTGTATAACCCTTTTCGCCTAAAGAAGCCAGTTCCTCTCTGGAAATTTCCCCTACATAGCCAATGATGTGGGAAAAGAGGTTACTGAAGGGATAGCTCCTCTTAGGTTCGATCTGCAGAACCACTCCTGGCAATTTGAGATGCTGTTCCTCAATTTTCTGTGCTACATCTTCGCCCAACCCGGAGCGCAGCGTGAAGGGCTCCCAGGGAGGGAGATCATTTTCCTCGAGCTTGGCCTGGATTTCCTCTACGGGCATGGAGAGGATGGAGGACAGAACGGGAATGGCCTCCTCTTTGAGATCATCAGGAACAATTTTTATGGCATAAGTGGGCTGATCCTTGGCGAGACAAACACCATTGCGGTCATAAATACTGCCCCTTACGGCAGGTGTGGATACCAGGCGTGTTCTGTTTTGTTCGGACTGCACTCGAAATTCTTCCCCGTGCACGATCTGCAGGTAGAACAACCTTCCCCAGATGATGGAGAGCACAAAGAAACAAAGAAGCGCGAAAGCCAGGAGGCGCTTATCCAGCTTCATCAGGCGACTGCCCTCCTTTGCGGTATGGTTTTTAACATCCACAACGAAGGGTAAAAAAGCAAGGGGGCGAAGAGAGCGGTATAAAAGAGGTGCCAGAGAAAACGGGAAAGAAAGATCTCCCAGGTTAGGATGTTTCCACCTATGAAAACAAAAAAGGTGTAAAGGAGCTGAGAGAAAAAGTCAAAGCCTACCACCAATAAAAGCCAGGTCAAAAATCCTTTCTGGAAGAACGTTCTCCTCCAGGCGCTGAGAAGGAGAGCGCTAAGTAAATAAACCAGCATATTCAAGCCAAATAGAGTGGAGGAAGAAAGATCTAAGAAGAACCCGGCAAGGACTGAGAAGGAAAAAACAAGGGGCAAATTTTCAGTATAGAGAATCAATGAGATTAAAAAAGGTACAAAGAGAGAGGGAATAGCAGTGGGAAAGAGAAAAGCCAAAAACGATGCCTGAAAGACGCTCAAAAAGGCAAAAAGCAAGGTGTAGACAATGAAGGTTCTCATTCTTTCGGTCCCACAACTACCAGGACAAACTTCAATTCCGAGAAATCAGCCTGGGGAACAATTGTGGCCCTAAGATGCAGGGAACCACGGGCAAAGACCTCTTTAATTTTCCCAATAACCAAACCGGGAGGAAAAATGCCACCCTGGCCGGAGGTCACCACCACATCTCCTGCTTTCATTTGCGTTTCCTTGAGGAGCCTCTCTAAGTAACAGCCCTCAAGCCCATCACCTTTTACCACGGCAAGCTCTCCGGAGCTTTGAATTTTCCCGGAAACAAAGGAATTGGCGTCAGTAATTAAAAGCACCCTCGATTTAGTAGGGTAAATCTCCAGAATCTGGCCTACCAGCCCTCCATTTGGTGCAAGAACGGGCATCTGCTCTTTTATCCCATCGTTCGACCCCAAAGAGATCAGGAGGCTCCGTCCGTACAGGGCGGAATCAGCAGCCAGTACTGAAGCCGCTTTTGTGTCCAGTGCGGTCAGAGAATTTTTCAGATTGAGAAGAGCGCGGAGTGATTCGTTCTCCTTACGCGCTTCCTCCATAAGAACCTTCTCCGCAAGAAGCTGGCTATTCTCTTGACGCAACTTTTCAAGCTCGGAGGTGATAGAGGATAAGCGAGTTAGGTTTTCCCAGGTGCTGGCTATCCACTCCCCGAATTGCACGAATGGGCGGCTGATAAAAGCAAAAACGGTGGAGAATCCTTCTTTGAGCCAAGCACCAAAGGGCAGGTGGGCAATAGTCAGGATGATTATAAGAAGGACAAAACAAAGGAGCACCAAAAAGACATTACGGCTTAAGTTACTCCTCATTCACGCTATTAAGCCCGTTTGCTTAAAGCCAGGACTTGTCTCAGGGTATCAAGGTTTTCCAAAACTTTTCCAGCTCCCAGGACGACACAGGATAAAGGGTCCTCGGCCACGAGTACGGGAAGTCCCAGGGCATCTGAAAGGAAGCGGTCCAGACCATAAAGCAGGGCTCCTCCACCAGTGAGCATGATGCCCCGATCCACGATATCGGCGGCAAGCTCGGGGGGTGTAGTCTCGAGACAGGCCTTAATGGCATCGAGGATCACAGCCAGAGGCTCGGAAATGGAATGCCTGATTTCCTCAGAATCAACAGTAATGGATTTGGGAAGACCGGTAACCAGATCCCTACCTGAAACGTCGTAGGTCCTAACCTCCGGAAAGGGATAGGCACAGCCAATACGAATTTTCACTTCCTCCGCAGTGCGTTCCCCGATCATCAGGTTATAGTTTTTCCTGATGTAGGCAAGGATGGCCTCATTCATCTCATCCCCTCCCACACGCACAGATTTGGTAGCCACCATACCTTTCATAGAGATCACAGCTACTTCAGAGGTTCCTCCACCCAGATCCACCACCATGGAGCCCGTGGCTTCCACAACCGGAAGACCAGCCCCAATCGCCGCGGCCATGGGTTCCTCAATCAGGGAAGCTTCCTTGGCGCCGGCATGGATAGCGGCATCCAGGACGGCGCGCTTCTCCACCTCGGTAACTCCCACGGGAATTCCCACCAGGACACGTGGGCCTACACGGAAAAGTCCTCGATCGTTGAGAGCTTTGGAAATGAAATAGCGCAACATTTTCTCGGTGATGTCAAAATCAGCAATTACCCCATCCTTAAGGGGCCTGATGATAGTAATATCCGCCGGGGTTTTGCCTGCCATGCGCCTGGCCTCTTGCCCAACTGCAAGGACAGTATTGTTGCGGTAAACCGCAACCACGGAGGGCTCCCGAACGACGATTCCCTTTCCCTTCACATAAACCAAGCTATTAGCTGTCCCTAAATCTATTGCTATATCTTTTTGCAGAAAAGAGAAGAGTCCCATTCTGCCTACTTTACTTTAATTCCAATTTTTTTCAAGAGCATATGCAACCTGTACAAGGGTAAACCTATCACATTATAAAAGCAACCTTCAATCCTTTCCACGAAAATGGCAGCCTTGCCCTGGATGGCGTAAGCACCAGCTTTACCAATGGGTTCGCCGCTTTTTACATAATTTGTGATCTCCTCTTCATCCAATTCTCGAAAATAAACAGAGGTACACTCGTAATCGGTGAGGATTTCTGAATTTTCAAGGTCGAGAAGGGCGAGGCCCGTATAAACCATGTGCCTCTTTCCCGAGAGCTTCCTGAGCATAAAAATTGCCTCTTCGGGGTTCCTTGGTTTTCCGAGGATATCCGAGTCCACGACCACTATTGTGTCGCAGCCCAAAACTACGCCCTCCTTTAGCTTTGAAGCAGCATGAATCGCCTTATCCAGCGCCAGGCGCTGACAGGCCATCTCTGGAAGCTCTCCAGGGAGAAAAATTTCCTTGATCCTGCTGGGCACGACCGTGTACTCCACCCCAAGAAGCTTCAAAAGCTGTTTCCTTCTCGGAGAGGCAGATGCCAGGTAAAATTTCTTCATTTTTAAATCAGAGAATAAAGGTAAAGGCCAAGGAGTATCCCTAATGCGCTTCCCAGGGTGAGCTTGATGGAAATGCCAAAAGTAATAGTCAGCACCACAAGATCAAGGGTGGCAGGGCCAAAGGAAGCACTGAGGCCGTAATCCATAAAAGGCAAAATGTCCTTAAGAGCGTGGCTGATCAAACTTCCAATTAACGCCCCCAGGATCAAAAACAGGATCAGGAGCCCCACCCTTACATTCCGCACCTCACCATTTGGCCTCCAGATATTTCAGGATATTCTCTACCGCAATTTTTCCTTCTCCCATAGCGGAAATAACGGTGGCGCCGCCGGAAATAACGTCTCCACCGGCAAAAACCCCGGGGCGTGTGGTCTTCCCGGTCTTTTTGTCCACGACCAGGGTACCGTGAGGGCTCATCTTCAACCCAGGGGTGGTCATGGTAACTAAGGGGTTCGGAGTTGTGCCGATAGCGATCACCACAATGTCTGCCTCGATCTCAAAATTTGATCCATCAATGGGTATCGGCTTCCTTCTTCCCGAGGCATCCGGTTCGCCAAGCTGCATCCTGACGCATTCCAGTCCTGCTACATTTCCAGAATCTTCAAGGATCCTAACCGGAGCCGTAAGCCAGTGGAATTCTACTCCTTCCTCAGCCGCATGGTGATACTCCTCTCTTCTGGCGGGCATCTCCTCAAAGGAGCGACGGTATATGATCATGGATTTTTCCGCGCCCAACCTTAAGGCAGTGCGGGCACAGTCCATGGAAACGTCTCCGGCCCCGATAACCGCCACCTTTTTGCCCCTTTTTGTGGGTGTGTCAAACTCTGGGAAAAGATAGGCTTTCATCAAATTGGAGCGGATGAGGTACTCATTGGCGGAGAAAACCCCGTTCAGGTTTTCCCCGGGAATGTTTAGAAGGAGAGGAAGACCAGCTCCGGTTCCCAAAAATACAGCCTCGTATCCCTCGCCGAAGAGGTCATCGATCGTGATCGTGCGCCCCACGAGCACATCGAGCTTAACTTCCACCCCTAAGCGCTTGACGTAATCAGCCTCTGCAGCCACGATCTTTTTAGGCAGACGGAATTCGGGAATCCCGTAAACCAGAACCCCTCCTTCCTTATGTAGGGCCTCAAAGAGGGTAACCTGGATTCCAGCGCGGGCCAGGTTTCCGGCAACTGTCAACCCCGCTGGTCCTGCTCCCACAACCGCCACCTTTTTCCCTACTGGCTCAGGGAGAGATGGGATTTCCACTCCGTGTTCCAATTCCCAATCAGCGGCAAAGCGCTCCAGTTTTCCAATGTTGATGGGGTCTCCCCTTTTCCCCATCACGCAGGGCTGTTCGCATTGTCTCTCCTGAGGACAGACCCTGCCGCAGATAGCAGGAAGGTTGTTCCAGCGCTTCAGCTCTCGGATAGCTTCCATAAATTCGCGCTCGGCAATATGTTTGATGAATTTAGGAATATCAATATTTACCGGGCAGCCACTTCGGCAGGGTGGGTTCTTACACTGCAGGCACCTCTTAGCTTCAGCAACTGCCTCCTCTTCATTGTACCCCAGGGCCACTTCTTGAAAATTTTTGACCCTCTCCTGGGGAGATTGTTCGCGAACCGGGATCCTTTTGAATTCCACAGGGCTCATTTGACACCTCTTCTTTTAAGATACAAATCCAGTGCGGCTTTTTCTTCAGCTTTGTACACTGCCAAGCGCGAGAGAAGGTGATCGAAGTCCACCTTATGAGCATCAAAGTCCGGGCCGTCCACGCAGGTGAACCTGGTTTTCCCATCCACCATCACGCGGCAAACGCCGCACATGCCAGTACCGTCAACCATCATAGCGTTCAGGCTAGCTATCGTGGGTATACCGGCAAGAGCAGTTACTTCGGCAACCTTCTTCATCATAATCGCCGGGCCCGCGGTAAAAACCATGTTGATCTTCGTTCCCCTCGAGATCACCTGTTTTAGGAGATCTGTAGTGAAACCGTGAAAACCAAAGGAGCCGTCGTCAGTGGAGATTAGAACTTCGTCCGAGACCGAGCGCATGCGATCCACCCAGAAAAGCAGGTTTTGGGAACGAGCCCCCATGCAGGTAATCACCATGTTTCCTTGTTCCTGAAGGGCTCGAGCTATCGGGAAAAGGGGAGCAATACCGACTCCTCCAGGCACGCAGACTACGGTCCCAAATTTATCAATGTGAGTGGGCTGACCCAAGGGGCCAAGAAGATCCTGAAGTTGGTCCCCCTCTTCAAGCTCACCCAACTTCAGGGAGGTCACTCCCACTTCCTGAAAGACAATGGTCACAATTCCTGAGTTCGGCTTCCAATCAGCAATGGTTAAGGGGATACGTTCTCCTTCCTCTCTGACTCTAACAACGACGAACTGCCCGGGTCTTGCTTTTCGGGCCACCATGGGTGCATGCACGTCAATGAGCTTAATTGAGGGAGCAAGCTCCTCCTTGCGTAAAATCCTGAACAATTGCTAACCTCCTTTACTTTAAGCGTTGGACTTTAAAGCGATAGATTTTATAAGGTTCAGTTTCCAGAATTCCTGCCTTTCGCCTGGCAATTTCAAGCTGCTCCTCCACGGTGTCCACTCCCTCAAGGTCGGGGAGAAGAACTCCTTTCCTCCAACCACTTTCCACGATCACCCCGTAGACTTTGGGATCGAGCTCATCAAGTGATTTCACTGGTTCGGGAGGAGTGAGGACATCCACGGAAATCTCCAGCTCTGGGATTTCGGAAATTTGAACAGGAGGGAAGCGAGGATCCTGAATAGCCGCAGCGATGGCGTTTCTTTGCACTTCTTCCTCGAGTGTTGGAGATTGAGGGGAAAGGGTACCGATGCAGCCACGCAGCATTCCCCGTTTCTTTAAGGATACAAAAGTAGCAGCTCTATTGGGCAAGCCCTCAGGGTGTGGAATTCCTGGTTTAGAAACCTTCCCTTGTTTGAGATACTCTTCGATCGTCCTTCGCGCTAATTTAACTAAAGGGTGTTCCTCTTCTTTTGCCATGTCCCAATTATATCAAAATCCGTAGAAAGGCTTAAAAAGGAAGTTCCAAGCGAAGGTTGAGAGCTGATATTATTTCAATTTTAAAGGTAATCTCTGCTCCGGCTTACCTCCCTCCCTTTAAAAATAAAGTATGGGCGTTCTCCCAACTCTTCTGCGCAAGGTCCTCAAGCTTTTCCCCGCGAAGATCGGCTAAAAAGCGAAGTACCTCTTTGATAAAAAGGGGCTCGTTTCTCCCTTTTCTGTCCGGCCAGGGCTTAAGGTATGGAGAATCAGTTTCTACGAGAATCCTTTCTCGAGGAACTTTCTGTGCAGCTTCCTGGATTCCTCTGCTTGAGGGATAAGTCAAATTTCCAGCAAAAGAGATATAAAAGTTTAGATCCAGTGCTTCCCTGGCTTCCTTCCAGGAAGCGGAGAAGCAGTGCATTACACCTCCAACCTCATTCGCTTTTTCCTCCTTAAGGATCCTCAGAATATCCTGATGGGCATCTCGGTCATGGATGATGATTGGCATACGGTGTTTTTTAGCAAGCTGGATCTGGGCGCGGAAGACGGATTTTTGGACATCGCGGGGGGATAAATCACGATAATAATCCAGACCAATTTCTCCCCAGGCGACTACTTTTGGAGAAGACAAAAGCATGGATTCCAGGAATGAGAAATCCTCCGCCTGAACGATCTTGGCATCATGAGGGTGCACTCCTATTGCAGAATAGACATCCTTGTTTTTTTCTGCCAGGGCCACGGATTCCCCTGAGGAGCGGAAATTAAAGCCCACACAAAGAAATTTCTGAACCCCGGATTCCCTGGCCCGGGAAAAAACCTCAAGGAGGTCTCGCTGGAAGTCCCTCATGGAAAGGTGAGTGTGAGTATCAAAGATCTGCATTAAAGAATGCGCGACCCCTCCTTCACCGGGTGATCTAAAGTGAGAAGGGAAATAGTATGCTCCGGGGAATCCTCTTCAGCGGCAAGGAGCATGCCTTCAGAGCGTATCCCTCGAATGGTTGCGGGTTCTAGGTTGGAAACCACTACTACCAATTTCCCCAGGAGGGACTCGGGTGCGTAGTGCATCGCTATACCCGCTACCAGGGTCCTCTCCCCATCCTGGCCTAAGTTCACTTTCAGCTGGAGTAGCTTCTCGGAACCCTCCACTTTTTGGGCTTCGATCACTCGACCTACTTCTAACTTCATCTTCCGGAATTCCTCAATGCTGATCATGGATTCTCCTTTCCGGGACGAGGGAAAATAGGAGGCTTTTTGGAAATCCGAAGTCCGGGAGCTAATTTGCCCCAGACAAGTTCCCTGTCCCAAATAGCCTTTTTTACTTCTCCATCCAGGCCCAGAGATTCCCAGAAAAGCTGAGCTGTAGTGGGCATGAAAGGAGAAATCAGCAGGGCAGAGAAACGCAGCCCCTCAGCGACATTAAACAGGGAATCCCCCAATTCCTCAGTTTTTCCCTCTTTGGCCAGTCTCCAGGGGGCCCGCTCATCGAGGTATTTATTCAGGGTTCCCAAAAAGGCCCAAATGGAGTTCAGAGCCTCACTGAAGGCCAGATCACCCATATGTTCCTCCACCAGGGCCACTGTCCTCTCGGCCTCCTTGCCCAGTACCGGATCGGGCCTACCCTCGGGGATCGACCCTGCAAAGTTCTTCTCAATCAGCGGAAGGGATCGGTTCAGAAGGTTTCCCAGATCGTTTGCCAGGTCCGCCGAGTAGCGTAGTTCTAATGAAGCGTCTTTGAAATCTCCATCGGCCCCAAAAGGAACTTCGCGCAGAATGAAGTAACGGAAGACATCCACGCTTACCCTTTCGTTTCCAGTATATTGCGTGAGGTCTTGCACTACTTTCAAGGGATCGATTACGTTGCCCAACGACTTGGAGATCTTCTGTCCTTCCTTGGTCCAGAAGCCGTGAGCGAAAACTTTTTTGGGGAGGGGGAGACCGGCTGCCATAAGCATAGCCGGCCAGATGATGGAATGAAATCTATTAATCTCCTTGCCTACCAGGTGCACGTCCGCGGGCCAGAAGAGGGTAAACTTTTCCCGATTATCCAGCCATCCAGCAACGGTAATGTAGTTCAGAAGCGCGTCCACCCAGACATACACTACATGCTGGGCATCGAAGGGCAGAGGGACTCCCCAGGTGATCGTGGAACGGGAGATAGAAATGTCTCTTAAACCGGATTTCAAAATATTGAGCATCTCATTGTAGCGGATTTCCGGCTCCACAAATTTGGGATTGGCCAGGAAGTGCTCTAAAAGGGGTTGAGTGTATTTGGAAAGGCGGAAAAAGTAATTCTCCTCTTTCATCCACTGGAGTTCCCTGGAGCAGTCCGGGCACTTCCTCTCCTGGACCTCAGACTCGGGAAAGAACGCCTCGTCCCAGAAGCAGTACCAGCCTTCATAGTATCCTTTGTAGATATCCCCTGAAGCGTAAAGTCGCGAGACGAACTCCTGAACCACCTTTTTGTGGCGGGGTTCGGAAGTGCGAATGAAGTCATCGAATTCCACCTCCAGGAAGGAGAAAACCTTTTTCCAAGAGGCTGCGAGCTGATCCACGTAATCTTGAGGGGCCAGGCCCTTTTTCTCCGCGGCCTGCCTCACCTTTTGCGCATGCTCATCTGTACCCGTAGAGAATAGCACCTGGAGGCCACGGTGCCTCTTGTAGCGTGCCAGTACATCGGCAGCGATTGTCGTGTAGGCGTGGCCGATGTGCGGCTCATCATTAACATAGTAAATGGGCGTGGTAATGTAATACTTTCCCATCACTCTCACCTCTTTATAAATAAAAAACCCCCTTCTTTTTATTCTTTAGGGACGGGAGGGGGTTCCCGCGGTACCACCCTAATTTGCCCCAAGAGCTCAAGCTACAAGAGGCAATCTCTAAGCCCTTTAACGAGGGCCAGACGGCTCGGCCTACTTACCTTAGTTCAGCCAGCGGCTCCCGAAACATTTCAGGCGCACTCCCTGACCGGCTTTCACCTTACCCGGTTCTCTGAGCAGTTGCGGGCACCTTACTCCCTTCGTTCATCGCCGAATTTTAATGGAATTTAGAGCATTCCTGAACTGTTGTCAACAAAACTTCGAAGAACTTGACGATATTTCCCTATAGTTTCCAGTACTCGGCCAGGAAAACGGAGAATGCACCTAAGGGGTCCATTTCTGGCTTTTCTGGAAAGCCCCCTGGCCAAAAGTGGAGCAGGCGGTCCAACAGAGTTAGTGCCTGAACGTGGTCAAGGGTGTCCTCCGTAACAGCGCCGTTCACGTAGAGGAACCGAGATGCTGAGGTTCCACAGGTGAAGTAGAGGTAGGAAAGAAAAACAACCTTATGGTTCTCGATGAGGATCTTCACCTGATAACGGTAATCAAGGGAACAAGCTTCAACGTACGCATATCCCAGGTCCCTGGCGTAAACTCCCTGGAAAAAGGCATTTTCTGAAACTAAAGACATTGGGACAGGGTAGAAAGGTTCAGATCCGGCAAAGGTGGACGCAGGGAAAATCAGGGAAAATAACAGAACCAGAATAAGCAGCTTAACCTTCATGATTCATTCCTCCTTAAATTAAAAGTTTGCCTTTGCGCAAGGCCCTTTCAACGAGAAAACAGGCTTCAGCCCTGGTCGCCTCACGGGAAGGGTTAAATAACCCCTCTTCAGAAATCAGGGGGGGATCGGGAAAATGGAGCGCTCCCATGGAGAGAAGAGCGCCGAGATACCCTGAGGCCCAGTCGTTAAGAGGAACATCCAGGGGAAATTGTTCCAGGGTTGAGGGGGAAATCTCGTCCCACCCCATTGCCCGGGCAACCATGGCCAGAATTTCCGCTCTCGAGACGAATTTCTCCGGCTTAAATGTCCCATCGGGGTATCCTTTAACCAGACCATGAAGTTGAGCAGAGGCAATGTACCCGTAAGCCCAGTGCTCAGGGGGGAGGTCGCTGTAAGGAAGGGAAGCGTTTTCTGCAGCCTGAATTCCCAATGAAAGCAGAATTATTTTCACCGCCTGGGCTCTGGTAACTAGAGCATCGGGTCTGAAGGTGTTATCCGGGAAGCCGTTCACCGCACCTCTTTCCACTAAAGAGTCGATGTAATCCTCAGCCCAATGCCATCCGAGATCCGAGAAAGTTGGAGGTTTGAGAGTAAAGGTGCGAATGGTCCCATCGTCAGACACGGATGCCAGAACAGGCTTAGTTCCCTCAGGGGTCTTTTTCCAGGAAACACCGTTTACCGCATCCCAGTGGCGCTCAATTTTCTGTTTTAAGTTCCCTTCCGCAGTATAAATTCGAATCACTCCTTGATTATCCCCGCAGGCAATCAGGGAACCATCTGGGGACCAAGAGACGCTTTTTACGGTGGCGTTCCAGGTAGCGACAAGCTTACTTTCAGATTTATCTAAATCAAAGATCTCAAAACCGCCAACTTCACCTTCCGGTTCCCAGTAAGCGCTGCCGAAACCCAAGGCGAGCTTGCGTCCATCGGGACTCCAGGATACGGAAGTATATGGCTTATATCCCAAGACGAGGTACTGATCAAGGTTTTCCCCTTGCCAGATCCGGGCTTCTCCGCTTAAATCGCCATTTAGAGGCCTCCAGATGGTGGATGCCAGCTTTTCCCCGTCAGGGCTCCAGGATACAGCAGTTATTGATCCATTTCCCAGCTTTAATACCCGGAAAGGGGATTTCTGGTCAACGTCCCAGAACTGGATCTCCGCTTCTGGCAAAGGGCTGCTTGATGAGAGTAAGGCCCCCACACCTAAAGCGAACTTCACGGAGGAAGGATGCACGGCAACGGTTAGCACGGGGAAATCAGAAACCTTAGTGGCAAAACGCAATAGCCTCTCCTTCGTGTCCCAGAGGAAAATCCATCCTTCGCTGTAGGAACCATCTTGTAGATAATCTCCCGTTCCCGCAAGAAGGAGAGCGCTTTCAGAAGTCCAGGAAATAGCTCTCACGCAAGATTGGTTTTCTGCCTCCAGAGAAAACCCTGGCAGCCGCAAGCCAGGGTAAGAAATCCAAATTTTGCCAATTCTTGATCCAGTAGCCAGAGCCTGATTGCCATCATAATCCCAGGCAAGGGAGAGCACTTCGGCCTGGTGAAAGGTGTCCCTCTGTTCCTGTCGGAAGCGCTCTTCCTCCGCAATTACTGGGAAAGGGCTCCAGAGGAGCGCGATTAAAAGAAAAACCATTATTTTCCTGAACACGGACACCACCACCTTCGCCCTCAATTTACAAGAAAATTCTCAATCGGGCAAACGCTGTCTCAAGTTGAGATCCCTACGCCCAATCGGGAAATTGCACCCCGGACGGGAATTTCTTCATCATGAAGGGTTTTATGTCCAGAACAGGGGAGCCATCATAGGCATCAAGCCCCTTAACTGTAAGGATGTTTCCCTTGACCTCTTCCAGGCGAACCAGGGTCAGGCCAATAGGATTGGGCCTTGTGGGGCTCCGGGAGGCGAAGACGCCAACTTCCTCAAAATCTGGATCTCCTCGAGGATGCACTCTCAGGCGCACTTGATCTGAACTCATCCAGAAAAGCACGTATATGTGAGAAAAACCCTTCAGGCCAGTTAACCCGGCCTCGTAAAGAGGGTCTATCTCAATCCTGGACTTTACCAACGCCCAGTTTATTCCTTTTTCCCCAAAGGTGATCCCATTGCACACAACCCCAATGGGCCTGAGGGTGATCTCATTCACTTTCTATGGTGTAGCTGGAAGTGATTTCCACCTGAGGCATCAAAGTAGCCCTGACCAGGCAGTACTTCTCCTCCGAAAGCTGAATGGCTCTCTCCACGGCCTCAGGGTCTATGCCTTTCCCCTTGACCCTGTATTCCACTTTGATTTTCACAAACTTTCTGGGATAATCCGGGGCTTGCTCGCCCCAAACGGCAACTTCAAAAGAGGAAACCTTCTGTTGCTTCTTTCTCAGGACGGAAATCACATCCATCCCGGTGCATCCGGCAAGGGCAAGGAGGAGGAGTTTTCCGGGAGTAACTCCCTGGTTCAGACCTCCAACATCCGGAGTGGTATCCACCACAAAGGCGTGCCCGCGATCATCACGGCCTACGAACTGTAACCCCTCTACCCACTTAACCATAGCGTGGGGTTGAGCTTTTTCTTCCATCATTTGTTGCCCTCCTGTGCTTTAATTACCTGCTCGATGAAGGGACCCTCGGGAAGAGCGCCCTCAAAAGAGTATAGGTCATTGATCACGGTTTTGGGAACTGCATAGACCTGGTAGCGGTTGCTCAGATCCGGGAACTCAATTGCTTCAATCATTGCCGACTTTACGAGGGGAGACTCCATCGCAAGCTGATGAGCCAGAAGGACTGCGGAGGGACAATAAGGACAGGTCGGGGTAATGAAAACCTTAATATCCACGGGTTTGGTAATCTCTGCTTTAACTCTTTTCTTTGCGGCATCAGAAAGCTTGGTGCTCCCCCTTGAGACCATAATTAAGGTTTCAAGGAGAGTTGCAAACTCATATCCCGAGACCATCCCCAGGAAGCGGATACCAGGATCATTCTCCTCGGTGCGCACAATGGTCGCTGGGAGAAGGGAAACCTGATACCTGGAGCGTTCCTCTTCTTCATACCAATCGTGCACTTCCAGGGTAATTTTGCCGGAAAGTTGGGAAACCTCCGAGATAAGTTCCAGGGCTTCTGCACAGTATGGGCAGGGGGGTACGGTGATGCTCTCCGGAAGCGCGATACCTGCTTTGTTCTGAGTAAAGTGCACGATCTTCACGGGGCTTGTGAGCTCTGCCTCTAATTTTTTTCTGATTAATTCCTTATCTTTTTCACTGATCATTCCCATTTCCTTTTTACCTCCAATTTGGAATTCTCTTTCTGAAACAAAAAATCTGATAAAATATTTCCCGTGGGCCAAAGGTGCAAATACATTACGATAATTAAAAAGCCCCTGATCAAAGGGTCTCCGGAAGAGATATACCAGTTCATCTGCCGAGCTGGTGAAGAGAAAGTGATCGGCACTCCGGCCAATTTAAATCTCCCCTGTTCCGAATGCGTGATTGGAAAAATATTTTCTGAGCGCCACTGCCAGTTTCTGGAAGCCGAGAAACGCTGGGGAGAAAAACCCGACTACTTCTTTAAATGCCGACTTCTAAACAAAAAGGGGTTCGACCCCACAGTCTTCTGCCCGAAATGTAACGACTATGAAATTGGACGTTGAGTTCCTGTCCCGCGAGCAAGGGTCAGGACATATACCGCTGAAGCTCCGACACCCTGGAGAACCTTTGCGCATTCGGAAGCAGTAGCACCTGTGGTAAGAACGTCATCTACAAGCAAGACCGCCTTTCCCCCAAGATCTTCATTTCCGTATGTCGCAAAAACCCCGATTACATTTTTAAGCCTTTCTTCTCTTTTCAATTTGCTCTGCTCTCTGGTCTCCCTTCTTTTTACTAAGAGAGTCCGGTAAGGAATCCCCAGACTTCTGGCTACCACCTTGGCCAGGAGTTCCGCCTGATTGTAGCCCCGAACTTTAAGCCTTCTTGAGGAAATGGGAACTGCGGTTACGAGATCCACCTTAATTCCGCTCTGGCGCCACCTCTGAACCATCAATTGCCCCAGGGGTTCCGCCAGATGCGGGTGGTCTTGAAACTTGAAGCGCAAGATAGCCTCCTCCAATTTTCCCTCATACAGGCCGTAGAAAAGGGCCTTTTTATAATCAGGGGGATTATGAGAACACTGAGGGCAAAAGTTCCCTTCGCCTTCCATAGGAACTCCGCAAAGGGAGCACGTTTTCCCGGAAAATGGCTTAAGCTGAAAAAGACAGTCCGGACAGATAAGTTCGGGATAGAATCGCTGGCAGAGAATGCATTTGGGAGGAAAGAGCAGGTCCAGAAAAAAACGAAATGTTCTTTTGAAGATCTCCAAAACTGTTTATTCCTGGATCAGTTTTTTTACCTCTTCCGTCTCCCCAACGATCACCAGAACATCTCCCTCCCGGATTTTTTCCGAGCCGGGAGGCCCCACTATGATGTGATCGTTGCGCTTGATGGCTACTACGATAACGCCACTCCTTTTGTCAGGTTCAAATAGGTGAGCCAAAGTCTTTCCTACCATTTGGGCGTTCGCCCGTTCCTCAAGTATGGTGTAATCTGGGGAGAGGTCAATGATGTCCATCACGTTAGTTGAGGTGAGAACCCGAGCCAGTTTTTCCGCCATCTCCTTTTCCGGATAAACTACCCGGGAAACCCCGATCTTTTCCAGGATCTTCCCGTGCGTTTCGTTCATGGCCTTGGCCACGACAATAGGGATTCCTAAATCTTTTAAGGCCATAGCAGCCAGCACGCTGGCCTCAATATTTGTCCCCATAGCCACAATGGCTACATCGGAGTTGGCGACCCCGGCTTCTCTCAAGGCTTCGATGTCAGTGCAATCTACCACTCTGGCCACAGACACGTAATCGGAAATATCCTGGACTAATTTTTCGTCTATATCAAAAGCCAAAACCGTATTGCCCAGCTTGGCAAGGCTTAAAGCGAGGCATTTTCCAAATCTTCCCAATCCCAGTACTGCAAAGTGTTTCCTCATTTCAACCTACTATTATTTCCTCCTGTGGATACCCAATACGGGTTTCCTTTCTTTTTAAAATTAAGGCGGTCACAAGAGTTAGAATGCCCACACGACCGCTGAAAACCGTGAAGATGATGAAGAGTTTTCCGGCAGTTGTCAAGGAGGGGGTAATTCCAGTAGAAAGGCCTACCGTGCCAAAACCGGAGGTAACTTCAAAAAGGAGCGCGGGGAAAGCATAAGGTTCAAAAAGGGAAATCCCAAGAGAGACAAGACATACCAGAAAAAACGAGAGCGCGACGATGGAGAAAGCTTTGCGAACTAAATAGGAGGGGATCTGCCGGCCAAAAAGGACGGTCTCTGAGTACCCTCGCACCGTGCTTTTTATGGTAGCCAGAATTACGGCAATGGAGGAAGTTTTCACTCCTCCCCCTGTTCCTCCCGGGGAAGCCCCGATGAACATCAGGATCACGAGGAACATCAGAGTCCCTACGTTCATAGCGTTGATGTTCAGGGTGTTAAAGCCCGCCGTCCTGGGGGTGACCGCCTGGAAGAATGCGGTTAGTGCCTTTTCCCAGAGAGGCAGAGAACCAAGCGTGTGGGGATTATTGTATTCCAGGCCGAAAACCGCCAGGGTTCCCAGGATTAAAAGGACTGCCGTAAAACGAAGCACGATTTTCGCGTGCAGCTCCAAGGGTTCTTTTCTTCCCAAATGTCTGATTAAATTGGCGATTACGGGAAAACCAATGCCTCCTATGATAATCAGGGTGCACACGGTGAGGTTTACCAGTAGATCTCCTCTAAAGTAGGTGAGACTGGAAAATGGTCCCGAAAAGCTGCCCATAATGTCAAAACCAGCGTTGCAGAAGGCGGAAACGGAATGGAACAAGGCAAAGTAAAGGGCTTTATAAACGGGCATGAGAAAAACGAACCGTAAAAAAAGCAGGAGAGCGCCCAAGCCTTCCATGATGGCCACGGTGAAGAAAACATATTTGGCAAGAAGCATAATCCCTTTTAAACTGGAGAGGTTCAGGGTCTCTGCCAGGCGAATCCGGTCGATAAGACCTACTTTTCTCCCCAGGATAATGGGGAAGAAGGTAGCAATGGTCATGTAACCAAGACCGCCAATTTGAATCAAAAGAAGGATCACCATCTGGCCAAATATTGACCAATAGGTACCGGTATCCTTTACTACCAGGCCTGTGACACAGGTGGCAGAAGTTGCTGTGAAGAGGGCATCAATAAATGGGGTAAACTGCCCTTTCTGGGAAGAGATGGGGAGCCAGAGTATAGTAGCTCCCACCGTAATCACCAGCAGGTAGGACAAAACGACAAATTGTATTGGCTTAACCTTTATCAAATCTTTGCCTTCCCTTAACAGAAATGTATTATATTACCAAAAGGGAAAAATTCCACTTTCGTTAACGATTGGAACGTGGTGAGGATGGAAACAGAAGAAAAAGAGGGATACGGTTTTTTTATCCCCCCAAAAAAGAAAGTTAAAAAAGGAAAGAAGCTTATAGTTGAGGAGCAGGTCTTTGAACCTGCAGATACAGTCTGGGACGAGGAGGATATTCCCATCGATGTTGAGGCGGAGTCCTCTTTGCCCGAGAAGGAAGATGAATCACTACCTCTTTGAAAAGTTGGTAAGCGAGGCGCTGGACAGCCTCCCTCCGGAGTTCCAGGAAAAACTCTCTAATGTCTCCGTGGTGATTGAGGATCTCGCTTCATGGGAGGTCCTAAAGGCTCAGAACTTGAAAGATCCCTATGCCCTTCTTGGCCTTTACGTAGGCATTCCTCAAAGCAAGCGCGGAATAGGTTATAGCTTTGTACTCCCCGATCGTATCTTTATCTACAGGAGAGCCATTGAGGCCAGGGCATCAACCCCGGAAACGATCAGAAGCCTCGTACGCAAGGTAGTACTCCATGAAATCGGCCACCATTTTGGCCTCTCGGAAGAGGAATTGGAGGAAGCAACGAGAGATGATTGATCCTCTGGAAGTGCGAGACCTGAGCAGGACGGAAGATTTCCTGAAAGTCAGGGTCCTCACCGAGAGCCGGACTGAACCCCTGATCTTAGCCCGGGAGGTGGTCCTGATTTCGGGAGGAAATTCTGGAATTGGCCTGGGGATGGTTCACGCACTATTGAAGAGAGGCTTCCGCGTTGCAGTTCTGGATTCCTCGCGGGAGAACCTGATCTCCTTACAGGTCTGCTTTTCCAACCTTCTCGTGCTGAGGTGCAATGTCACGGATTCCGAAGAGCTGAAAACAGCGCTGGACCTAATCGTGAGAAAATGGGGAAGGATTGACGTCTTAGTAAACATCATACCTGACCCTGAGAGCTACTCGACCAGTAACCCTTCTTTAGAGAGAACCAGAGAGTGTATGGAGAGGGGCTTTTTCCTCCCTTTAAAAATTCTCTTAGAGGTTCTTCCCCAGATGCAAAAGCAGCAAAAGGGGATCGTGCATAACGTAATTTCCCCTATGGCATTGGTTGGCCTCAAGGGTTCCTTTCCCTATTGCGCTCTAAGCGGAGCTTTAGAAGCCATGAGCCGCTCCCTGGCTATGGACACAAAAAGAGATGGTGTGGATATAAACATCATGCTTAAAAGTGTCCTTCCCTCAAAAAAGAAGGGCAAGGACATGCTTGAGGGGAAAGTGGGGGAAAGCTTGGCCCGGGAAATCCTTACTATAAAACCGGTAATATCTCCAGATTTTGCTACCAGTCTGTTCGCTTTTTTCGCCCGAAGGTTTCCCTATTTTTTAGGGAGAATTTCCTCCTGGTTAATCAGGTCAGGACTGATAGAGCCTTAATGTTTGGAATTCCCCTTCTGGGCTTCCGAATGCGATAGGAGCTTCCCGAACTTTTCCGATCCCTCTTCATCCACCACAGCCAGGACTTCGTCCCCTTCTTCAAAAGAGGTTTCTCCTCGGGGAAGGATCAGCTCCCCCTGCCTGATGATTGCAGCAATGACGCAACGCTTGGGAAGCTCAAGTTCCTTAATGGTTTTCCCGATAGCGGCGCTCCCTTTCACAATCCTTTCGCTCACGAGAAAGTAGTTGCCCTGGCGTAGCTTGAGTAAGGTCATCATGTCACCCAGGGCTATGTCCTCCTCAATCACCGAGGCTAAAATTTCTGACTCGTTTACCGCAACATCGACATGGAATTTTTCGTCGAAAAGCCAGGCATGACGGGGATCATTAATTCTTGCGATGGTGCGAGGAATATGATAGCGAGAGCGCGCCAGGTAGCATACTAGGAGATTGACCTCGTCGTCGGGAGTGCTGGCCACTATTACCTGTGCTCGCGAAGCCCCGGCCAGATCAAGGGTGAGCGGATCATCCGCTCTCCCCTCAAAAATTACCTCCGTAGGCAATTCCCGATGAAGCCTGGAAAGCAATTCTTGCCTGTGTTCTATGAGAAGTACCTCATGTTCCTGAGAAAGCAAGATGTGCGCCAGGTGCGCTCCTGTTTTTCCCCCACCGGTAATTATGACAAACATCAGTGACCTGCACCTCCTTCTCCAGGCCGAAAGAGCTTAGCCTGCAAGCATTCGATCCCCTTTAACGTGGCGCTGATATGGAGAACATCCCCTTCCTCTAAAACGGCATCCTGGTCTGGCAAGCGAGCCTGCCCTGCTCTCGTCAGAGCTATTAGAGTACACTCACCTCCGGAAAATAATTCCTTGATTTTCCTTCCCTGCCAATGAAGGGGGGTAATTACTTCGTAAATTTTAATCTCGCCGTTCCCCAAAGAAAAAGCTACTCGCAATCCGGAATTCAGAAGGATCTCTTCCATGCGTTGAACTCCCCAGCTGACAGAGCTGACTACTTGAAGTTCAAATTCTTCAAACAGGGCGCGATATTTGGGATCATAATTGCGCACAACGATATTGGGAACGTGAAAGGCTTCACGTGCAATATGAGCCACCACCACGTTGATGGCATCGGAATTGGTTGCCAGAGCTAAACTATCGGCTTTCTCTATACCGGCCCTAAGGAGGACATCCTGAGAAAGGGCATCTCCTTCTAACATTAAGCCAAGGAAATCAGGGGGCAAATTATCAAAAGCATCGGGGTTTCTGTCGATGATCGTTACGTTATTACTTGATTTGTACAGGCGATAAGCAAGAGCAGCTCCAAACCTGCCACAGCCTACTACGATAATATTCAACTCTTTACCCTCCTTTCCCTTCTAAGTTTAATCCAGTTGATAAGGCACCGAGGTAATCACTATGTCTTTATGAAAGAGCAGGGCCCTGCGGAGCACTGAAGCGGTCTGGGCATGAAGCAGTCTGTTCCAGAAGTGCCGAGGGACAAACTCCGGAACTACCACAGTGATGATTTCATTGGGTTGGCGCCTTTTATCGATTTCATCAATATACTCTAAAAGTGGTTCGATAAACAATCGATATGGTGAATCCAGAATCACGAGCCGATAGCCCATACCCCAAATTTCCCATTTTTGGCGAATCTTCTCAGCTTCCTGGGGATCCAGGGATACGTAGACTGCAGTAATGTCATCTGAGAGGGTTTCGGCGTAACGCAAGGCTAAAAGCGTCCCTCGGTGCACACCCCCAATGGGAACGATTACCCTGTGCCTGATGATTGGTGGAGTAGAACCAAAATTTTCCAGGGATAACTTGCGTGCTAAGCCCCTGTAATGACGGTGAATTCCAGAAAATAAAAAGACCAGCGCGGGGATTATCAGGACTACCAGCCAGGCTCCATCCACAAATTTGGTTGCCGTGAAGATTACTACTACTACTGCAGTGCAGATCGCTCCTAGGCCATTAATAGCCATTTTGGTTTTCCAGTTTTTCTGGCTAAAGAGAACGGAACCGCGCTCCTTTCTTTCTTCTCCGGGTTTGAGGTGCCCGATTTTCCACCAGCGGTGGGCCATGCCCAACTGGGACAAAGTAAAGGAAAGGAATACGCCAATGGCATAAAGAGGGATCAAACGGGTAACGCTGGCCTGAAAAACAATAATCAGGACAGAGGCCAAAATGGCCAGGGAAATTATGCCCCGGGAATATACTAATCGGCTTCCGCGATAGGTCAACTGGCGGGGAAGAAAACCATCAGAGGCCATAATAGCGCTTAGCCTGGGAAAATCGGCAAAGGAGGTGTTGGCTGCCATAACCAAGATTACAGTAGTAGCTACAATGGTGAACCAGTAAAATACTCCTCTGCCATCAAATATGGTGCGCGCAATTTGGGAAATAACCGTCTCTGTTTCAGAAGGGACAGCATGAATGGAGGAAGCAAGGAAAGAAATCCCCAGTAGCATGCTACCCAAAATGCAGGCCATGATAATCAGGGTAGCACCAGCATTTTTCGTACGGGGTTCACGGAAAGCAGGAATACCATTGGAAATGGCCTCTACGCCAGTCAAAGCCGAGGTTCCACTGGAAAAAGCGCGCAGGAGCAAGAAAAGGCTCAAGTTTCCGCCTAAATTCATGACCTCCAAAGATGGAGGAGCGCTCACCTGCCCTAAATAGCCCGTCAAACTGCGTACCAAACCCGCCCCTATCGTCAAAAACATAGTAATAATGAAGAAATAGGTCGGGAAAGCAAAAAAGATACCTGATTCCTTTACGCCTCGCAAATTGACAAGCATAATGAATAATACCAGGCCCACAGAGACCCAAACCCGATAAGGGTAAAGGGATGGGACTGCAGAGATGACCTGAGCCACTCCGGAAGAAACGGACACTGCCACCGTCAAGAGGTAATCCGTTAACAGGGCTGCTCCCGCTACCTGGGCGGGAATTTCTCCGAGATTATCCCTGGAAACGATGTAGGAGCCCCCTCCATTGGGATAAGCGTGGATGGTTTGCTCATAGGACAAGGTCACGATCGCTAAAAGAAGCACAATGGTTATGGAAAGGGGAAAGACGAATTGATAAGCTGCAGCGCCCAGGACAGCCAGGATAACCAACATTTCCTGGGTAGCATAAGCTACAGACGATAGGGCATCAGAGGAAAAAACAGCCAAACCAAGGAACTTGCCTATTGTCTGGTGTGGGGCATCAGAGGTGGGTAAAGGTCTTCCAATTAGCCATGTTCGCCAGGAGCGTCTGGGCTGGTATTTAGTTTTTCTTTTAAGAACCGCACTTCCAAATTCGTCCTCATTATCCATATTTCTTCTATTGAATGTTGCTTCCTGGAATCTTTAACATTTACTATGTATAACTGCCTTACCAGGTTCTTGAGGTAAAAACCTCCGCTCAAAGACCGTAGGCACCTAAGAAATTCGATCAAAATTGGCCAGGAAATAAGCTAATATCAAACTCTCCTCCTCTCTACAGACAAGGTATTATATCGCTACCTCTAAAAAAAGAAAGAAAATTTCAAAGCAAAAGGGCCTGGCAGTAAAACCTTGAGGCGGGGTTTCCTCCCTCGATTTATTGTCTAAAAGGTGCCGAGTTCGCGGAGAATAAAGCCTATTTAAAGTGAGCGCTCATGTAGTTAAGGATTTTCCGGGCTCCTTTGAGCATCAGATCCAGGGGAAAGGAGGGTGCAACTTTTTCCAGCTGTGCTACAAGCTCGGGAGTGCAGGGAAGGTGAATGAATCCCCCTTTAAAATCCCTCCAGTTTCGAGAGTAGTGAGCCAGAAGGTAAAAAATTTGGTTACATACATAAGTTCCCGCAGTGTTGGAAATCTCGCAGGGTATCCCCTCTTCCCTTAAAACTTGCTGGAGCTCTTTCAGGGGAAGACCTGAAAAGTAAGCGAGCGGACCCTCAGCCACAATAGGGGTTTCCTCCGGCTTCCATCCCTCATTATCCGGAATAGAAAAGTCCAGGAGATTAATGGCTACTCTTTCTAAGGAAATTGCGGGCCGGTTATAAGCCAGACCAAAGGAAAGGACGAGCTGGGGTTTAAATTCTTCCAGAGCGTCCTTGAGCTCCTCCCCTACCCTTTTTCCCTTCACCGGAAGCACCCAGGCATAAATTTCGAGGCCTGGATCTGAGGAAGCTAACTCTTCAACAAGAAGTTGGGAGGGGTTTACAGAATATCCCCCGAAGGGCTCGAAACCAGTAAGCAAAACTCTCACAGAACGCTTCTCCTTGCGCCTAAAAAGAGAGGGCGGGTATGAAAGTGGAAAGCAAGGTCAAAACGCCGAAGATCAAAAAAAGAGCCGCCGCCACATAGCTGAGAGTGCGCACAGGAATGACCTTGCCCAAACGATTCCCCAAAAAAACCGCCACTCCGTCCACCAGAATCATAGCCAATGAGGCTCCGAGCCAAACTAGGAAGGGACTCTTGTATTCTGCTGAAAGGGCCATTGTCATAAGCTGAGTCTTATCTCCCAACTCGCTCAGAAAAAAGGTGAGAAAGGTGGCCCAGAATGGTGAGAGCTTGTTCTTTACCTTCTCCTCACCCTTTTTGCCCCGTTCCCAGAGGGTGTAGACCCCAAAAAAGAGAAAAAGACACCCCGCGATGATCTTCAGGGCCAGTTCAGGGAGGAGAGCAAGCAGGTAGTTCCCCAGAATAACAGCCAGCCCCATAAGGATCAGGATAGCCAGGACGATACCCCCCAGGACGGGTTGCCATCTATACCTGCAGGCCAGGGCCACGGCGAGGAATTGTGTCTTGTCCCCCAGCTCGGCCACCATGATCAACCCCAATACCAGAAGAAAGACCTTCAAGGTTTTTTGATCTCCTTAGCATGGAGGAGAAAAAAGGCCGTCTGCGCTCTGGTGGCAGGTAGTGCAGGATCAAAAAGGAGCGCCCCTGAACTATCGGTTCTGACGATCTGGGGTACATCCAGGGGGATGAGGCCGTTTCCGGAAGCTGTTTCTATATATCTATAGTACCAGTCTTCAGGAGAGCAGTCGGAAAAAGTAGGGCTTGAAGGTAGGATAATAACCCAGCCAAGAGAGCGGACGAGAACGGTAATCATTTCTGCTTTGGTAATTTCCCCATCCGGCTTAAAGGCACCATCAGGATAGCCTTTGACCAATCCCGCCTTCACTGCCGCTTCCACATATCCAAAGGCCCAGTGTTCCGGAGGGACATCGGGAAAGGTGGCTCTCTCGGGTTTAATCGGGGAAAGGCCAAACGAAAGAAGGACCATTTTGGCAAATTCCGCCCTGGAGACCGGGTTATCAGGACGAAAGGCTCCATCAGGGTACCCGGAGATCACACCCGCTTCCGTTAATGCGGATATTTCCTGAAATGCCCAATAGTCCAGGGGTACATCGGGAAAGGCAAGCTCGATTTTCTGAATGGCGAAGTCCCCATCGGAAACATCCCAAACGCTTTCCCCCCACTTTGGGGACCAGATTACTCTGATTCTCCCGTGATCGCTCTTTACCGGGGGGACCAGCCAGACGTAGGCTCCTTTCTCTCCGCCTTTTGAAGCCGGGTTAGGAAAGTAAGCGATGTCCGTCCAGGTCTTCCCTGAATCCAGCGAGTACTGAAGGCCTATATTCCCTCCAGTAGCGGAAGTAGTCCATTGAATTTCAAAAACTTTCAAAGCGGCGAGGGTTTCCCCTCCATTGGGCTGGATCAAGGTCACGGAAAGAGGTTCCTCCGTGGGAAATACCACCGGCACCGAGATCACCAGAACTCCCAGAAGCATGGAGGTCAGGAAATTTCTAAAAGCCATGAGTTTCATTGAGCATTACCTTCCCTTCGAAGCATCAATGGGGATTATACAATCCAGTCAGGGAATGTGGAACCCCGTCCCTTTAATAATTTAATTAATGGAAATTGTGCCACATCTGCTTTAAGAAGGGTAAAATACCCTCAGCTTCAAAGTTGACTATGCGGGATTCGGATATACAAACGGTCACCGGAAGAATAGGGGGCATTCCTTTGCTCCTTCAAGGAAGAGCAGCCACAATACTGGTCTGGCTGATAGGCTTTTACTTTCCCGAGGCCAGAGCCATAACGCATCCCTTATTTTTCGATTATCCAGAGGATAAAAGGGCAAAGAGTATCTGGGACGAATACTTTTACGGGCCGGAATACCTCGTAGCGCCGACCTGGAGGACAGAGAAAAGGGAAATCTGTCTTTCGGAAGGAAACTGGGTGGATTTCTGGAATTGCTCAAAGGTACATCAGGGACGATTACTATGGTATACCGGGCAGAATTAGATCCCTACCCATGATTGAAAGGCTGGAGGGTGTTCCATGAGCTCTGAAAAAGGCAACTATTACCGAGGGGTTTTTGCTATCCTCCTCGCTGCCTTACTCTGGTCCACTCTGGGGGTGATGGGGAAACTTTTCCTGAAGGAGGGCATCGACATTATTGCGGGAGTCTCTCTGCGTCCTCTGTTCGCTTTCCTTGTCCTGCTCCTCGCCCGTCCTATTTTCCCCAAAAGGAGAGAAATTACTCCAGAAAATAAGTGGCGCAAAATTTCCTTCTTTGTCCTTTTTGGCTTCGTGGGGGTTACTATTTTTTACGTCCTTTATTTCTTGGCGGTGAAGATCACTTCTATCTCCCTGGCTGTGATCCTGCTTTACACTGCTCCTATCTGGGTGCTCGTTTTCTCCCTGCTCTCCCGCTGGGAAAAGTTTCGCCTGGAAAAGGGCGCGGGCATTATCCTTTCCCTTCTGGGAGTTAGTCTCATCGCCCAGTCCTCTTTAGGGGAGTTCTCCTTCTGGGGGTTTCTTGCGGGCCTGGGCTCTGCTCTGACCTACGCCCTGTTCACATATTTTGGCAAAGTGGCCCTGGGAAAATACGACCTGGGTACCGTCCTGGTATGGGTTTTTGGTTTTGGTGCCCTGGGATTTTTGCCTTTCTGGCTGGTTAAACCTGAACTTCTAATTCAGGTTCTCAACCATCCCAAAGCGCTTCTCATTTCTTTCCTGATGGGTCTGGGTCCTACGGCGATATCCTATGGCGCTTACCTCTGGGCCCTGAATCATGTTCCTCCCACAGTTGCTGCTTTAATCTGCACTCTGGAGCCTGTCCTGGGAAGTATCTGGGGGGTGCTCTTTTTTTCGGAAAGTTTTACCCTTCTCAATGCCCTGGGAGGGCTTTTGGTTCTATCTGCGGTAATAATTGCCTCAATAGGGGGCGGTAGGAATCGCCTTCTTAAAGTTTCCGAAAGGAACACTATCTGAGATGCTCTTCCAGGGAGGGTTCTCGCTCCTCATAAGTATCCTCTTTGAGTTATCTATTCCAGGTAGGGTCTTGACGGGTTCTACCCTCGTGTTTCCATTTGTCAGAATTTAAGGGAAAATGATTTTAGCCTGAAGGATGGAAACAATGGAAATTGAACGGAAATTTGTGGTTAAGGGGTTATCACTCTCCAAGCTTGAGGGATTAATATTCTCTCAAATAGAGCAATACTACCTGAGAAACTGCAGAGGGGTGCGCCTGCGCAAGGAGAATGACAGGTTCACTTTAACGATAAAAGGAGAGGGCCTCCAGGAAAGAGTGGAGGTGGAAAAAGAGATCATGGAATCCGAATTCCAGGAACTTTTAAGCCTCTGCGATCGTGGTCTCAAAAAAAGGCGCTATTTTGCAGGAAGGTGGGAAATAGACGTCTTCGAGGGAAGTCTGGAGGGCCTGATTCTTGCAGAAATTGAGCTGGAGTACAAAGAGGAACCCCCGCCTAAATTTCCCTTTCCGGAAGCGAGGCTCGTTGAGGTTACGGATAACCCCGCTTTCCTCAACCAGAATTTGGCCCTGGGAAGAATTCCTCCCCTGAAGCCCTGAGGGGCAGTTTCACAGTGACCGTTGTTCCCTTTCCAACCTCACTTTGAAGGCTCAGCGTTCCTTCATGGGCTTCCACTATCTTGCGGGAAACATAGAGGCCCAGGCCAGTTCCTGGAAGGGCTCGTTTGGATGATTCCCTGGTCCGGAAGAAGGGCTCAAATATTGAGTCCATCTCTTCAGGGGGAATTCCTATCCCTTCGTCCTGGACCTGGAAGATTACTTCTTTGCCAGACTGAAAAAGCCGGATGAAAATTCTGGAGCTATGCCTGGAGTATTTCAAAGCATTGGAAAGCAAGTTGCTCACTACCCTGCTAATAGCTTCCCGGTCCAGGCTTAAGACAGGGACATCACCGATCTCAAAAGAAGCACGCACATTCAGGGTTTGGGCATAGGATTCTAAATCCTCCCAACATTCCTTGACTATTGTGGGAAGATCAGAGGGAGAAAGGGATAAGGGGTATTTCGCCTCCCTTATCCTCAAGGTGTCCACGAGGTTATCCACAAGCCTCTTTAACCTCTTCAGGTTACGCTCCATGGGAGTGCTCCATCTTGAAAATACCCGGGGTATTTCCTCGGGAGAGGAGTTCTGAAGCACTTCAAAGGCCGAAAACAGAAAAGTAAGGGGCGATTTGAGCTCGTGAGAGATACTGTAAAGCAAATCCATTCTGGCGTTCTCCAGACTTTCCTCCAGTAGTTTCCTTTCCGTGATTTCTCTGGAAATTCCCAAGATTCCGATAGGTTTGCCTCTTCCGTTCCTCATTGGGGTCTTGATCGTGTCGTAGACCCTCGTTTTTCCACCCCAGGTCAGGCTTTCTTCCAGCCTCATAGGGCCATCGCTTTTGATGAGCTCCCTGTCCGTCGAGATAATGCGCTCTGCAAAATTGGGGTCGAAGAGATCCCTGGCGGTTTTTCCCAGTATTTCCGATTCCGGCAAGTTTAAGGCGTTCATAAAAGCCTGGTTCACCATCTGGTAGCGCCCTTTGAGGTCCTTCACGTAGATAGGGTCAGGACAGCTTTCAAAGAGAAGGGCAAGACTCTGCTTGAGCTCCTTTTCGGATTCCTCAAAACGTAAGCGAAGGATTAAAGCGGAAAGGGTCTGAGAGACAAGAAAGAGGAGCTCCAGGTGCTCTTCGTTGAGCGCTACTTCCTTCTCGTAGCTCTGAACCGCCAGAACACCGTAGGCTTTACCTTTGACCATTAGAGGCACACCCATCCAGCTTTCCGGCGGGGTTCCCAGGACTTCCACCTCTCCCCTTTCCACCATTTTCAGGAAATCATTTTTGGTTTCAAGAAGCAGTGGCTTTCGAGAGTTCAAAACCCACTCTGTCAGGCCTTTTGCCTTTTTCCGGAATCCTCTTTTAGACTTCTTGAAATCATCCACGTAGTAAGGGAAGGCAATTCGATCCCGTTCCTGGTCAAAGAAAGCGACATAAAAATTTCTTGCCGGTACAAGGTCGTTCAATACGGCATGAAGGGTCCTGAAGAAACCCTGGAGGCTTCTTCCGGTAAGCGCTTGGGTGACAATCCGGAGATAAGCTTCCCGCACCCTTTTGCTCCTTTCAGCGTCTCCCTCGCCAGTTATGAAAATTACTTCCTTTTCCCCGTTTGGGTAATAAAGCGTTTGTTTTCTGAGCTCTAAGGGGAGCTCTTTCCTTCCATTTTTAAGAAAATAAATCAGGGCCTTTTCCTCCTCTTCCGGCTTACTGAAAAAGGCCTGAGCGCGTTCAGATGATCGGGGAGAAACCAAACTTTGAACGTTTATTTGAGCCTGCTCTTCCTGTTTCAGGGAGAAAATCTCAAAAAATGACCGGTTGGCCCACTTTAAGGAACCATCCGGGTTGAGAGCAAAAATAGGTACTTCTCCAGGATTGTTAGCGTCCCGGGATTTATTGCCTTCCCCTTCCCTGCTCTTTTTCGCCATTTTCTCCTCAGGAGAATGAATAAATAGTAACTAAATTGGGGAGGATTTTTGCCTAATGTTCTTTGCCCTGTAGTAAGCCCGTCTACCCCCGTTAATTTATATATTGTAAACAAATGAGAAAAAATTTAAAGGAGGCCCAAAGGGCCTCCTTTCCTTTTTGAACCTGATTTCCTGCTTACGAATTATGGATCTCCTTTTCTCTATTTCCTTTTTCTTCTTTTCTTTATGCATCCTGAATATTTGCTTTAAGGCTTTCTACGATCCTGCTCAACTCCACGATTACCTCGGAAAGATTCTCCAGCTTGCTTTCCACTCGAAATAAAAGATAGGCGGAAACCACAATCGGGAATCCGAAGTTTGCCACCAGACGCAAGAAATCCTCCAAAATTCTCACCTCCTCCCTTCTTCCTGGATGTAATTTACAAGCCGCATGAACAAAATCGCGGCTTCACCTCGAGTAAGCGGCTTTTCCGGATGAAAGGTTCCGTCTGGATACCCCTTTATCAGTCCCATCTTGGCTAATCGCACCAGAGCATCTTTCACTTCCCCGGAGGAGACATCCCAAAAAGGCAGGTTAAGTGAAAAAAACTTCCTCAATCCTTTAACTATAGCCAGTGAAGCGTTTTCCAGAAACTTTGGATTTAAGAGGAGCCGAGCTTCCTCCGGGTCGGATATGAAAAGAAGTTCAATTACCACCGCCGGACCGGGAAACTCGCGTAAAATTCCCATTCCTCCCTTCCATCCGGGATCCGAGGGAGGAAACCATTGATCGTCTGATTTTATCCCCCTCATCTTTAAGGGAAGCTCGGACAGGAAACCCTGGAGGGAAAGGGCAAGCTCCTTCCCTCCTTCGCTTCCTGTCCGGTACCAGATCTCGCAACCTCTCGCTCCTTGAGGACCGGCATTCAAATGAAGGCTGAGGAGAACCTGACACTCGTTTTCCTGAGCCTCCCTGGCTCTCTGGGAGGATAAAAGCTCGCGATCTGGAAAGAAGACCTGGAAATCAGGCACCAGTTTTTCCTTGATTAGTTCTCTTAAGACGGACACGGCCTGGGCCTCGGAAAGTAAGAGTTCCAGGTTCACTGCACCGGGGTCTCCATCTCTACCATGCCCCGCATCAATCGCAATCTTCAAGATCTCCTCCTTTCTCTGTCAGGGGCGGGGGAGTACCCCGCCCCGAATCAACTTTTATGGCACTAAGTCCTGGACGTTGCGGTTCACGATCTGAGCATCAACGATGCCCATCAGTCTGCCGCCGGGAGCCTGGAAGACGTCCCGGGTGATGATGTTGGTCATCACCTGGGTAACCTCCTCCTGAGTCACGTTATCGCGAGGGTTGTTGATCGTGATGATGAAATTTCTGGAGGGGTCCTCCGTTGAGAAAATCATCCTCAGGGTCTGTCGAACGGAATCCGCCAATTAAATCACCTCCTTCCATCAAATTTTCACTGAGCTACTTACATCGAGAGGAGTTCGGAGCGATCGACCTTTTCCACGGAATAAAGTGGAAGTTCCATCAGTCCCGCCAGGTCCTGGGCGGTTGCGTAAAGGTTGTCAAGTGTAGCGTCGGGGCGGACGTTGTTAAAGCTAACGGTTCTCAGGATAGGCCTTCCGGTCTGCTCGTTAGTGCCCGCATTTAGCCTCAGGGTAAGCCTGGAAGGATATGGGTTAGCATTAATCGGCATCTTTTCACCTCCTTTCCTGGAAGCGGCGGAGAAACAAAAACAGCGGCATCAGGTTTCTCCGCCGCTGTCCCTAAAATGCAATTGCAATTGCATTTTTAGCATATAAAGAAGGGAATGTCAAGGGGTTTTCGAAAAAATTTTTCCAGGGTTTTCCAGGCCCTTGTATAATTAGTATATAATATATTCGCATATATTATTGACTTTTTGGAAATATTCTGTATAATACTAAAAGAGAGGAGTTGAGGAAGTGGCACTGGCGCGGGATAAAATTCGGGAGATCAGGTTAAGTAAAGGTCTTTCGCAGGGTCAGCTGGCGCACCTTCTGGGATATACGCCCTCCACTGTCTCCCGCATCGAACAAGGGGCACTGAAGCCCTCCTTAAAGTTCCTCCAGAAGTTCGCTGAGGCCTTTGGGCTTTCCCTCTCATACCTGATCGACCCTGCTGAACCAATTTACCTTGATGACAAAGAGGAAGTTGATCTCAACAGGCTTGAGCCGGGGTTGAGGGACCTTGCTCTTGATAGTGAACTCAGGCGCCTGTTCGGTGTCCAGGACGAGGATATCAAGCGCCTGGCAACCGTCAGGTTCAGGGCGGGAGCCGTAGACAAGCAGGGCTATCTCAGTTTGCTCCTTTTTCTGCGCAATTTAGACCGAAGGTAAATGGGTGCCCTGGAACAGGTTATTCTTGACACTTTAGCTCAAGCCGGGATTTACGGGCCGCCAGTAAACATAGAAAAGGTTTTGAAGGTCCTGGGCCTAGATGACATATTTATCGATTATTCCAAACCCCCAATGGGGGGAACTTCGCTTTTCTTCGACGACCTTAAAAGGAAGTGGCGGATTCGGCTTTTACCTTCTCTTCCCCCTGAAAGGCGGACTTTTGATCTGGCTCATGAGTGCGTGGAGTACCTGGCCCTGAGGGAGGAATTCAAGGGCCCTCACTATCAGATCAATGAGGGCGCGGCTGAACTGCTTATACCGAGGAAATGGGCGGAAGAATGCATCCGAAAGAACGGGCTGGACCTTTTTGCCTTAAAGCGCTTGTTTTCCACAGCTTCATTTGATACCTGCGCATTGAGGCTTCTGCGCCTTTCGCCCTGGCCCTGTACCCTCGTTGTTGTCACGGAAAATGAAAAGCGGGTGATGGGGAGGAAGAAAAAGGCTGGCCTTTCTCCTGATGAGGAGGTTTTCGTGAACAGGGCTTTCCGGACACTGACCCCGCTTCTTACATCCAAGGGCAGAAAGTTGCTCAGGTCTTTTCCCATTCCTGACGAGAAAAGGCTTAAGATTAAAAAGGCTTATATTTATGTCTGGGATCGCATTTAGGAGGGGATTCTGGAGTACCTTACCGCACAACAATTAGCGATTCGCTGGAATGCTCCCTTGAGGGCCGTTTACGGCATCGCTCTGGGTAAACACCGCTTTTCCTCTCTTACCGGTCCCTTAAATATTTACCAAAGGGACAAACGAACAATGTTTTCCCTGGAGGAGGTCATGGAATGGGAGAAGAAATTGGCCCGGTCAAAGATTCCCCTGGAACTCATAATCAACGAATTCAAATAAAAAACAGGGGCTGCCTGGCGGCAACCCCTGCCATGGGGGAGGTGGGAAGACAGGCTATTGGCAATAACCTTGCATTCTTTATAGAGGAGAAAAATGATGGTTGTCAAGAGGGAAGTAAAATTTTTTTAAAAATTTTAACTTCCTGGCTGGAGCTTGAATAAAAGGATGGAAGCAAGAATTTTGAAATTAACCCCCTCTCTGGTTGATATTTTTGAGTCCTGCCCCAGAAGGTACTGGTATATTTATGAGCCGGATTCTCCTCATGTGGAAAAAAGGGTCTCCTGGCAGCTTTCTTTCGGCAACTCTCTCCACGATGCCTTAAAGGAAATTTACAATCAGGGCGGACCTCCCCGAGTTTCCCTGGCTTCCCTTCCCGGGATTCTGGAAAAGGTATGGCGCAACGAAGGATATCCCGACGGGGAGCTTGAAAAGGAGAAGAAAACTTTGGGCCTGGAAATTTTAGAAAGGTACCTGGAAGAGAACCGTTTTCGCTCAGTTTGGACCATTGAGCTGGAAAAACAGTTTACGGCAACCATGGAAGGCGTTACCCTTTCTGCCCGGGTGGACCGTTTGGATTTGCTCAAGCCTGGACTTTTGATCGTGGACTACAAAACTGGACAGGGGACCTTGAGCGAAAACCAACTTTACATTTCCTACCTCGTGGTGAGAGCTAACTATCGTTCAAATCAGGACAGGCCGATACGTTTTCTGCTTTTGAACCTGGAGCGTCAGGAAGAACGGCTGATCGATGTTGAGGAGGAAAAGGCTCTTTCTCAAATTTATTACTACCGTGAGATCAAGGATCAAATTATAAGAAGGGAATTTCCGCCCAATCCTTCTCTTCCAACCTGTAGATATTGCGAGGCAGTAAAAATCTGCCCTTATGCGCGACAATGGGAAAGGGAGTGAATAAAGCTATGAAGGAAATTTTTGTTGATCTAAACGCAGACGTAGGGGAGAGTTTTGGCGTCTATCGCCTGGGGCACGACGAGGAACTCTTTCCTTACCTATCTTCTGTGAATATCGCCTGTGGTCTGCACGCTGGAGATCCCCTCGTTATGGAGAAAACAGTAAAAAGAGCTCTGGAATTTAATCTGGCTATCGGAGCGCACCCCGGCTACCCTGATTTACAGGGGTTTGGCAGAAGAAAGCTCGCTCTGTCCCCTCGGGAAGTAAAAAGCTTCCTGATATATCAAGTGGGGGCACTCATGGGATTCCTTAAAGTGCAAAAAGGGAAACTCTCCCATATAAAACCTCATGGGGCTCTTTACAACGAGGCCGCGGTTAACCCGGAGCTGGCTCTGGCGATTGCTCAGGCTGTGCAGGAAATCGATCCGGGCCTTATCCTTCTTGCTCGTTCTGGTTCGGAAATGGTAAAGCAAGCCCGACTTATCGGCACCAGGGTTGTCGAGGAAGCCTTCGCCGACCGCAACTACCAGGAAAACGGCGACCTAGTCCCAAGGAGTCATCCCCAGGCTTTAATTTCCGACCCCGTAGAAGCTTCAGAGAGGGCGCTCATCATGGTTCAAGAGCAAAAAGTTCAAGCTTTGGATGGGACCTGGATCCCGCTCTCCTTCAGGAGCCTGTGCCTCCACGGGGATAATCCCCATGCCCTGAATTTAGCGCGCTCCATCCGTCGGCTCTTCCAGGAAAACGGAATCAGGGTTGTCCCTTTAAACAGGACGGCGGAATGAATTTAGAGTATCCCAGGTACCTCAAGGCGGGAGAGGATGGTTTAGTGGTGGAGTTTGGGGACTCCATCGACCCTGAGATCAACTTTTGGGTTCTGAAATTAGAAGAAATTTTAGAGGAGTCCCAGATATTGGGGATAGAGGAGCTAATCCCCACCTATCGTTCCCTATTCGTCTCTTATAATCCTTTAATCCTCTCTTTCTGGGAATTGCAAGAAAAGATAAAAGAACTCATTCCCTTTCTCCAGGGTGGGAGGGTGAGGGCGCACAAATTGGTGAGGATTCCAGTAGCTTATGGCGGTGAGTATGGACCGGATCTTGAGGACGTAGCAAAAATGCACGGGTTGACTGAAAAAGAGGTCGTTGATATTCACACAGGAAAGGAGTACCTGGTCTATATGCTGGGCTTCACCCCGGGCTTCCCTTATATGGGAGTGGTTCCAGCAGAGATCGCCACCCCTCGCCTGGAAAACCCACGGGTCAAAGTCTCCAGGGGTTCTGTGGGAATTGCCGAATCCCAAACCGGGATTTACCCCCTGGAAAGCCCGGGGGGCTGGAGGATCATCGGGCGCACTCCCATAGAAATCTTCAACCCTATAAGAAAGCCCCCGTTTTTACTCTCCCCTGGTGATCGTGTGCGCTTCTTTGCTATTTCCCTTGATCAGTTCGAGGAATTCACACTCTCAGGCTTTTTACCAGAGTTCGAGCAAAGGTAAAAGGAGAATGAAGACCCCTTTCCTTAAGGTGATTCACCCTGGGGCTATGACCCTGGTTCAGGATCTTGGCAGACCGGGATACCTGAAATATGGTCTTCCCCCTTCTGGATGCGCGGATGAAATCTCATTTCGGGCGGGAAACGCCCTTGTAGGAAACCAGGCGGGGTGTGCAGGACTGGAGATGACAGTTCAAGGAGGGAAATTCCAATTATTGGCCGACACCTTACTGGCCATTACGGGAGCTGACATGAAACCCAGAATTAACGGTCATCCCTGCCCTATGTGGCAATCTTTCCTCACAAGAGCAGGGGATATCCTGGAATTCTCTTTCGCTCGTTCGGGTTGCCGCTCCTATCTATCCGTAAGTGGAGGTATCGAGGTATCCTTGATCATGGGAAGCAGAGCCACGTACCTCACCGCGAGAATTGGGGGCCTAGAAGGGCGCCCTTTACAGCCAGGGGATATCCTTTGCCGGGAAAGTGGCGGAGGAGAGGAAGGAAAGTGTTTCCCACCTCAGTTTATCCCAGAGTTCAAAGAAACCCAGGAGTTGCGAGTGGTCTTAGGGCCCCAGGACGACCACTTCACCGAATCCGGATTGAAAACCTTCCTCTCTGAAGAATACACCGTGACCCCTCAATCAAATCGCATGGGTTACCGCCTTCAAGGGCCTCCCATAGAAACTGTAAAGAAGGGGATCATCTCCGATGCCATTGCTTTAGGTGCTGTGCAGGTAAGTGGCGAGGGGCAACCAATAGTCCTTCTCTGGGATCGGCAGACTACTGGAGGTTATCCCAAAATTGGGGTTGTGGTCAAACCCGATATTTGGAAGCTGGCACAGGCAAAACCAGGGGATAAATTCAGGTTCAGGAAAGTGGAATTAGAGGAAGCGCGTTCCCTTTACCGAAATTACGTCCACTTTCTCCTTATCCTGGAAAACTTAGTAAAATAGAATCAAAAATAGAAAAGGAGGCAAGAAGGGTGGTGTTGAAGGTCTTAAATTTTTTCCTCGCGCTTTCCCTAGTGTTTGCCTCCCCTGTAGTTAATTTCAGTAAATTTCAGGATCTCCCCCAGGAGCACTGGGCTTATGAAGTGATTGAAAACCTCACTTCCCTGGGAATTATTGCCGGTTACCCCGATAAAACCTTTCATCCAGAAGGCTCGGTAACCCGCGCTGAATTCGCCAAAATAATCACCCTAAGCTTCAAGATACCCGTTCCCTCGAATTCAGGTTCCCGGTTTCCCGACGTGGGAGCATTTCACTGGGGAGCTCCTTTTGTGGAAGCCTGTGCCCTTGAAGGGATAATTGAAGGATATCCGGATGGAAATTTCTACCCGGAAAAGCCGGTTTCTAAGGAAGAGGTTCTGGCCATTCTTATTAGGCGCATATTGCCCGATCAAGAACTATTGCCTGAATCCGTAACTTTTCCAGACGTAGAGCCTGAGCGCTGGTCCTCTCCTTATATTGAGGCTGCTTTAACCCTGGGCCTTTTTACAAGAGACGACCCCCATTTTACTGAAAAGGGCCTTTTCCATCCTGATGTTTCCTGTACTCGAACTCAGGCCTGTTACCTGGTTTATCGGGCCAGATTTTTGGGGGCCTCTCTGTATTTAGGTGCTCCTTCCACATATGAGGTGAACTATACCGTACACCTGGTCAACAGGGGGGCAGGTCGCTCTGGAGAGCTGGATTTCACCCTTGCTCTGTTCCCGGATGTCTTGCCCTTTCAGAAAGTGGAAAGCCTTGCCCTCACCCCGCTACCAGAGGACTACGAGGAAGATGACCACGGGAATCAGTACGCTTTATTCCGCTTAGATGGGATCAATCCAGGAGAATCGGTCTCATTGAGTATGGTCGCAGAAGTAGAGGTTTTCCCCTTTACCTATTTTCCGGATCCCGAAATAAACAACCTCACATACCTCAAAAGCACTCCGGGATACGAGTGCTACACCTCCTCCGAGCCTTATGAGGAATCAGGGAGTCCTGAAATCCAGGAAAAATCAAAAGAGTTTCCCTCGGGGAATAGTCATTTTGATGCCGCCCTTGAAGTTTACGATTTCGTGCGCAGCTATCTTGAATACTCGGGATACAATCCTCTAAGTTCCGGCGCGCTCGAAGCATTGTTTTCGGGGAAAGGTGATTGCACGGAATTCGCAGATCTTTTCGTGGCTCTGGCGCGCGCTAAAGGGATACCTTCTCGTTTCGTAGAGGGCTTTACTTACAATCCCGGGTCTCAAGGAAGAGGAGACCTAACTCACGATTGGGCTGAGATTATGTTACCAGGGGAAATCTGGTTACCGGTTGATCCTACCTATGGGCGTTTTGGAGAAAACTATTTCTGCTCTTCTGATAATAAGCACATTATCCTCACCAGGGGCAGGAATTTGGATCTACTGGGCGGTTACCATTACTACTATTACACTTACAGCACCGGAGGAGGTCTGGCGGAAATCAATTCCTGGGATGAGATCTCCATTGTCCCCTTAGAGTAAGCTTTAATTTGACAGGGAATGATAGTAAAACTTAAGCTATACAAGAGAAATGCTAAACAGCAAGAGGGTGGTTAAAAAATGTTCTTGAATCAAGTGCTGGCACAGACTGCCACTTATCAGGTGGTAGTGCTGGAGCCTTTACCTGCGTCTAATATGCTGGATTTAATCCCAGCAATTATTATTAGCGTTCTTTCTGTGATTTTCCTTTTTCTGAGCATCAGGCTCTCCCGGGTAAGAACTGACGGCATTGGCTCCACATACCTTTTAATGGGAGTTTTTCTCTTTCTCGCTTGCGTTTTTCAGGTAATTTTCCTGTTTTTAAGAAGCGAGTGGCTTTACACCTTTATATTCGCTCAGGAGGTTTTCCTTCTTTTGGCTTTAATTACCCTGATCGTCTCGGCCTTGAGCCTGAGCAAGAGGGCACCGCAGCCCCCACCTGCCCCAATGCCACCAGTCAAGGGAAAACCGGTTTCCCCACTCAAAGAGGAGCCTGCGCCCGAAGAAGGAGAGAAGAAAGAAAACGCTCAGGAACCTGAAAGGAGCCCTGAGGGCCAATAGTTTCAGTGGCCAAAGAAACTCCCCGCAGGACAAACGTCTGGCGTAGCATTTTCCTCGCTGTAGGCTTTTCCGCCCTGGCGATCAGTCTACTTTTGTATTTTACCCACACCAATCTCAGCAGCCTTTTCTCCCTGGTAAACCTGTGGTATTTTCTCGGCGCTCTGGCATTAATCCTCTTGAACTGGGTTCTTGAGGCCGAGAGGCTCTGCGCCATCTCCAACCTTCTGGGGTACAAGTTGCTTTTTAGCAAAGCCTTTCAGATCGTACTCGTCGGCTCATTCTTCGCCAACATTACCCCTTTTGATACGGGAGGAGAGCCCTTTCAGCTTTATCTCCTGGCAAAGAACGGGGTAGGTGCGGGAAAGTCAGCGGCCATTATCATGATCAAGGGAATCATGAGCGCTCTGGCCCGGATAACCCTGGGAATTGGTATTCCTCTCTGGCTCCTTTTAATTAAAAGGGCCTGGCAACTGCCCATCGGGTTGAATACAGCCTTAAACATCGGGATAATCATCTATGGGGTGGCTACGGTTTTCATGCTCCTCGTCTCCTGGAAGCCCCAGTTCCTCAATCATTTGATCCAGTGGCTCTTTTCCCGAAAATTAATTCAGAGAATCTTTTCCAGGGAGAGATTAGAGGCCTTGGGGTCGAAAATCACGGGCGGCGTGAACGAGTTTCGGGAATCGATGCACAGTCTCGCCCAGGCAGACAAAAAGACCATCCTTCTTATCGCCATCTACAGCCTACTTCTGTGGGTCATCGTGCTCACAGTCCCGGCACTGCTCTTGTGGGGGTTAGGAGTTTACTCCCCCCTCTCCCAAATCCTGGCTGTGGGAATAGTCTTTTACCTGGCTTCCGCTTATGCTCCTACCCCTGGCTCCTCAGGGGTAGCCGAGGCAGGATTCGCCACGATCTTCTACACCGCCCAGCTCGTCCCCTACCCTCTTCTGGGAGTTTTTGTGACCCTCTGGAGGCTACTCACCTACTACATGAGCTTTCTTATTGGCGGGCTGGTGAGCCTTTTCTCCTTTTCCAAAAAGAAGCGCTAAAAGGATCGGAGGCGCCTTACTACGTCTTCCACCGTCTCTTTGGGAGTGGAGGCACCTGATACTACTCCCACCGTTCTAATTCCTTGAAACCACCCGGCTTCGAGCTCTTCAGCCCTCTCTACATGCCAGGTTCTTTTTCCGTTTTCTTGGGCAATTAAGGCCAGGCGCCTGGTATTGGCGGAGTTCTTCCCTCCCACCACAACTATCCCTTCCACTTCTGGGAGCAATTTCCGCAAAGCTCCCTGCCTTTCCCTGGTCGCGGAACAGATAGTGTTAAAAACTCTTAATTCCCTGGCTCCCTGGACTATTAGTTTATGCGCCAGATTTGCCAGCGCGTTATTATCTTGAGTGCTCTGGGAAAATAAAGCTACTTTCTTTGAAAGAGGGAGATTTGGGAGTTCTCCCGGGGAAACCAGCCTGGCTTTAGGCACAAAGGAAAGTAAACTTTCCACTTCCGAGTGCCCCCGGTCTCCCAAAAGAAGGACCTCATATCCCTCATCCAGAATGCGCAGCATAAGCTCTCGAGTTCTTTCAAGCTCAGGACAGGTGAGGTCCAGAATTTTTATTCCTCTTTTTAACGCTTCCTCCAGGATCTCGGCTCTTGCACCTTGAGCGGAAATCACAAGAACCTCCTCGGGCTTAACCTCGTTCAGGGAGCCTGCCACCCGAATTCCTCTTTTTTCCAGCTCTTCCACTACCTGGGCGTTGTGAATCAGTGGCCCCAGGGTAACAGTTTTACCCGGTTCGGAGGAAGAAAGGGCTCTTTCGATTGCCAGCTTCACTCCGTAGCAAAAGCCAATAGCTGGAGAAACAACGATCCTCAATTGCCTGAAACCCTATTTCTGAGAGAGAACAAGTTCCTTTGGTGTGACCGGGCGTACTCCCTCCATAATTTTTGAAATCCAGTCGTGATAGGTCAACTTCTCCTGGCGATAGAAGATCCCTGTGTAAATGACATCCTGCATTACCTGGGCCATCTCTATAGCTTTCGTGCGGTCATCTGGCTGATATTCCGCAGGCAGAGGGGTTACTTTTTCCTGGAAATATTTGTAGGTATGCACCTTATTGAAGGTGACACACGGGGAAATCACTTCCAGGAAGGCGAAGCCCCGATGAGTGATGGCTGCGACGATCAGATCCGTAAGCTGATCAACCTTCCCGGAAAATCCTCGGGCTGCGAATGTCGCCCCTACCGAGATAGCAAAAGCTACGGGGTTGATAGGCTCCTCGAAATTTCCATAAGGGGAGGAAACGGTGCGGAAGTTGACATCAGAAGTGGGGGCCACCTGTCCCTTTGTTAACCCATAAATCCTGTTGTTCATGACAATGTAGGTCAGGTCAATGTTTCTTCTGGCAGCATGGGGAAAATGACCTCCTCCGATAGCGAAGGCATCCCCGTCTCCCCCAACTACGACCACCTCAACCTCAGGATTGGCAAGCTTTACTCCCTGGCCGATGGGTAGGGCGCGGCCGTGAAGGCTGTGCACACCATAGGTGGAAGCGAATCCTGGAAGACGACTGGAGCAACCGATTCCCGAGACGATGGCGATGTTGTTCGGGTCAAGATCGAGTCTGGCAAAAGCGTTGAATAAGGCTGTAAGAACTCCGAAGTCGCCGCACCCGGGACACCAGGTAGGTTTTAGTTTCCCCTTATAATCCAAGGCTGTGCGCACCATTATAGGACCTCCTCAATTTTCTTCAGGATTTCATAACCGGCAAAAGGTCTTCCCCCGGCGAGATTCAGAGGGATGGGATCGAAGAGAAAGTATGCTCTAAGCAGGTGAGAGAGTTGCCCCGAGTAGTTCACTTCAGGGACAATGACCTTCTTTTTGTTCTTCAGAAAATCCTCGATCTGTTTTCTGGGCAGCGGACTGAGCAGCTTAATGTATAACACGTCCGGCTCCTCGCCCCGGGCCTTCAGTTGATTGGTGGCTTCCCTGACGGCCCCTTCCGTAGACCCCCAGGAGATAATGCCGACCTCACTTTCCTGGTTGCCCCAGCGCAGAGTGACATCATTATCGTTCTGGGCCAGATTGAGTTTTCGGAAACGTTTCTCGGTCATAACCTGATGAATCCCAGGGTCATAGGAGGGGGTTCCTTCACCGTCGTGTTCAAGTCCCCTGGCGATGTAAGCTCCCGGTTTTCCAGGAATGCCCATGGGCATCAAGCCGTTTTCCGTGATCCGGTAGCGCTGGTATCCCTGGGCAACCTCCTCCGGGGAAACAATAAGCCGATCCTCAACCTTAATGGAATCAAAGTCCGGAACGGAAATGGTTTCATATCTATGGGAAAGGGATTGGTCTGAGAGGATAATTACGGGAAGCTGGGTCCTCTCGGCAAGATTGAATCCCTTGATCGTCTGGTAGAAGCAGTCCTCTACGTTAGTCGGAGCAATTACAACCCTGGGACAGTCCCCATGGCTCCCGAAAACTGCATGGAAAAGGTCTGATTGCTCGGTCTTTGTTGGCAGACCTGTCGCCGGCCCACCCCTCTGAACATCTACGATCACCACGGGAATTTCGGCCATAGAGGCGAAGCCGATCAGCTCGCTCATCAGAGAGAGCCCTGGTCCAGAGGTGGCAGTCATCGCTTTCTTTCCGGCGAAGGAGGCCCCTATGGCCATAGCCAGAGCAGAGATCTCATCCTCCACCTGGATAGATACCCCGCCCACGCGAGGCATCTCCTTCATCAGGATCTCCAGAATATCGGTGGCTGGAGTGATAGGATAGCCAGCGAAGAAACGACACCCTGCGTAAACAGCGCCCAGCGCAATAGCCGCGTTCCCGGAGATCACGATCCTGGTCTCGCCTTCGGTCCCTCCTAATTTCAGGTTTTCGCGCTTGGGGATGTTCTGACGAGCGTACTCCATTCCTACCTTAAGCGCCAGAAGGTCCTTTTCCAGAATCTGAGAACCCTTTGATCCGAACCTTTCCTGGATAACCTCCTCAAGCTTATCCTGAGGAATGGAGAAGAGTTCAGCCAGAACGCCAACAGTGACAATATTTTTGGTCTGGATGGCCTGAACTTGATTCAGGGCTAAGTCCTTTAGAGGACAGGGATAAAGGATCAGATCCTCCCGATCGTGTGGCTTGACACTCTCAGGATCGTAAACCAGCACTCCTCCTTTTTTAAGGGTGGAGTAATGGCGATCGTAAGCCTCCTGGTTTAATGCCACAAGGATGTCCACAAGGTCTCCAGCAGAAAAAATGGGCGCATTTGCTGCCCTCATCTGAAACATGGAGTGCCCGCCACGAACTTCAGCCGGGTAGGCACGGTAGGTGTAGACTTCAAAGGAAGCTCTGGCACAGGCTAAGGTAAGAATTTCACCTGCGACGATGATTCCCTCTCCCGATTCCCCACCAATGCGCACAACCAGATCAACTTTTTCCATGGACTTACTCGCACCTCTTCACGTAATTTTAACCGCAAAAAGCTTTGTCAATTGCTCCAGGGCCATTTCTCCTTCTTCCTTTGATAGAGCTGCCACGCCCTTCCGGGGGATATATACTTGAAAACCGCGCATACAAGCATCCGCTGAGGTAAAAAACACGCAGATGTTCGTGACACAACCAACCACTTCCACCTCGTCCACCCCTTCCTTACGAAGGATCTCCTCCAGGGGAGTGCCCACGAAACCGGAGTAAGTCTTTTTTGGGACAAGGATCTCCCCTGGAGCAGGGGCAAGCTCATCTACAATTTTCGCGCCAGGAGTTCCTCTGAGGGCATGCAAGGGGAAAATGTTCATTTCAAAATCAGTGGGTTCATGGCAATCTGAAATAAAAATAACGGGCAAGCCCGCTTCGCGATAATGAGCGATTCTCTCCTTGATGAAGGGAATAATTTCCCTTGTTGCGGGAACCTCAAGCGGCGCTCCCGGGTCCACGAAATCGCGAATCATGTCCACTACGAGCAAGGCTCGCTTACCGGGTTTCATAGCAATTAAAATTTTAAATTTTACTTTATGATACCATTTTTTGATCCGTTTGGATTATGAAACCAAAAAATTTAAAAAGTTTTTAGCGGAGTGCTAAAATCCTCTTGAGGTAATATTACCTTTTTGACGGAGATAAACAACGAAAGGGGTTATATATGAAAATCAGGATAAGTGAGCAGGCTATTCCAGAGATAGAAGCAAACACAATCATCATCCTCCTTCCCAGTCGTTTACCTGAGGCCCTTCAAACCCTTGATCCTGCTTTGAAAAACAGGATAGAGGAAGCCAGGCAAACCATGCCTCTCTACACGAAGGATTCCATAGTACTTCTTTCTCACGGAGAGGTGAAAGCGCAGAAATTATTCCTTTTGAAGGTTCCAGATAATGCAGATTCCTTTGAGTTGAGGCAGATTTATTCCCAGGCGGGGCGAGAGGCGCGCCTCAGGGAGCTGGGTCCGGATGTGGCGATAGCACTCACGGGCCTCTTAGACCCCCTGATGGAGGCCGAAATTGCTGTTGAGGGTTTAGTTCAGGGGTCCTACTTACCGGAATTGTATAAGACGGAAAAAGCTCATAAGAGTTTGGAGAACTTGATTCTTTGCTTTTCCCGTACCTTTGAGATAGAAAAAATAGTCCGTAAGGCGGAGCTTGTGGGTAACACTCAGAACTATGTGCGAGATCTGGTCAATGAGCCAGCTTCCAGGGCTACCCCATTATTCTTAGTTGAGGAGGCAAAAAGGATTGCTTCCGAAACCGGATCACGAATTGAGGTATTGTCTCTCAACGATGCGGAAAAAATGGGGATGGGCGCTTTTTCTGCTGTAGCCCGAGGATCGGATCAGCCAGCCTTCATGGTGAAGCTTCACCATCCCGGAGAAGATGGTGCACAAAAGCTGGGGTTAGTAGGCAAGGGCTTAACCTTTGATTCCGGAGGCCTCTCACTTAAACCCTGGGAGTCCATGACTACTATGAAGTCCGATATGGCTGGTGCAGCAGCTGTCCTGGGCGCCTTTCGGGTCCTTTCGTTCCTCAGGCCGGAGTTGGATTTCATGGCCTTTTTGCCTTTAACTGAGAACTTGCCCTCCGGGAAATCCTATAAGCCCGGAGATGTGGTTAGAGCCATGAACGGAAAAACCATCGAGGTGCTCTCCACAGACGCTGAGGGCAGGCTGATCTTAGCTGATGCCTTGTGCTGGGCAGTCAAGGAAGGGGTCACGCACATTGTGGACGTAGCTACTCTTACCGGGGCTTGCATCATTGCTCTAGGCCATGAGACCACAGGTCTTTTCACCAACAGTGAAGCGTGGAGAGAACAGATTTTGATGGCCGCCCTTAAAGCCGGGGAAAGGGTCTGGGAACTTCCCATGTTCCCGGAATACAAGGAGCTCATTCGTTCCGAGATCGCGGATCTGGCAAACAGTGCGGGGAGGTCCGGTGCACCGGCTGGAGCCATTTTTGGCGCAATGTTCCTCAAGGAGTTCGTCCCCGAGGAAATTGCCTGGGCTCACATGGATATTGCCGGGCCATCCTGGCTTCCCAAAAGCAGCAAGACCATAGCTTCAGGAGCCACGGGAGCAAGCTTCAGAACGCTTGTAGAATTAGGGCTAAGCTTCTAATTAACGGAAAGAACGTTGTAACCTTTAGTTTTTAGTTCCTCAACCAG
Source organism: Caldisericota bacterium (assembly GCA_024655865.1). Taxonomy (GTDB): domain Bacteria; phylum Caldisericota; class JANLFM01; order JANLFM01; family JANLFM01; genus JANLFM01. The sequence goes on from JANLFM010000002.1 coordinate 72,108, forward strand.
AGGGGATACTTGAGATGTGCTTAGCCTGAGCATGATCTGAACCTTTTCTCCCAGCTCGATGCAAGCCAGGCCGATCACGTTGATCTGATGATCACGGACGATCCCTAATAGATCGGCAAGGGTGCCCAGTTTGTTCTCCGCCTCAAGAACCAGCCTGACACCCGGCCTCCGGAATCCGAATATTTTGATTAAGGCCTCAAAGAGATTGGATTCCGTGATAATGCCCACGAGATTCTCCCCTTCCATCACGAGAAGGGAACCAAACCTGTGCTCCCGCATGATCACGGCCGCCTCCTCTATCGTGGCATCGGGGCTGATTCGAGCAGGAGATTTGATCATCACCTCTTTTACGGTCATCCTGGAAAGGAGATAGTTTATCTCATAAATACTTAAAGTGGTAGCTGGAGAGGGAGAGACAGTGAGCAGGTCCCTTTCTGTCACCAGTCCCAGAAGTTTTCCATCCTCTACCACGGGGAGCTGCTTAATGCGATGTTTTTTCATCAGATTCAGGGCTTCAAAGATGGGAGTATTAGGTTCAACGGTAATGGGATTAGGGGTCATATGATTCTTTACAAACATTTTGTATTCCTCCTTGTTTGTTCTCTTTTAATTTTACAACAGCATCTGCTCTGGTTAAATTCCTGTCTTTGAGTTATCCAGTGCTATAATCATTGTAAATCCTCAAGAAGAGGGATAGGGATGAGCACAAAGGATATCTTTGAGGAAATAGTGAGACTAAGAAGCTCTGGAGAGGAAGGGGCCCTGGCCATAGTGGTGAACACCTCTGCCTCCAGTCCGGGAAGAGTGAACTTCAAAATGTTAGTCTATCCGGACGGACAAATCCTCGGAACCGTAGGTGGAGGGATAATGGAGAAAAAAGTAATTGAGGAAGCTTTACAATGCATCAGGAACAAGCGTTCCAGATTTCTTCATTATTCGCTGAAGGAGGATGAAATGGAGGGATTGGGCGTCCTTTGCGGGGGAGAAGCTGACGTTTATATTGAACCTATCGGAGCTCCTCCTTTCCTTTACATTTTCGGTGGGGGACATGTAGGCCATGCCTTATACCAAATAGCCTCGCTCCTGGAGTTTCGCATTGTGGTCGTGGACGACAGGCCAGCCTTTGCCTCCCCCGAGAGATTCCCCAAAGCTTATAGAGTCCTCTCTAAGGATTTTAAGGCAGCGGTTTCGGAAATAGAGTTTTCCCCCTCAGACTTCGCCGTGATCGTCACCCGAGGGCATGCCCACGACCAACTGGTCTTAAAGGAAATCCTTTCCAAGGATCGGCTTCCCGGTTACCTCGGAATGATCGGCTCTAAATCTAAGACCGCCAGGGTCTTCCAGAATCTGGCGAAGGAGGGAATCCCTCAGGAGCTCCTGGAGAAAGTCTTCGCTCCCATTGGTCTGGACATAGGTGGAGAAAAGCCGGAAGAAATTGCCATCTCTATCCTAGCCGAGATCATTGCCTTTCGCCATGGGAAGATTCAGGGTAAAACCCGGGACAAAAACGCTGCAATCTGAGCTCTACTGGCGGGCTCGTTAAAGGCCACAGCGCCTCCCGTGCCTACTTTTTCTGTAAGGTTGGGGTCATCGAATTTTAAAAGGCCATTTTTGAAAGCTGCCCCTGCGTAAAGAAAGTACCAGTCGGTGGGTTGGATTGGTCTCACTATGCTCCCCTCTTTCAGGAAGACATCAACTGGTGCCTCAAGCTGCCACCTTTTAGCGCGCACGATCAGAGTAATTGCTTCCGCCAGGGTCACCTTACCTTCCGGACGAAAAGTGCCATCGGGATAACCCTGGACTAGGCCATAAGCTACCGCCGCTTCGATGTAGGAGTGCGCCCAATGAGAGACCAGCACATCCGGAAAAGTCGTGGCCTGGGTGCTGACGGGTTCTAAATTGAAGGTTAACAGGATCATCTTGGCGAACTCCGCCCTGGTCACCTTGTTCTCGGGCTTGAAAGTCCCATCGGGATATCCGTTGATTACCTCTCTTTCCGAGAGGGCCCCAATAGCCGCAAAGGCCCAGTGGTCTGTGGGAACATCAGGGAAAACCGGGGTCTTGACTACCACAAGAAGCATGGTCTTAGTTTCAAAAGAACCAGAGACTGCCTTTATTTCCAGACTGTAAGTTCCAGAGGGGAATCCCTGGGGAACAGCCAGATTGAGAAGTACCTGAACATCCTGGCCAGAAAGCTGAAATTCGCTGGGAGAAAGGGAAACAGAAAACCCGGGAGTGTAAATGGCCTCAAGCCTTCCGGAAATCGGGGAGCTATCCAGCGGGTGCACGTTGACAACCAGAACCCTGCTTGATCCGGGATAAAGATCGATTTGTGGAGGATTCAACAATAGGGAGAAAAGTGGAGTTGAAGGGGAAGGCTGGGGTGTGGGTGAAGTGGGAGTAACCGGAGTCTCACTGGTTGAACCGATGCAATAAAGATAGCCGTCGTCGCAGCCAACGAGCAGACGTCCCCCTTGGTCGATCACGGCAGAACTCCTGGTAAAGCTATTCTGGAAAGGCATACGCCAGATCAATTCTCCCTGGCGATTCAAGCAATAAAAAAACCTGTCGTGCCCTCCAAAAAAGATGTTCCCGTTAGGATCAACGGTGGGAGAGGTGTCAATGGGATAATCGGTTTTAAAACTCCAGAGCTTCGTTCCTGTTTCAGTTCTCAGAGCGTACAGATAGCCATCATGGGAACCAAAATACAGGGCACCATCGGGGGAAAGCGCAGGAGTGGAAATGATTGAGCCTTCGGTTTTAAAGCTCCAACGCAGGTTTCCAGACTGATCTAAGGAATAAAGGGAAAAATCCTTGGAGCCGAAGTATACGTTCCCCGAAGAATCCAGAACTGGAGAGGACTCCACTCCCCCCTCGCACTTAAACTTCCATCTTAGGTTTCCAGAGGGAGTAAGGGAATAAAGATAGCCATCCTCAGCTCCAAAGTAGAAATTTCCCCAGGGGTCTCGAGCGGGCGAGGAGAGAATCGCGCCTGAAGCCGTGAAGGTCCAATAGGTCTTCCTGAGATCAGGGCTCAAAGCGTAGAATTTGCCGTTTGCCCCTCCCACATAAACTGTGCCATCCTCACCTATTAGAGGTGAGGAAAGCAAGGAGGAAACATAGGTGGGTAGAAAGAGAATCTCTTTGCCGGTGCTATCAAGGGCATAAAAGAGATAGCCGGAACCTACATAAATCGTGCTCGTTAGAGAGACAGCGGGGGAGGAATCAACGGCACCTCCGTAAAGAAAGTCGTGGCTCCATTTTAGCTTCCCATCGGGGTCCAGGGCATAGAGGTGACGGTCACCGCTCCCCAGGTATATCGTTCCATCGGGTCCGATGGCCACAGAACCAGAAATTCTGTACCCGGTTTTGAAGGACCACTTAATTTCCGGCTTCAATGGTCCTGCAAATCTGGCTTGACCTGAATGGGCGGGATCGAAACGGTACATAGGAGCTGGAGAAGAAGCAAGCTGAGCCCGAGCTCCGGGGAAAACGGGCAATCCTGTGACCACCAGGGCAACAATCAGCAGCAAAACCCACCTATTTTTCATTATTGTGCTCCTTTATTCTCTATTAGAATTACCTTCAGGCGCTTGGAGGCCTCTGGTGAGTACTGTACCAGATTTCGTCAGCCTTTTCCTTCCAGAGCCTGGCTTTCTCGTCCAGAATGTGAGCGTTCTCAGGCTTGAAGATATCGTCCGCGCCCTCATGCGTGGGGCGCGCTCCAGACTCCCTCACGATCTCCCTTAAAGCCCCGGGAATATCTATGATGGGACAGGGACGAAGGAGGTTATCCGAGAAAGGTTGCCTGCTCTGATAGGCTTTAAAAAGAGGGTTTTTCAGCACCTCAATCAGGCTCTTCTCCTTGATGTTATCACAGGCAAAATGAACGAAAGCACATGGTTCCACATCTCCTCTGGCAGTTATATGAAAATACCTTCTCCCACCAGCTATGCATCCCCCGGCCAATTCCCCGTCATTCCAGAAATCCGCAAACTGAATGGGCTTTGTGGACCGGAGCTTGGGCACTTGCCTGGCCAGCCAGCTCCTTTGTTCAGGAGTAATCATCAAATCAAAATTGGGGTCCCTGCCTACCGGAACGTAGTGGAAAGTCCAGCCATATAAGCATCCTTTATTGATCAGAAAGTCGATGAACTCCTCAGACATTACCTCGTAACAGTTTTCCCTGGTGATCGTCAGGGAAAAGCCAAAGGGGATTCCCCTTTCTTTGAGGAGATCCATGGCCCGCATCACCCTGGCAAACACGCCCTTTCCCCGGCGCCTATCCGTGGCCTCTTCCCATCCTTCCAGGCTGATAGCGGGAGTCATGTTGGCAACTTTGAAGATCTTATCGGCCATCTTCTCATCAATCATGGTACCGTTGGTATAAAGCATGAAACAGGTATCCCTGTGTTTTTCCGCAAGATCAAAGAGATGGGGGTAAAGAAAGGGTTCCCCACCTGACATGACCACCCAGTAAATTCCCAGCTCCCTGGCCTCCTCGAGCAACCGATCCAGGCGCTCGAAGCTAATGACATCAGTTTTGGGGTATTCCCCCGCCCAACAACCGATGCACCTCAGGTTGCACTTGCTTGTGGGATCAACGAGGAAAAAGTAAGGAATATGCACCCCCAGCTCTTGCGATTTCCTGATGATGATCGGCTGGCCGAAGAGGATCCAGTTCACGAACCAGTTAAAGACAACGCCTCTTAAAAGACGGGGGTGTATTTCCGTAAAAACTCGCTTCACGAAGGCCACAACGTGGGGCTTTGAGAGTAAAGCCTCCTTCAACTGCAAAATGTTCTGACGATGGGATTCCAAACGGGCAAAATGTAAAGACAAATCCAGAAGACGCACAAAATTTTTCTCTGGGTTGCGCCCGATTAAGGTAGCGCTTTTTTCCAGAACGAACCTTCCCGGCGTTGAGCGGATCAGGCTCATTAAAGTATTATGATCTTGAGTCCTGATTTCCACTCCCATGCTTTATCCCTCCTTTCGGATCGTCTATTAATTTTAATCTTAGAGAAAACGCTAATCAATTTTTGGAAAAAATCTCCTGTTCGGGAATAAATAAATTTCAATTAAATAATAAAGTGGTGGTTTTGCATTTTATAATTATAAAAGATGAGTGCATTAAGGGTTCCCTCGATGTTTACCGAGTCCGATCTCAAAAATTTGGCAAGGAAAATAGGGCTTAACCCTTTTTCCTTAGAGAGAGACCTTGTTTTTGTCTCCCTCCTTCTGGCTATTGGGGGGCTCCCCACGGCTTTCAGAAAGTTAATCCTGAAAGGAGGGGGAGCGCTTAAGCGCATTTATTTCCCTAACTGGCGTCAGCATGAGAACCTGCGCTTTTCCGTTGAGGAAAAGCAATCGGATCGGGAGTTAATTTCCCTGATTCAAAATGTGCTCAAGAAGGCGGAGAAGGAGACAGAAATCAAGTTCCAGTATCAGGAAAGCTTCCGGGAAAAAAGGTCCTTCCGCGTTCTTGTGGCTTATGCCGGACCTTTGAGAAGACCCACGATAATCACCCTACTTTTTTCCTTAGGAGAGCCCCTTTTCCTTTCTCCATGTAAGGAAGATGTGATTACTGACCCCTTCCCGCTAAAACCCAGGAAGATCTCCACCATGGCTTTGGAGGAGATCCTGGCAGAAAAATTAAGAGATTTTCTCCTTGCGGGAGAACCCAAGGATCTCTACGATGCCTGGAGGCTCCTGGCAGAGCACTTCCCGATTTTGGATCGAGAGGACTTCAAAAGAACTCTGGAGCGAAAATGCCAGGCTGCGGGTTTTGACCTGGAGGGGCCACAGGACTTCCTGGATCCCGAGCTCTTTGTTCCCACCCGCGCCTACTGGGAAATCAAATTGAGCGAGGTAGTTCCCACATTACCTCCCTTCGAGGAAGTCTATTCTCAGTTCAAACAGCTTTTACCTGCGCTCCTTGCCTCTTAATCCTTGATCGGTTCAAACATATCCTTTTCCGCTCCACATTCCGGGCAAACCCAGTTATCAGGAAGATTGGCAAACTCTGTTCCTGGCTCAACTCCTTGACTGGGATCCCCTTTAGTGGGATCGTATACATAACCGCAGATAGTGCACTGGTACCTCATTAAATACTCCTTTCTATTTCTTTAAAAGTATCCTCAAGAAAGCTTTGAGCTTCCTCGGGGCTCATTTCGCGTTTTTCCTGAACCATCCGGTTCATGGTTAACCCAGCTTTCTTCCAACCTAAAGCTATGGCTCCCACTACAAGGTTGTCTTTTAAAACGATCTTCAGGTAGATTCCCCTTTCCTGATCTTTGACTCGGAACTCCTGGAAGCCAGGTTCTAAAGGAATGGTGTTCCCTGCAGTGATCAAGTCCAGGCCCGCGACCTTAAGCACGTTGGAAGGCACGGTGCCTTCATAGCTTACTTTCTCTCCATTAATGGCAGAGGCGGCTACTGCGGCTTGATCAAGAGCAGGGGGGATAATTCCCCACATTTTTCCTCTCCATTGCGCTACATCTCCCACGGCGTAAATGTAGGGGAAGTTAGTTTGCATTTGATCGTTCACGACAATTCCCTTTTCCGTGAGAATTCCTTTCCCCTGAAACAGGGAGACTTCCGGTCGAACACCCGCCGAAATCAGAACCATGTCTCCGGAAACCGATTTTCCATCCTTCAATTGGGCTCCTTCAACCTTCTTTTCGCCCAGGAAGGAGTCGCAGGAAGCCTTAAGGATTACCTCGATCCCTCTTTGCTCAAGAAGATCCTTGAGGAGGGCAGCCCCTTCTTCATCGAGCTGACGTGAAAGCAAGCGCTCTGAGTGGTCCAGGACGGTAACTTCCTTACCCAGGCGAGCGAGGGCAAAAGCCGACTCCAATCCTAACAAGCCTCCCCCTATTACCAGGGTCTTCCTGGAGTTCGATAGCGCCCATTCTTTGATCGCCAGGGCACCGGCCAGGGTGCGCAGTGTGAAAATCCCGGAGAGGTCCAGATTTCCAAAGGGAGGCACATTGGCTCGGGAGCCAGTAGAAATTACCAGGAAATCAAAAAATGCGCTTTTACCACTTTTTGTTTTCAGGGATTTCTCCTCGGGGTAGACCTCTTCCACAGGTGTGGCATAAAGCACCTCAATCTGGTTTTTCTCGTACCAATCCTGAGGGTAATAAAAAATTTCCTTCTCTCCCAGATTGCCCTGAAGGAATTCGATTAACCTGGGCCTGGGATAATAGGGATATGGCTCCTCGGCAAAGATAGTAATTTCCGCCTGAACTTTTTTCTCTCGCAAAATCCGGGCTGTGGTCACCCCAGCTACGCCGTTCCCGATTATGGCAACTCTCATTTTTCCCTCTTTCCATTTTTTCAACTAAAACACCCGCATTTAGCAGACATATTCCAGCAATCCCTTGCCCAGGTTCAGATTACAGGAAAATCTTTCCCTCCATAGCGGGAATTACCTTCCCTCCCACCTTCACCTTGTAGGGATGGCCCATTCTATCTGCTTTTACCTCGACATAGATCTTGCTGGGGCGCCCGATCTCCTCACCTTGTTCAATTTGAAATTCCATGGACTTAGGAAGGAGCCCCCTGAGTGCCAGATATGCTCCCAGGCCACCCGCGGCCGAACCGGTGGCCGGATCCTCCCTTACACCCTGGGCTGGAGAAAAGAAGCGCATGTGCACCAGTGCGTCTTTATCCTTTGTCTCCAGAGTGAACACGCAGCAGCCGATCACCCCTAACTTCCTTTCCTGCTCCCTGAGCTCCAGGAATCTTGGCCTGAGTTCGCGAATCGTCCTCAGGTCAGGCAGTGGAACGAAAACCTGGGGAATTCCCGTAGAAATAATGGCCACGTCCATCCCCGTGCTTCCGATTACTTCCTTTTCCAACCCCAGAGCGGAGGCTAACTCCTGAATATCCGTAAGGCAAGCTCCTAACTCAGTCTCTTTCTGGGTCATAACTACGCGCTCCACCTCTCCCTCTTTCAGGTAGATCTCCAGAGGAAGGACTCCCACTTTTAGCTCCTGATTAATAATGGTAACCGGCTCAGTGACGGGAAATCTTCCCAGCTCAGCCATTACATAGGCTGTCCCCAGGGATGGATGTCCCGCAAAGGGAATTTCGGCATTTGGGGTGAAAATGCGCACTTTGTAAGCGGCTTCTCTTGACTCGGGCGGAAAGACAAAAGTGGTCTCGGAAGTAGCCATTTCCTTGGCAATCAATTGCATTTCCACATCTTCCAGACCCAGGGCATCAGGAATTACTACCAGAGGGTTTCCGCTGAAGTATTTATCGGTAAAGACGTTCACCCTGTGAAAAGATACGGCCTTCATGAAAATTCCCCCTTTCTTCTATTTTTAATCCCCTCAGAGCCTGCGCTCTGCCCCCTACTTTCTGATCACCCCCTCAAAGAGTTTTTTAAGAATTCGAGCCCAGCCCTTTTGCTGTGGAAATCCGACCGAACTTCTGCCAGCAGCTCAAAGTTCGTTTCAGATACTGATTCGCCCCTTTAAAATCTCCTTTTTTCTCGCACAGGCTGGCGAGCAACTGGCAGATTTCCCCAGTATCTCGCTCGCAGCCAGAATTCACTGCCAGATCAAGGCACTCCCTCAGGAGATCCTCCGCCTGCTTGAACTCCTCATCCTCAATGAGCATCAGAGCCCTACGAAACCTGGCCTTGCGCATAAGATCAGCCTGGGATGATTGTTCGGCCTCAAGAAAACAGCTCCTGGCTTTCTTCCTGAAATTTAACCTCATTTCCCGATCCCAATGTGCGATTTCCTCATAAAATCGTCCCTGAAAATATTTCAGCCAGAGTCGATCGCCATTCTCTAACTCAGGCATCTCCATGAGGTTGCTGATAGTGCCCAATCCATCTTTGAGGATGGTCGTGGTCTTTACTGGCTCAAGCTCGGCCAGAAGCAGGAGAACGGGGAAAATTGCCGTCTGGACCAGGAGGGTCTCGTGCATCAATCCTCTTTCAGATAGAAGGGAAATTCCCTCCTCCAGCATTCTCTTGGCCTGGTAAATTTTTTCTACAGAATCGTAGCTCAAAAGAATGGAAGAAAGTTCCCTTAAGGATTGGGCATATTTGCCCCAATCCTCCATCTTCTTAGCCTGGTTCAAGGATCGACGGTACAGGCTGAGGGCCCTTCTGCGGTGCATCCCGCCCTCTCTTAAATATCGACTCCATTCCTTGCGAGCGCTCTCCAAGACCTTGGTTAAATCCAATTATTCAGCTTCTCCTTCCTCGACTTTTCCGGTTCCGATTAATCTAAAAATGTGACAATCTCCTCAAGAGGGCGGCGGGGAGTAATCCTTCCTTGCTCTCCCGGGAAACCCACCGGAAGTATGGCAACAGGGCGGAGGTGTGAGGGCAGGGATAGGGCTTTTGCCGCCCGGGCCTCATCAAAGGCACCTACCCAGCAAGAAGCAAGCCCCAGTTCCACGACCGTGAGCCAAATGTTCATGACCGCGCTCGCCGTGTCCTGAATGCTGTACAGGGTCCTCCCTCTTTCCCCGTAGCGGACGGCGGATCTTTCGGGATCGGCGCAAACCACAATCACCACTGGTGCCTGGGCCACAAATTCCTGGTCGAAAGCAGCTTCGGCTAAGGCCTGCTTCAATTCATAATTTCGCACCACATAAAAATGCCAGGGCTGGCGGTTTCCTGCTGAGGGTGCCCTCTGAGCAGCGGTGAAAATTTTCCTCAGGTGCTCTTCGGGAATGGGGTCACTTCTAAAAGACCTGATGCTGCGCCTTTCCAGGATAATCTCATAAGTTGATTTCCTTTCCATCCTAACACCTATAGCCCTAACTCTTCCCGAATAGACTTCATGGCATCCAGGCCCAATCTCACAAAGCTTTCCAGGTCATAGCCAATCTCCGTGCAGGAGGCGATTTGCTCGCGATTGGCGCCGGCAGCGAAACGCTTCTCCTTGAAACGTTTTAATACGGAATCGGCAGTTAAAGTAGCGAGTTTGTCCGGTCTTACCAGGGCGGAAGCAATGATCAATCCTGTAAGCTGATCCACTGCTCTTAAAGCTTTCGCCATTAAGGTGCGCGCCTCTTCCCCGTTGTTTTCCCCGTTGTGCGCTCGCACAGCATGGGCCATCTCCGGGGTGAAGCCCAGACCTTCAAGAATCTCTGCCCCACGCAGAGCGTGCTCCTGGGGAGTAGTCTCCTCAGCGTCCAGGTCATGCAGTAATCCCACCAGCCCCCATTGTTCTTCATTTTCTCCCTTTTCCCTGGCCACAGCCTTCATTACGGCTTCTGTTGCCAGCATATGTTTGATCAGGTTCTGGTTTTTGATGTGTTGCTCGAGTAGAGAAAGTGCTTGGTCGCGATTCACGAAGATCACCCCTTTCTTTTCTGAATTTTAGCCCTCTTAGGGCTCCAGGGCAAGGAGTCCGTAAATAATGTGCTTCCTTTCCGACCAAGCTAACCAATATCTTGTAAGGGGGTTAACTTCCTGATGCCAGCACGATGTTTTTCAGAATCAACTCCGCTTCTCCTCCGCTTCTGCTCCCCTTGGAGGGAAAGAGAGAGATCTTGTTCGGATTTTGGGAGCTCATCCCCAGGCTTGACTAATTGACGATAAAAAGCCAAAATATTTTCCGACTGGGGAGTCGTCTAGTGGTAGGACAGCAGACTCTGGATCTGCGAGCGGTGGTTCGAGTCCATCCTCCCCAGCCATTTTCTAAATGAGTATTACTCCCAAAAGGCCCTCTTAGATCCCTAAGGATTATCATTTAGGATGTCCTTACAATATATTCCTCACTATTAATCACGATCAGAGTTCTTTAACGATCCAGCGGGTAAAAAGTCAGGAAGGAATAAGTGCCTTCCTATATTTTGTTTAGGAACTGAGAAATGGAAAAGGCAAGAGTGCTTTTCATCTGCACCCACAACTCGGCCCGTTCTCAGATGGCTGAAGGTTATCTGAAAAAGCGCTACGGGGAATACTTCGAAGCTTATAGCGCAGGAACCGAGCCCACGAGCGTCCATCCTCTGGCTGTGCGCGTTATGAGGGAAATGGGAATTGATATTTCAGAGCACAGGTCAAAAAGTGTAAGGGAGTTCCTGAACCACCACTTTGACCTGGTAATCACAGTTTGTGATAGCGCCAGGGAGGCTTGCCCCTTCTTTCCTGGAGCGAAAAAATACATTCATGCCGGCTTTCCTGACCCTGCAATTATAGAGGGAACGGAAGAGGAAAAGCTCGCCGCTTTCAGGGAAGTCCGAGATCAAATTATCTCCTGGATCGAAAGGAACCTGAAGCTTTTCATCCCCCGAAGAACTCCCGGCTGAAGCCGCGCAGGGCAGAAAGGGAAGTCGAGAGCACGCAAACCAATACCTGGAGGAGAACTCCGCCAAAGAACCCCAGGTAGCGCCAGGTGGAAACCAACCCAAGGAGTTCCAGCTCCCTGAAGTAGAAATACACAAGTATGGAGGCCGGGGCAAGAAAGGCATAGAGAAATAGCGGAAAGAACCATATTTTTCTATTTTTTAGAACAACAGGGAAAAATGAGAGACCAACTATTAAAGTTAAGGCCAAAAAATCAAAAGTCAGAGTGTCGAAGAAGTACTCTTGAGCAAAATCCCAGCCGAAAATCCAGTAGGCCAAGGGAGCCGTGAGAAATTGCAAGAGCAGGAAGAGAATTCCCCAGATGGTATTGAGCCCGCGAAATGTGGAAATAATGATCTGCGCTATGCGCATGGCACCAAAAATAACGGCCAGGAAAGCGCCAGGAAGAGCCCAGAAAATCAGATAAAGCGAGAAATAGAGGGTATCTCCCAGCCAGAAATGGCCAGCCCAAGTTATCGCCAGAAAAGGCTCAAAGCAAATCCAGGCAAGAAAAATCCATTTAAGAAAGAAGGGTCCGGAGACGAGCTCCTCCTCAAAGGTTCTCGTTTCTCTCTCGTACTCCTCAAGGTCCCTATTTTTGCCCATCAAGTAATTTTATAATTTCTCTTCTGCGGAAGAGAAAGAAGCAATAGATAGGCTCCTTTATCCCCCCTTTCTTTACCTTACTGCCAAAGGTTTTCGCTTAAAGGGCTCATTTTTAGAAAATCCAGGGGGATAGGGCACCTGGGTATTTGCCAGGGCCAGATGTGCCTGGAGGTTTTGCTGGGGTAGAGTTCTCCCCTTAGCCCTCTGGAGATCACACTCTCTTTATTTACGGCGATTTCCGGACGCCAGCTCGCTACTTTTATGGAGCAATCGCCGTAGTCCACGAGGTAAGCGGGGATGAGCTCACAGCCCAGCTCCTTCAGCGCGCAAACCCTGTGGTGCCCGTCAAGGATCACTAAGGAAGCTCTATCCACAACCACCGGGTAGAACAGGAAGCCATCTCTCTTGATTTCCTGAGCTAGTTCCCTGAGGTGATTTTCATCCACCATCTCGTGATGCTTGAGACAGGGAAAATATACCAGAGCCAGGGCTCCGGGGAACTGTCCCTTATCCCATAAGCTTTTCGTGATGGAGAATGAAAGCCCTTTTTCCATTTTCCTCTCCTTATGAACCCTCTTGAGCTGATGAAAAGGGAAGGTCTTTCAGGGAGCGCTCGATTTCCTCCCGGGGTTCATAATCCTCGAGCGATCCTTTAAGGTGCGCCTCATAGGCTCCCAAATCGAGGTAGCCATGACCGCTCAGATTAAAAAGGATGGACAGGGACTTATTTTCTCTCTTTGCTTCAAGGGCCACATCTATCGCCACCTTGACAGCATGCGCCGATTCCGGAGCAGGCAAAAAGCCCTCTGTTCTGGAAAACAGGACGGCGGCCTGGAACACCTCCTTTTGTCCCACTGCTTGAGCCTCGATGAGCCCCTCTTTGTAGAGCCCGCTGATAATCGGGGACATCCCGTGATAGCGCAAGCCGCCGGCATGAATGGAAGGTGGAACAAAGCCGTGCCCAAGCGTGAACATCTTCAAGGCAGGGACTATCCCTGCTGAATCACCGTAATCGTAGGCGTAAAGACCTCGCGTTAACGATGGGCAGGCTGTGGGCTCCACGGCGATGATCCTTGGTTTCTGCGGGGCTTTCTTCCCAGATTTTTTTGCCTGAAGGAAGGAACGGAGAATTGGGAAAACCAGGCCCGCGAAGTTACTCCCTCCACCGACACAACCAATCACCACATCCGGTTTGTCGCCAGCTTGCTCTAACTGGAGCAGAACTTCCTCCCCAATTATCGTTTGGTGCAGCAACACGTGATTCAGGACGCTTCCCAGGGAATATTTGGTGAAGGGATTGGAAACAGCATCCTCCACAGCTTCGCTGATGGCAATTCCCAGACTGCCCGGGTGTTCCGGGTTTGAAGCAAGAATCCCCCTTCCGGTTTCAGTCCTGGAACTGGGGCTGGGAAGGACCTCTGACCCATAAACTTCCATCAGAGTTCTGCGGTAGGGCTTTTGAGTGTAACTGATCCTTACCATGTATACCGTGCACTCCAGATCGAAGAACGCGCAGGCCATGGAAAGCGCTGTCCCCCACTGCCCTGCTCCCGTCTCCGTGGTTAGCCTTTTCACTCCTTCCTTTCTGTTGTAATAAGCCTGGGCCACAGCTGTATTTCCCTTGTGGCTTCCTACCGGACTGAACCCTTCAAACTTGTAATAAATCCTTGCCGGGGTCTCCAGCTTCTCCTCGAGTCGTCTCGCCCGGATTAGGGGCGTAGGCCTCCACAGGCGGTAAATGTCCAGGACCTCTCCCGGGACGTCAATGAACTCCTCACTGGCTACCTCCTGACGAATTACGGCCTCCGGGAAGATGGGAAGGAGGTCCTCTGGTGAAATCGGCTCAAGGGTCTGAGGATGAAGGGGTGGAGGTACTTCAAATGGAAGGTCGTGCAAAATGTTGTACCACCGGGTCACCATCTCCCGTTTTTCTAAAAAAAGATCAACTTTCTTGTTCATGACCATTCTCCTTTCTTTTTTGAAATAAAAAAGAGCCGCCCTCTTATGGAGGGCGGCTCTTTTAAACCGCGGTGCCACCTCAATTGGATCCTTAAACGGAATCCCACTCATTTCCGGATACGGAGACCAAAAGTCTCTATATATCCTCCCCTTTTAACGGCGGGTTCCCGTCAGAGCCTACTTGTTTGCTTTCGGCCCTGCAACTCCTGGGTCCATTCGGTCGCTCCTTGCAATATCGGGCTTACACTATCCCCGACTCGCTGAATTGCCGGTGCTGCGCTTACTAGTCCCAATCATCGCCTTTAAAAAATTTATTGGGGTAATTATTGCTCATTCTGGCAATTTGTCAAGAAAATTGAGAAAATTTTTTTACACTTTGCTGAGCCTGGCTTTCACAAAAAATATTTCCTCATTCTCTATCTTCAGCTCTACTTCCAGTCCTTCCTCATCCATCCACCTGGAAATCTCCTCCGAAGAGGGCAAAATGTCAGAGGAGACAGCTTCAATTGATCTGTGGCGCTCATTGATTTTCTCCCTTCCCTCAGAGTGGCAGATGATGATCCGGCCTTCATCTTTTAACATCCGAGCCATCTTTCTTAAGGCTCCTCTCTGATCCACGAAGTGGGGAAAGGAGGAATAACAGATTACTCTGTCGAAGAGCAGGGCCAAATCCAGTTCCATAATATCAGAGACCAGAAAATACACGTTGGGATAGCGCTCCCTGGGAAATTTACGGTGCGCTACAGAGACCATGCTCGGGGAAAAGTCCACTGCAAAAAGGAGCCCCTGGGAGCCGATTTTTTTCAGAATGTAGGGGATCAAAATCCCAGTCCCACACCCACAGTCCAGGACAGCCTGCCCAGGTGCTAAGTCCCCCAAATCCAAGAGCTTTTTGATCTTTTCGGGATCATGCTGAACTCGAGAATCCCACTCCTCAGCGAGGCTATCAAAGTACTCTCTGCGAGCGGACAAGGCTGGGCTCCTTCAAAATTAGTTTCACCAGCAAGGGAATCAAAACAAGCTGGATAAGGATCCCGGGAAGTCCTACTACGAAGAGAGCAGAGGCCACCTGAAGGAAGTCGAAATTCTTCCCGACAACCAGAGAGATGATCAACCAATTCAGCAAGAGGGAAACGAACCTTCCAACTATCATGGACAGTATGAGCGCTGGGTAGATGCCCAATCTGGCATTGCGGAAAAGCAGGGAAGTCAACGCCCCGTAAACTAGGAGCTCACCCATCATAGTGAAAACTGTTGGGACAGGGGGCATGGAGGTAAAAAAGAAGCTTAAAAGAGGAGAAAGTAACCCCACCAGCCCTGACAGTTCCCAGGGAAGAAAAAAACCGGCGATGAGAACCGGAAGGTGCATTGGCAAAAACACATTCCCTCCGATTTTCAAAATGTGGAAGACCAGGGGGAAGAGAATCCCTAAAGATAGAAGAAACCCGGCTATGGAGATGTTATATATTGAGAGGACTTTCTGTGATCTCCGTTTTCGCTCTGGTAGTTTCTTCTCTAATTCCAAACCTTCGTTCTCCATTATTCAACCTCTTGGTGTGAAAAAATAAAAATTAGTAATAAAAAATTAGCACGGCAAGAAACAGTAAGTCAAGAAAAGGGGGAAAGAGCTTTTAAAAATTAAGCCAGGTTTCTCCCGGTGGAAGCCGCAAGTAGCTTTCCGAGTTTTACCCCTTTGGTAGCGGTAATCTCATCGGCAACTTTCTGCACACGGTCCTTAGGCCCTCTGAGGACAATCGCTTCCAGGCAGTGATCCTCATCCAGGTGCACGTGCAGGGAGGAGACAACACAGCCCAGGTTACAGTGTTCAATTTCGGTAATTTTTTCCGAGAGTGCGCGCACGTGATGGTCGTAGACGATGGAAAGGACTCCTACCACCTCTCCCTGGGATTCCCGCCACTCCTCCTCCACCAGGGAAGCCCGGATGAAATCCCTGAAAGCCTCCGAGCGGTTCCGGTACCCTTTCCTCCTCAAGAGCTCCTCGAGTTTTTCTCCCAGCTCCTCCGGTATTGAAATGCTAAACCTGATCGTTTTTCCCATTTCAGGATAAAAATATCATATTTTTTACCCAAGGATGGCTGTTTGGTGCAAAATATGAATTCAGGAAGCCTGATAAGGGAGGTTTTAGAATGATTACGTACGAGGAATTTTTGAAGGTGGAAATGAGGGTAGGCACAATCCTTGAGGTGGAGGACTTTCCCCGAGCGCGGAAACCCTCATACAAGTTGAAGATCGACTTCGGCCCTTATGGCATTAAGGTTTCCTCGGCTCAAATTACTGATTTTTACTCAAGGGAGGAGCTTAAGGGAAAGCAGGTAATCGCCGTTACGAACTTTCCTCCCAAGAATATAGCCGGCTTCCTCTCCGAGGTTCTGGTTTTGGGAGCTGTGCTCGAGGAAGGAAAGGTAATCTTGCTGGAACTTGAAAGGCCGGCACCTAACGGGACAAGGATCCTGTAAACTGGATATAGTGAACTTTTAAAGAAGCGGGCTTTGTCTAATCATCTAAGCTGCTTCTCATCTTTAAAGTCGACAGGTTCTGTTCGTTGCCGTGGGGGCCATTATCTGAGAAAATCAAAACAAGAATATAGCTGAGGAGGAGAAATGAAAGGGTGGCAAGGTTCAAAATTTATCCTGGTAATTCGCTGGATCGCCAGAATCTGGAGCCTTCTCATTTTTACCGTTGTCTTGCTGATGTTCTTTTTCCCGGACCCAAACCTGGTGAATCCGGTTCCGCTCACTGATTGGATCACGCTGGGCATTTTTCCCGGATTGGCCATCATTGGATTGCTCCTTGCCTGGTGGTGGGAGATCTGGGGTGGGATTCTCGTCATTTTCAGCTATCTCGCCCATTTAATGGCCTCATATCTCTGGCTGGGAATGGTAGTTCCCCCAGGAGGCAATTTGATTCTGGCTTCTGTCTTTCTGCCTCCCGGAACTCTGTTCATCATCTCCGGGTTTTACTCTCGTCGCAGATTTTAAGGATTCCCATATCTTTAACGCCAGAACAGGAAAAATGAAGCATTCCCTCCTCGAGATAAGGGGCAGGCTTTTCTTTTGCCTCAGATAAGGATTCAACGGCTATAAAGGGGAAAAAGGCGGCCATGTGGCCGCCTTTATAATTTTGACTTCTTAAAACTCACCTCTTTGAGGCACAGCTTTAGAACAGGCGCCTCCTGCTCTACGCGCTCTCCCCTACTTCTTCTCTCAACTTCCTCAAAAGCTCAATAATTTCCTTTTTAGAGGGGAAGGCAATGGCGCCGTTCGGGCAGAGGTTGGAGCAGGCAGAGCACCCGACAACGCAATTGTACGGTTGAGCAACAATGGGGTGTCTGTTTTCCTCGTCCCAGAGATAGACGCCATTGCGGCAGAACTCCACGCACTGCATGCATCCCGCGCAGAGGTCTTCGTCTATTCGAGGAAACCAGGGAATTTTCTCTCTCGGAATCTCATTTCGCATTACTATTCAGCTCCTCCCTTAAGCTTCTAAGCGTTTTTCTAAGCTCCTCTCTGGTGGGAAAGCTGATGGCCCCAAAAGGGCATTGGAAGCGACATGATTCGTCACCCACATTGCACTCGTAGGGCTGGGCAACAACCGCTACCCCATCCACCCGGGAGAAAACCTTAAACGGGCAAAAGTTAAGGCAGTGAAAGCCGCATTCCTGGGGCTTGCACTTGCTTTTATCAATCCTGGGAAACCAATTGATCCGTGATCGGGGAAGTCCCGTGTATGTAGAGCGATCTCTGACCATCTATTTATTCAGGGCTTCTACCGTTTCCTTAACTTTCTGGAAAGCTTGCTCAGTTTCCATATTGCGCAGGTCCAGAGGAATCACCTGGGAGTCAAAGTTTGCTCCGACTTCCGCCATGGCGTCCTTGAACATCTTGCGTTGCATGGTGGGATCGCAGGCGCCGATTATGTATTTAACTCCGGGTTTGATGTAGTCCTTCAAAAACCGATCTCCGTCCTCAACGCAAAGCTGGGGATGAACGATGGCGTACTCCACGTCCAGCTCCCCGCGAATCATGTTGATTAATTCCCAGAGGTTCAGTTTGCTGAAACCCGGGCACTGACCGGTGCAGATACACATAAGAAATTTTGGCTTGGACTCAGACATTATTCTCATCCTCCTTCGTAGTTTTTATATCCTGCCAGATATTCATTCCTAAAACGCATTTCCCATCCTTTCTTAGGGAAACGCGTTCCAGAAACCTTGGTAAATCAGGGGCGAGGACTTCTTCTTCAATGCTCTCCAACGCCCTGTTTAAAAGTTTATGGAAATCGGATTCCGGATAGACTGGCTCATAGGAAATCCAGCGTCCCTCCCTGCGCTCTAGGACAAGGCCCGCATTTTTTAATTCCTTTAAGCACCGGGAGACGTTATACTGCTTAATTTCCAAAATGTCTGAAAGTTCACAGACGCAAAGGCCAGGCGACTTTAAGATCAGGCAGTAAACCCTCAGCCTGCTCTGATCGCCTAAGGCCTTTAATTTTGCCAGGCTATCTATAAATTTCATATTCATATATGCGCAAATTAGCATATTATAGGCAGCCTGTCAAGAGCCTGAAAATTCGGGGCATTTGCGGAAGGTGGGGGCCGCAAATTGTCCAGAGTTCAGGTTTTAGCAAGGAATTGGTTAATAGTGAAGAACTAAGGATTTCTGTAGCGCAAAAGGGTAAATAACGGATCGTCTAGAAATGCTTTAGCTCACTTTACAGCGCAGGACTTTATCCCAGCCACCATTCCTTCGCTCTGATACGGGCATCATAGATCATGCGTGCTATAATATCCGGGATCTTTCCCACCTCGCGCAAAGGATTCACTTCCTGGAAAGGAACCCAGCGCACTTCCTCAA
Organism: Caldisericota bacterium; assembly: GCA_024655865.1. Lineage (GTDB taxonomy): Bacteria > Caldisericota > JANLFM01 > JANLFM01 > JANLFM01 > JANLFM01. Next base: position 90,870 of record JANLFM010000002.1, read on the forward strand.
CATCTCCGCCTGGTCGAGGATTACCGGAGACGTATCGCGCCAGATATCCGATGAGCACCACCTGTTTTTCAAATGACGTTTCTGGATCGAAGGAGACATAAGCTCCCGTCTGCTGGAGGATTTCCACCTGACTTCCGGTCTCCTCAAAGGCTTCTCTCCTGGCACAGTCCTCCAAGGTTTCCCCTAGCTGGAGCGCTCCCCCGGGAAGTGTCCAGAGGTTCTTCCAATAGCCCTTGTTCTGGCGAACAAGCAGAATCTGTTCCTTTCTGATAATGCAAGCGTAACAGGCTACCGTAAATTTACTCTCTTCCATCAGGCCCTCCTGGGCTATTTTATATCAGTTTACATCCGGACAGGCAATTTAGGAATTCCTTTCCGGGCTCTCTATGAGAAAATGAAACTTGCGGTCCTCCCCTCCGAGCGTAGGCTTTTTTCTTCTTGACAATATCGAACTTTTGTTCGATACTCTATTCAAAGGAGAGGGTATAGTGAAATTTGTTCACCTCCGCGTGCACTCGGATGGGAGCTTACTTGACTCCACCTTTACGCCAGAAAGGCTCGTCCGCGAGGCACAGAAGTTAAAAATGGAAACCCTGGCTTTAACGGACAGGGATTCGCTCCTCAGGGCAGTGGATTTCTTCCGGGCGGCCTCCGCGTATGGGGTTCGGCCCATTCTCGGGTTGGAACTTTCCTATTTCAGGAAAGAGCCCTCATCGCGCCCTTACAAAATCCTGCTTTTTGTGGAGAACGAGCAGGGGTATGGAAACCTGATTTCCCTCTTAAACCAGGCGCACCTGAAGATCAAGCCTGGAATTCCCCCGCAGGCGGAGCTGAGTGAAATCCTGAGGAAGAACGATGGGCTGTGCGCCTTAAGCGGGTGGAGGGAAAGCGAGGCTGGAAAACTTCTCCTCGAGGGGAACCTGGAGGGAGCTTCCCGGGCTCTTGCGGAATTGAAGGAAGCCTTTGGACAACGCCTTTTCCTGGAGCTTCAATGGCATGGCGAGGAAGAGGAAAGAAAAATTTTAAAGGGACTCCTTTGCCTGAGCAAAAATTTGAATATTCCTCCTGTAGCAACCAACGATGTCCACTACCTTCTGCCCTCAGAGGAAAGGCTTTACCGGATCCTGAGCTGCATCCGCACCCTGACCCGCCTGGGGGAACCGCATCCGGAAAAAGGAGGGACGAAAAATCGTCACCTGCGCTCGGAAAAAGAAATGGAGATGGCCTTTTCCTTCTGCCCTCAGGCTCTGCACAACGCCCTCGTCCTTTCCGAACGGCTCCGGTTTTCTTTTCCCCCTTACACGCTGCGTCTGCCTCGTTCGGGCCGGACAGTGGAACAGGAAAACGCCTTTTTGCGCGAGCTCTGCCTGAAGAAGCTCCCCTGCTTTTACGCTTATTCCGAGCTGGAATACGCGCGCCAGAGGTTAGAGTACGAGCTGCACCTGATCCAGGAGATGGGCTATGCCGGATACTTCCTCCTGGTTTATGACCTCGTTGAGGAAGCCAGAAAGAGGGATATTTACGTTCTGGGCAGGGGATCAGCCGCTTCCAGTTTGGTCTCATATCTTCTGGGGATCACCTTTGTGGACCCAGTAAAGGAAAACCTGCTCTTCGAGCGTTTCCTGAACCCAGCGCGCCTGAATGATCCCCCGGACATTGACCTGGACATTGAAAGAGAGCGCAGGGAGGAGTTGATGGATTACGTACGCCAGAAGTACGGAGAGGACAGGGTGGTTCATGTGGGCGGATTGAGCACCTTCCGTCTTCAGGGAGCATTGCGCGAAGTAGGAAAGGCAGTGGGAAGGACAAAGGAGGAGATCGACTACTTCCAGGAAAACCTTCAGTTTAAAAAAGCGCAGAGCCAGGAGGGGCTCCGGTGGCTGGAGTACGCTCAGGCGCTTGAGGGTTTGATCCATCACGTGACCATGCACCCCTCAGGTTTTGTAATCACAAGAAAACCCGTGCAGGAGGAGGTCCCGCTCATCATCACTCCCGAGGGAGTAAGCACTCAGTACGACATGCGCGCCCTCGCCCGCCTCGGTTTCCTGAAAATGGATTTTATCGGCTCAAGGAACCTGAGCATGATCCAGGAGACAAAAAGGTTGCTCTCCTCCAATTGGCTCAGGGAAATCCCTCTTGAGGATCGAGCGACCTGGGAGATGATCGCCAGAGGGGAGACTATCGGATGCTTCCAGTTAGAGAGCCCCGGCATGCGCTCCCTTCTGCGGAAGCTGAAGCCCAAAAACATAGGTGACCTCACGGTGGCGCTCTCCCTCTATCGACCGGGTCCAATTCAGGGAGGAATGGTGGAATCCTACATTCGCCGTCACCATGGAAAGGAGCCTGAAAGCTTCCTTCATCCCCTGCTTAAACCCATCCTTCAGGAAACGCACGGCGTGATCCTCTATCAAGAACAGGTAATGCGCATCGCCTGCGAAATAGGCGGATTCTCTATGGCAGAAGCGGACGTCCTGAGAAAAGCGATGAGCGACAAGGCTGAGGCCGTGTTAACCTCCATGAGGGAGCGTTTCCTTCAGGGCGCGGTGACAAAAGGAGTAACTGCGGAAATAGCGCAAAAGATTTACGACTTTCTGGAGAAATTTGCAGGATATGGCTTTAACAAGGCCCACAGCGCCTCCTACGCTATCATCTCTTACCAGACCGCTTATTTAAAAAGGAATTTTCCCCGGGAGTTTTTCAGCGTGCTCCTCTCTACGGAGCAAGGCTATTACCAGCCCTTTGTTTACGCTGAGGAGGCAAGGAGGCTGGGTGTGCCCATCCTGCTCCCAGACATCAACAGAAGCCAGAAGAGATGCACGGTGGAGAATGGCGGTATTCGCCTTGGCCTTTCCTACATTAAGGACCTGGGCCCGAGCCAAATAGAAGAGATAATTGCCAGAAAACCTCAGGGGGGATTCAGAAGTTTCGAGGAAGCGCTGCACTTGCTCTACCAGTATTTAGACCGCAGAGCTTTTGAAGCCCTGATCAAGGCAGGAAGCATGGACTCCTTTGGCTTAACTCGTCCCACGATGCTCGCAAGCCTTCCCTACCTTTTCCGCCGCTTGAGGGAAAAGCCCGCCCTTATGGAGTTCAGGGAGGCGCAGCCAGCGTTTTCCCTTTGCCCTCTTCCTCAAGAGGAGGTCAGAGAATCCTGGGAGTTCACCGGGGTCTATGCGCCTTCCCATCCTCTCCAGGTATATAAAGATAAACTCACCTCTTACCTTACCGATGCCAGTCTCAAGGTAAAGGACCTTCCCAGAGGAAGCAAAATCAGAGCAGCTTCACTTTTGACGCTCGCCCGCCTGGAAAAAACGAAAACCGGAAAAAGGATAGGCTTCCTGACTCTCGAGGACCTCGGCGGCCAATGGGAGGCAATACTTTTCCCGGAGGAGCTCTCGCGTTTCTTCCACCTTCTCCGCGCTCGTTCCCTGCTTCTTTTAGAAGGTGAGATAAACGAGCGCGACGGAGAGCGGAGCCTGGTGGTCAAGGATCTAAAGGCTTTGAACTTCCACAAGAAGGGAACACCCCTTTTGAGCGATAATTATTATGTGCACAGATTAGGGGGTATAGTTACAGGATGAAGAAAAGGCGAATCATCCACGTGGATATGGATGCCTTTTTTGCCTCTGTGGAGGAATTGGACAATCCCTTCCTCAAAGGGAAGCCCGTGATCGTGGGTGGTCACCAGACGAAAAGGGGAGTGGTCTCTTCCGCCAATTACCTGGCGCGTTCCTATGGAGTGAAAGCCGCCATGCCCCTCTGGCAGGCAAAACAACTCTGTCCTCAGGCCGTGTTTCTTCCGGTTCGCATGCACCGTTATGCGGAAATCTCCCGAAGGTTCCTCGAGATCTTCTTCGATTACACTCCTCTTGTGGAGCCCATGGGCTTCGACGAGGCCTATCTGGATGTCACGGGCTCTGAGCACCTTTTTGGCCCTGCACTGGAAATCGGCAAGGAAATCCAGAGGAGAGTAAAGGAGGAGATCGGCCTTTCCTGCTCGGTGGGGATATCCTATAACAAATTCCTGGCCAAGATCGCTTCCGGGTGGAAGAAACCAGGAGGGCTATTTCAAATTCTCGAGGAGGATGCTCTGGATTTCCTTGAAGAGCTTCCCCTGGAGGAGCTCCCCGGAGTTGGTTATGCCACTAAGGAGCGCCTGGAGCGCATGGGCTTAAGAAAAGCAGGAGAACTACGCCAGGTTCCCCTGGAGGTTCTGGAAGCGGAGTTCGGCAAAATGGCTTTAGAGCTCCTGGCCTATGCCCAGGGGATCGATGACCGGCCCGTTACCCCTGTCTCTGAGAGAAAATCCATAGGGGAAGAGTGCACTTTCGCACAAGATATCAGTGATCCGGAGAGGCTCCTTATGATACTCCTGGAGATGACGGATAGGCTGGCCAGGTACCTGAGACAGGAGGGCTTCCGCGCTCAGAGGGTAACGGTGAAAGTTCGCTTTCCCAATTTTAAGACCATCACCAGATCGGATACTCTGCCCCAGCCCACAGATGTAAACGATGAGATTTATCAGGCAGCAAAAAGGCTCTTCCTGAAGTCCCTTCCCGGTAGGGTGCGCCTCTTGGGACTGAGCCTCTCAGGGCTCGTCAAAGTGGAGGAACTTCTTCTTTTTCCGGAAGATAAAAAAGTTAAGGATGAATCCCTGGTTAAAGCCCTCGACAAAATCCAGGAAAAGTACGGTGAAGGAGCCATCGAGAGGGCCTTGAGGCTGAGAGGAAAAAGAAAAGGGTAAAGCTCTGGGTAACTTAAAGGGTCGGGCAAAATTTTCTTTGCTTTTTGGTTTAAAATTAAATCATGCAGGAAGATGTTAATCTCGATCGGCCAGAAGCTTTAAGAGCACAGGACCCCGGCGGAATGCTGGGTGTAACCTATCACACGGCAGAGGGAATCGAGGAGATCCTTTCCCTCGGTCGTCAGCTGGAAAATGAAATCCCTCGCTTAAAGTTTACCCGGACCATCTTTCTGGGAACCGGAGGGGGCTCACGGGCGGCTCTCGATCTCTTGCACTCGTATCTTTTCCACTCCTTCCCCTACCCTTTCTATATTTATCAGGGATACGGTCTGCCCGGATTCGTGGACAGCGAAACCTTAGTCCTCATCCTCAGCCATTCCGGGGAGACAGAGGAGAGCCTCTCCCACTTCGAAGAAGCTCGAAGAAAAACTGAGAAAATTCTCGTTATTTCCGGTGGCGGCACGCTCACTCGACTGGCGCAGAAGCACGGGTTCTTTTGCTTCCCGGTACCCGTGGGAATGGAGGCCAGATCCGCCATGCCCTATTTGTTCTTTGCCGCCCTTTTTCTGCTTTCCAAGCAAGGAATTCCCTTGGATGAGGAGGAAATCCAGGAGGCCGTTTACACCTTGAAGATGGAAAGGGAGCTTTTAAAGGAGGAAATTCCCCTTTCCAGTAACCCGGCGAAAACTCTGGCTCTGAAATTAAAAGGGTTAATTCCTTTTATTTACGGGTCCTACGGGTTCTCCGATGCTCTTGCTGAAAGGTTCCGCAGGCAGCTTGCGGAAAATGCCAAGACGCTGGCACACGCTAATATCATTCCTAACATGCACCACGATGAGATAGTAGGATACGAGGAAAAAAGTCTCAGGGATAAGGTGATAGCGGTTTTAATTAGAGACTTCCTAGAGGAAAAGAAAATTAAAAAAAGGTTTGAAGTAACAAAGGAAGTTTTAGGGGAAAGGGGGGTTCCCGTTTTAGAGGTTTATCCGCTGAATAAGGGCTCTAAGGTGGCGCGCCTGTTTTCTTTGATTCAACTTTTAGACTATACATCGATCTACCTTGCGCTCCTCAGGGGATTCAACCCGCGGGAAGTGGCCATTATCAAGCTCCTCAAAGAGAGAATGAAGGAATGAAAAGAGGGATTGGCATTGACCTGGGCGGGACAAAGATATTGGGAATCCTCATGGAGGAAGGCGGCAGGATTCTCCGGAAGGTTGATGGAAATACCGGGGATCCCTCTTCGGAAAAGGAAGTCCTCCGGAACCTGTTTTCAGTGATCGAAAGCCTGATTGAAGAGGGGCCTGTTTCCTCTATCGGCATTGGCTGTGCCGGACCAGACGATTTTGAAAACCAGGTCGTGGTCACCTCACCCAATTTGCCCTTCATCAAAAATTACCCCTTAAAAAGGGTGGTGGAGGAGCGCTTCGTCATTCCCACTCTGGTGGATAACGATGTGAAAATGGCAGCCCTGGGGGAGCTAATTTTTGGCGATGGCAAAGATCTACAGCCCTTTTTCTTCATCACCCTTGGAACCGGAATTGGTGGTGCCCTGGTCTCAGAAGGAAAAGTTTTCCGGGGGGTTTGCAACACCGCAGGAGAAATCGGACACACCGTCTTTGATTGGGCAAGTACAGAAAGGTGCGGATGCGGTAAATACGGATGTCTGGAAGTCCTTGCCTCCGGGACCGCAATTCGCCGATACGTCCTTCGCGGTTTGGAATCCGGTCAACCTTCCGTCCTCCAGGGGGTTCCCCCGGAAAAGATCAACGCCAGATTAGTGGCGGAAAAGGCCAGAAAGGGCGATGAGCTTTCAAGGGAAGCTTATCTTAAAGCAGCCTACTGGATTGGGGTGGCCTTCTCCCATCTCGTCCAGATCCTCAATCCCCGGGCGATCATCATTGGAGGAGGAATGAGTGAGGCCTGGGACCTGATGGAAGGAAAATGCCTGGATGTTCTGGCCTCCTTAACCATGGAGTTTCCCCTGAAGCACTTAGAAATCCGCAGGTCCCCTCTGGGAAATTTAGCAGGAGTGATGGGGGCTTGCTGGATGGGAATGAGTTCCATAAAATAGGGGCCACAAAAGGTGGCCCCTCAGCCTTTTTGCTGATTCGATATCCGCTTTTCTTATTTGAACGACCTCAAATCCTCCAAGAGGACTTCCAGATCCTCCTCGTGCTCCACTTCATCTTCCAGAATCTCAATGAGCAAATGCATGGTCACAATGTCCTTGCCCTCAACGAACTGGATGAGTTTCTGGTAAGTGGAGATCGCGCATTGCTCGCCCTTAATGTTCTGGAGAAGCAATTTTTCAGTATCAGGATCCACAGGAGCATCGTAGCCACAATTTGTGAGTTTGTACCACTCCTCCGGTTTTAAAACCGGCGTACCTCCGAGCTGAATGATCCTCTTAGCAAGGATCTCTGCATGCTCAAATTCCTCCTTGGCGTGCTGGGAAAGCTCCTTCTCCACCTCACCGTGCATCCGACCTTTTACAACCAGAGCACCAACCCAGTACTGGTAATAGGCCAGCCATTCGTCGGAAAGGGCTTTATTTAGAAGTTTGAGCAGTTCATCAAGTTTCACACCAACAATCTCTCTCCCTTTGGTTCCCATTTCTCTCTCCTCTCTAAAAAATTTCTTTTTGTTACTATTATAACTTTAAAAAACCATCAAATATTTCTTTTATAATTTGATCTCATTTAAAGAGGTGTGTGAAAAAGTTGTCATACTTTTTATACTGCAACCAGTTCCTCTTTCGAGTTAGCCCTGGGCTATAGTTCTCGCCCCCGATACCTTGTGCTCCAGTCTTTGATCATCAAGCATCTTTTTCTTTCCCTGTGGTGTTTTCTTTGAATTGGCACCAGCTGCACGTGCATGACCCAATTTTCGTCACGTTTTCTGTGAGCGCGGATGAGTGGATCTCAGGGTAGGAATCGCTCATTTTTTTTACCGTCAGGGAGCAGTATGAGAGACTATAACTATCAGAGAAAGCCAGACTCCGCTTGTGGGGTTGCGCTGGGATTGGCGATCAAAAGAGTGATCTCCCCTTTGGCATTCTTTCCCGCAAGCAGCCATAAGGGCGAGAAATTGCTACCTGAAACTTGTAAGCTCAGCCGTTTGGGGTGGGCTGTGAGCTTAGACCAGAGGACTGGAAATAAGAGCTTAAGGAGCTCAAAAAAGAAAGCTTGAAGACGGACTGTAAGGACTAGAGTAAAAAAGCCCGAAAGCAGGAACGAGAAGGTACTTAATGCTTCACTTGAGTGATTGGCTTTTATTTTCCTTACTTTCCCTTTCTGGAATAAAAGGAATATATAATAAATACCGTGGTTAAGAGGAGAAAGCGTCCTCAGCCCGCTTAAAATATCAGGAGGGATAAGGATGAGAATCTTTTCTTCGCTGGGGCTTGATGAGATTTACTCTTTCAAGAAGAGCATCCGCTGGACCTTTATAATTCTAATGTGTATGTCAGTCATCCTCCTTGCGGATCAGAACGTGATGTCCCCCAATATTCAAGCGATCGAAAACGAGTTTCAAATCACGGATCGGGAAATAGGCCTCGTGGGCTCGGCCTTCACCCTGGTAGCAGCTATCATCACTCTGCTCTGGGGGTACCTATCGGACAAGTTCTCCCGAAAATGGCTGCTTGTTGCCGCCATCCTCGTGGGCGAAATCCCCTGCTTCCTCACGGGCTTTGCCAGGAACTACAACGAGCTTTTGACTTTGAGGATTTTAACCGGAATTGGAATTGGGGGCATGGTCCCGGTTACTTTCTCCCTTTTAGGGGACCTTTTTACGGAAAAGCAGAGGGCAACCGCCCAGGCCTGGTACCAGGCCGTCACTGCAGTGGGTACGCTCCTGGGAATGATTGTTGCTGGATTCCTGGGACCCGCCCTGGGATGGCGCATCCCCTTCATGGTGGTCTCCGCGCCCAATTTCCTTTTCCTTCTGGGTCTGGTCCTCTTCGGCGGGGAACCCAAAAGGGGAGGAGGGGAACAGGAAATCAAAGATTTAGTACTTTCAGGCAAGGAATATAAGTCCAGGCTCAAGGTCAAGGACTACATCAATTTAGTAAAGACCCCCTCCAACATCTGGCTTTTCATCCAGGGAATCCCGGGAACTGTGGCCTGGGGAATCCTTCCTTTTTACATCATCACCTTCTACCAGAGGCATAAAGGCTTCTCAGTGGAGCTGGGGACGATCCTGATGCTCGTTTTGGGAATCGGGGTGATCCTGGGTAAGCTCTTCGGTGGAATTATCGGCAACAAGCTTTACAACAAGGACAAGCGTTTGCTCCCGATATTCAATGGGGTAACCACACTCCTGGGGATTATTCCCTTGATGATCACGCTTTCCTGGCCCGCACCTCAAAATCCCACCTTTTCCTCCCTTATCCCTCCTGCGGTTTTTGGCTTTCTGGGGGCGGCGATCATCGCCATCGCCGGGCCCAACGTTCAGGCCATGCTCATGAACGTGAACCCCCCGGAGTACAGGGGGGCGATTTCCTCCATTTTTAACCTGACTGACTCCATCGGTGCGGGCTTCGGCCCTTACATCGGTGGCCTCCTCTCCACAGCCAGGGACCTCGATTTCGCGATGAAGACCTCCACCCTTTTCTGGATCCCCTGTGGGCTTCTCTTCTTCGTTTTGATCAAATACCTCCCTCAAGATACTGAGAAACTGCGGCGCAAGATGTCCGCAGTCCGCCAGGAAATGGAAAAGGGCAATGCCAGTGGAGCTGGTTTATAAGGGCGGAAGAGCGGCTCTCAAGGACCGGGAAATCCCCTTCCACGATTCCCTGAGTCTGGATGGGCTGAAAATTCAGCTTTCTTTTGAAGAAGGGGAAATTCGGGGCACAGTCCAGGAAGAGAAGGAGCTATTCCTGGAAAGGGTGGGGCTGGAATTTGAAATCCAGGGGGAATACTCCTTTTTCAAAAATGGCTTTCAGTCCTGGTCGCCCTCTTTAGAGATAAAGAGGGAGCCTCCTCCACCCCGGATTCTGATCAAGGCTCTGGCCCTGCACTGGGACGATCCGGGGTATTTGAAGGAGATTTCCTATTTCCAGAAGTCCCACTTTCTCACCTACCTCAGGAGCGGAGATCAATATCTTTACCTTGAAGCGCAGGATCTGCCCATTCCCCTCGTGCACTTCCTCTTCCGGGGAAAAACTCTAAAAGTAGTCTCGGAGATCAGGCGCTCCGGCCCCAACCAGTTCACCTTTCTGGATTTAAAAATGGAGAGGCTTTCAGCCCTCCATCCCGCAAGGAAGAAAATGGAGCGCATTTTCGGTTGGACAAGCTGGTACTATTACTATAACCGGGTGCGCCCGGAGGACGTCCTTTTAAACCTCGAGCTCTCGCGCAACTTTCCTTATCCCCTCACCTACTTTCAAATCGACGACGGCTGGGAAAAAGCCATCGGGGATTGGGAGGAAAACGAGAAATTTAAAGGAAGGCTCCGGGAGCTTGCCTTAAAGATCAAGGACACAGGATATAGACCCGGAATCTGGCTTGCTCCATTTATTGTGGAAAAGAAGTCCCGCACTTTCAAGCGCAGGGACTGGCTCCTGAAGGATGAATCGGGAAGATCTCAAGTTGCCGGGTTCAATCCTGTCTGGGGAGGGCACTTTTACGCTTTAGACCCCACTCATCCCGAAGTGCAAAGCTACCTCCGGGAGAGGATCGAAACCTTTCGGGAGATGGGCTTTGAGCTCTTCAAGATGGATTACCTCTATTCCCTGGCCCTCCAGGGAGAGCATTTCAAGGAGAACCTCTCCCGGAGGGAAGTGATCGAGGAGGGGTTGAGCCTCCTCAATTCTGCTTGCGGGGATGCCCCAATCTTGGGTTGCGGAGCTCCCCTCCTTACCTCCAGAGCCTACGATTTCCTGCGCATCGGACCGGATGTGGCGGATAAGTGGGAGGATAAGCTTATCCGCCTGGCAGGGCACATCGGGGGAGTGGAAGCGAAAAGCTGCTTGAGCAACACCCTTTCCCGCTTTTTCCTGGATGGCCGATTTTGGCTTTCTGATCCGGATGTGCTCATCTTACGAAGAGGGAAACTCAACCCGGAACAAAGCCGGACTCTGATCCTGGCTAATTTCCTCCTCTCTCATTTCCACTTTTACTCCGATCCTTTAGACATTGTTCCCAAAGAGAATCTCGAACTTTTGCGCACCCTCGAGCCCTTTTTGGATTTTTCCCCCGAGGAGGGAATTCCCGGAGAATACTTCACCTTCAGGGGAAAATCCGGGCGAAAAGAGGTTTTAGGATTTATCAACCTGAAATCCCGGTCTTTCGAGGTTAGGGTCGAGGAGGGATTCAAGGAAGTCCTCACAAGGGGAAGGGGAAATCTCCTGGGACCATTTCAGACCAGGGTATTCGCGAGGGAAGAGAGTGATATCGCGCTATGATTTTAACTTTGACCATCAACCTGGCAATTGACAAGGTGGCCATCCTGGAGAAGTTCGAGGCAGGAAAGGAAAACCGCATCCAGCTCGTCTCCTCCCTCCCTGGAGGGAAAGGGGCAAACGTTTCCCGGGCCCTGAAAAGCTTCAAGGAGGAAGTCTTGATCTGCGGACTGAAGGGTGGGAAAAACGGGGAGTTCATCGAGGAGGGTTTAGTCAGAGAAGGAATCAACCCCATCCTTTTCCCCATCGAGGAAGAAAACAGGGTCTGCCTGATCCTGGTGGAAAAATCGGGGGTTGTGACGGAAATTTACGAGGTGGGGCCAAGGATCGAGGAGGAGATCCAGGAAAAATTCCTGAACTTCTTCAGGGAGGTCTGGAAAGATTTTTCCTGGATCATAGTTTCAGGAAGCCTTCCTCCCGGTTTCCCTGAGGATTATTACGCCCGTTTGCTCAGGGGAAGAAGAGGCAAAAAGCTCTTCCTGGATTTCCACACCGGAGCCCTGCTCAAGGCCCTTGAGGAAGAGGTCTTCCTTCTGAAAATCAACGAGCGGGAATTCCTGAGGACATTCAAGGAGCCCGATCTCCTTCCCGCAATAAAAACCGTGATCGAGAAATTTCCCATTCAGTATCTAGTGGTGACCCTTGGGGAAAACGGCGTCCTGGGAGCGGATCAGGAAAAAATATACAGCATTACTTCCACCTATAAGCCTGGGGTGATCTGCCCGGTAGGCGCTGGGGATGCCTTTATGGGAGGTCTGGTGCACGCTTTTAAAGAGGGCAAGGATTTTAAAGAGGCGCTGCTTCTGGCAACGGCGGCCTCGATTTCCAACGTGACCCTTTACGAAGGAGGAAGGGTTAATCCCGAGGAGTTCGAAAGAATCCTGAAAGGAAAATATCTCCAGATTGAGATCTTATAATGGAGAAGGAGGAAGAGAATGGAGTTTCTCTGGGGAACTGCAACCGCCGCCCATCAAGTAGAAGGGGGTAACTATTACAACGACTGGTGGCTCTGGGAGAAAACAGGGCGAATTAAGACCGGCGATTCCTCCGACCCGGCCTGTGACCACTATCACCTTTTTCGGGAGGACTTTCAATTAATTAAATTTTTGAATAACAACGCTTATCGTTTCTCCGTGGAATGGTCGCGGATAGAGAAGGAGGAGGAAAAATTTGACGAGAAAGAGATCGAACATTATGTAGAAATGCTCCAGGAGTTGAAGCGCCTGCACATCGAGCCGGTCCTCACCCTGCATCACTTCACTCTCCCCATCTGGCTTGCGGAAAAGGGCGGAGCCGAGAACCCTGATTTTCCGCGCTACTTCGCGCGTTTCGTAAAAAGGGTGGTTCCTGCTTTTAAGGACTACGTGCACTACTGGATCACGATCAACGAGCCGGTGGTGCTCGCTGTCCTGGGCTACCTTTTCGGGGAATGGCCTCCGGGAATAAAGAGTTTCCGCCGGATGGCGAAAGTGGGAAGGAACCTCCTTTACGCCCATCGTGATGCCTATTTAGCGATTAAAGAGCAATCGCCCTCAGCCCTTGTCTCCATCGCTCACAACATGCAGAACTTCTACCCCTCATCTTTCTGGAACCCCGTGGACGTCGTCCTGGCAAAAACCGTGGATCGCTACTATAACTTTTCCTTCCTGGAAACGCTGATCGATGGAAAAATCAGGAGGCCCTTTGGAAAAGGGGAAAGGGATTCGTCGCTTCAGGAAACCTTGGATTATATCGGGCTGAACTATTACACCCGCGCTTTCCTGCACTTTGGGTTTAAAGGATTTCAGGAGGTGAAGAAGAAAGCCCTGAGGAACGATTTCGGCTGGGAGGTCTACCCTCAGGGGATCTACGAGATCCTGGTGCGTCTCAAGCCGCTGGGGAAGGGGATCATGATCACGGAAAGCGGAACTGCGGATCAGGAGGATAAAATCAGGCCCCGGTATCTGAGGGACATCATTTCCTGGATGAGAAAGGCAAGCCAGGAAGGGGTAAAGACCATCGGGTATATGCACTGGTCTTTGATGGACAACTTCGAGTGGCTCGAGGGTTATTCCATGCGCTTCGGGCTCTTCGAGGTGGACTTCAAGACCCAGGAGCGCAAACCCCGCCAGAGCGCCTACGTCTATCGGGAGATCGCCGGAGAGAAAGCTTTCCCATAAGCAACTCATTTTGCATAAACCTGACGAGTTTTTGACAAACACGGGCCTCGTCATCTAATTTTGCAAAAACGAAACTCCAGAGGAGGACACTTTGAAAAAACCACAAGGAATGGCGAATTTCTTTATCATCTGGGTTGGGCAGGTTTTTTCCCTTTTAGGAACGGCAATGTCCGGCTTCGCCCTGACCATCTGGGCCTGGAGCGCTACTGGAAAGGCAACTTCCCTCGCTTTAGTGGGATTTTTCAGCTTCTTTCCCATGGTTATCGCCAGTCCTTTTGCCGGGGCACTCGTCGACCGCTGGAACAGGAAGCTGACCATGATGCTTTCCGATATTGCCTCCGGTTTGATGACCGTGGTCGTGCTCGTCCTCTACCTTTTGGGAAAACTACAAATCTGGCACCTTTTTATCACAGGGGCCATTTCGGGTATTTTTCAGGCTTTCCAGTGGCCAGCCTACTCTGCCGCCATCACTATGATTATTCCCAAGGAGCATTACGGCAGAGCCGCAGGATTGATGTCGGTAGCAGAATCTGGCTCAGGAATCCTCGCCCCGATCATGGCCGCGGCCCTTCTGGGATTTGTCGGAATCGCCGGCGTTCTGGCCATCGACCTCATCACTCTGGCCATGGCCGTATCGGCTCTTCTCATCGCTCATGTGCCCCAGCCCCCACGCACGGAAGCAGGGCTTGAGGCTCAGGGGAGCTTGTTCAAAGAAGCGGGATACGGTTTTCGCTATATATTCGCCAGGCCTCCCCTACTGGGGTTGCAGCTTGTGTTCTTCATGGGGAACCTTCTTGCCGCCATCGGAGGAACGGTGGTGGCCCCCAGAATCCTGGCTCAGACCGGAAATAACGCCACAATTCTGGGCACAGTTCAATCTGTAGCAGGAATTGGAGGCGTGCTGGGAGGAATTATTATGAGCATCTGGGGAGGGTTCAAGCGAAAAATCCACGGGGTGCTCACGGGGTGGATTCTTTCTTTCGCCTTCTTAAGTGTATCTTTTGGCTTAGCCCAGACTCCTCTTCTCTGGGCGGTGTCCTCTTTTCTGGGAAGCATGATTATCCCCATCATTAACGCTTCCAACCAGGCTATCTGGCAGTCTAAAATTCCTCCTGACATTCAGGGCAAGGTCTTCTCCGTGCGCCGGTTGATTGCGCAGCTATCGGCTCCTATCTCTATGCTCATCGCCGGACCCCTGGCAGACAATGTCTTTGAACCCTTAATGAGAAGTCAGAATTCTCTCTCTAACTTTCTTTACCCCGTCTTCGGTATCGGTCCCGGAAGGGGCATGGCCTTAATGATTTTCCTCATTGGGGTACTGGGAATCCTGATTGCCGCATCTAGTTACCTGATTAAACCTGTTCGGGACGTAGAGCTCCTGATTCCTGACTACGATGTGTACCTGAAGGCGGAAGTTCAGGAGGAAGCCGTACCCACTTCAGCCTCCCAGTAGTAATATTAAGAAGTGATCTTGGGATTAATTCTTTTAGCGACCACAATCGCTTCCCTGACCTCCCTGGTGGGAGCCACGATGCTCCTCCTGGGTCAGAAAAAAGGCCTGGTAATTTTTGGTCTGGTAAACCTGGCCACAGGAGCCCTGATCGGGGCTGCCTTTTTCCATCTGATCCCCGAGTCCTGGGAAAAAACTACTCTTTCCCCTTACTTCCTCATTTTGGGGATTTTACTTTTCTTCATTCTGGAAAAATTCCTTTACTGGAGGCACTGCCACTCGGGCGAGGAGTGCAAGGTGCACGTGGAAGCCTTTTCGTATTTGAACCTTATCGGAGACGCAGTGCACAATTTCATTGATGGGGCGGTGATCGCTGGCGCTTTTCTCGCCAGTCCCGCTCTGGGTTGGGCCACCACGCTAGCTGTAGTTCTGCACGAGGTCCCTCAGGAGCTGGGGGATTTCGCCATCTTGCTTCACGGGGGGTTCACTCCCGGAAAAGCGCTCTTTTATAACCTCTTAAGCCAGATGACTTGCATTCTGGGAGGAGTGTTGACCTATCTTGTGGGGGAAACAGTCCACAATCTGGAGCCTTTCCTGCTTTCTTTCGCCGCAGGCGGCTTCCTTTATATCGCGCTTGTGGACCTACTTCCAGAGATGAGGCACAGTACGGGATTGAAAAGTGCCCTCTCGGAAGTCATACTTATCTTAGCGGGGATCTTCTTGATGTGGGGGTTGAAAGCGGTGATGGCTGTATGAGCATGCGTATTCTGGTCTGGGGAGCTGGCCCAGTAGGGCTTTATCTGGGAGTTTGCCTCGAGGAGGCCGGGGCAGAGGTGCACTTTTTAGGGAGGAGAAAGGTGCTCGAACCCCTTAAAGAAGGTTTTCTAATTGAGGAGGAGGGGGCAAGGCAAGAGGTCAAAAACTTGAGGGTCTTCTTTGACCTGGAGGAGGTGCGTGGAACTTCCTACGATTGGGCGATTATAGCCTTTAAATCTCATCACAATCTGGCGGTAGCCCCTCAGCTTTCCACTGTTCAAGCAAGAAAAATTCTAGTCGTGCAGAACGGAATCGGGAACGAGGAATTTTTCATGGGCTATCATAACTGTGTGGCCTCAGGGGCGTTCACCAAGGTGGTGCACATCAAGGATGGCGTCTTGAAGGCCTCAAAGGGAGGAATAGGGCTGGCCCCAGAAGGGATAGTCGAGGATCTTTCCGCCCTTTTTGCCCTGAGGACCCGGGTAGCAATTTACCCGGATTATCGTCCTATGAAGTGGAGCAAGCTTCTTTTGAACATCCTGGGGAGTCCCATCGCCTGCGCTTTGAATTTGCCCCCTCAGGATTACATGTATGATAAAAGGGGCATTTGGCTGGAAAAAATCCTACTCAAGGAATTTTTGGGCCTCATCAGAAAAATAGGGATTCCCTTAGTGAATCTCCCCGGGTATCCGGTAAAGCTTTTTCCTTTGCTTCCTTATCTTCCCGCCGGGCTTTTCCGACGCATTTCCAAAGCGCGGGGGGAGAAGCTACCCTCGCTCCTTGCGGATTCCCGGGAAGGACGTCCTCTGGAAATCGGGGCCCTCCTTTTGAACCCCTTGAAGGAAGCGGAAAAGCATAACTACCCGATGCCCCTTGCTTCCCTGATTTACAAAATATTAGAGGGAACCCGGACAACTACCCTGAATTCCCTCTACAAAGAGTATCTGAAAACCTTTTAAGGAAGCTTCTCCGGCTCCGGATAGCCCTCAGCGTTCTCCACCGTTACCCTGAGCATTTTATCCCCCACCTGGATTTTCCTGACCACCTCCATACCCTCGATCACCTGACCGAAAACAGTGTACTTCCCGTCCAGGGATGGTTGGGGAGCAAGGCAGATGTAAAACTGGGAACCGGCAGAATCAGGATCGTCCGCTCTGGCCATGGCCACAGTCCCTTCCAGGTGCTTGCGGGAGTTGAACTCCGCTTTGATATGATATCCCGGTCCCCCCGTGCCATTGCCGTTAGGGTCGCCTCCTTGAATTACAAACCCGGGTTCCACCCTGTGGAAGGTTAACCCGTCGTAGAAGCCCTTCTTAGCAAGATAGATGAAGTTAGCCACGGTATTGGGGGCATCCTGAGGATACATCTCAAATTTGATCGTTCCCTTTTCCGTTTCGATGATGGCCAGAGGCAGGTTCCCGGAAGTAGGGGTCTCCGAGGAAGAAGGAGTGGTGGGGGTCTGAGCCGGAGAAGGAGTGGTAGTTAAAGGGAAGGGAACCGGAGACTGGGTGGGATTCATGCCCGATTCCCGGCAACCTGCCGCAAAAAGCGAAAGAGCAAATAAAGATAAAAGGAAGAGCACCAACCTGGTTGATTTTCGCATTTTCATCCCTCCAGCTTTTGCTTCAATTTAAGGATGAGCTCGTTTTCCAGTTCTGGCTCTTTTAACCAGCGCTTAAGCTCCTGCCAGACAAGTGGGCAGTCCTCCTGGGGTGAGTAACCCAGGACTTCCCTGATCGCTTTATCCAGAAGTTTTCTGGATCCCTTTGTATCCGGAAGTGCGATCTTCTCCATCAATCCTTTCAGGTGCCTAATGTAGCAGGTCAAGCTCTCTCTCCTTTCTCGAATATTTTCTTCAATCTTTACACATTCTTCAAATTTGTTTTATGGAGATTTTAAATAATTGGAGGAGAATGGTCTCAGAAAGGAGGGAATGAGAATGAGAAAAATAGTTATGGGAATTCTCATTGCCGGATTACTGGTGTCCCTTGGAGTGGGGCTGACCTGGGCGGCTGACAACAGCCAGACCACGAATACTCAAACTTCCAGCACTGTTCAACAGGGAACGACCACGGACACCGTGAACTGCCCCGAGTACTTCAGAAGAGGGATGAGGCATCTGGGGGACCTCGAGGAGAGGGCCCAGAACCTGGAAGAGAGAGCAGCAAACCTGAAAGAAAGAATGCTCTCCGACCTGAAGGATAAATTGGGGTTGACTGATGACCAGATTTCCCAGATTCAGACCGCCATCCAGTCTGCCCAGGATACGGTGCAGACCCTTCAGGATCAACTCAAGACAGCTCAGCAGGATCTCAGGGATGCCCTTAAGGCTAACCCCACGGACACAGTGAAGCTGGCCCAGGCTCAAGAGACAATCGCTTCCTTAGAGAAGCAACTCCTGGACAACCGGGTGCAGACGGCACTGAAGGTCAAGGAAATTGTCGGGCCCGATAAATTCGCGCAGTTAGACGGCTGCTTCGGCCTTTTCCTCGGGCCTCGCCCATTTGAAAAATAACCCCAAACCCCTTTCAAACCTCCTCCTTAAATCACGGCCCCGGACGGGGCCGTGATTCTTTATTCCCCTGAACTCCATTATAATGTGAGCCAAATCCAGGAAGGAGTGACTTTAAAATGAGGACTGTCCCGGCCAACGATCTCTTGGAGTTTGCAAAGGTCGTGCTCATCCGCCTTGGGGTTCCGGAAGAGGACGCCCGAATCGTGTCTGATGTCCTGATCCAAGCTGATCTGAGAGGAATTGATTCCCACGGCATAGCCCGCCTCAGGCGCTATGTTAAGGGATTAAAGGAAGGATATATTAAACCTGAAGCGGAAATTAAAATAATAAGGGAAACTCCGGTCACAGCAACCCTCGATGGAGGTGCAGGGCTGGGCCAGCTCATCTCGGTTAAGGCCATGGAACTTGCCATTAAGAAGGCCAGGGAGAATTTCCTCGGTTTTGTAGCAGTGCGCAACACAAATCATTTTGGGATCGCGGGGTACTATTCTATGATGGCCTTGAAAGAGGGAATGATCGGTATCTCCACCACTAACTCAGAGGTGTGCATTGTTCCTACCTTTGGCGCAAGGGCAATGTTGGGAACGAACCCCATAAGCATTGCTGTTCCCGCCCTGAAGGAGCGTCCTTTCGTCCTGGATATGGCCACAAGCACTGTGCCCGTGGGGAAGATTGAGGTTTACGATCGCCTGGGAAAATCCCTTCCTGAGGGGTGGGCAGTAGATGAATACGGGGAAAACGCCCGGGACCCGGCCAGGGTGATCGAAAACGTTTATGGCCACAAAGGGGGTGGGCTCCTCCCTCTGGGTGGCCTGGAAGAGGAATCCGGAGGACACAAAGGGTACGGTCTGGCGCTGGTCGTGGAGATCTTCAGCGCTTTGCTTCCCGGAGCTCTGTATTCCGAGCTGGTTTACCCTGTTGATGAGGAAGGGCGTCCTCTTCCCCCGAACATCGGCCATTTTTTCGGAGCTATGCGCATAGATGCTTTCCGCGATCCTGAAGAGTTCAGGAAAGATATGGACGATCTCCTGAGGCGCTTGAAAAATTCCCCAAAGAGAAGAGGGAAAGAACGCATTTACATTCATGGCGAGAAAGAAATGGAAATGGTTCGTTTAAGGGAAAAGGAAGGCATCCCTCTCCTGGACAGAGTAGTCCGGGATCTCAAGGATATAGCCAGAGATCTGGGAATTGTGCCTCCTTTTTAGATAATGACCCTTTGCGGTGATCTCCCGGGTTCTTTTCGATGAGAACTCCTTCAAGTAGCCTTCACGATGTGAACGATCAGGAGCACTTAAAAATCCCTCAAAGAAAAAGGTTCCCTTGCTTACAGCTTGTACCCGAACCTGCGCAGGAGCTCCTTCCTCTCCCTGATTTCCTCCTCTCCTTCGACCCCTTTTGTCTTAAACCCGTCAATTACGCCCAGAATCCCCCTCCCCTGTTCATTCTCTGCGAGAATTATGGTAACCGGGTTGGCTGTGGCGCAAAAGATGCGGCAGACCTCGGGAACCATTTTTATCGCATTGAGGACGTTAATGGGGTAGGCATCCCTGAGGAAAATAATAAAAGAATGTCCTGCGGCGATTTTCAGGGCGTTTTTCCTGGCAAGTTCAATTAAATCATGGTCGTTCCCGGTCCAGCGCACCAGGCATGGCCCTGATGATTCACAGAAAGCCAGACCAAACTTAATAAACGGGGATGCACTAATCAGGGCCTCGTGAAGGTCCTCAACGGTCTTAATAAAGTGGGACTGCCCCAGGATGAAGTTCAACCCTTCCGGATTTTCCACCGTTACGGAGATTAATTCCACAATATCTACCTCCTTTCCTCTTCCCTGTTTATTCTCCAGGAAGGCCTCGCTTGAGGCAAGAGGGAATGAAAAATATTGATTTCTCCTGATTTAATGCTCACAATAGAGGCGAGGAGGGTCAAAATGAGCTACTGTGTAATCATAACCACGACTTCCACAGAGGAGGAAGCCTTAAAGATAGCCGAGTCCCTCGTAGAAATGCGGCTCGTGGCTTGTGCCCAGGTATTAGGGCCAATAGCCAGTACTTATATCTGGCAGGATAAGAGGGAAATCTCCAGGGAGTGGCTCTGCCTCTTCAAGACCGAGGAGGAACTTTTCCCCATCATCGAGGAGAAAATCAAAAGGCTACATTCTTACACTGTCCCCGAAATTGTTTCCTTGCCCATAACCAAAGGGAGCAAAGATTATCTTGCCTGGATAGAAGAGGTCCTCTCCGAAGGGAAGGAAGGGAAATCTTAAAAGAAAAGGCCGAAAACAGAGGGAGAAAATGCTAAAGGTGCGCACGGTAACGGAAGCCAAGAAGAAATTCCTCGAGCTCCTGAAGGAGGCGGAGGAAAATCCCATCCTGATCACCAGAAAGGGGCAGCCCTCAGTGGTAGTGATGAACGCCGAGCTCTATGAGTCGATTATGGAAACGATCAGGTTTTACGCCTACCCGGAAATCGCTCGGGCATTAGAGGAATGGGGAAAATCCGAGCAGGAGAAATAGAGCTCTTTTTTACCCCTTCCGGGATAGAGGGAAGGAAAGGGACAGGGTGTTACCTTTTTCCCTACCAGAGGTACTCCCACCTCCCCTTCTTCACTCTGCTTATTCTGGCAGGAAGGGAAAAGGAAGAGGACAAAGTGCTGCAGATCCTGGAAAGTTATAATCTACCGATTATCAGAGAGATCATCGCCGTAGTGAGCAGGGAAGTGGACTGGAAGAAGTTTCGGGAATGGCCACAGTTGAAATTGGTCTACTCAGCGAAACCTGATGATGTGATCTTAACTTCCCTCAAAGATGGGCTCCGGGCTTTAAGTCCAAGGTCTCAAGCGGTGATCCTCTGCCTGGCGAATAGACCCCTGGTCAGGATAGAGAGCCTGGAAAAGCTCATCAGATCGTCCCTCGAAGAGAAGAAGAACATTTTCGTCCCACTGATCGGGGGAGAGCCCTCTCACCCGATCATCATTCCCAGGAACACCGCGGTTCAAATGCTCAAAATCAGAAAGGAGATGGGCATCCCCTACTTCAGCAAGAGGTGGAGGAAAGAGGTACCCTGCGATTGATATGCCCATCCTGTTGCGAGGGCTTCTTGTTGCTCTCTCAACCCTATCTTTAGGGGGTCTTCTCTGGGTGGGGACGTTTTTTCTCCCCTACCCCGTTTACCTTGCCGCTTCCTACGCTCTCTTCGCCCTTCTTCTGCTTTTTTCCGCCCTTTTCAAAAGCAAAGAAAGAGGGTTCATAGAAAAGCTTTTCCTCTGGGAGGCCCTGCTCCTTTTCCTTTTAATCATGGCGATCCGCCTCCCATCCTACGCCTTGTCCGGGATCCTTTTAGAAAAATTGCCCGCAATCTTTATGGTCCTCCTTTGGGCTCTCTGGGTGAAGGGATGGAGGGTCTCTTCTCTGGGACTGACCTTTTGGAAATTCCCAGAGCAAGTCCTCGTAGGCCTGAGCTTCGCGCTGCTTTACTGGATTTTATACCAGGCTACTTTCGCCCTGTACACCTGGGTCACCTCTGGTATTGCCACTTTCTATTTCTTTAATTATTCGCAGGATGTTCCCCGGGGAATTCCCCTCGATCCCGTCTCTTTTCTTATCGTCCTCTTCCTCTACTCAAATTTTGCCGAGGAACTCTTTTTTCGCGGTTTTCTCCTCAAGGAAGTTTACCGGGAAAAAAGGAAAGCACTCTTCTTTTTTCTCCTTCAGGCAGCGCTCTTCAGCCTGTATCACATCAACTACGCCCTCTTCCCTGGTGAAGGAAAAGGTCTGGACTGGGCCTACCTGGGATTTTATGTCGCCTGGACATTCTTATTCGGAATCGGTTTCGGCTTTGCGTACCTGATCTCCGGAAGCGTGATTTCCACGACTATCCTCCATGTCCTGGGAAATGTCATGCAGAGCAACTGGATCCTGCTTTTTTACCCTTTATCACAAAAAGGTTCCCCCTACCCCCAGGAGACTGCTCTGGCATTCAGGGAATCAATAGTCAGGCCCGCTTTAATTTTGAATGCTTTCCTCTTCGCCCTCGTCCTGGGCATGATCTGGCTTTTGAGAAGGGGACGTGGAAGAATTGCTCCCGGAGTGAATGCTGCCCCTGGCCAGGGAAGCGAAGACCCCCACTATCGATAGCCCGGCAAAGAAGGCAAAAGCGGTCTTGAAGCTGGACAAAAAAGCTCCCGGATTTTCTGAAACCTGAGCGCTGCCCAAAAAGAGGGAAAAGATAAAGGTCACGGTCATGAGGCTGAAGGATTGGCCCAAAAGCCTGCTTGTCCCCAGAACAGATGATGCTATCCCGTAATTCTCCTTCCTTATGGAGTTCATGACAGCGTTAGTGTTGGGAGCCGCGAAAAGGCCGAAGCCCAATCCCATCAAAGAAAGGTTTAATATCACAAGCCACAGCGGAGTTTCTTTCCCCATAAAGGAGAATACCAGCAAGGAAAGCCCAGAAAGGCCCATTCCCAGGGAGGCGATCAAGCGAGGCTCCAGTCGGTCGGAAAGTCGGCCTGAAATGGGAGAAAAGAGTGCCTGGATCAGGGGCTGAGAAACCATGATTAAGCCCGAGATCTGGGGTGAAAACCCCTTCACCACCTGCAGGTAAAGGGAAAGGAGGACGGCCGTGGAATTCGTAGCAGCGTAATTGATTAAAGCAGCAAGGTTGGAAAAAGCAAAGGCAATATTCCGGGAAAGCAGTTTTACGTCAAGCAAGGGCCATCTCGTGCGGGATTCCCTTAAAAGGAATAGGAGAAGGAGAATAACACCACCACAGGCGAGGAGAAGATATCTCCAATCCCGAGCGTTGGAGAGCCCCAGTACCAATAGAACAATGGAGATTCCATAGAGCAGGGATCCCCCTGCGTCGAACTTTTCCTCGACCAGAGGTCCGGGAATAGAGCCCTTGAGCCAGATGAGCTCGAGGATTAAAGAAACCGTTCCCACAAATGCCACAAAGAAAAAGATCGTCCTCCAGCCAAATTGAGTAAAAAATCCTCCCAGCACGGGCCCCAGGGAGAGCCCCAGGTAGATTGAAGCTGTGTTGATTCCCAGGGCTGCTCCCCGCTTTCCCGGAGGGAAAGCGGCAGAAAGCAGGGCGTTGTTGGAAGCGAAGATCATCGCCGCTCCTGCACCCTGGACCAGGCGCCCGGCCATCAGAAACCAGAAATTGCTGGCCAGGGCACAGAAGATAGCGGAAATGGAGTAAAGAGCGGTTCCCCAGACAAAAACGGGTTTCAGCCCCCTCATGTCTCCCCACCTGCCAAAGGGCAAGATAAAGGCTGCCGTGGAGAGGATAAAGCCGGTTACAATCCATGTAAGAAGGGTAGCCGGGATTTGAAACTCCTTCTCAATGGAGGGCAGGGCTAAACTTAAGGCAGAAGCCATAAAGGCCGCAAGAAATGAGGTCAATACGCACAAAATGAGGATCGCTCGTTCAGATTGTCTATTCATAGAAATTTAAAATATCAAAAGTGGCTGAGGTTTTTCAACCCCAAAATAACCGATATCTCCTTCAGTTCCTCGGAAAGGTCACCAGGAGTAATGACCAGATGATTGGCCAGAGGAAGGTGTTTGATAAACTCAGCTTCCGGAAGCTTCAAGCTAATTTGCGTGCGGCAGAGGTTTTCCTTTCTTTGCCAGGGCAAAGTTTGAGCGGAGGAGAAAAAAATACCTTCCAGGGATGGGGCGATTTTACATAAGGTATAAGTGCCCTGAGTAATCACTCCTTCAAGAGCTACGCTTTTTCCGGATTCGAAATGAGGGGAAAGGGAGAAGTCACTCGTTAAGCCAGGAGCAACAGTACAATGGGCAAGCACGATCTGATCCCTGTCAATCCAGGCCAGGTTCGCCATGAACGAGGGCCTTCCGGAAAGGGCAGAAAGGAGGAGCAAGGTAAGGAGGGAGGGCAAATCTCCTTCACAGGCAGCTGGAACCCCGGAGTTGTTCAAGTTGGCCAGAGCAAGGCAACCAGTTTGCCCGGTCTGGCCAAGAAGGTCGAAGCAGGAGAGCGCGATCCCGGAGTAGTTTTCCTTTTTCGCCAATTTCTCGATCACGGCGCTCAACCTGAGCACTTTAGGAAGACATCCTTTCTCAACGCCCTTCCAGGGACGTGTCAAGTAAATCCCCATATCCTGAACGGGTTCGGATTCGTTCCAGGATTGAATCAACCATTCAAGGGCGACCCTTTCCACGGAAATATTCCATTTCTGGCGCAATTTCTCCTCATCCAGGTGGCTTCCCACAAGCCAGGAGGCAGGTTCTCCAATCAGGGCCAGGCGGGCCGAAAGGAATTTGCTCAGGGCTTCCCTTACCTTTACCTTTAAGGGGATCAACTTTTTCAACTCCTCGATCGTTACAATCTGCACTCTCTTTTTGCTCGCTTCGAGATAAGTGCGGAGCTCCAGGGCTGCAGGAAGAGAATTCATGGCCGGGTGGACTAAAAGGATGTATTCTCGAGCCTCGATTGCGGCCCCCATTTTTTCCGTGCCTCCCGTGATAAGGAAAAGAATTACAGGACTATCAAAAGAAAGCTTATCTTGAGGATCAACGAGCAGGGGGAAGAAATTTAAAAAATGAAGTTCCTCCCCAAGCTGAAATCGCACCCTGCTTATAATTTCCGCTATGGTCCGCTCGTTGCCTAAAGGAGACGCTAAAGGGATTAAGGGGAACTTCATTTTTCCTCCTCAAAAGCAAAAAGCGAGAGGAAGAGCTCCACTACCCTGGGGTCGAACTGGGTGCCGGCGTTCTTCTTCAACTCGTAGACCGCCACCTCTCGGGGTAAGCTATCCCGATAAGGTCTTTTTTCTCTCATCGCGGAATAGGCATCCACAACCGTTAAAATCCTCACAGGCACGGGAATTTCGTAATCTTTGAGTCCATCAGGATAACCCTTCCCGTCCCAGCGCTCGTGGTGCCAGCGAACAAATTTGGCGACATTTGCCAGGCCAGGGATGCTAGAGATAATGCGCTCTCCGATTATCGAGTGTTGCTTCATGATCTGCCATTCCTCGGGAGTAAGCCTGTCCGGCTTACGGAGCACGGAATCGGGAATACCAACTTTACCGATGTCGTGGAGCACGGCAGCGTATTGAAGGTCCTCCAGCTCCTCTGAGGAAAGTCCCATCAGGGAACCGATCTTCCGGGTGATCTCCTGCACGTCCTTGAGGTGGGTTCCTGTATAGCTGTCCTTAGCTTCCACCGCTAGAGAGAGGCTGGTAATCGTGCCGAGAAGGGTGTTCCTCAGCTCTTCTTGCTTTGCCAGTGCTTCTTCGCGGGAGAGAAAAGCTTGAAGGGCAATAGCTGCTAAATGTCCCGCTATGGTGAGGAAGGAGATGTCCTCCCTTGTTAGTTCCGTTTTTTTCTGGAAATTTAGGTCAAGGACTCCCAGAAGAATGCCCTGGTAGACTAAGGGGATTCCAAAGTACGTCTTTACAAGAGCTCTGGCGTTTTCGGGGAACTTAATAAATCTCGGGTCACTGTTCACATCCGGAATATACAGGGGCATACGTTCCAGAGCAGCGTGGCCCGCTCCTCCCTCGCCAATGCGGAAGTCCTTCTGTAACCCAAACCAGTTAGGTGGCCCCTTTGCCGCCCTGATTTTGAGCACGTCTCCCTCCAGTACCCGGAGGGCCACAAAGGCCTCGGGATACAGGTAGGAGAGAATTTTAAGAATGGCGGAGAGCGCTTCCTCTAGGGACGGGGAGGAAATAATCTTTTCACTCAAGTTAAGCATTACATCGGGCAAACCGTTCCCGCTCTCCCCCGTTCTTGCGTTATGACAGAAGAGGAATTGGGAAAGAAGGGAGGACAGAGCTTTAAAGTTTCTCTTCTGGGCCGCAGTAAAATGGAGGTTGTTCCGAGAAAAGGCAATTATCACTCCCTGTGGCCTGTTCACGCGAATAGGAGCAGCATAGGCATAGCTCCGGGGAAGGCCTGGAACCGCAAGGGCTTCGCGACTGGAAAAGATTTTTGTGGAATTCAGGGCCGTTTGCACGAATTTTTCCTGAATAAGGAAATCCATAGCCTCGGATTCCAGATTACCCATTGAACTGATGCCGTATTCCCACTTGCCACCCCCTTTGAGTAATATGACAACCGCTCTCGCATGAAGGAAGGGTTTGATAACGGCGCAGGCCCGGGAGAGGAATTTCTCGACATTTCCCTTTTCCAGAGCTCTTTTAAGAGAAGAAAAGATTTTAAGCTCGGGTTTTTCGCTCACCTTGTCCTTATTTTATCGGAATTTCCAACTTTTTCTACAATTCTCTGTGGAAATTTGAATTATTCAAGGAAGGAATAGACGGGCGATTCTTGAGGCAATCTTTTCTCCAGAGCCCCTTTCTCTCACAGAAAATCGAGGAGCAAAAGGATTAGATCTTCATGGGTACCATGTCGGGATAAACGTTCTGCTATCATTCTATAGGCGGATATGAGGAAACCACCGGGAGAGAAATTTTTATGGCCTAAAAGATTGAGGCCTGAAATCAGGCTTCATCCTTCTTTTATTGCTTTGTTCCTCCTTTTTTGGGTCGTGGCCCGAATCTATATCCCCATTATTTCCCCGAACTTCGAATCCAGAGAGGCCTGGCTACTTGCGTCTTTAATCACGCTTTTCTGTGCTATTTCTCTCGTTTTTCACCTTTATGCCCACAGAGGCATGGAGCGGCTTCTAAAGGTAAAGAATGGAACCCGGGCAGCTTTAGGTTTTCTGGGTGATCTCGCTCAGGAAAGGTCTTGGAGCACTTCAGCAGGAAAAGAGTTTTTAATCTCGGCAAGCGGTCCCATCCTCCACGGCATGCTCGCTTTAGTTTCTTACTTTTTATGGAACGCTCAGTTCGGCCCGGCATGGAACGCCGCGACCTCCTTCTTGATTATTTTTAACCTCTTCCTTGGGGCTCTGAACATGGCACCCTTTTACCCTTTCGATGGGGGGAGAATTTTCCTGGCCCTTCTTCCCCCAGTTTCCGAGAGGAAAATGTCCCTTTTAGGAAGGGGGGCATCCCTCGCTTTATTCGCGTGGGGTTTATTCCTCTTTTTCCAGGGAATCCAGTACGGCCGGGAATCCGGATCATTCACAATGCTCCTTGCCCTCTTGATCTTCTGGGAATCCCAGGGAACTTTTAATCTTCCTCCCGGCTGGAAAAGGGTATCAAGGTTTAAGTTCTTGAACGTGGCCCTTTCCCTTATCCTTGTCCCCCTGATGCTTCTTTCTTTTCTCTCCTTCCTTCCCCTTGCTTCCGGGATCGAGGCCCCAGGAACAGCGCTCCAGGTAGAGGGAATGATTAAATTGCCCTCTGAGTTTATTCATCCTCCTCAGGGCCATTTTCTTTTGACTTCGGTTTTTTCCCAGACCCCAATAATTTTCGCGGAGTGGCTCTATGCAAATTTCGATCCCGGCGTGGAGATCGTCCCTCCGGAGCGCGTGATTCCCCCGGTGGTCACTGCCGAAGAATGGATGAGGATGAATTACATGAACCTTGAGGAAAGTAAGGCCAACGCCATCTATGTGGCTCTGACCCTTGCCGGTTACCACCCGACCCTTGAAGGACAAGGGGCAAGGGTCGTTTCTATAAATGAGGAGAGCCCGGCGAAAGGGGTGCTTCAGAGAGGGGACATCATCATCCAGGCAAACGGGATAAAAATTGAGCAGGCACAGGATTTAAAAGAAGTGATCAGTTCCTCAAACCCTCAGGAAAAAATTAAGCTCACGGTAAAAAGGAATAACGAAGTCCTCTTCCTGGAAACTTCCCTGATCAAGCCGGAAAAACCCGATGAGAAGCCTTATCTGGGTATTACCGTGGAAAGTGCAGAGATGGTGCTTGAAACTCCTATTCCGGTTAAGATTGCCCCTCAAAAAATAGTGGGCGGCCCCTCCGCGGGATTGATGTTCTCCCTTTCCCTTTATAACCTCCTCATTCCCGCTGATCTCACAGGGGGGAGGCTAATCGCCGGGACCGGAACCATTGACCGAGAAGGAAAGGTAGGTCCCGTCGGAGGAGTAGAAATGAAAGTGAGGGCAGCAGAAAGAGCAGGAGCGGAGTACTTCCTCTCACCTGAGGAAAATTACCAGGATGCTCTGAAGGCTGCATCAAAAATTAAGGTAATCAAAGTAAAGACCATTCAGGAGGCCATCGTCTTCCTGAAATCCTCAAATTAGGGTGGTCAGGAGGAGCTTTTCTTTTTCTCTGAGCGAGAATAGTCCACCGCGGCCCTGGCTAGTTTGACTGCGATACTCCCTCCAGGAACGATCATCCCTAAGGCATCCGCTCCCAGGTCGAAAAGCAGATCCTTCTTCAAGACGGCCTTAACTGCCTGTTTGAAGGTTCTACCACCGGTTCTCATTTCCCCAGTGAGGCCATCGAATTCCGCCACTCCCTGGCGCTCCTTGGGAATCCAGTGATATTCAAAAGCGTAAACCGGTCTGTAGTAAAGCTCGATCCTTGACAAGGTAATTTTCTCTTCATAAACTTTATCCGCCTGCAAGGGCTTCATCAGTTCCTGCAGCACCTGGCGTACTACGAAGGAAGCTCTGATTTCTGGCGGGATTACTACTCCCTGAAAGGGGTAATTTTCCAGATCCTCGATCTCCTCCAACCTGAACCTGAAAGCATAAGAATAATCACGCTTTTCTCCACTAATTCCATCAAAATAGGAAACCCCCTGATGCTCCTCCTTACATTGTTCAGTGCCGGGGACAATGATAACGCGACCCAGCTTCTTGTCCTCACAAGGCGTGAAGTTCAAATTAGCAATCGTGACGCTTTGAACCTCAGGACCGGAGATTTGTACCGGAAATTTGCGCAGGCGGTCATAAGCATAGCTCGTCCTAAATTCTATAAGCCAGAATGGCTCGTATCTTTTCTCTTCGTAGGTAATCTTGATATCCTCTCCCTTGGGGCGGCTGAGCAAGCTAGAAAGACCAGATGAGAAAACCCCTGCTTTCTTGTCCCAGGCGCGTTCCCTGGCCTGTTCCATGCTGAGAATCTCGGGAATTAGAAAAACTTTCTC
Organism: Caldisericota bacterium; assembly: GCA_024655865.1. Lineage (GTDB taxonomy): Bacteria > Caldisericota > JANLFM01 > JANLFM01 > JANLFM01 > JANLFM01. The sequence continues at coordinate 119,900 of JANLFM010000002.1, forward strand.
TTCAGAAATAGTGATCTCCATGTTTCCCCTCGTTTTTTCTAGATTTTACTACTAAATGAGGTTCTGAACGCTTCCGTAACAAAAATCTTTGTGAAATCGGGGGCAAGTTTGGGCGGAATCTCCATCCGGCTCAAAAAGGTTTTAAGGCCCATTTTGCACCTTATATCCAGAAGCTCAACTGGAGAGCAGAAACTGGCTTTCTCAATAATGCAAGCTACGTCTCCGATCTTTCTTTAAATTTACAAAATTATAAAAGGAGAGAGGAAGGCACCAGCGCAAAAGAAAGGAATAAATGGGCAATGGAAGGATAGGCAGGGGAAATTTTTTCCAAAACTTAACAATAATTTGCTAAAATACCCCTTTTCTTAATATGATTTTTAAAAAAGGAGAACAGCCATGTCTCTTAGATACAGAGAAAACATCTTATGGGGAGTTTTTTTCTTAGTCATCGGTTTTTTTCTTCTTTTAGATAGATTGGGTGTTTTTGGAACAGTAGAATTTCCGCTTTCATCCATTATTTTTCTGGCCTTCACCCTTGCCTTTCTCGGCCTTTATTTTTTCAAGGAGCGCTCCTGGCCAATGCTTGTCCCCACTTTCGTGTTCTTAGGGCTAACCCTGCTCACTTTGAACGGATCCCGGGGATGGTTTCCGGGAGAGGTGGGTGCAGGGGCTCTGCTTATCTGCATCAGCATCCCCTTTCTGATCGCCTTTTTCCAGAAGACCTGGAACTGGGGGGTACTGATCCCGGGAGGAATCCTTTTCTTTGTGGGAGTTGCGGTAGCGCTCTCGGCCTATCTTCATTCTTCCTTCGTGCCCGCTATCATCCTCTGGGGGATAGGGATCTCTTTCTTCTTTGTTTTTCTGGCCAAAAATTCCAATTGGTGGGCGATAATTCCCGGAGGGATTTTGTCGACTGTGGGGTTTCTTCCTCCTTTAACCGCCTTTTGGGGAGTAACTTCTGCAGGATGGGTGGGCGGTTTAGTGTGCGCTGGTTTTGCGGCCACATTTGGTCTGGTTTACCTCGTAGACCCCAAATGGCAAACGCGCTGGGCCCTTTATCCCTTCGGCTTCCTGCTCTTTTTAGCCTTATGTTTCGTCTTCTTCGGAGAACTGGCCGCCAAATGGTGGCCCCTTCTTTTAATCGCCCTGGGCGTGTACCTTCTGGTTATCAATTTGCTGCGCTGGAGCAGGTCCAGAATTTAGCAACTAATTGTTGCACAAATAAAAGTGAACCTTTTGGGCTCCATTGGCGTATGTAGATATAAGAAATAAAAAGGAGGGAGTCCAGAAATGGCATTCAGGAAAACGGTTTTCTTTTTAGCGCTTCCCGCCCTATTGGGAGCTATACTTCTTTTTTCACCGTTCCCAGGCTCTGCGCAAGACCGGGGCCTTGAGGAGCGTTCAAGTTTGGCTCAGACAGAAGGGAGTTCTACCTTAGGGGACACTTCTCAAATTCAGCCTCTTGCCCAGGAAATGGATACTCTTTCCCCAGATCAGGGAGAAATCACGCCCCTCCTGAGCACGAACCCCTGCCAGGGCTGTCAAAATCTGGGGGAATGTGGCAATCCGGCAAGCCAGACTGTCTCAGGAACAGTTTTCGAGCAATGCGAGCACGTTCGGGCAAGAGAAAGGGTGGCTACAGAGAACTGTGAACAAATCCAGATCAGGGAGAGGGTTACCCAGGAGAATCGGGCTCTTAAAGCCACAGATACCCCCAGCACTCCGAAAGGTGTGCACGCGGCGATTGATCTCCCTGAAGAAACTGTGGAAGCACTGAGGAGTCAAGGTCTGGGATACGGAGAAATAGTCATTATCCAGGAACTGGCGGAGCAGTCTGGAAAAACCGTGGACGAGATAGTTGCCCTTTTCCAGGAGGGCTATGGATGGGGAGAGACAGCTTCGCTCTTGGGAGTTGACTTCCACGGTATCGGAGAAATTGTCTCTCAAGGACAGAAAAGCACCCAACGCGGAAAGTAACTAATTTTTACGCTGAAAAAGAAAAAGCTCCGAATGGTATAAAAGCCCTCGGAGCTTTTCTTTTTCCGGAAATGAATTCCCCTTTTTATTTGTTTTAAAAAAAGCTAAAATAGCTTCCTTAGCACTCTCTTGACAGGAGTGCTAAGATTGAGAATTAAATGTTTGCTTCCGGGAGGTAGAAAAAATGGATGTAATAATCGAAGCAGAAAAATTGACGAAGATCTACCCCGGCGGCGTGCTGGCTGTGGACCATATTGACCTCTCTGTAAAGGAAGGAGAGATTTTTGGTTTCCTGGGTCCGAACGGCGCAGGGAAAAGCACTACCATAATGATGCTCGTAACCCTTCTTCATCCCACTGAAGGAAAGGCCCGCATTGCCGGGTGGGATATAGTACAACATCGTGGTCGAGTGCGCAGCGTTCTGGGCTATGTTTCCCAGGATATCGCCGTGGATGAGTATCTCACGGGCTGGGAAAACCTTCTGCTCCAGGGCAAACTCTATCACCTTTCACCCCAGGAGATTAAAACCAGGGGAAAGGAAGTCCTGGAAATGGTGGACCTCTGGGAGAGAAAGGACGAACTGGTCCAGAATTATTCAGGAGGTATGAGGAAGCGCCTGGACATTGCCTGTGGGTTGATTCACCGGCCGCGCATTCTTTTTCTGGATGAGCCCACCCTGGGATTGGACATCCAGACCCGTTCCAAGATCTGGGAGTACATTCGCCAGCTTCGCTCCGAGCACAAGATGACCATCTTCCTCACCACACATTACATGGACGAAGCCGATAAGCTCTGCGATCGAATCGCCATTATCGACCACGGGAAGATCATGGCAATTGGAACCCCTTTGGAGTTAAAACGCTCCGTGGGAGGAGACCTCGTATCCATTAAGTTTCAAGAAAACGGAAACGGTCAGAGGGAGGAAATTTTTACTGCTTTGAAGGAATTCCCCTTGGTTGAGAGCGTAAAGGAGAAGGACTCTCAACTTTTGATTGTTACTAAAGACGGGAACACGGCAATCCCCCAGATATTGTCCAGGCTGCACGATATGGGGGCAGAAGTTCAAAGTATCTCCATGAAAAGACCGTCCCTGGACGACGTCTTTCTCTTTTACACCGGCCGACAGTTGAGGGATGAGGAAGCCTCCCCTCAGGATTTTTATCGGATGCGAATGGCCTTAAGGAGGGCAAAAAGATGAAAAGGTTAACAAATATCCTATCTGATATCTGGTATGTTTGCTGGCGGGAAATGAAGCACTTCTGGGGCCAGAAGGTGCGCATTTTAATGAACATCATTCAACCTGTGATCTGGTTGGGATTGATGGGCAACATGTTCTCCAATATCACAGCCATTCCCGGCTTCCCTGCAAAGTCATACCTGCAGTTTATGACCCCGGGTGTGATTGCCATGACTTCCATCTTCGGTGCAGCTTTTGGGGGTATGTCCATCGTTTTTGACCGTCGTTTTGGTTATTTGAACAAGCTCCTCGCCTCCCCCATTTCCCGCGTCTCCATTCCTATGGGGAAAATGCTTTCCAGCGCCCTACAGGCGGGAATCCAGAGCATTATTATCGTGTTGATCGCTCTGGCTTTAGGAGTGAAGTTCGGCACTGGATTTACGGGCGTCCTAGTTATGGTGCTGGTTGCCATGCTCCTAACCCTGGCGATCTCAGGAATATCCCTTTCCCTCTCCGCAGTTTTAAAAACTCAGGAATCCCTGATGGCCGTGGTGAACTTCCTCACCATGCCTCTGATCTTCACCTCAAACGCCATGTTCCCTACAAATATGATGCCCAAATGGTTGGCTTCAATTGCTTCCTACAATCCTGTCTCTTTCGCTGTGGAACCCATGCGCAATTTAATTTTGGGCTCCTGGAATTGGGGCGCCCTGGGAGTTGATATCGTAGCCTTAATCGGATTTGGGGTTTTGATGACCATAATCGCAACATTGCTTTTCCGGCGTAGTGTAGCTTAAAATTTGATTCACGATGCAGTTCAGGTCCACGGGAGAGTTTTCCTCTCTTTCCATAGAAGAAGCCTTTAAGGAGCTGGAGAGCTCTCCTCGGGGCTTGAGTGAGGAAGAAGCCAGGGCTCGGCTTTCACTCTGGGGTTACAACGAAATCCCGGAGAAAAGGATGAGTCCTGTTGTGTTTTTCCTTACCCGCTTCTGGGGACCCATGCCCTGGCTTTTGGAAATTGCCATTCTCTTCTCTTTCTTATTGGGGCGGACTCTGGAAGGCGTTTTGATCTCTTTTCTCCTCCTCTTGAACGCCATCATTGGGTTCTGGCACAGGTGGAACTCCACAAAGACCGTGGAACTTTTAAAGAAGAACCTGCATGTGAGCGCTCGAATTTTGAGGGATGGTGAGATCAAAATTAGAGAGGCCAGGGAATTGGTCCCCGGGGATGTAGTTTATCTCAAGCAGGGAGATTTCATTCCCGCAGACCTGAAAGCGTTTCGGGGTGAAGCTACGGTGGACCAATCGGCGATCACCGGGGAATCTCTGCCAGTTTCTGTAAAAGAAGGCGGAATTTTGTATTCCGGATCAATACTCAAGCGGGGTGAGCTGAAAGCTCTGGTTTTGAACACCGGCATTCGTTCCTTTTACGGTACTTCTCTGGAACTCGTGAGGATCGCCCAACCCAAATCCCACCAGGAGGAACTAATTCTCAAAGTTATCAGGTACTCCCTTTTCTTCGCCATGTTCTGCGCCTTAGGAGCCTCGGTATTCGGTATTTTTGCCGGCTTGAGTCTGATTACAATTCTTGAGTTTGACCTGACCGTGCTCATGGGAGCGGTACCGGTTGCTATCCCGGTGATGCTTACTATCGTCCAGGCAGCTGGGGCTGTGGAGCTCTCGAGGAAGGGTGTTCTCGTTACCCGCTTAGACTCCGTGGAGGATGCCGCTTCCTGCGACATCCTCTGCCTGGACAAAACGGGGACGATCACGGAAAACAGGATCACCGTGGAGGGAGTGATTCCTCTTGAGGGGAACGAGGAGGAAGTCCTCCTCTGGGCAGGATTGGCTTCCGAGAAGGACTCCCAGGATCAGATTGACTCCGCAATTCTGAGTGAAATAGAAAAAAGAAAAATTGACCTTTCGACTTATCGGAGGCTCTCATTTATCCCCTTCGATCCGGAAACGCGCAGGACGGAAGCCCTTGTGGCAAATGAGGGCGGCCAGGTGCGTGCTCTTAAAGGAGCCCCTCAGGTAATCGCAGAACTCTTTACTCTCGAAAAGAAGGATAGAGCGAACCTTGAGGGGATAGTTGAGGAATTTTCAAAAAAGGGCGCAAGGAGCATTGCTGTAGCTATAGAGCGAGAAGGACGGGCCAGGGTTTTGGGAGTGATCGGCCTTTATGACCCTCCACGCAAAGAGGCTTTCTCCACTATCAAGAAGTTAAAAAAATTGAACGTGAAACCGATCATGATCACCGGGGACAACATTCTGATTGCCCGGCAAATCGCAAAACTCGTGGGCATCGGACCTCGAGTGCGAAGCTTCGCTGAATTAAAAGAGCTCCCGGATCAGGAATTCGCTTCCGCACTTGAGCAACTGGACGGGATCGCCGAGGTCTTCCCCGAGGACAAATATCAGATTGTGAAACACCTTCAGGAGAAAGGTCATATTGTAGGAATGACCGGAGATGGAGTGAACGACTCTCCTGCCCTAAAGCAGGCGGAGTTGGGGATCGCCGTGGAAAACGCCACGGACGCAGCTCGGGCCTCAGCCAGTGTGGTATTAACCAGACCCGGGATCGATGTAATTCTGGACTGCCTGATCCTCTCCCGGAAGACCTTCCAGAGGACCTTGACCTGGATTTTAAACAAGATCATAAAAGTGGTGGAGTTTTCCGCGCTGCTCACCTTAGGATTCCTCTGGCTTAGGACCAGCGTGCTTCCCCTTTTGTATATGGCACTTCTGATCCTGGCTAACGACTTTGCCACAATGTCTCTGGCCACTGATCGGGTAGAGTTCTCCAGTTCCCCCAATGTCTGGAATGTGAAAAATATTGCCCTGGCAGCTTTAATTCCCGGCTTGCTTTTCTTTGTGGAGGACGCACTGATCCTTATCTGGGGAAAGTCAATTTTCCCCTTGCCTCAACTTCAAAGCCTGGTACTTCTTGCCCTGGTCTTCAACAGCCAGATGCGCATCATGCTTGTCAGAGAGAGAAGACACTTCTGGTCTTCCTTGCCCGGTAGAGCACTAACCCTGGCTTTTCTTTTCACCCTCGTTACTTTTTCAGCTTTAGCTGTTTTTGGGGTCGTGTTTTATCCCCTTTCCCTGGTGGTCGTCCTTGGCCTTTTCCTCTTCATTCTCGCTTGCGCCCTGATTATCGATTTCCCCAAGTTTTACCTTTTCCGCAAGCTCCTACAGACCTGACCTTTAAGTTTTTTTCTTTTTCTTTTCCAGGGAGTACTTCTTCAGGTAAACCTCATGCATCAGCCAGGCCTCAACGGGACTAATGGGCACTGCTCCCCCCAGGAACTGGGATTCGATAAAAGCCTTGCAGGCCTTCTCTAAAATCTGACAAGCCACAAAAGCCTCTTCCAGATCCCTGCCCACACAAATGGCCCCGTGATTGGCAAGTAAAACTGCATTTCTTCCCCTTAAAGCCCTAACCGCTTTTTTTGCCAGGGATTTCGTCCCGGGAAGAGCATACTCAGCCACCCTGACCGAGGGGCCCAGGATCTGGGCCATATCGTCCAGAATAGGCGGCACCTCTCGGCGCGATGCGGCCACCGTGCTGGCGTTCATAGAATGAGTATGGATGATGGCACCAACGTCCGGTCGATTTCTGTAAATCTCGGCATGAAGTTGTTTCTCGCTGGAGGGTTTCAGCTCCCCCTCGTAGTGCAAATCATTGAGACTCACTAAAACCATATCCTCAGGGGTAAGTTTCTCGTATTCCATGCCGCTTGGGGTAATCACCATGAAGTTCTTCCCCACCTTCACGCTAATGTTTCCCCAGGTTCCAGAGACGAGATTTTCCTTCAAAAGCCTTTTCCCGGCTTCACAAAGAAGGCTTCTGGCTCTTTTAACTTCCTCCGCATCTAGTATCATAGTGCTTCCCTTATCTGAGTTCATCCCTTTTATTCTCTTTTGTTATTCTTTTCGCTTTCATCATCTTTTGTCTTAACATTTCTTGCGGCCATAAGCGCGGATTCCTTAAGCCTCAAAGCCAAAAGAAAAGCCACGAACATCAGCGCGATCAGAAGAAGAAGCGAATAAGTCATATCTCCAGAGGAGGAGCGCAAGGCGTCCATAACATAAATGAAGATGATTCCGGAAATCTGCCCCATCATCATCAAAATCCCGTAAGATGTGCCCTCGGGCACCGGATAGGCCACTTCCGCCCCGTATTGAAAACCGACTGGACCCATACCCATGACGAAAAATCCCATAATGGAAGCGGAAACCAAAAGCCATCCGTAACTTTTAAAAAAGGTCAGACCCAAAAAACCAGGAATGGCGGCCAAAATGGACCATACTAAAATAGGCACGCGCTTCCTCACTTGATCGGAAATGAGAGGCAAAACCAGGGCCCCGAAGAGACCAGCCACCACGAGAAGCCCGCCGATGAGACCAGCCTGGACGGAAGAGATCCCACGAGGGTTAAGGATGTTCTCCACCCAGGTCATCACAGCGTTAAAAATGCCCATTACAATGAAGAAACAGGCCATCAAAATTACGAAGCTACCTTTGCGCCAGAGATCGCGCAGATCTTTTAAGTTCAATCGGTTCACAAGCTCTTCTCCGGGACCGGGAGGTGCGGGTGGGCGCTCCCGGGAAAAGACGAGAAAGATCACGGCACAAACGACGGCTGCGTATCCGTAAACGAGGAGCATCCTTTCCAGACCAAGGTTTTCAGTCAGCAAGGGGGTCAAAACCATGGCCACGATCATCCCCACGTAGGTGGCCATAGTGGCGATCCCTGTTGCTGTAGCCCTTTCTTTCAGCGGAAACCACCTGGCGGCCACCTTGGTGATGGAGTTGACTAAAAAGGGCTGGGCTATGGCCACGCCAATCTGGAAAATGGTCACCGCGGTGAAGTTCGAGGCAAAAACCCCTCTGAGCATACCGAAGAGGGCGGAAATCAGGGCTCCCACACCCATGGCAGCACGGAAACCCCTGGAGTCCACAAGCCAGGAGGCAAAAGGAGCGACTACAATGTACACGATCATGTAAGCCATGGAAAGGAAGGCAATGCTTAGCGGGGAAACCTGATAAAAGTCCTTGGCGATGTCGGTGATTGGAGCAAATGTTAGCCAGAAAACGTTAATCGTGACCAGAATTGGGATCATGGAAAGCAATATTACCCATCTATATGGGTAGATCCTGTACTCCGCTTTTTCCAATTCAGTGTCCTCCTTATTTTTAAAAGCGATGAGAATTAATCTCCCTGTAAACCCTTTCCAGGGAAAAGTAAAGGGACTGATAAGAAGCGAAAAGCCGATCGTAAATTAAGAAATTTTCCGGGTGGGGGGAGTAGGAGCTTTTAATTCTTAAAAGGTTCTTTACTTCAGAGAAGCTTTTGCACACCCCCAGGCCCACGGCCACGCACATGGCCGCTCCTATTGCTCCAGCAATCTCCGGATGCTCTGGAACCTCGATCCTTTTTTTAGTGACATCGGAAATGATTTGCATCCACTCGGGGTTCAGGGCTCCCCCACCGATCACTTTTAAAACAGGAGGGTCGAATCCAAAATCCCGTTTATAGTTCTCCAGGATCCACCTCAGGTTATAGGCTACTCCCTCATAAGCCGCCTTCACCAAATGGCCTCTTTTGTGTTCGGGACCGATGTTGAACATAGTAGAACGGGTTGTGGTAGTGCTCACCGGGCAACGTTCCCCATAAATCCAGGGGGTGAGGATCAGGCAATCGGAGCCAGCAGGGACCTTCTTTGCCTCCTCGTTTAAAAAGGCGTAAATATCGGGGATATCAGGGTCATGGAGCTCCTTGCTGTAGAATTCCTCAATGATCCACTTGAGCACCGAACCCGCGGATTCCGTGATTCCCACCAGGATATTCATCTCCGGGTCCGCGCTCTGGAGGCAAGCGGCGCCGTGCTTAAACTTCAGGTCGCGTCTCGTGGAAACACCCACCCAGGCAGAAGTGCCCAAATAAATGTGAGCTTCTCCCTCCTCCACGGCGCTCGAGCCCACGGTAGCGCTCTGAGTGTCGTCACATCCCCCCACTACTGGTGTGCCTTCCTTTAAACCCATGGCCTCTGCCGCTTCCTTAGTGAGTCCGCCCACTACGTCTATGGAGCGCACAAGTGGGGGAAGTTTTGCCGTATCTATACCCGCGGCCTTGAAGAAAATCCGCAACCAATCCTTTTTCTTCAAATCAAAACCGTAAGAGCTGGCCCCCGACCACTCCGCCACCTTCTTTCCCGTAGATTTGAACTTCAGGTAACCGTTTACGTCCAGAAAATACTCCGTTTTCTCGTATATCTGGTGTTCTTCCTCTTTGATCCAGAGGAGCTTGGGAATTACGTCCTTTCCCGTAAGCTTGATCCCTACGAAGCTTTTGAACACCTCCTCGCCCAGGAACTTCTTCATGATCTTCCGGGCTTGCTTTTCCGCTCTGCCGTCCACCCAGGTGATATTTAGCCGTAGCACGTTCCCCCCTTTGTCCACCGGGATGATTCCCATAGCCTGAGTAGTGTAAGCGATTCCTAAAACCTCTTCCGGGGAAATTCCGGATTTCTCCATAATCTCTCTGGTGGTTTTTACAATTGCTTTCCAGTAGTCCTCAGGATCCTGTTCCGCCCAATTCGGATGAGGGTTATAAAGTGGATAAAATTCCGTGGCATGTGAGATAATCGATCCTTCCACATCAAAAAGAGCGGCTTTGGTACTGCTCGTCCCTACGTCGTGAGCGATTATATACTTCGTCTTCATTTTCCCTCCGTCGAGCTTCCGGTTTAAGGAATTTTCACCCCATAGGGGGTCTTACTTCTAATTATTATATCAAATTCCATAATTGTATTTGACATTAAAATTGAACTTGAGTATACTTTTTGTGAAAATTTTTGGAAAATGAGCAACAACCTTTCACGCAGAGAAAGAAAGAAAAACGCCACGCGCTCCAGCATCCTGAGAGCCGCCAGGCACCTCTTTGAGGAGAAGGGCCCGGAGAACACCTCTATCGAGGAGATTGCCGAAATGGCCGATGTCTCCAAAAGCACCTTTTTCAATTACTTCCCAAACAAAGAGAGTCTATTCACTGCTATTGCCGAGGAGGAAGTGCAGGACATCCTCCTTTTAGAGGAGGAGCTGAGCTCGGAAAAGAGCGCCCTTAAAAAAATCAGGGCCATTACTAAGAGGATTCTCGAGGACGTTATCCCCTACCTTCATTTGACCGGTAAAATTGTCTTCACCTCAATAATTTCAACTGATGGGCGCCCCTCTCCCTTTTTGGAGATCAATTTCCTCCTTGAGCGAATTGTTAAAGAGGGACAGGAAAAGGGGGAAATTGCTGCAATCTTTTCCCCCACGGATATCGCTACGGCCATCATGGGTTGCTGTTATGGCCTGATTTTCCGCTGGATCGAGTTAGGTTATAAAGCGGGATCAATATCCGAGCTGGAGAAGATCCTGGATATGCTTTTTCTAAGTATAAAAGGGCCTCATGCCCAAGGTAGCCCTAAAAAATAAAGAAAAGGGAGGGAAAAACATGGAAAAGGAAGGATACGCTATTTCCAGATGGGAAGAGCCCGATGAGGTTTACCGAAAGCTCAATGAACTGGTAAAACAGCCCGTAAGGCGCATAAAGCATGAGGTCATGAACGCCTACCTGGAATATTTCAATTCCAGGTGCGCGGGCTCCAGAAAAATCGTCGAGGAAGCCAAAAATTACATTCCTGGAGGCGTGCAACACAATCTGGCTTTCAACTACCCTTTCCCTCTCGTGATTGAGAAAGCGGAGGGCGCTTACCTCTGGGATATTGACGGAAATAAATACATAGATTTCCTGCAGGCTGGTGGGCCCACTATTTTAGGAAGCAATTATGCGCCAGTTCGAGAGAAAGTGATTGAACTCCTCCAGACCTGTGGACCGGTTACGGGGCTCTTCCACGAGTATGAGCTTAAATTGGCCCAGCTGATCAACAAGTATATGCCCTCCGTGGAAATGTTCCGCATGTTAGGAAGCGGTACCGAGGCCGTGATGGCTGCGCTCAGGATTGCTCGCCTGGCAACGGGAAAAACCAAGGTGATCAAGATCGGTGGAGCCTATCACGGATGGAGCGACCAGATGGTCTACGGCCTCCATGTCCCCGGAACTGGAAGGTATGAGGCCCACGGCATTCCTAAGAGCTGTACCCGGCATACCCAGGAAGTCCCTCCCAACGATATCCACGCTTTAGAGCGAAAGCTCAAGATGAACCGCCTGAGGGGGGGGACAGCAGCTGTAATCGTGGAACCTCTGGGGCCGGAAAGCGGGACCAGGCCGGTGTACAAGGATTACAACAAACAGGTCAGGGAACTCTGCGATAAGTATGGTGCTTTGCTCATCTTCGACGAGGTAGTCACAGGATTCCGGGTTGGGTTAGGAGGGGCTCAAGGATACTTTGGGGTCAAACCCGATTTAACCATCTTCGGAAAAATAGTTGCCGGAGGTTATCCCGGAGCAGGAGGAGTAGGCGGGAAAAGGGAACTGATCAAACTTCTTGCGGCGGGAATCGAAAGCGGCAAAAAGAGGGCTTACGTAGGAGGAACGCTGGCCGCCAATCCCCTGAGCTCGCTTGCCGGGTATTACACCATTCTGGAAATTGAGAGGACCAAAGCCTGCGAAATTGCGGGAAGAGCCGGAGACAGGCTCACAAAGGGGTTAAGGAAGCTGATCGAGAAGTACAGGCTTCCTTACGTAGCCTATAACCATGGTTCCATCTGCCATCTGGAGACATCGGGAGCAATGTTCGTGAAGATCGACCTGCTCCACCTGAAGAAGTCCCTGAAGGACATCCACGAGCGCAAGTTTATGATGGAGGAAATGGGGGCCGCCTATATGGCTGAGGGGATTATCACCCTCGCTGGGAGTAGAATGTACACCAGTCTCGCGGATACCGATGAGGTCATAGATGATGCCTTAAACAGGTTCGAACGAGTGTTCCAGAGCGTAGAAGGCGCCTAAGCATTCCTGGAAGAGAAAACCAGCCTAAAAAGTCCATTCTCAGGAATATTCGGAAGGAAAATGAAGTATAAATATGAGAGCGAAGAGAACGCTGTCTACCCTGAGAAAGGAGAAAAACTCTTGAGCGAGTTTCAATTAAACGAAGAGAAAGTCCTTGAGGCCCTGAAGGAAGTGATCGACCCCGAATTGAACGCTTCTATAGTGGAATTGGGGATGGTAAAAAACCTAAAAGTGGAGGAGGGAGTCGTTTCCCTGGATTTTACTTTAACCACCCTATCTTGCCCTTTTAAGGAAAGCCTCGTGAACTTAACCAGAGAAAAAATCGCAGCTTTACCCGGCGTGAATGAGGTGAAGGTCAACCTGCGTCAGATGAGCGAGGAGGAAAAGAAAAAGCTCCTTCAAGACCGTCTCAATGTGGAAACGAGTTCCTTTAACCAGATTAAGCACGTGATCGCCATAATGAGCGGAAAGGGAGGAGTAGGAAAATCCCTGGTCACGTCGTTATTAGCCCTTTCCCTTTTCGTGAAAGGGAAAAAAGTGGGAATCCTTGATGCAGACATCACTGGACCCTCTATCCCTCGTATTTTTGGCCTGAAAGGCTTTCCTGAGGCCTCAGAGTTGGGAATTACTCCTCTGATCACCGCAGAAGGAATCAAGGTCATGTCTATGAACTTTTTTCTCGAGGAGGAGGGGCGCCCGGTAATCTGGAGAGGACCTCTGATCACTAAAGCTATCCAGCAGTTTTGGAGCGACGTCCTCTGGGGAAGTCTGGATTATCTCCTTGTGGATCTTCCCCCAGGAACGGCCGACGCTCCCTTAACTGTTCTCCAATCAATCCCTGTGGATGGCGTAATTTTGGTCACAAGCCCTCAGGAACTGGCGAGCGTAATTGTGCACAAGGCTGCGGAGATGAGCAGGGCTCTGGGAACGCCCATCCTGGGAATTGTGGAAAACATGTCCTATTTTGCCTGTCCGCACTGCGGAAAGGAATCAAACCTCTTTGGCCCGAGCCACACTCAGGAGCTGGCGCGTTCGCTGGGAGCCCCGATTCTTGCAAGGTTGCCAATTGACCCTCGCTGGGCGGAACTGGCAGATCAAGGGAAAATAGGGGAAATCCCCCTGGATCTTTTCCAGCCCGTTGTGCAATTCATCTTTGAAAAATTCGCTTAAAGGGGGAAACCTCCAAGGAGAGCCCCTTTTCTATACAAAATTTGTGTTTTACCCGTATTTCCCGGTCTCCTAAAACAAGGGGAAGTTATATAATTTTTAAAAGAGCGTCTGGGAACACTATTAAGTTCACCTCGAAATTCCAGGCTCATATTAAAAGAAGAGGAGATAAAAAATGGTCAAATTTTTTACTTTCCTTTCCGTTTTGGCTTGCCTGGTTTTACTGATTTCGGGCTGCGGAGGAACTCCATCCACGGAAAAAACTCCAAGTCCGACTTTATCGAGTTCTGAGACCGTTAAACCCACCCCCACGAAAACGACGGAAATAATCACAGAAGGAGCAAAAAGGTTTGCCCTGGGCCAGTCCTTTGAGTATTCCAACGCTACCTTTACTTTTAAAAGCGCAGAGTTCATGGATAAGATTCCAGCTTACTTAGAGGAAAAGACTTATACGCCCAAGAACGGGAAGTATCTCGTGGTTTACTTCTCCTTTAAGGGAAACGAGCAGAATGAGGGAGGAGGAATAAATACGGACATCTTCCTCCTTCGGGACTCCCAGGGAAGAAATTATCAGATGTCCTCGGATCTTAGGAATTACGAGGACAACGATTTGGCTATGGAAAAGAAGATGCAAGTTCCGGGCATGCTTTTGTGGAATCAGGAAAATGAAGAAGATTCCCTCCTGGTTTATGACGTTCCCACAGACGCCTCCGGGTTCACGATGAACATCATTTACGCGGAAGGAAAGCTCATAAAGACCTTCGCCATTATAGACCTGAGATTGTAAAACAAAAGAAGGGATCATTAAGGAGTTCAGGAATAAATTTCCCTTACTTAGCTAAAACGCCTGGTTCGGAAAGAAAGATCCTGATCACTGGACCTCCCGGTTGCGGAAAGACCACGCTGATTAAAGAGCTCCACAGCCGCTTTCCTGACTTTTGTGGTTTCTGGACGGAAGAAATAAGAGAAAGAGGAGTCCGCACGGGCTTCCAGATCGTCACTACCTGGGGCGAAAGATTTCCTCTTTCTTCGGTCTACTCCTCATCACCTTTCCGCGTGGGAAAATACGGGGTGGAGGTGGAAAACATTAATCTGGTGACTCAAAAGTTGTGGGGACTTCTTGGGGAGGGAAAACGGAGTTTCCTCATAGACGAAATTGGAAAAATGGAATATTTTTCCCGGGAGTTTCGAGAATTGATCAGGGAATTGTTCCATAATCCGGAAACAAGGCTTATTGCCACTATTGCAGAGAAGGACTTTCACCCGGAAATCAAAGTTTTAAAGGAAAAAGGGGAATTATATTATCTTACGCGCAAAAATTTTGACGAGGTACTTTCCAAGGTCCTGAGATTCTGATTTGCTTGAAAAGCCCAAAAGATATCTAAAATTGGCCTTCTCGAAATTACTCAAAAATGGCTCCAACCTGCACACGAGAATTAGAAAGCTACGGGAAATGATGTGGTATTTCTTGCTAAAAAATTTCCCGTCTACCATTCTGTATATTTTTGAGCATAATATTCAGCATAAATAAGCGAAGAGAGATGTTCGAAGAAATCAAGGAGGGCAAGAATAAACAATCAGCAAGAAGGGCAGGCGTAGGAGTCTTTATCTCCTGGTTCGCCATTTTGCTCGTGGTATGGTTCCTCAACCCTAAACTCTTCCATCTTCTCTCTGTTATTTACTGCATAATAATAGCCTTCGGTATTTACACGGTGGCCTGGAACTCGAGGCAGCGTTTGGAGGCCAATCCCCTCCTGCTGTTGGGGGTTGCTTTCTTCTTTGTTGCCGTCTTTGACCTGCTCCATATTTTTGCCTCCGAGGACTTAGCGCTTATGAATTTTTCGGGCGCAAATATCTCCTGGCAATTCTGGCTAGTAGCCAGGTATCTTCAGGCTGTCTCTCTTTTAATAATTCCTTTTTTCGGGACGCGCAGGTCCAGCCTACCGATCTTGTTTCCAGTTTACCTCCTGGTTTCCCTCGTTCTTTTCCTCGCTATTTACTTATGGAAATTCTTCCCCCCTTCTGTTGTGGATAGCGGGGGTATAACTTTGTTTGCCGAATGGAGCGTCTATTCTCACATTGCTCTCATGGGCATTTATCTTTTCTTCTTTTTAGTTTGGCACAAAAAGATATCTAAAGCCCTCTTTTTCTTACCACTCCTATTTGTCCTCTTCCTACTTATTTCGGAAACTTGCTTCCTGATCTTTCCTATGAATTCGGAGTATTTCTCCCTCTCAATTCATTCTTCACAATTAGTCGCCTACTGTTTCCTCTACCTGGCAATGGTCGTTTCCGCGATTCAATATCCTTTTGATACCCTTTATCACAATTTGAAAGAAAGCGAAGAAAAATACCGATCTTTAGTTGAAAATATGGCAGATGGAGTAATTCTTATCGATGAAGGAGGAAAAGTGGTCTTTGCCAATCCTCAGGCGGAAAGGATATTTGATGTGCCCCAAGGAACTTTAGTGAATCGCTCAATTTATGATTTTTGCTCAGATTGGAGGAAGGAAAACCAGAATTACCCCCCCCCCCCCAGAAAAGAATGGAAACGGAAATTATTTGCAGCAACGGTACCAAAAAGATCCTCAGCATGGCATCTACTCTCATCCCTGACCAGAAAGGAGTACGCCATCAAACCCTTCTTATTGTAGAAGATATCACTAAACGGAAAAGAGCCGAAGAATGGAAAGCCGACTTCACCCGGGCAGTGGCCCACGATATCGCGAACCCTCTTTCCGCAGTCAGGGCTGCTTTGGAGCTTTATTCATATCGAAAATTAGGAGATCCCACTGCTGAGGAATACCTGGAAACTGCCAAATTAAATATTGAGAGAATCGCAAACCTTATTTCCAATTTATCCTTTTCCGTAGATCTTGCTCTAAATAGAGAAAAAGAGAGAAGTCCAATAAAATTAGATGCTCTTCTTGCCCGGATTCATAAAGCTCTTGCACCCCTCTTCCAGAGAAAGGGTGTTGAGTTTAATTTAAAAATCGATAATGGAGAAATTCAGGTGCTAGCCAACGAAAATCTGGAAAGGGCTATTGGAAATATCCTGGATAATGCCTTAAAGTTCACACCCGAAGGAGGCAGAGTTGAGGTTTCCTTGAGAAAAGAAGGAGAGAAGGCCCTGATCACAATTAGCGATACCGGTACGGGGATTTCTCGCCATGATCTACCGCACATCTTCGAGCGCTTTTACAAGGGAGAGAGCGCTCACACCGGAACGGGATTGGGGCTCTACACAGTTAAGCTCACGATCGAGGAACACGGTGGAGAGATTTCCGTAGAAAGTGAGCCGGGGAAAGGAAGCAAATTCTCCATTTCCCTCCCGCTTCTTTTAAAGAGTTCAGGTTAAATCTGTCAACTTCCAGGATGGCTCCTTAAATAGTCTTTATTGAAATATGATCCTTGTGGCTGAAGGTTGCCAAACTATTATCTAACCAAATCCATTGGGTTCTCTGCTGTCTAAAACAAAAAGGGGCGGACGAACCGCCCCTTCTGAATTTTACAATTTACTTAAGCGTTATCCCCCAGAGTAGACGTGAGAGATCACCAGGCGGTCTCCCTCTTTGAGGGGGTGCTCCGGTGGGACTCCCTGACCTCCCACAGTGATAATCATGGGGGAATTGCCGGGAATCCCCAGACTCTCAATGAGTTGAGACACAGTGGCTCCTGGTGAAATTTCCACGTCCTTTTCGCTGAAACCGACCTTCTGAATCAGGTGTCCTATGAGCTTGACGGTGACCTTCATTTTGATCTCATTCCAGCCTGATGAATTTTTCCACCTTAAGAGCTTCTTCTTCCAAGCCTAAGTCTTTTGCTGTTTTCCTGGTGGGAATTCCCCTCTTATCCCAGCCGCGAATGTTGTAGTAATGATCCAGGAGCTGATTGTACTTGTCCAGTTCCAGGACTTTTCCGGCAATAATCCCTTCCTTATCCGCATTGGAGGGGTCGAACCAGGCCATTGGGGGGTAATCCCTTGTCCTGTCCCAATCGGGGAACTCCCGGGCCCAGAAGAACTTCATCAGGGCGTAAATCCTGTCTGAAATTTTCCAGAAATCCTCTAATGTCCAGTTCAGGCCGGTGATCCTGTTGAAGTAGACAGGGTAGTGCTCCAGACCCCATCCCAGTTCCACCCAGGGGAAGCGGCAGGCCGGAAGATACTCAAAAAGTCCTCCTCGGATTCTCTGGAGCTCAATCACCTTCTCCGCCTTTTCCCTGCCGTATGATTCACGGGTAGTATGCATGATCTCAAAGGTGATCACCCAGGATTCCTTGTGGTGAGCCCCGATGGGACTTGTACCATAAGCTAAAGCCATTCCCGGAATGAATTTACAGTTGTAGGCGGAGATCTCCAGCCCTTTGACGTGCATGGCGTAGCTGGAAGAGCCTTTGCCAATCTTTTCCGCCATACGCATGGTGCCATCCGCCAGGAAATTCCCTACCCCTTCTCTTCTGGCAATGAGTTTTAAGAGGTCCTTAGCCTTTTCGGCATCACCGAAATGGAAGTCGCCGTCTATGGCTCCGTGATCAATAGCGTCAGCATAGAAAGCAAGAACTGCGCCGGCAGAGATAGCATCAAGGCCCAGATCATCACAGAGGTAGTTCAGAGAGCCCACCTGGTCAAGCTCGAAAATTTCCAGATCCGCTCCGAGCATGCCGATGTTCTCGTAATCCATTTCCGCCTCGTGTCCCTCATGATCTCTGATGGTGATACCACAGCGCATGGTGCAGTTAGGGCATCCGTAAGTGGCAATTCTCGCGGCGTTCAGGCGTTCCCCATCGATCTTCCAGGCGTCGGGATGGAATGTCTTGCGCATATTGCGCACCGGAAGGGCGGCTACTTCGTTGCACCAGGCAAGGACTCCCGTAGTCCCCTGTTTGGACCAGCCAGTGCGTTTGTCCAGTTCGCCAACTTTTTTGAGGTCGCCCAGACCGACCTCCCTGATTCCCTCTGGGTCCGCCACCGGGATTTCCTTCGTCCCCTTGGCCACAATGGCCTTGAGATTTTTGGAACCCATAACAGCGCCAATTCCCGGCCTACCGCCGGCTCTTCCTTCCATGCTGCGCACCATGGCGTAGAGCACTTTATTCTCTCCCCCGGGCCCGATAGTGAGCAAACCCACACCTCGTCCGTACTTTTTGTAGAACCAGTCGTTAGTATCATAGGTCCCTTTGCCCCAGACTTCTAAAGCGGGCAGGAATTCCACCTTATCGTCTTCGATATAAAGATAGGTAGGCTTTTCCGCTGCACCTTCCACGATCAGAGCGTCATAACCGGCCTTTCTCAGCTGTTCGGTCATGCGGGAACCCAGGTTACCGTCCCCGTACCCTCCAGTGAGAGGCGATTTCGCCGCCACGACGGTCTTCCCGGTGTTGGGAGCGGGAATTCCAGCAAGGGGTCCCAAAGCCACGATCAGCTTGTTTTCTGGTCCCAGGGGATCAATTCCTGGCTTGAGCTCATCCCAGAGGATTTTGAGAGCGAACCCTCTTCCGCCTACCCATTTCGTTGCGAAGTCCTCGCCATAGGTCTCCTTCCGGAAAGTCTTATTGGAAAGGTTTACCCTGAGAATATTACCAGTCCATCCCTTCATAATGAACCTCCAAAAAGATATTTAGGGCAAATCAATCATCCAAAAAAATTGGCGCCCTGTCAATATATCCTGGCAATTAAAATTTTTTATTTTACTTTTTTCTTTATCTTTGTGATCACACCTTCAATGACTTTAGAGCTATTTCTTTTTGTAATCGATTTTAAACACTTCACCAGGACTAATTAACCGAGGGGAGCTAATCTCTTCCTGCATCATCCAAAAATTTTCCCTTCATGCTTTTGGAAAGTTTGAGGCGTTGATCTTGATACCAGCCGGTCTTGGCTCTTTAGCTCATTACGAGTAGAATCTTTCTAACCGGTGCTTGTTTTATGTTCAATTATCCTGGGGTAAAGCAAAAATGAGAGGGCGTTCTTCCTTTTTAAAGTATTGGGATTTCGGAGAGGTGATTTTCCTCAATCACGGTTCTTTCGGCGCCTGCCCTAAGCCAGTGCGCGACCGCCAGAACGAACTAAGGGAATTGATGGAGAAAGAGCCCGTAGAGTTCCTGGCACGCAACATGCTACGTCTTCAAGAGGAAGCGCGCAAAGCTCTGGCCGATTTCATCGGCGCTCAAAGCGAGGATCTGGTTTTCGTCCCTAACGCCACGCACGGCGTGAATACTGTTTTGAGGTCTATCCCTTTCAAGGAAGGAGACGAGATCATCTGCACCAACCACATCTATTTTGCCTGCGCCAACGCTTTGAACTTCATCTCCTCCCTAAGCGGTGTACGGATAGTGAACGTTCTGATACCCTACCCTTCGCGCTCCAGAGAGGATTTAATCGATCCCATTCTTTCTTCAATCTCCCCCAGGACGCGCCTGGTTTTAATCGACCACATTACCTCGCCCACGGCCCTCATTTTTCCCATAGAAGAGATCGTGCGAGAACTCGAAGGAAAAGGTATCCCCGTTTTAGTGGACGGAGCTCACGGTCCAGGAATGGTGCCTTTGAACATGAACGCGCTCCAGGCCAGCTTTTATGCTGGAAACTGTCACAAGTGGCTTTGCACTCCTAAGGGATCAGCCTTTCTCTGGGTACGAAAAGACTGGCAGAAAAAGATCAGGCCCCTAGCTATCAGCCATTTAGGAGGGGATTACGGTCCGAATGAAAACCCCTTCCAGGTGGAGTTCTCCTGGAGCGGAACCATGGATCTTACCCCTTACCTTACTATCCCCTACGCTCTTCGTTTCCTCGGCTCCCTTTATCCCGGGGGAATCGAGGAGTTGATGCGAAGAAACCATGAGCTAACACTCTATGGGAAGAAGGTCCTTGCTGAGGCCCTGAATCGTAATTTTCCTCTTCCAGAAGAATTCATTGGCTCCATGGTCTCCTTTCCTATCCCCCCAAGGGAGGCTCCCTGGCCGCTATCGAAAGGTTTCTGGGATCCGGATCAGGAGCGTTTGTTCAAGGAATTCAAAATCGAGGTTCCGGTGATTTACTGGCCTCAACCACCACGGCGCCTGATCCGCATATCTGCCCAGGCCTACAACGAGAAGTGGCATTACGAGCTTCTTAAAGAGGCCTTAAGAAAGATTTTCCCGACTTCGGGCTAAAGAATTAATCCCTTCCCAGCTTCTCCACTACTTGAGGAATCTCCCTCGGGTCGGTAACGGTCAAATGGGGCTCTTCTTCCTCTCCCTCTGGCTCCTTGAAGGAAAGGCTGGTGAGTACAATGTCGTTATTGATCCGGTCCCTGACCATTACCGCCTCATGTGGCAGACATCCTGCGGTATTAAGAATTCGCTGGAAAAAGGATGGATCCCGCTTGACAACGATCGTCCACCAAGAAGCCCTTAAACCCTACTTTTCTAAAATTGAATTGCCACTTTCTAAATCTATCCCTCTCATCTCTGACAGGCGGGACAGATGTAGGAGGAAGTACTCCCCGTTTTTATTTTCTGGATCGTTGTGCCGCACACCGGACAGGGCTTTCCCTCCCGGTATCTCACGAGGAAATCCTTGAATTTCCCGGGTTGATTGAATAGATTCCTCTCGTAGGCCAGCCCTCCCAGGTCCGCGGATTGCTTCAGGTTTTCTTTGATCGCCCGAAAGAGCTTTTCCACCTCATCTTCTTTTAAGGAGGAGATTTTGCGGTTGGGGTGAAGCCCCGTCCGAAACAGGATGTCATGGATATATACGTTCCCGATCCCGGCGATGTTCCTCTGGTCCATCAGGAAGGACTTGATCCCTCCTTTCTTTCCTGAAAGGAGCTTCTGGAAATTTTCCAGGGTGTACTCCCGGTCATCCAGAGGTGAGATCCCCAGGGATGAGGTCATCCCATGCCCTGAGAGTTCCTCCTCCCTGACCGCGTGTGCGTACCCGAACCACCAGAAATTGATCGTAAGCAGGGAGCCATCATGAAAGTCCATTCTCAGCTTAAACTTCTCCGGGAGGTCCTTTTCCTCCGGGAAATAGAGAACCTCCCCTCCCATTCCTAAGTTAAGGAGAAATATGACCCCGGGATGGAGCTTCACGAAAATCCACTTTCCCCGAGGAGTGGCCTCCTGGATTTCCTTATTTACGACGAGTTTCTCGAACTCTTCCTGGGGAATGTTCAGGCACTTCGCTTGCTTCACCTTAAGCCCCGCTATCCTCTTCTCCTTCAGGGTCTCGTCCATCTCGTTGGCTAAGTTCCAGATTTCTGGCAATTCCGGCATTTTACTTTCTCCTTTTTGGGATAGGAAAATTCAAATTGATATTGGAGTCCAAGTCAACCGTCCAATTTTTTTCGGGTTTTCCTGAGGCTTGCCCCTCAACAATCTCTACCAATAGAGGATCTCTGGCCCCAATCTTGATAGAATCAAGAAAGGATGAGGAGAGTTTTCACTATCGGGACAAGCGAACGTTCCTTTGAGGAATTTCTCAGTCTCCTCAGGCTACACAAAATCCAGGCTGTAGCTGACGTGAGAAGGTTCCCCACTTCCAGATGGGAGCATTTTAAAAAGGAAGCTTTTCAGGGTCTCCTGGAAGCGGAGGGAATAGAATACTTCTATTTAGGAAAAGAGCTCGGGGGATTTCGCCAGGGCGGCTATCAGACATACATGGAGACCGAAGAATTTCAAAAAGGGCTGGAGCGGTTGGAAGAGATAGCTTCAGGCAATAATCTTGCGATTGTCTGCGCAGAACGCTTCCCCTGGCGCTGTCACCGCAGGTTTATCGCCTTTGCCCTTGAATCCCGCGGCTGGGAGGTGGTGCACATAATTTCAGAAGACAGAGATTGGATTAAGAGGAGAAAAGAAGTCTAAGCTATTTGTGAAAACCCGAAAAAGAAAGAAGGCAGCTAGCTGCCTTCTTTCTTAGAAATGGTTTATTTAAATCTTACGGCCCATACCCGCATGGGGTAGCGTGAGTAAGCCATACATGTTCCCCGCCGGGATAGGTTCCTTGATCCATGATCACCTCAAACTGGCCCCAAACTGGATAGCCTCCCTCGCGCCAATAGGGAGAGTTTTCCAGTTCCGGGCCCACCCAGATGATCTTGTAGTGCCACACTTCTCCCGATCCTCCGGGGACTCTGCCGTTCCATTCGTTATCTTCCCAAGCTTCTGGTGTCCAAGGAGCGCCATGGAATCTGGCATCGTCCCAGGCTTTGGACCACTTCATCACGAGATGATCGTTGGCATAGGTAGTATCACCCCATACTGCCCCATCGAGCACCCTGTCTACGCCATCGGCAGGACCCACGAAAATCCTGGCATTGTAGTTATAACCATACTCGTCGAATCCCCCGCCCTTCTGGGCAAAGATAGAAGTGGGGATAAAAGCCAGGGCCAGGGCCAGCAAAAACACTAAAACGCGCTTCATAATCAAACCTCCCCAAAAAGTTTCTTCCTCCGCTCCGCAGAAGCGTTTTTACCTGCTCTCACCTCCACATCTACCAAGCATCAGTCCGATCAAATTTTAAAATATTTTCTTATGAATTTTTCAAATTTGCGAAAGAAAAATTAAGGCTCTTCGATTTCTGGTATCCACAGGTGTCTTTCCAAGTCCACCCTGCCATCGGGAAGAAAGGTCACGCCCTCCCTTAAAAGGCACTCTCTCTGAACACCTTCCCCGAAAATGTGAGGAGGGGCAAGCTGGCCTTTGGAATTCACCACTCTGTGGTAGGGAAGCTCTAGTCCTGAAGGGCCTGACCACAAAGCCCAGACCACGACCCGTGCCCCTCTGGGGTTCCCTAATGCCCGGGCGATTACCCCGTAGGTAGTCACTTTTCCCTCTGGAATTCTGGCCACGATTTCTAAGACCTGGCGCGCAAAATTTCCCATTTTTCCCTCAATTAAAAAATCTTTGTATAAGAGTTTCTATATAAACCCCGGGGAAGACCCAGGGTCAACAAACCACAATTTTCACGCCCCATTACCATTAGAAAAAAGGGGCAGGCCCCCAATTATCTTTTTAAGGTTCAGCTCTAAAACACTCCCACAAAAAGCGAGAACTCCTTCTCCGGAGGGCCGCTTTCTCCCGCTTTGACATAGATTAGCTTCAAGGGAGTCTGGCCAGGGGAGACAGGAACGAACTTAAAGTTGAAAACCCCTGGAGCGCCCAACAATTCGGATTCCGCTTTGAAGGTGGGCTCACCTTCGATCTTGAGAATAGCACCATCGCAGGATTGAATCTCCCAGCTATAACCAGCAGAGGGATTTCCGGGAAGGGAAATTTCCAGCTCGTTTAAGGGCATAATTACATAAACTGCGCTCCCGGAATCCTCTTCCGAAAAACTGATCTTTCCTTCAGGTTCCAGGATTTTCACTTTCAGGGTAAACTCTTTGAGGGGAGGAACGCTCTCCCATGGCCTGAGGTAGATAAAGTCAAGGGTAGCCTCTCCGGCTTTACTCTGAGTGAGGAAGTTGAAGGTGAATTTCCCTCCCGCACCCACGACATTGGTCGGGGATTGAGTGGTGTAAATTGGCTCTCCCAAAAGTTTCAGGAGGTTCTGATCGAAATCCTTAACTTCCCAGGAGTACCCCGTGGTGGGATTTCCCTCAAGCACTACCGAGAAGAGCTGGGAATCTTTAGAAACAAAGAGTGTCTTTCCTGAGAACTCCTCGTTCAACGCCAGAGGATCGGCGATGCGCACCTCGTACTTGCTCTGATCCCAGGTGACGTTCTTTCCTAAGGCCTCAGAGATAAAGCGAATGGGAACGAAGGTTCGGCCATCGAAAATAAAGGGTTCCACATCGGAGGAAATCTGGTTTCCGTTCACCAGGATGGAAATGTCCCTGTAGGCTACCTCGATTTGCTTGTTTCCCGTGCTGGCTTCGACTAAGGCCGTGCCTGCAATCACCGTTACCAAGAGAATAATTACGGCTGTCCTCTTAATCATTTTTTCACCTCTTTCATCAAGTTAACTATTTGACGATTTAAGGATCTGGTAGTTCCAGCTCGTTGTTCTGAAGAGCTTTCAAAGTGATCCTTTTACTCGAAGGAGTTCCGCCGCCTTTCTTGTCGCAAATTTCACTCGCTCCACACACTGGTAATCGTGAACGATAGCGAAATACTCTTTCAAGCCCTCCGGGGTCTTCAGATCTAAGCCCGTAAGCTCGCGACAATTCATGTGACCAAACCTCTCCTGAAAGGCTCGAAGGTAATCGCTCATAAGATTCCAGACCTGCTCCGGGCTCTCTTCCTTTTTGTCCCTGCCAGACTTAATTCCCATAATCAGAGCCAGCCGGAGGCAGACCCGCAAAGAAGGCCGTTCAGACTGACTCCTGCCCCAATCGCCATGGCAATTCTGGGAATCAGGTCGGAGCGAACTTAAAAGTATTCCGAAAGGGCAAGGAGCACGCTTCGGTGCAATTATAAGGTCTTCCCTCGGGGAAATTAGCCGGTCTCTGACAAAAATACTGGACCACCTTTTCCTCCAGCTCCTTTAACGAAACGGAAGATTCTCCCACCGCTTTTACACCTCCTGTTTTTGTTCTTAGTCTAAGGCTTTTGCGGAAATTGTCATACAAACCCTCGACAGCAGGGGGCAAATGGGGGACAATTAATCAATGGATACAAATCAAATCATTAAAGATTTACTCTCAAGTTCTTCGCCCTCTATTCGTTACCGGTTACGCAAGGAAGTCTTAGGGTTCGATCCCTCATGCGAGGAGATGCAGGAGCTTCAAAAGGAAATCCTTCAGGAACCTCTTGTAGCCAGAACCCTTCGGCTGTTTCAGCCAGAAGGCTTTTCTGGCTCTCATTACCATTCTAACGGTCTGAAACCGGGGGAGGAAGCTTTAGAAGTTTCTTTGCGGATTCTTTTCGAGAAAGGAGTTGAACCCGACCATTCTGACTTGGAAAAGGCTCTGAGGGACCTCGAGGAAGGACCACCATTCTACGACAGGGAAATCCACCGCATCGGTGGATTTTTGGATAAAAGTGGCCTGGGGGGTTCCTCCTTGATCCGCGCCTACCTCCTCGCTCGAGGGGGAAAAGAGGAGTCTCCCATTGTCCAGGAAGAAATCCGGAACGCGGTGGAGGTCTTCCGTTGGGTAAGAGGGGTACACAGCATAAAAGAGGTGGCAGAAGAATACAGGGACAGGTTGGTCTTCCGTCCCAAAGCCCTCTGGCCCGGGATCTACCATTTTCGCCTTCTGGCTTACAGTTCAAGCTGGCGCAGCGAAGAAAACTGCGCCCTTGTGGCCGAAGCTGTGGAGAACTTGATCCAGCTTTCCCCGCTTCCTTTCATCTATTTAAAAGTGGGATCCCAGTTCGTCGCTCCTGCCACAGTCTTCGCTCTGGATCTCGTCTGCGATTTAAGCAAGCTCGACGAGCCGGGTTGGGCGCACTGGTTTGAGCGAAGCGAACTTCTTTCCCGAATGGGCGTTTTCGGCATCGTCCCTCAACTTGAAGAACAAAAAGAGGAACTTCTAAAGATAATCTTTACCGGGTACGAGGTCTTTCAGCATTTTCAGTCTCACCGCTCGTGGACAATCTGGTCGGCTTACAGCGGGCTCGCACTGGAGCCGGACTGGCGCTCAAAAGAGGCTAGGACAAGGGACGCCCTTTTTAGAAGTCTTCTCGTGCTTCATTTTTCCGGATCGTTTTTAAGCGCAGAGGTTTAAATACCTCTTTGTTAAAGCCTACTCTCCAAAAGTGAGGCTTAGCAAGCTCTCTACCTTTAAGGAACTGGTTCCCGAAGGCCAGGTTATAGAAGGCTGAGTTCCCGGATTTTTCCTGAAGAAGATTATATAAGTTTCCCATTTAGGCAGGGCGCGGGCTGATCAGTCTTTGCCAAAGGGAAATCCACGGTCTTCCTTTAATTGCCCCATTTTTTTAAAATTGCAAAAACTGGAGGCGATAAGATGAGGAAAATTATCATTGAGGATCAAGTTTTCCAAATGTTCCCCAATTTCAAAAGGGGGTTGGTAATCGTGTGGAATATGCAAAATCACAGCTCCCACTCTGAGATCGAGGAAATGCTGGAAAATCAGAGAGCTCTTCGACAGGACTGTCCTTTAGACCATGACTTCATCATGGCCTGGGATGAAATGCACAGGAAATTCGGTTCCAATCCCAACAAGTTTCCTCCCTCCATAAAGTCCCTGATTAAAAGAGCACAGAGAGGCGACAGGATACCCTTCATCAATTCCGCGGTAGCGCTCTTCAATTACATCTCGCTGAAACACTTACTTCCCTGCGGAGGAGACGACGTAGATACAATAAAGGGCAACCTCCGATTGGGCATCGCCCAGGGAGATGAAGTATTTATTCCTCTGGGGGGATCAGAAAGCGAGCATCCGGTCCCGGGAGAGATCATCTACTATGACGATCAGACCAAAAACGTGATGTGCCGCAAATGGAACTGGCGCAACGGGGACTTCTCCAAAATTCTGGAAAACACCAGGAAGGTCGTAATCAACGTGGATGGAGCAGAGAGGATTCCTGAAAGCAAGGTCATTGAAGCGAGGGACGAGCTTGCCAGGCTGCTTCAGGAAAAATGCTCGGCGGTTGTCTCCACGGACCTTTTAAGCGGGGAAAAACGAGAATTAAAGGTTGATCTATAAGAACGTGTTGGGCAATGTTTTGCCCGAGAATTGACCTATCCTAACAAAGGGTCGGCTACGATTATCGATTTGTGATCCTTGTTTTCTCAGGTGGCTTAAAATAAGTAAGACGGCTTTGCTTTAAGCCCATGGCAATGCAGGTTTCCAGCATCTTCAATGCGGCAAAAGCAGGATCAATAACGGGAACATCGAAACCTTCTTTAAGAAGTCTCTTTTGAACAGAAGATGCAATGCCCACCATTCCGGTGCAACCGAGAATAAAGACGTGGGGATCATCCTCCCGTATCGCCCTTAAGCATTGCTCTAAGATAGCCTCTTCTGACCTCCGTTTATCATTCAGCTCCAGCACGGGGATGTTCACCGGGCGAATACTTACCACTTTTTCCGAGAGACCGTTCTCAGAGACCTGATTGCGCAAAATAGGGACAAGCCCTTGAAGCACTGTTATTATCGTCATTCTCTGTCCCAGTGCTGCCCCTAAAAACATGGAAGGCTGAAAAGCCCCGAAAACCGGAATATCCACAAGCTCCCTGGCTGCTCTCACCCCTGGATCTCCGAAGCAGTCAATAAATATTCCCTGGAAGCCATCACCTTCTGCCTTTTGCACTTTTTCCAAGATGTAAGGGACAGCAATTGAAACATCGTATTCGCTTTCTATAGAGGCTGGCCCAAAGGCAATCTTTTCCACGCTTAATTCTGTTCCCGGGTTTACAAAGGGCTGGAGATCTTGAAGGACTTCAACTTCTGAGAGATCAATTATTGGTTCAATCACCTTTATTTTCATCTTTACCGCCTTTTTAAACAAATTTTGCTTGACTTGTCGGAGGAAACAAAAAATAATCTAAAAACATATTTTAACATTCTTGGACAAGGAGGGAATAAAAAGGAAAATTCATGGATCAGTTTTTTTATGAATTTGAGCTCGGGAAAGCAGCAGACATTCTTTGCCGGGAGTTATTTAAATTGAAAGATGGTGAATGCCTGGCAATCACAGCCGATACCGAAAGCGACATGAGGATAGTAAACGCCACCGCCAGAGCAGCGTTTTCTTGCGGGGCCAAACCCTTAGTTCTGATCAATGCAGCACCTCTCGGGGTTAGCAAAGACGCAGACAAAGACCTACCATTGGAGGCGCTTACTGCCGTACTTACATCGGTGGATGCTTGGGTTGAGTATAACAATAAGTGGCTTTTGTACTCCACACCTTATGAGATCGCTTTCCGAGAAAATAAAAAATTACGCCACCTTGCACTGGCAGGGATGAATGTAGACATGATGGTGCGTTGCATCGGCAGGGTCAACTATCCTGTCTTGCGCCAGTTCCAGGAGAAAATCGCAGAATTAACCGGAAAAGCAAGCCATGTTCGCATAACTACCCCCGCCGGAACGGATGTAGAATTTGAAAACTATCCGGATCAGAAAATTGTCTTGGAATTAGGTTACGCAGATACTCCAGGTTCTCATATGATGTCAGGGCAAATTGGCTGGATGCCTAAATTAGAGACTGTTAGCGGGACGATAGTATTTGATGGTTCGGTAAATCCACCATTGGGCCTTCTTAGGGAACCCATCTCCTTAACCATTAAAAATGGGGAGATCGTGAAGGTAGAAGGGGGATGGGAAGCAAAAGAATACGAGCACTGGCTCAAGTCTTTCAATCACCCCCAAATGCTAAAGTTAGCGCATGTCGATTATGGTTTTAACCCTGGAGCCAGATTAAGTGGCAATTGTGTCGAGGACGAAAGAGTTTGGGGGGCAACCGAGTGGGGCATTGGGTACATCGGACAATTTTTTATTCCGGAAGGAGTGTATGCTCCCTCACATTCCGATGGCATTTGTTTGAACAGCTCAGTATGGTTGGATGAAAAACAAATTATGAGACAAGGCGAGCTGTTGGAACCCGAGCTCGAAAAGCTGGCGAAAAAACTTGGGAAATAAGGCATTTGATCCTGGCGGAAAGTGTTACGTTTAAACTTCTATCTATGTTACTATTTGTGAAACCTAATAAGGGGAAAGGAGGCTATGATGAAGCAAATTAAGCAAGTAATGGTATTAATTGCGGGGCTTTTAGCTCTGGCGGTTTCCGTAACAGCCTGTGGTCCTGGCGCTTCTCCTACTCCCACCGGCACAGGCTCGCCCACTCCTTCTACTACTTCAATGCCTCAGGTTGCTGTGGTAGCGCTGCTTTCTATTCCGGTAACGGACTGGGACCCGGCAGTGGAGTTTTCAAACGGAGTAATGATCTTGCACAATGTTTATGAAACCCTTCTGCGCTACGAACCATTGGAGGATACTTTTACTCCTGTTTTGGCCACAGATTACACTCATAGCGATGATGGTCTGACCTGGACTTTTCACATCAGGCAGGGCGTTAAATTCCATGATGGAACCGAACTTAATTCCGAAGCAGTTAAATTTTCTATTGAGAGGACAATCAAGATCGGCAAAGGAGCTGCATTTATTTGGGATCCTGTCGATAAGATTGAGACGCCTGATAAATTAACCGTTGTCTTCAAATTGAAGTACCCAGCTCCCATGGACTTGATCGTTTCTTCCGCCTATGCGGCTTTTATTGTTTCTCCCGCCGCTGCCCAGAGTAATCCCGATGACTGGTTCACCCAGGGTCACGAAGCCGGAACTGGTCCCTATAAGTTGGAAAGCCAAAAAATGGGTGAAGAGGTTATTTTGACCAAATTTGACGATTACTGGAAGGGCTGGCAAGGTAAACATTTCGACAAAATTTACTACAAAAAGGTACCTGAGAACGCCTCCAGGCGCCAAATGCTGGAAAAGGGAGATGCTGATTGGACAATGGAACTAACCAGTGAGGACATCGAGGCTTTGAAAGCGAATCCCAATATCGCTATCGAGGTGAACTCGTCTTTTGAAAACCTGCTGGGATTCTTCAATACAGAGAAGGAACCGTTAAACAACAAACTCGTTCGTCAGGCTCTCTCTTATGCTTTCCCTTATGAAGATGTGGTGAAATATGCCATGGGAGGGTATGCTGAACAAGCCAAAGGGCCGGTACCTAAGGGGCTTTGGGGACACGGAGAC
The DNA here is from genome assembly GCA_024655865.1 of Caldisericota bacterium. Lineage (GTDB taxonomy): Bacteria > Caldisericota > JANLFM01 > JANLFM01 > JANLFM01 > JANLFM01. Next base: position 149,836 of record JANLFM010000002.1, read on the forward strand.
GATCTTTTCCAATACAACTACGATCTTGAGAAAGCCAAAGACCTCCTGGCCCAGGCAGGATATCCTGATGGAGGGTTAAAACTTCTTGCCACATATAACTCCGGGGATGAAACCGAGAAGAAAGTCTGCGAATTGTATAAATCTGAGCTGGCCAAACTCAATATCGAATTAGAAATCAGAGGCATGCCCTGGGAGACTCAATGGGAGCTGGCAAAAGCTACTAATCCAGATGACCGACAGGATATCTTCTTTATGTACTGGTGGCCTGACGTAACAACCCCTTACACTTACCTGTTCAACCTTTACCATAGCCAGCCGGAAATAGTCTTTAATTTCAATTACATCAACGATCCGGAGCTGGATAAACTTATGGACGATGCTAACCTTCAGGCAGGTATTGATCGCGCCAAGGCTGCCCAGATGTTCGTTGAAGCGCAAAAGAAGATTGTCGACGAGGCTTACGGCCTCTTTGTTTACGACAAGAATTACGTGCGCACTTTTAACAAGAGTCTGAAGGGATATAAGGATAACCCTTCTTATCCTCACGTGATTTTCTTCTACGATTGTTATCGCGAGTAGTTGAGTAAAGACACCCTGGCGGAAGGCAGTTGCCTTCCGCCAGGGTGGAAAGAAAACCCAAAATGCTTAAGTTCATTCTCAAGAGACTGGCCTTAGGGGTATTAGTAATTTTAGGGGTTGTGATCGTCACTTTCATCATGACTCGTGTTGTGCCCTCTAACCCGGCAGCCCAATGGGTAGGGCCTAGAGCTACTCCCGAACAAATTCAGGCAGCGAAAAGGGAGCTAGGATTAGACCAACCTCTGTATATCCAATTGGGCATTTACATCAAAAATCTTTTCACAGGAAACCTTGGCAAATCACTGAAAACCCACCAGCCAGTTATTGAGGAGCTAAAAAACTATTTACCCGCAACAATTGAGCTGGTATTGCTTTCCACTGTTATTGCAGCGCTTATAGGACTCCCGTTAGGAGTCATTTCAGCGAAGAAGAAAGATCGCTGGTTAGACCATTTTTCCCGATTTTTCTCTGTGGGTGCGGTTTCCCTTCCTACATTCTGGGTGGGGTTATTTCTCCAGCTTATTTTTTACAGATGGCTAGGGGTGCTCCCCCTGGGAGGAGAATTGAGCACAAATATTAAGCTTTTTTATCAGGTTCCCCATGTTACGGGTTTTCTTCTTTTAGATAGCTTGATCACGGGAAACATGGTCATATTCAAAGATGCTCTACTTCATTTTATTTTGCCCGGGATTACGGTAGCTCTTTATCCAATAGGGCTTGTAGCGAGGATGACCCGCTCTGCTTTGCTGGAGATTCTAGGGGAAGATTACATCAGGGCTGCGCGTTCCTATGGGCTTCCCGAGAGCACGGTGCTTTGGTCATACGCCTTGAAAAACTCTTTAGGCCCAACTATAACGGTTTTAACTCTCTCTATTGGGTACACCCTGACAAATACCTTTCTTATAGAGGCTATCTTCAGCTGGCCAGGGATTGGGTCATATATTGCTACCTCGATTCTCAGCTTAGACTATCCCGCCATTATGGGAGTGACCATTTTTGCAGCTCTTGCTTACGTAGTTTTGAACTTAATTGCAGACATAATCATTGCTCTTGATCCTCGGGTCCGTCTATAAGGGAGTGAAAAAAATAATGCGAAAACTATTACCAGTCGAAACTTTTGAGGCCATAAAACCACGATTAAAAGAGTTCAAATTAACCTTTTACCTGTTAAACCGAAATAGACTAACAATGATTGCTGTTATCACAGTTTTCTTGTTAGTACTCATTGCTATATTAGCGCCTCTTATCGTCCCATATAAGGAACACGTCATTTCTGGAACAAATCCTCAGGAAAAGCTCCTCCCGCCCTCGCAAGAGCATTTATTTGGAACAGATGAGCTTGGAAGAGACATTTTCTCAAGGGTTATCTACGGAACAAGAATCTCTTTAGAAACTGCTCTAGCTGCCGTTGGCTTAGCTCTATTGATCGGCGTACCCCTGGGGGCAATCGCTGGCGCCACTGGTGGAGTAGTTGATGAAGTCATCATGAGGATTACAGATATCTTCTTAAGTTTTCCTCCATTGTTATTAGCAATTCTCATCGCCGCTTTTTTAGGGCCCAGTCTGACCAATGCTATGTTAGCTATTGCTGTCGCCTGGTGGCCCTGGTATACACGACTAATTAGAGGACAGGCAGTTTCCATGAGAGAAAGGCAGTTTGTTAGGGCAGCGAGAGCCATTGGTACTCCCCATTTCAAGATAGTTTTCGGTCATATAGTCCCGAATACAATTGCGCCGGTGATAGTCCAGGCTTCAATGGACTTGGGAGGCGTTATCCTCACCGCAGCCTCATTAAGTTTCTTGGGTCTCGGTGCGCAGCCACCAACCCCTGAATGGGGTCTGATGGTGAGCACGAGTCGCAATTACTTTCTTAATGCTTGGTGGTATAGCATCTTCCCCGGATTAGCCATCTTCATCACTGTCCTGGTTTTCAATTTAGTAGGAGATGGATTACGCGAGGTCTTAGACCCTAGGACGAGAAAATACTGAGATAGGCGTGAAATGACAGAGCTTCTCAAAATAGAAAACTTAAAAGTCAACTTCCGTACTTTTGAAGGGGTTACAAACGTTCTTAACCTGGAGTCCCTATCAGTTGCAAAGGGGGAATCATTCGGTTTAGTCGGAGAAAGTGGCGCCGGAAAGACGACTCTGGCCTATACAATTCTTAAACTTCTGCCAATCCCTCCGGCCTTTGTGGAATCAGGAGTAATTAACTTTGAAGGAGAAAACCTGCTTAAAAAGAGCGAAGGGGAGATGCAAAAAATCAGGGGCAAAAAGGTCTCCATGATCTTCCAGGATCCCATGTCCACTCTTAACCCCGTCTTTACCACCGGGCAACAAATCACGAGGGTTCTTCAACATAATCAAGGTTTGCATAAGGCGCAGGCCAAGAAAAGGGCTGTTGAACTCATGAATCTGGTGAAACTACCTGACCCGGAAAATATTCTGTCCAAATATCCCCATGAACTCAGCGGTGGCCAGAGACAAAGAATCATCATCGCTTTGGCTTTCTCCTGCGGAGCTCAATTTCTGATTGCCGATGAGCCAACAAGAAACCTGGATGTTACTATTCAGGCGGGCGTACTGCAACTAATCGCCGAGCTAATCAGGGAAACAAATGTAACTGTTCTTTTCATCGGCAACAACCTGGAACTGGTCTCTTTGATATGCGATCGAGTAGGTATATTGCATAGGGGACAATTAGTAGAGCTTGGGTCGATAAAGGAAGTTGCAAAACATCCTGCCCATCCCTATACTCTGACCCTGCTTAGAGCCATCCCTAAAGAGAAGAGAGAAAAAATCGATCTTACTCAAATTGCGCTTAAAGCTGAGGAAAGGTTAGCCGAGAAGGGTTGTCGCTACGCTGGAAGATGTCTAAAGAAAGAGAAAATCTGTCTGGAAGAGGAGCCAGCGCTTAAACACATTGGTGGAACTCATTACATAGCATGTCACCTGTAAAAGGAATGGAAAAATGAACGAGACGATTCTTTCCGTTAAAGACCTGGTCAAGTATTTCCCGGTAAGGGGTGGCGTTTTCACCAAGGCACAGTGGGTTAAAGCAGTGGACGGAGTGAATTTTGAACTGGAAAAAGGCAGAGTCCTGGGACTGGTAGGCGAATCAGGATGTGGCAAAACTACCCTGGTCAATGTGCTATTAAAATTAGAGGAACCTACCTCGGGAAAAGTCTTTTTTGAAGGCACTGACCTTTTCAACACCCATGGTCAGCAACTAAGAAGATTAAGAAAGAATATTCAAATCGTTTTCCAGGACCCCTTTTGGTCTCTAAATCCCCGTTGGTTGATCCGCAATATAATTGGAGAGCCAATACAAGTTCACCTTAAGCCACCTTTGAGCCAGTTGGTAAAAATGGTAGAGGATCTGCTGGAGCTGGTAGGGCTTCCCAGGGAAGCTGTATATCAATATCCTCATGAGTTCTCAGGTGGGCAAAGGCAACGGATCGCCATCGCTAGAGCTCTGGCCTTAAGGCCCAAGCTTGTGGTTCTGGACGAACCAACTTCTTCTATCGATGCCCTCTCACAAGCTCAGATCCTTTCTCTTCTTATGGACCTGAAAAATAAGATGGATTTAACTTACATCCTGGTTTCTCATGACCTTAGAGTCGTACACTATATGGCGGACGAGATCGCAGTAATGTACTTAGGGAAATTTGTGGAATACGGTGATGCCGAAGCCATATTTCAAAAGCCAGCGCATCCTTATACCCAGGCCCTTTTCAAATCAGCGCCGAGTATAAGCGTTGAGAGTGTGAACGATCTTTTCATCCTTCCCGGAAATGTCCCAAGCGCCATTAATCCGCCATCGGGTTGCAGATTTCACACCAGGTGCCCTCAGGTCATGGAGATCTGCAGCCAGAAGGAGCCGCCACTTGTAAAGATAGACCGAGACAGGCTTGCAGCTTGTCATCTTCTTAATTAAAGAACCCTAATCAGTACTCAAAGGAGAGACCTGAAAATGAAAAAAATATTAGTAATTGACCCTATAGTAAAGCTTGAATTTCAGAAAATGGTCAAAGAGTACCTGGCGGCTTTTGAGAAACCGGATCTGGAGATTGAGATTGCCACGGTGGAGAAAGGACCGAGCTCCATTGAAACCTTTTTCGACGAATCATTTGCCCTTCCTGAAATTCTGCGCATTGTGGACGAAAATAAAGATAGAGTGGATGCTATTGTGGTGAATTGTTTTGCTGATCCGGCTGTTCATGCTGCCCGTGATCTGGTAAAGATTCCTGTTGTCGGGCCAGCCGAAGCTTCGGTCTCTATAGCCCTGCTTCTTGGCCAAAAGTTTGGCATCATATCCACTTTAAGAAACTCCGGCCCCTGGAGCGAGATGCAGGTAAGAACAATGGGGTGTCCTGATCGCTTAGCTGGAGCCGCGGGGATAGACATCCCTGTCTTAGAGTTGAATTCCGATCCTGTGAAAACTGCAGATCGTCTGGCTCAGGCCGCTTTGCATTTGATCAGGGATAAAGGGGCGGAAGTAATAGTTTTAGGCTGTACCGGCATGGCGAAGGTTTCCCAGATTTTACGACAGAAATTAGAGGTTCCTGTCGTGGAGCCTCTTTCCGCAGCTATTTCCATGGCTGAAGTTTTAATTCGCCTCAATTTGTCTCACTCCAAAACGGGCCTCTACCTCGCCCCCAACCCGTCAAGCATTAAGGGGTATTACTGGAATGGAAAAGAAAAATGATCCTTCAGTTTACGCTTACAGTCCCTGAGGCTAAAAAGTTAATCGCTCTGGGGGCTTTGGAGTTACCCGAAATAAAGGCGGCCTTTAAGGAGGGAAAAATCTTCCTGAAGGGAGGAAGCACTGTTTCTGCCCTGGCGGAGGAGCTCGTGGGGATCAAATTGGGAATCTGTGGCAGGATTACTCCGCTGGGGACAAAAGGGTCGCGCACATGGCCCGTGGATGCTCCCCATAGCATTTTAATTGAGCGGGGAGTCCCGCGCTCTTGCGACGACAGGGAAGAGGAAGAAATCCTTGGGATGAGGAAAGGGGACGTTTTTGTCATTGGAGCAAATGCCATTGATGGATATGGAAATGCTGCCATGATGGCAGGAAGTGCATTGGGAGGCCAGCCGGGTAAAATCTTGGGAGGCTTGATGGGCGAAGGGATAAACGTTCTCATTCTTGCAGGTTTGGAAAAACTGATTCCGGGAAGTATTATGGAAGCCACTAAAGCATGTGGCAGGAGAAAAATCGACCTTTCTTTCGGTATGGCTGTAGGGTTAATTCCTATTGTGGGAAAATTAATCACGGAGCAAATAGCCACGGAACTTTTAGCCAATGTAAAGTGTCAGATAATCGGGAAAGGAGGAATCTCAGGAGCTGAAGGCGCAACAACGATGGTAGCAGAAGGAAACCCCGATCAAATTGAGAAACTCTTTCAGATAATCAGAAAGGTCAAAGGAACCAAAACAAGCGGTTCCCCTTTGAGCCTTGAAGAATGCAGGCCTCATGGGCCCGGATGCTCTGATGACCTGGCCTGCATATATCTAAAACCCCTTAAAACGCAGAGAAAGGAGAGCAAGCAGTGAAAAAATTAAACCGTGAGGATCTCCACGATTTGCTCTACGGGTGCGCGATCCTGGGGACAGGAGGCGGTGGAGCTCTTGATAAGGGAATCAACAGAGTGGAAGAAGCCTTAAGTTTAGGAAAGGAGTTCAAACTGGTTTCTTTAGATGAAGTTCCAGATGATGTCACAATCGCCTGTCCTTATTACTGCGGAGCAATCTCCCCAATTTCTCCAGAGGAAGAGAAAAAGTACGCTTCCCTGCCCAGAGTTAAGGAAGAGCCAGTACTCAGAGCGTTCCGTGCCTTAGAGGACTACATGGGGCACGACTTTTACGGAACGATTTCTACAGAGCTGGGCGGCTCTAATACAGCAATGGCACTTTATGTGGCAGCGATGGCAGGAAAATACATCGTGGATGCTGACCCTGCAGGGAGATCTGTTCCCGAACTCCAGCACACTACTTTCTTCATCCACGGAGTTCCCATAACCCCTATGGCAGTGGCAAACGAGTTTGGAGACGTAGCAATTTTTACGCAAGTGGTAGACGACTTCAGGGCCGAAGCCCTTGTGCGCGCCCTGGCCATTGTCAGCATGAATATGGTGGCAGTCGCGGATCATCCCTTAAAAGGGAGCCAATTAAGGAAAGTTGTAATTCCGGGAGCTTTGAGTTATGCCTTAAAAATTGGAAAAGCTTATAGGGAAGCAATCAAGGATAACAAAAACAGGGGAGAAGCGATAGCCTCAGCGGGTAAAGGAGAAGTCCTCTTCCAGGGTGTCGTGGAAAGAGTAACCTGGGAGACAAAAGAAGGATTCACCATTGGTGACACCTATCTAAAAAACGAAAATTCGCACGAGAAATACCATATCTGGTTTAAAAACGAAAACATTGTGGCCTGGAGGGAAAACAGGGTTGAAGTTTCAGTCCCCGACCTGATTTGCGTAATTGTTGAGGAATCCGAAAAACCAGTAACTAACCCCTACCTGAAACCGGGGATGAAAGTGTCAGTGGTAGCCCTTCCAGCTCCTGATGAATGGCTAAGTCCTAAAGGTTTAGAAGTCTTCGGTCCCAGAAGTTTTGGTTTCGATTTCGATTATGTGCCCTTTAAAGAAAGGGGCAGAAAATAGAACAATAGGATGAAATGAGGGGGCGCACTGCGCCCCCTCATTTGTTTTAAGGAGGGTAAATCCCCCACTTTAGCATTTCCTCCATTGGGGGACTTTCGTAGGCGCATGCTTTGCTCGTTTTCCAGGAAAATTGTTTTCTCAAGTCAATAAAGAACTCAGCGTATTTCAAAGCAGCCAGAGAAACATCTATCACTGGAATCTTTAAATTTTCCTGTAATTCATTGTAGAAGCCGTATTGCATGGTGCATCCCAGAATAAGGACTTCAGCACGATCCTTAGTTTTTGCCTCTTCCGCGGCTTTCATAAGGAGCTTCATTGTTCTTTCGGGATCTTTATGAAAATCGTTAACTCCTAATCCTAAAGCTTTAATGGAGGCTAATTTTTCCTTAAGCCCGTACCTGTGTAAATTCTCAAGTACTCTGGGAACCCATTTATCCCTGCCAACTATGATTGAGAAGGAATTCCCAAGAGTACTGGCGATGTGCATTGAGGCTTCCCCAGGTGCAACAACCACCAGGTCTTTTGTAATCTCTCGCGCCTCGTATAACCCGGGATCGTAAAAGCACCCTATTACTACCCCATCAAAACCGTCTTTCTCGGCCTTAACCGAAAGGCTCAAAATATCCCGCAGCACAAGAGTTTCGTAAAAACGGTACTCCAGGTGCTCTGGGCCCGATTCGATGCTTGCAATAACGAGTTCAGTTTCACTGGCTTTTCCCAGCTCCAGATAGGATTTGAAATTCGGTTCTATAGGTCCAGGAACCGGATCTATAAATAATATTTTTCTTTTCATAAAGTGATCCTCTTCCGCTCTGGAGAGGGAAATGCCCTTTTACTTTGAGCCAGTCCTATATTGATCAACGTTTCGCATAGCTTGAGAGCAGCTCGTGCCGGGACAACAACGGGAATTCCTAAAATTTGGGATACCTCTTCATCCACTCCCAGTATTGACCCGCATCCTAAAACTATCACGTCTGCGCCTCTTTTAATCATTTCCTGGCCCAGCTCTATTAACCTCTCTTTGACTTTCTCCTTTTGGACTTCCAGATCTAAGACTGCAACCCCTAAAGAAAGCAAACCAACGCATTTTTCCGCCAAACCGTAAACTTTTAAGTTATCCATTTCCGGAGAGACATTGGGTGGAGCTTCAGGACCTGCACTGAGAATGCAAAATTTTCTTCCCAATAAAGATGCCATATAAAAACTTGCTTCGCCCAAACCTACTACTGGGATTTTCACCGCTTCCTTTGCTGCCTGGAGGCCTGGATCAGCGGTACAGTAAATAATTATCCCGTGGCAGCCATCCTTTTCAGCTTTTATGGCTTCCTCCAGTGTGAAGGGAACTGCCCAGGCTTCGTCATAAGCGGTCTCTATGGATTCAATTCCCTTTTTTAAGCTTACGATCTCCAAAACCGTATTTTGTTCCCGGTATTTTTCGAGCTCTTCCTGAATAACTTGATTCCACATTTCCGTGGTCACTGGAACAATCACTCGGATTCTCTTACTGGAGCTGCAATTTGTGCGGGTCATATTATTAGCCCCTCCTTCCGGATGAAGAACAACACTCTTTAAAAATAGCGTGGAGAATCAGGACCGCCTTTTTCATCTCCTCCACAGGGATATATTCCTCCTTGGAGTGCTCAGCTTGAACTCCAACTCCCAGGACGACTGTCTCTATCCCCTTTTCGTTGTAGATGGAGGCATCGGTCCCTCCAACTATGGGGAAAACTTTTGGGGTCAAATTTACTGACTCTATGGCTTTTTTTGCTATGCGTACAACTTCCGCGTCCGAAGGAATCATGGAGGCTTTCGTCTCCAGATCAAGTTTAATGTTCACTTTAGCTCCGGAGATTTTTCCCACAGCTTCGAAGGTTTCCTTGATCTTCTGGCTCTCTTTGAGACACTTTTCGTGGTTTAGGCTGCGGCATTCCGCCATGATGGTTACCTTTTCCGGTACTCCATTGCGAATTTCCCCTCCCCTGATCACTCCGATGTTGGAAGTGGTCTCAGGATCAATCCTCCCGTCCCGGAGCATGGCTATGGCATAACTGGCCACTTTTATGGCAGAAATTCCTTTCTCCGGCTCCATTCCTGCATGTGCTGCTTTCCCGGTGATCTCAATATCGATGTTCATGTAAGAAGGGCCGCCAATAACAACTTCGTCGAGATTAGAGGAATCGAGAAGAAAGCCTTTCCTTGCTTGAAGCTGGGTGACATCCACGTGCCTTGCTCCCACTAACCCGATTTCCTCTTCCCTGGTAACTACAATTTCTAAAGGAGGATGAACCTCTGCTGTTAAAATCGCTTCCAGTAATTCGGCAATTCCCGCCTTGTCATCGCCCCCTAAAATGGTGTCCCCCTGGGAGCGAATTATGCCGTTTTCCAAGATTGGTTGGATTCCCTTGCCTGGTTTTACAGTATCCGCATGAGCACCAAACAGAATCGTGGGGCAATCCGAGCAGCTCTTTCCAGGTATTTTCGCTATTAAATTTCCATAACTGTCTATTGTGCAAGTAGCCTTGAGCTCGGTTTGGAAGCGACCCTTAAGGTAATTAATGAATTCTGCTTCCTCACCAGATTCGCTGGGAATCTGCACCATCTTGAAAAAACTCTGAATCAACCTTTGCTCATCAATCACCTCAGACCCTCCTTCAATTCTATTTTCCCAGCTTTGCTGCAAGCTTCTTTAATTCAGTGCCCATAACCTGGCCTTTATCTAAAATCTGAACACCATCTAACCACACGGAACTATTCAGACAGACACCGTCAGAGTGAGAAGGAGCAGGAACCGCACCACCGGGAATAAGCAGTTCTCCAATATGTCCGATTCCCCACTCAGTGCATCCCCAAACTCTCTCGTCCTCAATCACATTTCCCGAAAGCCTTGCTCCAGGGTTAAAACCATAGCAAACATGGGAGAGCCTGAGCATTTGAGGATGGTTGAAACTGCGCAACCAGGCCTCGTATTCCGCAGCCTCTCTTCCCCCCTCAAATCTTACAATGGTGCCATTTTTTATGTGTAATTTGATGGGTTCTTTAAGCAATCCTAAGGGCGGGTTTACGGATCCATCAAAAACAATAACCCCATTCACACTATTAAGGTCAGGGGACCAGCCTATCTGCCCTCCTAACATATGGGAACCAGGGGTATCTGAGTAACCCACGTCCATATCTACCTTGCGCCCAGGAGCATTGTAGAACTCCACATCCGTTCCCGCCGGAGTAGTGATGCGCATATGCCTGGCTTGCTGCGTCATTTGAGTTATTCCGGCAAGAAAAGCTTGTAATGCGGGATAATCAATCCTGCCGATGCATCTGATCATAAGATCCACGTTCATCCCCACCAAGCAAAGATGCCTTAGTTTATTATTCGCCGCCATCGCATCTTCATAAGGCGTGGAATATAAAAGCCATTTATTATTGAACTCTACCCAGGCATCAACAGTCTTCAAGAGAGCAGTTAAAGCCTCTCCTGGAAGCATGGGGTCAGCCTCTTGAGCCACTCCTAAGGGGGATGCGAGCCAAAGTACCATTGGCTTAGCCCCTTCAGCAAAAGCCGCTCTGGCGGTGGCATTAACAACCCTTTCGTCGCTTTCGGTATCCGCCGTAATCAGGAAGGTTTCTCCCGGTTTTAGCTTGAAAAGTTCGTGCGCCAGAATGTAACTTGCCTTGCCTAACTCAAACTCGTACAAAAAAGACATATTCGACCTCCTTAGGAAAAGTAATATTCCTAATTTTATAGAAAGCCTCTTTTCCGTCAATTGACACATCATACGCTTTTTGCAAAAAGGAGGCAGTTATAGGACTTTTTCATAAACTTAATTGCTAAGACCCAATTCCTTGTAGAGCAGTCGCTTTAGCCGTTCCTTGCCAGATATAGAGCTTGACAAAGGCTCGAATGGTCTTTCCGTCAAATCTTTTCCTTTGATTAGTTCCGCTTTCATCGTAAGCCCAGTCTTGAGCTTATCACAGAGGTATTCCTGAAACCGGCACAATTGAATAATCCTCGTTCTCGGACGCAGGGGACACATTGCGCAAAATCTTTTACAATTAGCTTATCAACTGCCTTTTGTAAAGGCCAGGGAGGATCATTTGAAAAATATTATTTTGGGGGCCCTTTTCTGCCTCTTGTTGCTCTCTATTGGCACCATGGTCTCTGCCTCTACAGAGCGAACTATTGAGCTAACCATCGACAGCAACACTATGCTTGTGGACGGAAGCGCTGTAACCATGGATGTTGCCCCTTTCATTAAGGATGGTCGCACTTTCGTTCCTTTGCGCTTTGTCTCCGAGCAGTTGGGAGCCACAGTCACCTGGACCTCAAGGCCCGATGGCACTACGGACAAGGTAATCGTAAAAATGCTGGTGAGCGAACCTCCTTCTCCAACTTCCTCCTCTCCCGCTCCCACACCCGAAAACATCGTGGGCAAGGTTACTTCTGAGGGAGCCGCTCTCACTGTGGTCAAGGTCACCAAACTCTCCAAAATCGGCATCTGGGTGCCAGAAAAAGCAAGCGATGTTTTCCTCAACGCGGAGGTCATCCTGGAGAATATCTCTCGGGAGAAGATTCAAGGAAATTCCCTTTATTTCAGCCTCAAGGATAAAAACGGGGTATCTTATGGCCATTCCATCGCCGCCCTTGATCCCAGGTTTCCTCTCGGTGACATCGGCCCCGGACAGAGTGCTCAGGGAAACGTGGCTTTCATAGTGCCCGAGACGGCAAGTGGATTCGTTTTAAGCTTTCAGGATTACCTCATGGACAATCCCTTGACTATCGAATTGGGGCTTTAGGGCTTAGAGACAGATCTGGTTCAACTTTGCCTCAATTTCCCTTATAAGACCACTCCCAAAACCAGTAGGCTAAGCCCTTGAACTCACCCCAGCCTGCGAAGGCGGCTTCCACGTCCCTGGGTTTGACCGGTTTCCCGGAATGCCATTCGTGAGAAACCAACTTCAGGGCCCAGGAGTCCACGGGGATGAAATCGTATCTACCAAGGAGCATAAGCAGGTTGCCTGCGGCATAACTCCCCACGCCCTTGATCCTCATCAGCTCCTTGCGCAGCTCAGGAGTGGGCAGGCTAGAGCTTTTCAAACCTTCCAGATCCAGGTCTCCACTTGCCACCTTCAAGGCCAGTTCCCAGACGTATGGAGCACGGTATCCCATCCCGGTTGAGCTCCGGAGTACCTCGGGACCAACTTCCACCAGGCGCTCAGGAGTAGGGAAAGCGAGGCGATGAGAATCGTCAGGGAGCGGCTCGCCATATTGTTCCACGAGCAATCGGTTCATGCGCACGGTGGAACGCCAAACCGTGTTCGTGGTGAGAATGGTTTTCACTATGTCCTCAAAAAGAGTGGCTGAGCGGAGGATGCGACCGTATGCTTTTTCCTCTACCTGGGCCAGCTTCGGCTCCTTCCTGGCGCGTGCGTAGAAAGGCCGGAGGTCGAGATCCAGAGCGAACATCCAGCGGAGCGAGGATTTCAGTTCTTCCTTCTCTTCGTTTCCTATCTGGGCTTGAACTTCCGCGGATATTCCTCCATCTGTACCCCTCACAAAAAGGTGAAGAAGCTTTCCAGATTTCAGGCGGAGAACGTATTCCAGCTCACCGCGCTCTTTATCGTACTTAAAGGGGGCAAGCTGCACCCAGCCGTGAGAGCGAACTGTGGACTCGAAAGAAAATGGCGGCTTCGCTTTAAGAGTAATTTTCATGGTTCACCTATTATCCCTTTCTGGTTTTAGGAAAATCCTATTATTAGATTCTGGGGAAAGGCGAACAGTTCTTCTTCGGGAAAATCAAATCCCTTAATGGCTTTCCTTCCGTGCGGATCAACTCTTCAGGAAAAATTACACCGAATCCTGGACTTTTACTTTCCCCCTGGATAAGGCGAATCTCGCATTAATCTGAGACCTGTTGAGTCTCAAACTCTGCTAAAGACAATCCTGGGGGAGGGATGGCCCTGCAAGAAGGCTGCCTGATTCTTCTCTATAAGGTAGCGCAGCGCTTCCCAATTTAAAACGGGATCTCAAGCAGCAGCTAATCGCCCAGGCTACATCATCGGAAGTGTATCGATCTCACTTTTAGGTCAGGTTTTTAAAGTCAGGAAGGGGGAATATTATCCTCACTGCTTTATCCCTTTCAGGCTTCTCCGGCTTAATTGCAGCTTCATTGTAAGCACTTGGTCAGAGGAGAAAATTCGGGCTGCGAGGAAGACCAGAATAGCGAAAATCACGAACATGTAAATGATGCCGTAAAAGACAGGGAGGTAATTCCCCAGGAGGATGTTCTGGGACGCCAGGAAAGGATGGGAAAAGGGGATGATCCATAGGAGAACCTTCACTGGCCAGGAAAGTGAATTGAAGTCCGAGAAAAGCGAGATAAAGTAAGGAATTAAGGCCAGGAAAATAATGGGCATTAAAAGCCCTTGAGCGGATTTCAGGTCCTTAGCTAATACCCCTAATATAATGGCCATAGCCAACCCGCAAAGGATAGCTAAAAAGAGGGAAACCCCCAGAACCAGGTATCCCTGAGGAGTAAAAGCCAGCCCTAATTTCTGCACAACTGTGTCTATCTGCCCCGAGGTGGGAACATTTCCCATAAAACCGCTCATATAGAACCGGAACCCCACCATGTAAATCCCCGCGGTGACCAGTCCCACAATACCCGAGGAGAGCATCTTCGCGACGACGATGTAGTTTCTGTTGATGGGCACAGTCAAAAGGGTTTCTAGGGTCTTGTTTTCTTTCTCCATAGCTACCGCAGAGATCACCATCTGAGAGGAATAAACGATGATCAGCATCAAGATAATGGGCAGAAAAGTGGATTGGGAAAGGATGAAGCTGGAAACTTCTGCTGGTGAACCCTCCGCGATCCTGTCTTTGACGATCACATAATCCTTATTTTTTACGGGGTTTTTCAGCTCTTCAGGGTTCACTCCGGGAAGTCTTTCCTTGATATAGGTATCGGAAATGTAGTTGTTCACGGTCGCAATTACGGCTTTCACCATGCCCGAGGCACTGGTAGCCGACATGGAGAACCCGCGAATGAAGTAATAGGTATCGATGGACATGGAGTTCAGTTCCAGAACTGACTTTCCAAATCCCCTGGGAATAACCAGAAGGAGGCTGGCACCGCTTTCCCTTGCCTGTTCAATAGCGCTCTGCCTGTCCTCTGTGGTGAGCGCGATAACTTTAAAATTTGCGGAGGAAAGACCATTCATGATTCCCCGGGAGAGCTCAGAGGAATCGAGATCCAACACGGCGATCTCCTGAGGAGCTGCAGCCTTTGCCATCTCACCCTGAGCCAGGGTTCCCATCAGGTAAAAAAGGAAGAACGTGAAAATCAGAGAGATGATTAACTGGGCGTTAATCAGTTCCTTGGTCTCTTTTTTTAGCAAATTCCAGAATTTCCTCAAATCACTGCCCTCCTGAAGACTTCTTCCAGGTTATTCGCTCCGTATTTTTCTTTGAGCTCCTTAGGAGTCCCGGAATCCAGAATCACCCCATTGTCGATCAGGGCCACTCTGTCCGATAGGAACTCGATCTCCAGCATATTGTGGGAGGAAAGGAGAACGGTGGTCCCCTGCTTCACGTATTCCCTGATGGTTTGCCTGATTTCCAGGGAGTTAATGACGTCCAGCCCGGAGGTAGGCTCATCCAGGATAGCCAAGTGCGGTTGGCCCATTAAGGCTCGCGCTAAAAGAAGCTTCCTCACCATCCCTTTGCTGTAGGTGCCGATTTTGTCATACAGGCGCTCGCCCAAATCGGCGATCTGGGCACCTCTCTTCACAAATTCTTTTGTTTCCTCCGGCTCAGTGGCATAGAAGTTGGCCATAAAACGCAAGTACTCAACTCCCCGCTGATTGCGGTATGCCCCGGCTTCCTCCGGGAGGTAGCTGATTTTTTCCCTGATTTTTTCGGGTTCCTTTCGGAGATCATGGCCCAGAACCTCCACTTTGCCCTCAGTGGGCGAAAGCAGGGTGGCGATGATCCTCAGGGCCGTGGATTTCCCTGCCCCATTCGGGCCAATGAGGGCGAAGATCTCCCCTTTCTGGATCTGGAAGCTTATACCCTTCAGGGCCTGCAGGTTTCCGTAATTCTTCTTCAATCCCTCTACTTTTAAAACAGCGTCCATTTCACTTTCCACCTTTTATGTGCTCGGCAAATTTTATTCACACTATAATAGATTGCCAAATACCCCTTATTGGTTTGAATTTGGAAAATATATCTCAAATAATACTGGAATCGGTTGAGGAAGAGTAGTTTCCACACCCAAAATTAAGGGAATTTAATTCCCCTTAGACCAGATGAGGAGCTTGAAGTCCAATTTTGGCGGAAGTTGCGTGCCCATTCCTGGAAGAGGGTTCGGCAGCCCAGAAATTGCTGGCTTGGCCTCAATCGCAGGTTCTTGTAGAATAGACTCCGGCATATCATCATGAGCGCTGATAGGTTGATCACCTGGCTCCTTGAAGGTTCGCCCTGGGTTCAATACAGGACGAGGCTTGATTTGTTGCACCAAAAAGAAAGCGATCCTGAAGTGCTCAAAGCTCGTCAAGAAATGATTAAACACCGGCAAGTACAGGGACTATTGGCAGAATTGGCTCAATGGCCCGGTTCTATCTTGTCGAGCCACAAGAGCGCCGGGCATCCGCTTCATAAACTGATCTTCGTTGCTGATCTGGGGCTCAAAGCAACTGACCCCGAGATAAAGCAGATTATTGAGCGAATTTGTGAGCATCAAGCGCCAGAGGGCTCATTTCAAGTGCTTATGAATATCCCTCCCCGATATGGCGGTACGGGAAAAGATCAATGGGCCTGGGCGTTATGCGATGCACCTCTTATCCTCTACGCCTTAGTAAAATTCGGTTTAGGGGAGGACGAGCGCATTCAGAAAGCAAGTGCACATCTTGTAAGCCTGATTAAGGAAAATGGATGGCCTTGCGCCGTTTCAGAGGAGCTGGGGAAGTTTCGGGGACCGGGGCGTAAGGAGGATCCCTGCCCATATGCTAACCTTATTATGCTCAAAGCCCTGTCACAGATACCGGGCTTAAACGATAGCAGTGCCAGTTACACTGGTGTGGAGACCTTGCTTGCCCTCTGGGAAGGACGCGAGAAGCGCCACCCCTACATGTTCTTCATGGGGACTGATTTTTGCAAGCTCAAGGCGCCCTTTGTCTGGTACGACATCCTGCACGTGGCAGATGTCCTGACCCAGTTTCCCTGGTTGCGCGCAGACGCTCGTTTAAAAGCCATGATCGGGATAATCAAAAGGAAAGCAGACGAAGAGGGCCGCTTCATCCCTGAATCCATCTGGGAGGCCTGGAAAGAATGGGATTTTGGACAAAAGCGTGTCCCATCACGCTGGCTGACGCTTGCGGCTCAAAGGGTACTGAAGCGAATGCAGGTTCAAAGTGAATGATGGTCATCTTTTCCTGAGGTTTTCACTTTTGGAATAACAAAATCATTCCCGCGCCTGATGATCATATGATGAGGAACCTGCAGTCAATTTGTGCACTCTTAATCGCCTGGCTTGATGCCCAAATCCTGCTCCAGGTCCTAAATTCCTTCCATAACCTCTCCGAAGTCCACTTCCAGGCCGTCTTTTAACTTTCTGTAATAAATAATTTTTACCGCGATACGCTCCGATAGTGCAGTTTTAACCCTCGTAAGTATAAGGCTTTATGGACACAGGAAAATCTCCAATATAGCCGTCGATTCCTTTTGATTCTTCTTCAGGGACGGCTAAACGGAAGCTTGTTCCTTTTATCTCAGCCCCTTTCTTCAGGATGGCTTCCTGGAATCTCAAGCCGATAAAAGTCTTGACAACCACCAGATCTCGAACCCATTGCTCCACTAACCCTTTGTCAATACTGTTCAAGGTGTCTTTAAAATTTTGAAGCATCTCCATAATTTTCTCCGTGGCAACCCTGATGGCATCAGGTTTTTGCTCCAAGTACCATTGCTCCCACTCTTCTAACGTTCTCCCGGTGAACTCCTGGATAAGCTCGCTCATCTGCCCCACGATTTTGGGTCTGGTTCCCTGAGCATATTGATTGACCAGGTTAATAATGGGGGCCGTATACTTGGGAAATTCCACGGGCTCAATTTCAAGGTATTTCCTCCAGGCTGATTTTTATTTTCATAAAATTTGACCTTCTTTAGCGGACCTTTTCAGGTCAAGAAATTTAGCTTTATACCTATACTCCAGGGTGGCATCCACGTCCACCAACCCGCTTTTTATCAGATGAGCATTTATGAATGTTTTATTCCACAAATAGAGGTAGCACAATAAATTCTCATCTTTGTCATACTTGAGGTTGTCAAAACGTAAAAATACCTTTTGGCCTTTGAGCCTCTCACAAAGAAATCGCATTGCCTTGCCGTTTTCCTCGATTTTCGCCTTTACGCCTATTAATCTTATCTTCAACCCGTTATCCAGAATTAAAACTTCGGGCGATAGCACCTCCTTAACCCTGTAATATCTTTCCCTCTGATGGTCAGATTGATCGATCTTTGAGCCAAATCTTAATTTTTTGGGGTCAATTTTTCTTTCAAACTTGACCGGGTCTTGAAAAATGTAAGGGAGCTTTTTAATTTCTTCCCGATAATCAATTTCCCTTTCCTCTTGCTTCAGAATTTCAAAAGTTGCATCCTCGAAAATCGCTCCCTGGGTTAGCCCTATCTTGCCTTGAATTACGGGCAAAAACTCTTCGTTTATCTCATATCCGATAGAGTTCCTGCCCAGATTCCTTGAAGCTAAGGAAGTGGTTCCGCTCCCTAAAAAGGGGTCGAGCACAGTATCTCCAACAAAACTGAACATCTTGATAAGTCGCCTGGGAAGCTCTTCAGGAAACATGGCAAGATGCTTGTCCTGTTTCTCTCCTGGAAAATTCCAGTGACCGGAGAAGTATTGATTCCACTCTTCCTGGCTTAATCTGGATTTTTCCTTAATTTTCTTGCTCACCCTGGGAGGGTCCCCGTATTTTCTGAAGATAAGGATAAATTCATAATCCAGCTTGATAATACCGTTTCTGGGGTAAGGAAAAGAACCCATTACCGTTGCCCCGCCAGTTGTATTACAGGTGGTTACCTTTTGCCAGATGATTGCTCCCATGTAATCGAAACCTGCGCTCTCGCAGAACTTGATGATCTCTGTCCTGATAGGAATCACTTTGTATCTTCCGTAGTAAACTGAGCGAGCGAACTGGTCCCCAATATTGATGCACAGGCGGCACCCTTTATGCAGAATTCTATGGCATTCATTCCAGACCAAATTGAGGTTGTTAATGTAGTCCTCATACGAATCGTTGAAGCCTATCTGCTTTCCATTTCCGTAATCCTTAAGCTGCCAGTAAGGAGGAGACGTAATGATCAGGTGCACGGACTCGTCAGGAACTTCTTTCATGCATCTTGAATCGCCTATAATAATCTTATGCCAGGTCTTCATCTCAGCTTTATTTTATCAGATAAATTAGCTGGTAGGTTTTTACTCTTCGAGGCTGGAAACGGGATAATTAAAGGAGCACTCTCGCCTTTTTATCTTCTCCCTGAATTATCGCTTTGAAGATGGGTAAAAATGCATTCCTTCCAAGGTGAAAAATGAAGCTAAATGGCGACTGCGCACGAGGAAAACGCCATGGCGGAGAGACCGGGATTCGAACCCGGGAGCCGGGTTTACCCCGGCCACTCGCTTAGCAGGCGGACGGCTGTAAGTGAAAAGGAGGCTGGCTTTTAATGCGACCTGCAGGCACCAAAAAAGAGGGCCATTTTCAAACAGCAGTTGGCTCTTTAATTTCCCTGTATTTAAAACAGTGCGACCTCAGGGGCCTTTCCCCGCGCACAGTTAATATTTACCAGGAGAGCTTGAAGAAATTACTCCATTTTCTCAAAGGCCAGAGATTAGAGGAAGCGGACTTTTATGCCTTTATTTCTTTTTTAAAGGAATCGGGGAACGGTCCGGTAACCATCAGCATTTACCTGAGAAGCTTAAAGACCTTTTACCGCTGGGCCTATAACCAGGGCTTTATCAAATCCAATCCCTTAGCCGGTTTCCCTGCAGTTAAAATTCCCCAAAAACTCCTTCCTACTTTGACCCCCTCAGCACTTCAGGAACTTTTTGACATCACCAGGAAAATCCAGAGAAACTCCCGGAGAAACCAGGCTCTTTTACTCCTCCTCATTGATACTGCTTTGAGACCAGGAGAACTCCTGAGTCTCACCTTAGAGGATTTTCAAGGAGATTATATCAAGGTGCGCGGTAAGACCGGGGAAAGGCTCCTTCCTGTCTCTCAAGTTGCCAAGAGAGCCATTCAGGCCTACCTGAAGAAGAGGAGAGCCTCACCTTTAGAGGATGCACTCTTCACTACCTCAGATGGAAGGCCTTTGACTTACTGCGCTCTGCGCTCCATCTTAAGAACTCTAAAAGAAAAGAGTCAGGTAAGCAGGCTCTACCCCTACCTTTTCCGCCACACCTCAGCCACCTCCTACCTCCAGAATGGCGCTGATTTGGAGACCGTGAGGCGCCTTTTGGGGCATGCCACTTATGCCGTTACTCAGAGGTATTTGAGCTTGACTCAAGGGGATTTAGCACGGGCACAGAGGAAAGCCAGCCCGGTGAATAAGCTCAGGTAGAAAGGAGGGAAAGGAAAAGATGAAGGAAAGCTGGGTGTTCAGTTGCGACTTAGGATTTCATCAAGATGATTGCGATGCTTACGTAAAAGATGAGCAATTAGACCCTTTTACAGCCTGTTTCGCTGGTTGCGCATCTTGCGTGCATCGCATCGCGTACAACGTGGCGGAAGGCAGAAGATTACTACCGCCCGCTAAAGAGGAGGAGGCCTGAGAAAGGGACTTCAAGAGGAAAGGGAGGACCTCTCAGCCCTCCCTTCTTATGTTTGCGCAAGCTCAGAAAAAAATATTAGGGATGCTCATTACATTTTTGGGACTCTAATATGGACATTGGAACTTTTAATTTTGGGATTATTACTTGAACTTCTTCGGCTTGACAAGATAATTAAAGTTGTGATAAACTACGACTACACTTGAGAAGTGTGTTTAAGCAGAAGCTTTTTTAAACTATAGCACTGGAGGCTAAAGCCTAAAGAACCAGAAAAATTAAATAAGCCCAGGTGGAGCACCCAGCGGGCAGTTTTCCCAAAGAAAGGAGGGAATTCTGTCCGTTTTTTGTTTCCAGAAAGCGGGCCTTGTAGCCCGTCTCAGGGTGGAGCGCATCCTGAGTATTTGAAAACTGAATATAGAAAGCCGACTGTGTTATTTTTCAAAAAAATAAAGAAAGGAAGTGAAGAATTTGAAAAGCCGACTCACAGAAATTTTGGAGGAGAAGAGCCTAACACGCTTGGATCTCCAATACCTTGCCAGGTGCGGACCTAATTTGATTCGGGGCATCGAAAAGTTTGGCTGGAAGCCCCGTCCTGCAGTGGCGGAAAAAATCGCCCGCGTTTTGAATGTAAAAGTTTCCGATATTTGGCCCGAGGGAGGTGAATAACGAAGATAGCCGCCTCTGACCAGGCGGCTATCTTCAAACAAATTATGTTGGACACCAAAAAAATTTTAAAACCCTCTCAATCAAATTGCAATACATTCTCCCAAAAATTTTTTGCTCCGATGGAAAACCAAGGGGAGGAATGATTTAAATGAGACGTATCTCTAATATTTACTCAGATGCCTATCTTACCTCCCTCCCCGCGCAAGAAAGACTATGTTACCGGGCCTTATTTGACGTAGCAGAGGTTGGCTGTCTTCTATATGACCCGGTGGTTCTGAGGAACAAACTCTTCCCTACTTCTAAGGATAAAGTCAGTCCCTTAAGAATGAAGGAAATGCTCAAAAAGTTTGCCAAAGACGGCAAGATTGTCCTTTATAAGGTGAACAACAAGCTTTGCGCTTTTATCACGGATTTCTTTGACTGGGAGAGGGATAACAATTGGCCGGAGCCCCAGGTTCCTATTCCTTCCTGGATCAGGTGGGAGCGCTATTCTGAAAAATCTTACCTGGGCAGAGTCGTAGTGGATAAAAAAGAACTTGAACACGCTCTCACAAGAACAATCTCCTCACAGAATAAAGAAGAGTTGACCCCCGCCTGCCCTCCAGTTGACCTCCAGTTGAGTGCTGGTTCACCTCCACTTGACCCCCAACTGACCTCCACTTGCCCTCCATCTGAGGGGAAAGCGACCCCCGATGAACCCGCATTAAATCAAGATTCTTCTTCGCCTTTCTCGCAAAAAATAGCGTATGGTAATGGAATTGGAAATGGAAATGGTAACGGAAAGGGAAGCGAAAACCAAAATTCTCCCACTCCCCCTCTCATAGAATCTTTTTCCTTTAAGGAAAAAGGACTTCCCTCTAAAGAGGAAAAAAGCTTAAAAGAGACAAGCTCCTTTCCAGAACCTATCAGGATTTGGGAAGAAACTTTTAGCCTATCTCTTCCACAGAACCGCTGGCAGGATATAACAGAGACCGTGGGAGAGGACCTGGATCGCTGGGAGGAAGCCTGCCATTCCTGGTTCCTCCACGGCTACAAACCCTTGAACATCGCCGGCCTGCTTGATTATTATCAAAGGCATGAGTTTGTAGATGGCTCTGTTATCCCTAAGATGGGCAAAACCGCCGCTGCTCTACTTTCCTGGGCAGAGAAGTATGAGAAGGAAGAGGCGGAAGCGCGGGAGGCTGAGTTAAACCCCATAAGTGAAAATGAAAGCTTTTCTGAAGAGCTAATACCCAATCAGGAAGCCCCTCCAGAAAAAGCTCCAGACATTCCCGCCTTCCTGGATGAGGAGCGCAAGAGCCTATTGAGGGATATTAAAATTTTAGCCGGTAAGCTAAAAATTGACCTGAAAGCGCACCTTAAAGGCGGTCCGAGCTTAGAGGAGATGAGCAATGACCAGCTGCACACCCTGAAAAATGACCTTTGGGAAAAGGACTTCCATCAGACCTATGAGGAAGCGAAAACATGACGGAAAAGGCCTGAAAGAAAGAGCGATAGCGGGGCGCCTTGGTGTCACGGGAAGAAAAGGCGCCCCGGACGCAATTGCGCCCTGACAGACCCCAGGGCCAGGGGCAATTATCTGAACGCGCATAAGCTCGGACCGTGGTGGCAAGAAAGCGCACACGCCCGCGTTATTTTTTAAAATGAAATTTTTATGACAAATTTTATGACAAGCCCACGCAAGGGGCCTGTCAATCCCGGAGTCCAACCCTGAGGAGGTGGTGAAGATGCCTTACAAGGACCCGGAGGAAGAGCGATTAGAGGAGCCAGAGATGGAGAAAGCTTTGGGAGGAAAAGTGGCAAAGGATATTCAAGAGGCCTTAGAGATTTTGGAGGAACTTTCTGAGGTCCTGGACCGCCAGGAAGAATTGCTCAAGCTCCTCAAAGAAAAAAGGCAGGTTCTTGAGATTATTATCCGGGAACCCACCTCTTGACCCCTCAAAAATGCCCTCAAATTTGCCCGTAGAGGTGGGGTGGGATAGTAGGAACGTAAAACACTACCCCCTACATTCAACAGGGCAAAAAGGGCCACTTTTTAAATTTGATTCCACCAGCTAAGTCCTGAAGCGGAAGAGAAGGCTTTTTATCAAAATCCCCGAAAATGGCTCTATGCCTTTCAAATTTGACAATAGTGAGTATAGCCAAGAAGTTTATGGGATGGTAAAATGAAACTACGAAAAGCCAACCTTCCGGAAAGGGGAGGGGTCCGCATCCTCTCCCCTAATTTTTTTATATTTCCCCTTCCCAAAAATGACAAAATGTTTTATCTTATGGGTGGCTCCTTTAAGGAGACTATTTGAACAGCGCCTAGCTTCTGGAAGAGGAACAAGAAATAAAAAATCTCTTCTCCAGCTGGCGGAGAGACCGGGATTCGAACCCGGGAGCCGGGTTTACCCCGGCCACTCGCT
>JANLFM010000030.1 GCA_024655865.1 Caldisericota bacterium
GCAACGGAGACCGGCTTGCCTTTGTGGGAAGGTTTACTTCAGATGAAAGATTCTGGGCAACTAAAGAAGCCTGCCAGGGAGGCGCTGGAGAGACTCTTCTCCCTTATTAATCTCTACCGCACGGAAAAAGAAAAACTGTGCCTTACTGAGCTTTTTCGCACGCTCGTAGAGAATTCTGGTTACCTGGAGTTCTGGCAATCCCAGGGGACCCTGGAAGCCCAGAACAGGGTGGAAAACGTGAAGGAGCTTCTCAGCCTCTCAAGACAGCTGGAGGAAGAATATCCCGGCCTTTCGGTGGAGGAATTCCTTTCTCACCTTG
The DNA here is from genome assembly GCA_024655865.1 of Caldisericota bacterium. Taxonomy (GTDB): domain Bacteria; phylum Caldisericota; class JANLFM01; order JANLFM01; family JANLFM01; genus JANLFM01. The sequence continues at coordinate 320 of JANLFM010000030.1, forward strand.
CGCTCTACACTGACATAGATACTCTGGACGAGGAAAAAGACGCTGTGTTGTTGATGACCGTGCACTCAGCCAAGGGTCTGGAATTCCCCTATGTTTTCATTACAGGCCTGGAAGAGGGTGTTTTTCCCCACTGGCGCTCTTCGGGCCCCAGTGAGCTTGATGAGGAAAGGAGACTCTGTTATGTGGCCATTACCAGAGCGCAAAACCGCGTTTACTTCACCTGGGCGCGGAACAGGCTTTACTTTGGTAATAGGGTCTCGAGTGAGGTCTCCCGATTTTTGCGGGAAATTCCCGAGGAGTTCTTTCCAGACTCTGTGCCCACCTCAGAGAGCGAAATTATGGAGGGAAAGAGGATCTGGCATCAGGCATGGGGGGAGGGGGTGATCAGTGATGTTCAGGGGAAAGGTGAAGAAGCGATTATTGAGGTGTACTTTCCTACCGTGGGGCGAAAAAGATTGATTTTAAAATACGCTCCCATTACTATATTAGACTGAATTAGTAAAATTCTATGTCCGGTATCCCCTGGAACCGGAACGGAGGTAAAAATGGAAAAGGAAAAATTAAGTAGACCTGTGGAACCGGGAGGAACACAAGGTCCCGAGCTTAAAAGCTCCTACCCTTATCTTTCCGTCCGTAAGATCGCAATTGCGGGTATCTGTGGCGCTCTTGGTGTTGTCCTGGCTTTTACTCCCTTAGGGTTGATTCCCGTGCCCAATTTATCCGGTGCCGCCACTACTCTACACATTCCTGCTATTGTGGCCGGGGTCTTCGCTGGGCCGGTAGTGGGCGCATTTACCGGCCTCATTCTCGCGATCTCATCCTGGATTCTCTATGCAGGTAGTTTTCTGGCCTTTGCCGGGGGCAATTTGCTCGTGGCTCTTTTAAGCGCCTTTATTCCCAGGTTGCTGATCGGGGTTTTGGCCTATTACGCTTTCCGGCCCTTTAGATCCCACGTTTTGGGAGCAGTCCTGGCTTCTTTGGTAGGTACACTAACCAATACCGTTGGCGTTCTGGGCATCCTTTATCTCTTCGGAGACCCTGCCATGAGGCCCGCATTATTACCCATCATCCTCCTGAACCCCTGGGTGGAGATCGGTTTTGCTTTAATAGTCCTTGTTCCCTTAGTTCTCGCTTTAAGGAGGATTTTGCCCGATGTTATTAGCCATTGATGTGGGAAATACGAACATTGTCCTCGGGCTTTTTGACGGGGCGAAGCTTTTAAGCTTCTGGAGGTTGCACACCGATTCCAGGATAACCACTGATGAATTTACTCTCGTGGTGGAGAGCCTTTTAAAGATGGCGGGTTTTTCCTTCCAGGATGTTCAAGGCATGGCCGTGGCCTGCGTGGTACCTCCTCTTATTCATCCTCTGACCAGGTTCGCAGAAAGGCACCTTAAACTCAGCCCTTTGATCGTGGGCCCCGGGACCAAAACCGGCATGCCCATCCTGATTGATAACCCCAAGGAATTAGGCGCAGACTTGATCGTGAATGCCGTGGCCGCTAAAGAAAAGTTTGGGGCACCCGTAATTGTCGTGGATTTTGGCACAGCCACCACTTTCAGTGCCGTTTCACCCAAGGGGGAATATCTGGGAGGTGTGATTGCTCCCGGAGTAAAGATGGCTTTGGATGGCTTATTTCTCCAGACCGCCAAATTGCCCAAGGTGGAGATCGTGGAGCCCTCAGCAGCGATTGGGAAAAATACCGTTACCGCGATCCAGTCAGGAATATTCTTTGGATTTGTGGGTCTGGCTCGAGAAATAATCAACAGGTTAAAGGAGGAGATAGGGGTATCCTGCCCCGTAATCGCCACGGGAGGGCTCTCCGGGATGATCGCCAGGCGCATTCCAGAGGTGGATTATCTGGAGCCACAGCTAACGTTGGAAGGGTTACGACTGATCTTTGAACGAAACCAGAAAAAGTAAATTTCCATTTCCTCTCATAGCTCTGGCGCCAATGTCTGAGTGGAACGACCTTGCCTTTCTCTCGCTCGTGCGGGAATATGGTGCCGACCTGGTGTTTTTAGGCCTGGTTTCCGCAGAGGGGCTAATCAGGGATAATCTGAAGACGAAGAGCCTGATTCGCTTAACGGAAAGAACTCGTCCCATATTTGCCCAGATTTTCGGCGCTAATCCATATAGTATGGCGAAGGCAGCGAAAATCGTGGAAGAAGAGGGGTTTGATGGACTGGATATAAACGCAGGCTGTCCGGCGTCCAAAGTTTTGCGCGTTGGCTCTGGGGCAGCTCTCATGGAAGATTTAAAAAATGCCCGGGCAGTAGTTAAATCGGTGCGGAAAGCCGTCAAAATTCCTGTAACCATAAAAATGAGACTCGGGCCTACGGGCACAGAGCATCTAAAACTGGCAGCGATCGCTGAGGACGAGGGAGTAGACGCTGTAATCTTGCATCCCAGAACCGTGAGGCAAGGCTATTCCGGGCGGGCTGATTGGGGGAAAATCGTAGAACTGAAATCCATGCTCTCTATCCTCGTATTCGCTTCAGGCGACATCAAGAGCGGGGCTTCTTTTATGGAAGTTCTTCGTCTCACGGGGTGCGATGGTGTTCTCATCGGTAGGGGAGCGCTAGGCAACCCCTGGGTCTTTCGAGAATGCCATGATGCTCTAACTGGCAAAGATCCTTCGAGAGTGGATTTACAAGAAAGAGAAGGGGCGATTCTCAGGTACCTTGATTACCTTGAGGAATTTTACAGGGAAAAGGGCTTGAAATTCGCCAGAAGGCATCTTTCTCTTTTTGTAAAGGGCCTTCCCCGATCCTCAGAGTTCAGAGCAAAACTCCAGGAAGCAGCCTGGTCCCAATTAAAAGACCTGGTGAGAAATTATTTCGAAAATTTAAGGAGGGTAAAATGAAGAGAATAGTCAGTATCTCGCTCGGTTCCTCGAGCCGTAATCACCGAGCCGAGGTAGAACTCCTTGGAGAGAAGTTCGTTGTAGAAAGAATTGGAACGGACGGAGACCTTAATCTGGCTTCCAGGAAATACGAGGAGCTTGATGGACAGGTAGATGTCCTCTGCATGGGAGGGACGGACCTCTATTTTTACCTGGATAATAAAAAATACCCGGTGCGGGACGCCTTCAGGATAATACGGGGAGTACGCAAAACCCCGGTTGCCGACGGATCTAAGCTTAAAGTGAGCCTGGAATATGCCACGGTAAAAAAACTTGCGGAAATGGGAATTATCAAATCCGGAATGAAGACTCTGATGATCAGCGCTGTGGACCGCTTCGGAATGGCTAAAGCATTAGAGGAAGTCGGTTGTCAGGTGATCTTTGGCGATTTTTACTTCGCGCTCGGACTCCCCATCCCCCTGCGCAGCACGAAATCGGTCAAAATATTAGCAAAGATCCTTCTTCCCGTCCTTTGCAGGTTGCCGTTTAAGCTCCTTTACCCCGTGGGCAAGAAGCAGGAAGAGAACAAGCCTCGTTTCTCCCACCTTTTCAACTGGGCTGAAATAATTGCGGGAGATTTCAATTACATTTCCCGATATATGCCTCAGGATCTTAAAGGGAAAATTGTACTTACGAATACCGTCACAGAAAAAGATGTGAATAAATTAAAGGAACGAGGGGTAAAAACCCTGGTCACTTCCACTCCCGAGCTTTCAGGACGCTCTTTTGGGACAAACGTGATTGAAGGGATCCTGGTTTGCGTCCTTTCTAAGAAGTCTGAAGATATCGAAGGAAAGGAGGCCATCGCCTGCCTGGAGAAATTAGGATTCCAGCCCCGGATCGAACACCTCAACTGAGAGAGAACTTGAAAAAAGTTTTTATTTGTGTCTAAATTTAATGCGTCCCTGATAATTCGCATGTTCTTGTTTAAAAAAATATATTTATTTGGCGGTGAGTTTGAGATGGCAATGAATGAAAAGAAACTGTATGTAACTCATGAGGGTTTGAAAAGGTTAGAGGAAGAGCTGGAGTACTTGCGCACAGTAAGGCGGGCAGAGGTTGCGGAGAGGATTAAAAGAGCCAAGGAGTTTGGGGATCTCTCCGAAAATGCGGAATACGATGAAGCAAAAAAGGAGCAGGCCTTCGTCGAGGGTAGAATTATTACTTTGGAGAAGATGCTCGCTCATGCCCAGATTATTGAGACTCAGGAAACCGATTCCAATGTGGTTTCTGTGGGAAGAACAGTGCGCCTTTTGAATCTGGACACTAAGCAAGAAGCAGAATACACGATTGTGGGCTCCTACGAGGCCAACCCTAAGGAGAACCGGATTTCCGATGACTCCCCTCTGGGAAAGGAGCTGATTGGTAAAAGGCTCCACGACTTTGTCCGAGTGAAGGCTCCTGCGGGTGAGTTCTACTACCAGATTATCGGCATAAAATAATGGAAGAGGAAATCTACCAGGAGAGGGTTGAGAAGCTTAAAAAGCTTCGGCAACTGGGGATAGAGCCCTTTAATGGGCCCTTTTTAATTACCCATTCTGCTTGCGAAATCTTGAGTGATTTTGAGACTTTTGAGAACAAGTCCGTCTCTGTTGCGGGAAGGATAGTGGCCTTGAGGGTGCACGGGAAAGCCACCTTCGCACATCTTGACGATGGAGATGCGAAGATCCAGGTCTATTTCCGTATGGACACCCTTGGGGAGGAAGCCTATAGCGTAGTAACGAAACTTCTGGATCTTGGTGATATCCTTGGGGTGAAGGGGACAGTCTTTAAGACAAAGACCGGAGAGACCACGATTGCTGTCCAGGAGTACAAGGTCCTCTCAAAAGCACTGAGGAACCTTCCCGAAAAATGGCACGGCTTGCGCGATATTGAACTACGCTACCGCCAGAGATACCTGGATTTCATTGCCAACAAAAGATCAAGGGACCTGGTGAAGCTCAGGGCAAGGGTTATATCCCTGATTAGAAAATTTCTGGAAAGCAAGGGGTTTCTGGAAGTTGAAACCCCGATCCTCCATCCCATTCCCGGTGGGGCATTGGCCCGGCCTTTCATTACTTTCCATAATGCTTTGGGAATCAACCTCTACTTGAGAATAGCGCCCGAACTTTATCTTAAAAGGCTGATTGTTGGTGGATTCAACAAGGTCTTTGAGCTGGGGCGCTGTTTCCGAAATGAAGGTATTTCTACCACTCATAATCCGGAATTTACCATGCTTGAGGTCTATCAGGCTTATGCTGATTATCGGGACATGATGACCCTGACTGAGGAGCTGATCTCCTTTCTCGTTAAGGAAATTCATGGCTCTTACCAGGTTCACCTGAACGGAGAGGATCTGGATTTCACGCCCCCGTGGAAAAGGATGTCCCTCAATGAGGCTTTCAAAAACTACGCGGGCGTTGATGTCGAGTCCTTGAAGGATGAAAAGTTCAGATTAGAATATATCAGGGAATACGGAATCAAAATCGAAAAAAAGCTCACCTGGGCAAATGTTATTGACGAAATTCTGAAGAAACGAGTGGAGCCCCAAATAAAAGGCCCCATTTTTCTTTACAATTATCCTAAAGTTCTTTCCCCTCTTGCCAGAAATCAGTTAGATGCCCCGGAATGGGTGGAACGCTTCCAGCCGATTATCCTTGGCCTGGAAATGGGGAACGCCTACTCTGAGCTTGCTGACCCTCTGGAACAGAGGGCTCGTTTTCTGGAGCAAGCCAAAGAAAAAGAAAAAGGGGAGGAGGAAGCTCATCCCATGGACGAGGATTTCGTCGAGGCCTTAGAGTACGGGATGCCCCCCACCGGCGGCCTGGGAATAGGAATCGATCGCTTAGTCATGCTCTTAGGGGAAGAGGATTCACTCAGGGAAGTTATAACTTTTCCCACCTTACGGCCGAAGTAGGAGCTATCTTCTGATATAATCAAAGTGACTGGAGGGAAATTTTGAGTTCCCGTAGGCATGATACATTATTTGTTTGTCAGAATTGTGGCTTTCAAAGCCTGAGGTGGCTGGGCAGGTGTCCTGAGTGTGGGGAGTGGAATGCTTTTGTGGAAAAAACCGATACCTCACCGAGTACGAGAGCTAAAATTCCCTCATCAGCTCCTTTGCCCATTCCCCAGATTTCCTCCGCCGAGTCCACAAGGATCAAGACGGAAATATCGGAATTCGATCGTGTCCTCGGTGGGGGAATCGTTTCCGGCTCATGCGTCTTGATCGCCGGCGAGCCGGGCATTGGTAAATCCACCCTCCTTCTTCAGGCGGCAAACGCCATTGCCCGGCAGGGAAAGAAGATCCTTTACATTTCCGGGGAAGAGGCTCCCACTCAACTGAAAATTAGAGCTGATCGGATAAGTGCCAATTCCCAGAATTTAATCGTCAGTTTTCAGAGCGAGATTGGAGAAATACTTGCTTTAATCGAAAACACCGATCCCGATCTGGTAATCGTGGATTCCATCCAGGCGGTTTTTTTGGAAGAGCTACCTGCCTCTGCCGGGAGCGTAATCCAGGTCAGAGAAAGCGCTTCTCGATTGTTCTCTGCAATAAAATCCAAACGAACCCCCTTGATCTTAGTAGGCCACGTGACTAAAGAAGGAAGTATCGCTGGCCCAAAGCTTTTGGAACACCTGGTGGACGTGGTCCTCTATTTTGAGGGCGATCGCACAGGTCCTACAAGGATCCTGCGCTCTCAGAAGAACCGCTTTGGGGACACGACAGAGATCGGCATTTTTCAAATGACCAGTGAGGGCTTGAGGGAAGCCGCCGAGGATGAGCAATTGTTCCTTGACAGAAAGGCCATTTATACTCCTGGAAATGTGGTCGCTGCCATCCTCGAGGGGGCGAGGGTTATTTTAGCCGGGGTTCAGGCGCTCGCAGCCCATAGTTATCTGGCGATTCCTCGTAGGGTAGCCAACGGTTTCGATTACAACCGGCTTCTTGTGATTCTCGCAATCCTGGAGAAAACCGCCAATTTACGCTTCGGACAACGGGACGTTTACGTGAATGTTCTGGGAGGACTCAGGGTAGACGATCCGGCATGTGACCTGGCACTGGCAATTGCCCTTTATTCCAGTCTGGAGGATCTCTCTCTGCCCCCCACCGTGGCTTTTGGGGAGCTGGGTTTAGGAGGTGAAATTCGCCTGGTTCCGGCGTTGGAAAAAAGAATCCTGCATGCTCAGAGGCTGGGATTTCAAGTTATTCTCACCCCCTCTCATAAAGGGTGGGAAAAAATGGAGAACGTCCAGGCCGCAGAGAACATCAGGGAGGTACTTAGCATCATAAGGAAAATTTCCAGAAGAGAGAAAGTGAACGATGAATAAAGTAGCAGCAATTCTTTTAACGATTGTAGTAGTAATTATTGGTCTAATTATAGGTTGGCAGTTAGGCGTATTCCTTGGGGGAAACTGGTTCATTCCTCTTCACCCCTACGTCCTGAATGCGATATCAGCCGTTTTCTTAGGGGCTGTTTTTTACGTGCTTTCCATCTTTCTCACAAAATGGTTCTTTAGTCTGGTTAATTTCTTGAATCGCGTTTTCAAGAACGTCAGTCTCCTCGAGTTATTGCTAGGCTTCTTCGCTTTGATCCTCAGCATGCTTCTCGCTTTCCTGATTGACCTTGCTACCCACTTGAGCTCCATTCCCATTGTGGGCCCCTATCTTCCTGCGCTCCTGGCTATCTTTTTGGCATACCTCAGTTTGACACTCTTCGTCTCCAAAAGGGAAGAGGTAGGCGCTCTCTTTCAGTTTGGGGCTGCCTCCAAAGAAAAGGTTAGGTACAAGAGAACAGAGCGCCGCTATCTCCTTGACACTAACGTGATTATCGATGGCAGAATCGCAGAGATGCTTAAATCCGGGATCATTGATGGTCTGATCATAATCCCCAGCTTCGTGCTCTCCGAGCTCCAGTACGTTGCCGATTCCCCCGACCCCATAAGGAGAGCGCGCGGAAGAAGAGGACTGGAAACCCTAAACCGGATTCAAAAGGAATCTCCGGTGAAAATAGAGATCATGGAAGTCAAGCTGGCAGGGGAACCGGTGGACCAGAGGCTCTTGAAACTGGCAAAAAGCCTTCAAGCCACTATAATCACGAACGATTACAATCTGGCTCAAATTGCCAGGCTTCAGGATTTAAGCATTATTAATCTCAACGAATTGGCCAACGCCCTTAAGCCCGTCGTCCTCCCTGGAGAGGAAATTCAGGTAGCCATCACCAAAGAGGGGAAGGAGCCTAACCAGGGAGTGGGCTACCTCGATGATGGCACAATGGTAGTAGTGGAAGGGGGAAGACATTACTTAGGTCAAACCCTGAATACAGTGGTGACCAGCATTCTCCAGACCTCAGCCGGTAGAATGATCTTCGCCAAACCTGTGGAAGAGCACAATGCCTGAAGGAAGTGCCTGCATTATCACCGCTGCAGGTACCTCTACAAGGTTTGGGGAAGACAAGATTTTTAAACCCATCCTTGGTCGGCCACTGGTAGAATGGTCCCTTAAACCCTTCCTCGAGTACCCGGAAATCACGGAAATCATCCTGGTTTTTCGGGCCGAGGTTTTAGATCGCGCTCGTTCGCTATTTAAAGGAGATAAAATTCGGGCCATAGTTTCCGGAGGCGAGACCAGGGAGCTTTCAGTGTTAAATGGATTCCGGGAAATCAAGGATGCCGGATATGTCCTTGTTCACGATGGGGACAGGCCCTGCCTTACATCTCAGCTTGTAAGAAGGGTTCTGGAAGAATTAAAGAGTTATCCTGCCGTGATCCCCGCATGTCCCGTTAAAGAGACAATAAAAGCCTGTAACTCTGAAATGCTCGTTAGCCGAACCTTAGGAAAAAATTACTGGTGCGCGCAAACTCCTCAGGGCTTTAAGCGCGAAATCCTGGAGGAGGCCTTTCAAGAGGTTGAGCTTGTTTCCGAGATCCCGGACGATTCAGAGCTCGTGGAAAAGCTGGGCCTTCCGGTAAAGGTCATTCGGGGTGAGGAGACGAACATCAAAGTGACCACGCCATTTGACTTTAAAATTGCAGAGATGATTTTAAAGGAGCGAGCAGGTGCTTAGGGTAGGGTTGGGCTTGGACGTCCATCCTTATGAGCAGTCCCGTCCCCTTATCCTGTGTGGGGTGAGGGTTTCTGCAGAGCACGGCCTCCTCGGCCACTCGGACGGTGATGTGGCGACCCATGCTCTTATGGACGCGATATTAGGGGCTTCAGGCCTTAAAGACATCGGCTATTTTTTCCCCTCTACCCCTGAGTGGAAGGATGCCTCAAGCCTGGAAATGCTTAAAATTGTAAAGGGAAAAATGGAGGAAAAGGGATTCCAGCTGATAAATGCGGATATTTCCCTGATGCTGGAAAGCCCGAAAATTTCCCCTTACTGTGATAAGATGATCCAGAATCTAAATATGATTTTCCCCGGAGCTCAATTCTCAATAAAAGCTACCACCTGCGAGGGTCTGGGTTTTATCGGTAAAGAGGAGGGAGCAGCTGCCATAGCAGTGGTGCTTTTGGAATCCATTCGCTATGGTTGAGGTTTTTGGCTTTAACGCTGTCTGGGAGGCCCTGCAAGCGGGAGTAATGATCCGCAAGCTAATCCTCGCTGAGGACGAAAAGGGTAAAAACCGCCAGATTTACGATTTAGCAGTAAAAAAGGGGATCCCGGTGGAAGCAATTTCCAGAAAGGAATTTAAGAAAATCTACGGCGAGAAGAAGCAGTGGATAATTGCCCAAATTCAAAACCCCGTCCGGGAAATGGACGATTTTCTGGAAAGCCTCGCTCCCGATCCTGCTTCCCTTCTTCTTATCCTGGACCAGATTCAAGACCCTCAGAATTTAGGGTCAATTTTAAGAACTGCTGAGGCCTGCGCCGTTCAGGGGGTAGCCATTTCCCTTCACAGGACCGCTCCCATTACCCCTGCGGTCTTTAAAGCTTCAGCTGGAGCCATTTCCCACCTGAAAATCTGCCAGGTTCCCAGTTTGGGGAACTTCCTCACCCTTATTAAGGAAAAGGGCTTCTGGATTGCGGCCACCGATTCCAGAAAAGGGGTTAATCTCTTTGCTACCGAATTGAACTTCCCCCTGGCCCTAATTTTAGGGTCTGAAGGATGGGGAGTCAGGCCACTTCTCCTCAAGCGCTGCGATTTTCTCCTGCGTTTGCCCATGTTTGGCAAAATCAGTTCCCTGAACGTCTCTGTGGCCTGTGGCGTGATGCTTTACGAAATAAGGAGAAAGCAAATAGAGCTAGGACTATTTCAACCTGCTGAAAAACTATCCTGAGCACTCAGGCTTACGGGCATCGGAAATCAAGGAGTTTAGTGAAGGATCTGACCTTATATTTTAGGAGTTTCCACCCTAATCCTGGTGTAAGCTTTGGCAATTTTTGCCCCTAATTTAGCGTTGGCCTGAGCAAGAGCGATGTTTGTCTCCACTGTCCTCCCTCCAGAGCTTTTCTCCAGGTAGGAGAGCAAAAATGGTGTGAGCTCCTTTCCCTTAATCTGTAATTTCTCCGCCGCCTGGAGCGCTTTTTTGATGAGTTCCTCCACGTAGAAATCAGGGAGCTCGCTTTCCTCAGGAGGACGATTGCCTACAAGGATAGCTCTTTCTAACTGAAGGACACGCCAATTTAAAAACATGATCTCGGCAACTTCCTCAGGCGATCCCACCATGGGGATTTTCAAGCCGGAATTCCCTGTATAGAAAGCAGGAAAAGTAGGAGTTCTGTAACCCAAGACTGTTATGCCCAGGGTTTCTAAAAGTTCCAGCGTTCGGGGCAAGTCCAAAATGGCTTTAGCACCGGAAGAAACGATACAGATGGGAATCCTGGCCATGGAGGTCAAATCCTGGGAGATATCGAAGGTCAGCTCTGCTCCCCTGTGTACCCCACCAATCCCCCCGGTTGCCATGACGGGGATCCCCACGCGGTGTGCGATTTCAATCGTGGCAGAAACTGTAGTTCCTCCACTTAATTTTTTCTTCAGGGCCCAGGAAAGGCTTGAAACCTGCACCTTCTCACTTTCTTTGCTTACCAGGTTTTCTAACTCAGGGTGGGTTAAGCCCACCTTTATTCGGCCTTCAAGAAGGGCTACGATGGCGGGAATAGCCCCCTCTTTTCTCACCGCGCTTTCCATAAGGTGCGCTGCTTCAATGTTTTTTGGATAGGGCAGGCCGTGTGTGATGATCGTCGATTCCAGAGCTACAATTGATTCTTTTTTATCCAGAGCGGATTTTACTTCCTCACTGATTTCAATCACCGGGTTTTTCACCTCCTCTCTTTTAAGAAGCCTTTTATAGAAGGTTGAGCGCCAAAATGGGAGACCACGTAGGCCCCCAGGCGATTGCCCCCTTCTAGGGCCTGTTTTATATCCCCGCATTGAAGGAACTTCACAAGGAAGCCCGCATCAAAAGCATCCCCGGCCCCGGTTGTGTCTGAAACTGGAGCCGGGAAAGCAGGTAAGGAAAGCTCCTCCTTGTTCCAGAGAGCAGTTGCCCCTCCGGCACCTCTTTTGATAACCACCGTCTTCGCAAAGGCGCACAATCTGGAGAAATCCTTGTCCCCTGCAAATATCAAAGCCTCCTCCTCATTCAGCATCAGGAAATCCAGCGGGGTTACCAGCTCGATGAGCTCCTGGTACCCGAACTCCTCCATCAGATGGAACGATGAGGGATCAAAAGCGATTAAGATCCCAATTTTCCTGGCGTGGGATAAGGCCTTCCCAAGGAAGTTCACCGAAGAGCGGTTAAATACCGTGTAGCCCGTGAAAAATAGAAGGTCGTATCCCTCAAAAAGTTGGGGAGCGAAGTCCTCGGGAGAAAAAGCGAGGTGAGGGTCTTTGTCCATTACCATAGCTCTCTCCCCATTGGCTGAGACTAAAACTCCAATACGGGCCGTGCGCGCTCCAGGGACCGGGCTCAAGGGAAATTCAACCCCCTCTTCCTTCAAATGCTGAAGCATTAATTCTCCCAAAAGATCTTTTCCCACCTTACCCAAAAGCCTAATTTTTGCCCCGCACCTTGAAGCCCAGACCGCGAAGTTGCAGGCAGACCCCCCGTACGAGAATTCCACGCGCCCAGGGACGTCAGAGCCCCAGAATAACCCCTGGGGTGTTTCCAGGAGGAAATCCCAGGCTATGTCCCCTAATGAGATGATTCTGGGCTTTTTATCTGCGCTCATTTCTTAAATTATGCGCTATGGGATTTTTTCAGTAAACTCCTCATAAGCTGCGTGATTTGGGTCCCTCGGCCTATTTGTTCAGGGAAACCCAGTTGCCCTCTTACCTCCTCGTGCTGGAGATCTTCACCAATTATCAATTAACCAATAGACTACCCTCCTCTCATTGCACAAGCCATGGTGGAGTCTCTGCGTGATAGTGAATGAAATGTTGATCCAGTGATCCAGCAGCGCTTGGAAAGATACGGGGCCTAGAAAAGTTTTTCCTGGTTGAAGAAGGACTGCTAACTATCCGGAGGTAGAATAGGGAAAGGCTGAAATTAACCTATTATACTACCATAAGATCCTTTCCACTATGTGTATTTGACGCCTGCTCTGTGGCCTCGCTAGGTTGTCATCGGCACTTCAAAAATGCGCAAACCGCTAAGCGAAGTCATGAGCGAATGTTTTAGAAAATTATAAAGGAGGTGTAAGTATGCCCTTTAATCCGGCGAGGTTTCGCAAAAGCTTTATAGAGGTAATGTCCCAGGATCCATCGGTCTTCAAGAAGACCGATGGATCTCTATTCGGCCAGCTTAAAACACCCAAAAAGAAGGCTGAGTTCATTAAAGATCTCATCCAGGAGTTAATGGCTGTAGTCCCCATCGATAAAGCTAACCTTATAATGCAGGGTTGCGGGAAGCAGTGTATCGGTAACTCCATACTGAAAAAAGCGAGGACCTTATTCATAGAGTCCCAAGACATGGATGATTTCATGATTAAACTTAACGAGCAGCATATCGGCGGTGGACGCCTGAATTTTAAGAGTAACGTGATCGAAGCAGGTTATGATAGATGCTACTGCGGCAGCGTGAGCGCTGGCAAAGAGAGAATGCCCCTCACTTACTGCTATTGCTCAACAGGCTGGTACAAGAGGCTATTCGAGGAAGTGCTGTCCCGACCCGTACAGGTTGAAATATTGCAGTCCATCATCAACGGGGCGGATACCTGTCGGTTCTTGATTCACATATAAAAGGTTCAGGAATTCACTTGCTCAGGGTTGCGGGATTTAAGCAACTGCAAGGAGCTTCTGCATCTCGGAGTAGGTGAGGGGAAAGAGAGCCCGCTTCACTTTCTGGAAGAGGATTCCCAGGGCCTCTCCTCTAAAAAAGGAGAAACCTTCCCAGTTTGTCCGAGTAGTACTTGATTGTCCTAGGGGAAAGGCCTTTCCTTTCCAAGAACTTTAAAAAGAGCAAAATTAAGTGTCCCGCTGATGTTGTAAAAACACCTTCTTTTTCTTTCTTCCCGACGGTCATGCGCAAATCGCCTCCTGCTTAGGATTTGGCATTTGATGCTCATCGGGAAATTCGGTAAAATATTTCATAAGGCCGGCGTAGCTCAGCGGTAGAGCTGCTGAATCGTAATCAGCGGGTCGGGGGTTC
>JANLFM010000031.1 GCA_024655865.1 Caldisericota bacterium
ATGGTATTAATCCTTTTCCGACGGCGATCCGAAGAGAAAAATGGCAGGTTCTTTCATCCAGGGTGAAGGGAAAATTGCACCATTTTTGAGAGTAAACTGGGAAGGAAAAGGGGTCTCTCAAAACCAAAGCCGGGAAAAAGTGAACGGTTATTAATCGTTGACCTAGGGATAAAAAAGTAAGAATTGCAATTTCAAAGCTGATTCGGGTAAAACATGATTGCGGAAACCAATCAAGACGGAAGAGGAAGGGGAAAAAAGAGCTGACCCCGGTGAAAGAGACCAAAAAACTCGAAAGAAAATGTTACCGTAAAAGACCTTACCACAGGGTTTAGGGGAATCTTTCAAAAATCTGGTCTAGATAAGCAAGGTAATAAGAGAGGGAAAAAGCCTGGGATAGATCTAAGCCTGGCAATTTTTTTCCCAGAGCAGTTTTTAAATCCGAGGCCTTACCTTCACGGACTTCCGTGGAAGCTTCCTGGACGAGGAGGTAAGCCTCCTCTCGGCCGAAACCCCTGCTTATCAATTCCAGAAGTGCCCTCTCGGAAAAGACCAGCCCTTTGGTCATCCAGATGTTCTCTTCCATGCGTTCCCTGTTCACCTTTAGCCAGCTCAATATTTTGTGCAGTAGCTTCAAGGAGTAAAGGAAAAGGGAGGTGGCATCGGGAAATATTACCCTTTCCACTGAGGAGTGGGAGATATCCCTTTCGTGCCAGAGGGCCACATCCTCTAAAGCGGAAAGAGCATAGCCCCTTAAAAGGCGGGAAAGACCGCAAAGCCTTTCACAGAGGATGGGATTTTTCTTATGGGGCATGGCACTAGATCCTCTTTGCTTCTCAGAAAAGGGCTCCTCCACCTCCCCGATCTCCGTCCTCATCAGGCTGCGAATCTCGGTGGCTATCCTCTCTATTCCCCCACCGCAGACGGCCATAGTAGCAAGATATTCAGCGTGGATATCCCTGGGAATGATCTGAGTGGAAACGGGGCAGGGCTTTAGCCCTAGCTTTTCGCAGGCTATTTTTTCCACCTCAGGAGGAACGTTGGCGTAGTTTCCCACAGCTCCAGAAATCTTGCCTAAAGAGATCTGTTCCTCTTCCCGGATAAGCCTCTCTTTGATCCTCTTTAATTCCGCATACCAGCTGAGCACCTTCAATCCGAAGGAAGTGGGCTCCGCGTGGACGCCGTGCGTCCTGCCGATAGTGGGAGTGTCCTTATGCTTGCAGGCCAATTCCCAGGAGAAAGTAAGGAGAGCATCCAGCTCCTTGAGGATCTCCTGGGTGGCCCTCTTCAGGGAAAGGGACAAAGCCGTATCAATAACATCAGAGGAAGTGAGGCCGAAATGGAAGAACCTGGCTTCATCACCCATGGAGGAAGTGGCCACTTTGATGAAGGCGATCACATCGTGACCCACTTCCTCCTCCACCCTGTTTATCTCCTCCACATTCACGAGAGCATGCTTTCTGGCCTGAGCTGTAGAACCAAGAGGGATCATTCCCAGCGATTCGTAGGCTTCCATAACCGCCAGCTCAACCTCTAACCAGAGGTGGAACTTGTTCTCCTCTGACCATAATTCCTGCATGACTCTGGGAGAATACCTGGGAATCATTAAGAGCCTCCTGTGTTATAATTTGGCGCCTCCTTGGTGATACGAACGTCATGGGGATGGGACTCCCTTACTCCGGCAGGAGTGATCTCGATGAACTCCGACTTCTCCCACAGCTCTTTGATCGTCCTTGCCCCACAGTAGCCCATACCTGATTTTAAACCACCTACGAGCTGGAAGAAAACCTCGGAGACGTAGCCCTTGTAAGGGACCATGCCCTCAATCCCCTCCGGGACAAACCTCTTGAAACTTTCCTGGAAGTAACGGTCGGCGCTCCCAGCATTCATGGCTCCCATGCTCCCCATACCCCGGTAGGATTTAAATTTCCTTCCTTCGTAAATAATGGTTTCCCCCGGAGCTTCCTCTGTTCCAGCAAAGAGGTTGCCGATCATCACCGTAGAGGCTCCGGCGGCAATGGCCTTCACGATATCCCCGGAGTACCGAATACCTCCATCCGCAATTACAGGGATTCCGTGTCGAGAAGCTAATTGAGCGCACTCCATGATGGCCGTGAGCTGAGGCACACCTACACCAGCCACAATTCTCGTTGTACAAATGGATCCAGGGCCTAAGCCCACCTTCACAGCATCCGCTCCAGCTTCAATTAAAGCCTCTGTCCCTTCAGTGGTGGCCACATTTCCGGCCACCACCTGCACTTCGGGATAAAGCTCCTTGATCCTCCTCACAGTCTGAAGGATATTGCGAGAATGTCCGTGAGCGGAATCCACAAAAATCACGTCCACCCCGGACTCTATCAGAACCTCCACCCTTTTTAGGCTCTCGGAGGAAGCCCCAATAGCTGCGCCTACAAGCAACCTGCCGTAGCTGTCCCGTGAGGCCTGAGGATGCTCGATGATGGAATTGATGTCCTTGATGGTAATCAGTCCCACAAGCTTTTCCCCTTCCACGATGGGCAGCTTCTCCACTCTGTGGCGGTGGAGGATCTCTTTGGCTTCTTTCAGGGTCACTCCCGGAGAGGCTGTAATCAGTCTGGAAAAGGGGGTCATCAATTCCTGGACCCTTTTCTCCTTATCCTCCTCGAAGCGGATATCCCTGTTGGTCACCAAACCCACAAGCTTTTCCCCTTCCACCACGGGCAGACCTCCAATCTTATAAAGGCCCATTGTAGCTTCAGCCTGCTCCACAGTGGCTTCCGGAGAAATGGTCACGGGATTCATGATCACCCCGTTTTCTGATAGTTTCACCCTCCTTACTTCTTGACCCTGTCTCTCCGGAGACATATTCTTATGAATTACCCCCAAGCCTCCTTCTCGAGCCATAGCTATGGCCATAGTGGATTCAGTCACCGTATCCATGGCCGCCGAGAGCAGAGGAGCTTTGAGCTCTATCTTCCTCGTCAGCATCGTGGTGGTACCTATCTCGTCCGGCAATACCTCGCTGTAGCGAGGAATTAAGAGCAGATCGTCGAAAGTGTAACCTCTCTTCATAGTTCACCTCTCTTTGGGCTTAATTTTAGAATCCTTAAGGCAAAATCAGCGGCATTGACCATCCCTGCCTCTCCAATGCCCATAGTAGCCACCGGAACCGCTTTAGGCATCTGCACCATGGAAATCAGGGCATCCACACCTCCCAAAGGTCCCACTGGCCTGGGAACTCCTATTACAGGAAGGTCCACACTGGCCGCAATGATTCCGGGAAGCGCTGCCGACATTCCGGCAACAGCTATTATCACCTGCACATCCTTCAAGGACTTCAGGTAGGCAAGCAAGCCAGGAAGGTCACGGTGGGCAGAGTGAACCACCACTTCGTACTCTACTCCTGCCTGAGCAATCCTTTTAATCCCCTGTTCCGCAAATTCCTTGTCGCTCTCAGAGCCCAGAACGAAAGACACCTTCATGCTTTTCCTCCTATATCGGTTCTGTAAAATTTAGCTTCAAACTCCAAGCGCCTGGCAAACTCCAGGGTCCTGGAACGAGCTTCGCTTCCAGTGGCAACGGCAGTCAGAACCCTGCCTCCGCTGGAAACAAGTTTTCCACACTGCCGGGAGATGGCACCCCCGAAGACAGTTATTTTAAGCTCTTGGACCAAGGAGCTGAACTCCCCGATTTCCACTCCGATTTGGGGGGAATTTGGATAACCACGAGAGGCAATCACCAAGGCATTGGCTGGCTCTCCCCATCTGAGTTTAATCTCTTCCGCTCTTCCTTTAACGACATTCAAGAGAATTTCCCCAAGATCTGCCTCCAGCCTCACCATAAGAGCCTGGGTCTCGGGGTCTCCAAAGCGCACATTGTATTCCAGCACTTTAGCCCCTTCGTCCGTAAGCATCAGGCCGAGGTAAAGGGCCCCCCTGTAGTTGATCCTCTCTCCTTTCAAAGCCTGGGAAAGTTTCGAAAGCAGGTCCGAAATACTCTTTTCCATTTCCTCGGTCAAATAAACAGGAGAAATGGCTCCCATACCACCGGTGTTAGGCCCTCGGTCGTGGTCCATAAGCTTTTTGTAATCGCGGACGTAATCCAGGGGAATAAGCTCCTTCCCATCGTAGAGACAAATCAGAGAGAGTTCCTCTCCCTCCAAATATTCCTCGATTAGCAGTTTCCGGGAGGCTCTCCCAAATTTCCCCCCAAGCATCTCCTCTACGATCTTCAAAGCTTCCCCTTTTTTCTGGGCGATGAGGACCCCTTTCCCTCCAGCAAGTCCATCCGCTTTTATCACAAAAGGAGGGGAAAAATGGGCCAAAGCCCCTTGAGCCTCTATGAGAGTGGTAACAGGAAGGGAACGAGCGCAGGGTATAGAGTGGAAGAAATTGAACTCCTTAGCCCTGACCTTAGAGGCTTCCAACCAGGTGAACTCTTGATGAGGGCCAAAAGTAGGGATCCCCTCTGCTTCCAGGACATCAGCCAGGCCTGAAGCCAGAGGGTTCTCCGGTCCGACCACCGCTAAGGAGACTCCGTTTTTTAAGGCCAGACGGGCCAGATCTTTAAAATCCTGAGGATAAAGGGCTTCTCCCAGGGGTTCCATCAGGGGATTGGGGTTGACTGTGAATATCCTTTCAATGTGCTTGCTCTGAGCAAGCTTCCAAAGAAGGGCATGCTCTCGCCCTCCGTTTCCGTAAATTAAAGCTCTCATCCCTTCCTCAATGTCGGAAAAGCCTCTTATTTGTGATTATTAAGGTGGCCTGATGCTCCTTGCAAAGTTCTATGCATTCCTCGTCACGCCTGGAGCCTCCTGGCTCCACAAAACATCGGATTCCAGCCTTCAATCCCACTTCAATAGAATCCTTGAAAGGGAAAAAGCCATCTGAAACCATCACCGCTCCCTCAGTAGAATGACCAAAGCTTCTGGCCCTTTCCACGGCAATTTGAGCGGAATTAACACGGCTGGGTTGTCCAGCCCCCAAGCCAATGAGCATCCCTTCCTTCACCAAGATTACGGCATTGGACTTGACATAACGCACAACCCTCAAACCAAAATCTGCGTCCTCCAACTCCTGCTTCGTGGGATTCCTCAAAGTGACCACACTCTGCTCTGCATACGGTAAACCCGTATCGGGCTCCTGAATTAAAACCAGGCCATCAGAAACCCTCCATTCCAGAGAAGGGGCAAAAGGGGAAAACTCGGCAAGCGTAGCCTTCTTAGCCCTAAGGGAGGCCAGGGCTTCCGAGGTAAAGCCCCTAGCAACAATGACATCAAAAAAATGGGGCTTAATGGACCGGGCGAGGTTTTCGTCCACCTCCCCAGCGATACATAAAACTCCCCCGTAACCGGATTGAGGGTCCCCGGAAAGGGCCCTCTGGAAAGTGGTGGGGAGATCCTCCCTGAACCGGGAAACCCCGCAGGGATTCGCGTGCTTAATAATGGCCACGGAATTTTCCCCGCAATCCTGAACAAGCTCGGTGCCCGAAAGCAAATCCAGATAATTGTTGAAGGAGAGGCTTCCCTTGATCTGCTTTAGGTGATCAAGAAGGGAGGAAAGGCCCACAGCCTTTCCCACCCAAGCCCGCTGGTGAGGGTTTTCTCCGTAGCGTAATTCCTCCACATCCCTTAGAACTAAGTGAAAATGTGAGTTGAAGAGGGCCTTGAGGATTAAGGCATCATATCTCAAAACAACCTCCAGGGCTTTCTGTGCCAGAAAGCGCCTTTTTTCCAAATTTAATGGGGCATTCTCCAAAAACCAGGAGTATTGCTGGGGAGAGGAGAGAATGGAAATCCGGTAAAAATTCTTTGCCCCTGCCCGTAAGAGGGCCACCCCGCCGATGTCAAAATTCTCAATCATGGCTTCTTCCCCTCGTGGGATAGCGCTCTCAAAGGGATAAAGGTTCACAACCAGGAGATCGAAAACCTCCCCTTCCCGAGAAAGGATCATCTGAAAGACCCTTTCGTTGAGGGTCTTCACCCTTCCTAAAGCCAATTCCTGAAAACCAGTGATCTCTTCCAGAGGATGAACCTGGATAGCCCTTTCCTCTAAAAATCTCCTGGTCCCGGAAGTTGCGTAAAGCTCGTAGCCAATGAGGATCAGTTTTTTACAGAGCTCATCCAGGCCATTCTTATCGCTTGTACTCAAAAGTGCCTTCAATTCTTTCACCTCCAAGGATTTTCTCGATCACCAAAGGATAAATGTAGTGCTCTGCCCCATGAATACGTTGAGTCATGGTCTCCAGGGTATCATGCTCGTAAACGGGAACAGGGATCTGAGCGATAATGGGCCCAGTATCAACTCCCTCGTCCACATAATGGATGGTCACCCCCGTCCATTTCACGCCGTAGCGAAAAGCATCCTCGATGGCTTGCGCCCCTTTGAAAGCAGGAAGCAAAGCGGGGTGGATGTTGACAATTTTTTTAAAAAAGGCCCGGACAATCAATGGAGGAAGGATAAGCATATAACCAGCTAAGACAATCAGGTCTGGATTGAGTTCCGTCAGTCTCTGAAAGAGGAGGGAATTCCTCTCCTCCTTTTTTAAGCTCCTAGAAATTAATTCTCCAGGAATGCCGTACATTTTGGCCCGCCTTAATATCCCAGAATTTTCCAGGTCGGAGATCACGTGGATTTCAACCTCCAAATTCTTTTTACGGAAGTGCTCTACTATGGCAGAAAAATTAGTCCCTTCCCCTGATCCTAAGACGACGATCCTTTTCATCTTCAATTACCTTTCCTGCAAGGCGGGGACAAAAGCCTTCTAAACTTTTAAGGATCTCTCCCGCCCTTTCTCGATCCACCAAGAGCACGAACCCCGTACCCATATTGAATGTCTGAAGCATCTCCATAGAGGGGATCTTTCCCGCTTTCTGAATCTTCTCAAAGACTTGAGGCACATCGCCGATTTGAAAGTCCAGCCTCAAGCCCTGGGGAACCATGCGGGGCAAGTTCTTGCTCAGACCTCCCCCGGTAATGTGAGCGCAGGCATGAATTCCCTCCCGAAACTGGAAACTGTAGATTTTTGTGGGCTGAAGCAAAGACCTCATCAAAGCTGGATCTTTTTCATCCAGAAGCCCTTTCGCGAGAAGCTTGTTAATCAGGGAATAGCCGTTGGAGTGAGGTCCAGAGGAAGGAAGAGCAATGGCCAGGTCTCCAGCTTTAACCTTCTCAGGCCCAAGCGGCAAACCATCGGGAGTATCCACAATGCCCACCACGAAGCCCACGAGGTCTAAAGAGCCTTGAGGATAAACCGAGGGCATTTCCGCGGTTTCCCCTCCCAAGAGCACACAGTGAAGGGAATCCAGAAGAGCTTTCAGAGATTGAAAAAAGGGCTGAAGAAACTCGGTTTCAATGCGATGGCATCCCACATAATCCAGGAAGAAAAGCGGTTTCGCTCCCAAGCAAAAGATGTCGTTGACGTTCATGGCCACAAGGTCCTGCGCAGCTTCCTTCATGCGCCCGTATTTGGCCAATAACTGCAGTTTGGTACCAATTCCATCAGTGGAAACCACAAAGAGCTTTCCCTCCCAGGAAAAAGTTCCGGCAAAAGGGCCAATCCTTTCTCCAAACAAATCCCTGAGTTTCTCCTTCAGTTTTTCCGCTCGAGAGATGTCCACCCCTGCGTCCTTGTACCTCAAGTTTCCCTCCTGCCTGTGAAACAGAAAAAGCAGAACTGATCATAATTTCCTAAAACTTGCTGCATCCACTCCAAGCTGAGGTAACCCAGAGAATCCACCCCCACCTTTTTTTGAACCTCCTCCACGCCATTACGGGCAATAAGCTGCCGACGAGAGGGAATGTCTATGCCCCAAAAGCATTCGTGGGTGATGGGAGGGGAGGCGACCCGAAAGTGAATCTCCTTGGGCCCTTTTAGCCTGACGATTTCAATCAATTTCTTGAGCGTGGTGCCCCTGACGATTGAATCGTCTACCAAGACAATCCTCTTTCCTTTAATCAGATCAGCTATAGTGGAAAGCTTTTCCTTGACGGCCTCCGCCCTCTTGAAGGGCTCGATAAAAGTTCTCCCAATCCAGGGATTGCGCATGAGCCCAGGCTCTAAAGGAATCCCCGACCGGCGGCTGAAGCCAATAGCAGCGGAAAGGCCACTATCCATGACGGGGACGACAATATCAGCATTGACTGGATGTTCCTCAGCACAGCGTTCCCCCAATTTTTCCCTGATCTCATATACGTTGTGCCCAAAAACGCAGGAATCGGGACGGGCAAAATAGATATATTCGAAAATGCACTGCTGAGATTGGCGCACAACCAGCCTCTGGTAAAAAAAGCCGTCCTCGGTAGCCACAGCCAAAGACCCTGGTTCCATTTCCAGCCTTTCTCCTCCCTCGGGAAAGGCGGCGTCCTCGCTGGAAAAAAGAACTGTATTTCCCTGGCGTCTGATCCATAAAGGACGATAGCCTTTGGGATCCCTGATGGCCACAACTTTATCCTCAAACAGAAAAAGCAGGGAATAGGCACCCTGGATTTGAAAAACCACCCTGGCCATTTCCAGAGGGTCCCAGGAAGAGGGGGGAGAGCGAAAATGCTCCACAAGCCTCTGCAGGAAAATCTCCGAATCGGAAGAGGTGAGGAAAACTTTCCCTCTCTGCTCCATCTCCCTTCTAAGCTTCTGGTAATTTTCCAGGTTTCCATTGTGAGCCAAAGCTACTTTAGCCTTCATAAACTCCACCTCAATGGGCTGAGCGTTGATGGGATCGGTTCCTCCTGCGGTAGAGTACCTTACATGGCCGATACCCAAATCTCCCTTGAGAACCTGAACCTTGGAAAGGGGCAAAGCCTCCCTCACCAAGCCAGGGCTTTTCCTGGTACTCAAGCGGCGATTGTGAACCAGAGAAATCCCTGCCGATTCCTGCCCTCGATGCTGGAGAGCCAAAAGCCCACGGTAGATCTCAGAAGCAATACGGGGATAGACCCCTCCATAAAGACCGCAGTTCTCCCTCATTCCACACCTTCTAAGGAATGGTAGGCTTTTTCCAGCTCCGGAAGGGGGATCTCTTCCCCGTTCCAGATGAAATTTTCTCCTCCGATCTGGCCTATCCGGGAGAACTCAATCTCCCTCTTTTCCAGAAATTCCTGGAATTCTCTGACATGCTCTGAAGAAACCTCGGCAATGAACCTGGCCGGGTATTCCTCAAAAGGGTGAACTTCTGTGGAGATATTTGCTCCCTTCCCCCCGCCAAGGGCCATCTCCGCACAACTCACAATTATTCCCCCCTCGGAGACATCGTGCAGAGCCACAATCAAGTTTGAGGCCACCAAGCTCCTTACCGCCTCCAGGGTTCTGGCGCATTCCTCCCAATCCACCTGGGGAAAAGCTTCCTTAATCAATCCTTCTTCTAAAAGGTATAAGGAAGCCCCATTCTGGGGAACGAGTCGCCGGCCAATCAAATAGATGAGGTCCCCTGTGCGGACGAAGCGAGAAACAGGGATGCGCTCTATATCCTCAACCTCACCCACAACCCCGATAACTGGAGTGGGAGGAACCTGCTTTCCCTGGCTCTCGTTGTAGAATGAGACGTTCCCTCCTGTAACGGAAATTCCCAGAATCTTTGCCCCTTCCTCCAAACCCATAAGAGCGGCGAAAAACTGTGCAGAAACCGGCTCTTTCTCAGGGTTTCCGAAATTGAAACAATTGGTGATCCCCAGAGGTTTTCCCCCGGAGGAGATAATGTTGCAACAGGCCTCAAAAAGGACGGCTTTGGTCCCCTCCCGGGGATGAAGCGCCGTATACCGGGAATTTCCCCCTAAAGTGAGGGCTATTCCCTTTTTACCCTCCAAATAGAGAACGGCAGCGTCCGATCCAGGAGGTTTAACGGTTTTGCCCCTGACAGCGTAATCATATCTCTCATAAACTGATCTCTTACAGGCGATGGTTGGATGACTCAGGAGGTCGAGGAGAAGCTCCCGAACCTGGCCCGACCAGAGAGCAACCCTGGAAGAGGTAGGGTAATTCCTCTCTATCTCCCGGGATAGATCGGGAGGGTTCACGATCAGGGAAAAAGGGAGAGAGGCCACAAGCTCCCCTTTCCAAAAGACGCGGAACTCCTCCCCAGAGGTCAAGACCCCGATGCGGGCGAAATCCAGCTCCCACTTATCCGCAATTTCTTTCACTTCCCCCTCGTGCCCTTTCTCAATCACAAAGGCCATGCGCTCCTGGGACTCGCTCAACAAAATCTCCCAAGGCTCCATGCCCTCTTCCCGAAGCGGAACCTGATCCAAAAAGAGGTCCAAGCCCAGCCCCCCGATTGCGGCCATTTCCGCAGTGGAACTCAGTATTCCAGCGGCACCCATGTCCTGCATAGCCACCAGGGATTTGAGCTGAGAAACTTCCAAAGTGGCCTCAATCAATTTTTTCTCGGTAAAAGGGTCTCCTACCTGAACAGAGGGCCTCTCATCGGCCTCTATATCCAGTTCCCGAGAAGCGAAGGAAGCCCCGTGCAGTCCATCCCTTCCCGTCTTTGAACCCAAAAGGATCAAGGAATTTCCCACTCCTTGAGCTTCATTGGTACATATCTCGTGGGGCTTGACTATGCCCACAGCCATAACATTGACCAGGGGGTTAAACTCAAATTGAGGATCGAAACGCACCTCCCCTCCTACCGTGGGAACGCCTATAGAGTTTCCGTAGACGCTAATCCCAGAAATAACCCCTTCATAAAGGGGAGAGCCAGGTTGAGAAAAATGCAAGGAATCGAGCAAGGCCACGGGCCGCGCACCCATAGCTATTACGTCCCTGATGATCCCTCCAATGCCCGTGGCTGCTCCCTGGAAAGGCTCCACAGCACAAGGGTGATTGTGGCTCTCCACTTTAAAGGCCACCCCCCAGTCCTGAATCCAGACTAGGCCGGCGTTCCCTCCCGGAGGATGGAGGTGGCTCTTCAAGAGTCGCCTGGAATGTCTGTAACCGCAGTGCTCTGACCACATGGCGGAGAAAATGTAAAGTTCAGTGGGATTGGGCTCTCGAGAGAGAGCCTGAACGATCCTCTGATAATCCTCCAAGGAAAGGGCCAGCTTTCTCAGGGTTTCAAGGTCTGCGGGCATACAACCACCTTCTCATCGCTTGAAATATCTCTAATCCGTCCAAGTTGGGGTGGTAATTTAAGACAGAACGCTCTGGATGAGGCATCATCCCAATCACAGAGAAATCTTCACTGGCAATGGCGGCAATGCTATCCGTCGCTCCATTCGGGTTTTCCTCGTATCTCATGAGAATGCGGTTCTCCCTTTTCAGTTTCGTGATCATCTCTCGGTCAGCGATGTATCGGCCATCGCTGTGTGCGATGTACAAAATCAACCTCTTCTGTATCCTAGAAAAGAGGGGGGTATCCTCGACCTTGAGGGCCACGGTTCTGCAGATAAAATGTCCGCAGGAGTTTCTCATCATCCCTCCAGGAAGGAGCCCGTCCTCCAGGAGAACCTGAAAGCCGTTGCAAATTCCTAAAACCATGCCCCTTTTTTCCGCTACATATCTCTCCACGGCTTTCATCACCGGAGAGAAACGGGCAATAGCACCCGGACGGAGATAATCGCCATAGGAGAAGCCTCCAGGGAGGACCACCAGATCGAAACTTTCCAGAGAGGTCCAATCATGCCAGACGTATTCAGCCTGAAAGCCGCTCCACTTTAAAGCCTCGAGGGTCTCGCTATCGCAATTGGTTCCTGGGAAAACGATCACAGCAGCTTTCATTTGAACATTTCCAGTTCATAAACTTCGAAAACTGGGTTGGAGAGAACTTTTGCGGCAATCTCCTCGGCAATTGACCTGGCCCTTTCCTCTGAGGGTGCCTCAATGGAGATCTCGAAGATCTTCCCCATTCTCAGTCCCCTTACCGGATAAGAAAGTTTCCTCAAACTCTTCTCGATGGTCACAGCCTGAGGGTCATAGATGCGGGGAGCCACCTTCACCTTGACCTGAAAATCGTATTTCATGCAGAAATCCTCCTTAAGACTTCCCTGTAAGCTATGAGAGGGTCTCCTGCGGACTGACGATAGATGTCTTTATCCAGGGAATCCCCTGTCTTTAGATCCCAAAACCTGCAGGAATCAGGGGTGATCTCGTCTGCCACCATTAATCGGTCTGCTCCCTTTCCAATTTCGACTTTAAAGTCCGCTAAAACTAAACCCCGCTCTCTCAAAAAGGGGGAAAGGGCTTGATTCACGCGCAAGGCTAATTTTTCCATTTCTTCTATTTCCGCCGAAGTGGCTATTTCAAGCGCAAGGATCGCCGGGAAACAAATTAGGGGGTCGTGAAGCTGATCGCTTTTGAGGAAAAATTCCACAATGGGAGGATCGAGTTTTTTCCCTTTTTCCAGGCCGTAGCGCCTGCAGAAAGACCCGGCGGTGAAGTTTCTCACCACCACCTCTAAAGGGAAGATCTTCAACTTGAAAGCTTTGAAAGCCCTTCCTGAGACTTTTCCCAGATAATGGTTGGGAACGCGAGCTTCCTGTAGCTTGGTGAAGAAAATGTGGTTAATAGAGTTGGAAAGAGAGCTTTTACCTTCTAATAGATCGTGTTTGGCCCCGTCTCCAGCGGTGATATCGTCCCGAAATTCAACTGTGACGGTGCCGTCATGGTTATCGAAAACCGACTTGACTTTTCCTTTGTGGATCAACTCCATAGGGAATACCTCCTTTATTTTTCAGACAGGGGGAGAGAACTACAAGGAGTGATCCAAAAAGGATAACACCCCTTGTAGTCAGATAATTTACGGTTACCTGGTAGAAACTTCCGGGCCATATTCCCGGAATTATACAAGGGTAAGACATTTATGGGCGGATTATAGCATTTAAATAAAAATCCCGCATTTAGGAAGTTGGGGAATTTACAGATCCGCTAGTTCAGGGCGTATTTGGGGAATCCCAGTGGGGGTTCGACTCCCCCCTTCGGCACCAAATCCAAAAATGCTTCTCTTAATCCCTGGGATGGAA
>JANLFM010000032.1 GCA_024655865.1 Caldisericota bacterium
GAGGGTTTTCTGGAGATCTTTTGATCTTTGGAGCTATTGCCAATTTTCCAGGCATTTTGTCGGTAGGCTATTCCGATAGCCTCACAGATGCTATTTATTGTATCTACTCTGGAGTTGTGCCCATATTAAAGATGTATCCTACGCACTATAGCCCCCTGACCCAGACCGATGGGACATATAACCGATACCAAAATTACATCGAGAACAGTTATCACCCTGATTACTATCGAAGGCAAGGGATAAGACAATCACTCTATGAGGCAGGATATTATTTTGAAACTACAAATGTCTTTCGCTACGCCTTTCCGGGATCATGAAACGGATCATTCTTTTCCTCATATCCCTGGCGGTGGTAACCTCTGGATGCACGTCACCCGAACAGACCTGTCTTTATGGTTGCTTTGGGGATGAAAGGCGCATCTCTTATGCCGATGTGTCTGGACTAACCAAGGGCGAAATTGAAGTAGCCTGGAAATACCAAAGGCTCGATCTTTTAGATGAGACAATGACTGTAATGTATAACACCCCGGTGGTTGATGGAGACGTGCTTTACCTTGGTGGAAGAGGAGTCTATGCCGTATCTCTGAAAAACGGAGAAGAGATCTGGCACAAAAGGTTCGACCAGTATTTGGACCCCCAAGCTGATGAAGTGCTCCACGATTGCAGGTATGCGCCGGTAGTATGTGGGGAGAAACTCTTTGTGGTAGTTAATTATTATCCGGATAGCTGGAAAAGGCAGCGTCTCTTCGCTTTGGACAAAAGAACGGGTGAACTGCTCTGGCAGAGTAGAGAAATTGGAAATGATAAGGATCGCCCCTTTAGGGGCTCCATCTCCGGCTTTCCTGTGGTCATTGGGGATAAGCTCTACTTGCCGGCCTTAAACACCGACAAAACCTCACCCTTTCATGAGGCGGGGGTCTGGGTTTTTGATGTCAATACAGGAAATGTCTTGGATAAGATATTCCTCGATGAGGATGAATACCACTATTATTTTCAACCAGCTTCTACTATGCTCGCCGCTGAAGGGGCCACTCTCTACGGAGTTGCAGACATTAGGAATATATCTTACCTGTTCTTGTATGACACGAATAGAAAGGAGATCAAATTCAAAATGCCAATCTTTGATTTCCCCGGCTCCTGTTCAAGGATTGCCATAGGAGATGATGTGATCGCAGTCTGTATCATCAAAGAGGAATATCCCGAGCCTCCTGAGCTTTGTATAAAGGTCTATGATAAGCTTACCCAAAAGCTTCTATGGGAAAAGAGCTATAGAAAGCCCGAAGATTTGAGGATTCCCCCTTTCGCCTATTTAGCCCTTAATGGAGAAAAACTTTACACTGCCTCCTTCGACGGAAGATTCCTTTGCCTCCAGGCTCACTCAGGTGAGGAACTATGGAGCTATTCCCCTCCCCTAAGGGAGATAGAAATCTCAACTGATTATGGGACGGTTGAAAGGAGTAAATCTTTTGCTGCCTCGGATATTTTTGCCACCAAAAATGTGGTCTACTTCAATGGTTGTTATGCAATTTATGCGTTTGATCCCAATTCGGGTCAATTGCTCTGGAAAAAAGATATCGAGGAAGGGAAAAGATTCATAAACCTGAGGCCTATCGAAAAGGGCCTCATTGTACATTACACAACGCAAATTTGTGCCGGACCTCCTGAACCACCCTATTACGAGCTCTGGAGGGAGAAATAATGAAGAGCGTAAAAATGGTGTACACCATTCTATTTTCCCTTGAAAAGCATCCAGAGCATTGGTTATTCAGAAAGCTTCTCTCGATCAAATTGTGGAGCTCACGAGGCTTTTAGCTCCTCCGGGACGATAGTGGTGTGGTTTTAAGATCCTTGTCCTGATTACGGAAGAGATGAACAAGAGCAATAGCCAGAGGGCTTTGCCCAACTATTGTCTGAACAAGCAAGCTTCAGAGACCGGAGAAGAGAAGCGTGGACCAATGGCTCAGCCAGAGTAGGCGCTGGTTGTGACACAAAGGAATGGCACATGATTCCTTATATTGCTTACAGCGCTTTGAAGAAATTGAAAAATATTTTGGAAAAAGTAGCACATTTTGGAGGCAAGTTCGTCTTTTAGATTGAGGGTGTATGCCAGAGGAAACACCTAAAATTGGAGGTGAAAATGAAAAGGGAAGTTTTTAAAGGGCTGGTTGTGGTGGTATTGGTTTTTCTTGTGACAATGGGGCTTTTCCCAGGCGTGGTTCCCTCAAGTGCTTATTCTAATTCCGCTGCGGGCTCTGATTTACCACCTTCCCTGGAGGAGAATCTTAAGCTCCTGGAAGAAGGAATGGATATTCCAATGACAGCAGAACCGTCTTCAGTAGTAACGGATTGGAGCACCGAAGCACATTTAATCTATTCCAATGCAACTGTCACTACTCCTACTACCCACTTCTTCGCCGGTGTTTACACTGCTAATTACTTCAAGGGGGTTTCCGCCAGTATTTTAGTTACCAATCCAGTTGTCTATACAACCACTGGACCTCAGCATGGGTGGGGCGTATGAGTGGCTATACATGGCTTCAGACAGGATGGCTCAAAGAAGCAGGGGTAGGAGCGAAGCCGCGCGTTTTTGTTCAATTTAGATATTATGGAGATACTCCGCAGACTTGGTTTTTTGATCAGTATCCCCTAACAATAGGCAGTTACTATGCTTTTCGTGTTTTTTACACAGGCACACCCTATATCTGGCGGGCATAAATTTACTACAATGGTAGCTGGATAACCCTCAAAGACGTATCTATTCAAAATGTTTCTTCCATTAGCCTCTGTTCTTTTGCCGAATGCTACGCTGCAGATGAGACGGTAGAGGCTGGGCAGTTACCAAGGGGAATGAGTTTAAATGGCTCCATCTACAACGGTTCTAGCTGGAACACCTGGACCAGCACTTACTCCACAGTCCTAAAATGGGATCAGCCTCTTTACTGCGTGGTCCGCAATCCCTACTATAACATTGAGTATTGGGGACCATAATGAGAGAAAAGGCCGTTATTAGGCAGGCGATCATCTGGCTCCTTTTAATATCGCTATTGCTCCTCCTTTCAAGCTGTTCAAGCTCTAAGCCCTCAGAGACTCCCCTTCCTCTGGGAGCTTGTACCGTAGCCTATCCTGTTCTGCTCGCCGAGGGCCTGGTGCGGGAAGACCTGGGCCTGGTTCTCACCGCTACTATCAACAAAGCCGAAGCCCAAGAAGGAGAGACCATCACCTGCCGGGTAAGCTTACGGAATATTGGGCCAGCAGTTGCCAGACTGGGTTGCCTCCATTCCTACCTTTTTGTCCTCACCCTGGTAGACGAAAAAGGCAATACTGTTTGGTCATCTATGCCGGATTTTATAATTGGAGGGCCTCAGGATGTTACGATCGAGGCAGGCAAAGAGTTGACTGCCAATTTCCAGGTTCCCCTGAGCCAAAGAGGCGAATATCAACTGGTAGCGGCAACCACGGCCAAAGCTCCTTATCCTCCGGATTCGCCAGGTTACTACGGTATTAATGATCTCTCGGTAAGCTTAAAGATCAGGGTCAAATGACACGTAATATAAGGGGGAGCAGCTACTTCTTTAAAAGAAAGGGACAGGCTACAATGGTTTTGGGTCGGTGGCACTAATTACCATACAATATGCTCGTCATTTTAATGAACATTTTTTCTCCCTTCTTTGTTTATGCATTAAAGGGGAAGAAAGAGGCCCTTGAAGGAGGATTTGCAAGGCAGGAAAAGGTCAAAAGGAAACTGAAAGAAAAACAGTGAGAGTAAACTTTGAAGGGGGCGAGGAGATGAAGATTAAAAGGCGGACCCTGGCAGGCATAGGGTTTGTAATTCTCTGTGCTCTTCTCTACTTATCAATTTGGCAGGCTGGGCTTCTACTTTGGATTTCTCCTCCACCTCTTGGCGAACACTCTGTGATTGTTTCTATTCAGCCTGTCCTAACAGCTCGTCCAACAACAGTGCTTGTGAGGTATGGCCTTCCCTGGTGGGCCTGGGCCGCAATTGGAGCAGTGACATTGGCTTATTCAGGGGCAGTTGGTTGGTTTTTGGCTTCCCGGGGAGGAGTTTCCTCCAAGGGCGTTCCTGGAAAGCGATTTAGAGAAAGAATTTAATTTCACGGTTTAACCGAAAAAGTATAGATACGCGTGATACGCCCATAGACCTCAAAAAGGGCATAAAAGGGGACGGGCTGTTTTTGAAGAAGATATGAAAAAATTGCTCGCCCTTTTTGTGCTTTTGGGATTACAATATTGGCAAGGATTAATGGGGTTTCTACCAATTTCCATGTTTTATAACCCTGGCAGGGAACAAGTATGCGCGGTTCAATACAAGCGAGTTTTATCGCAAAAATTCGAATTAAAGTTGATCCCGCAGATGCTGGGAGAATGGAACTAATTTAGGGAAAACGGGATGGAGGTGAAGAGGTTGAAAAAATTATTATTGGCCCTGTTGGTAGTTCTCCTCCTTTGCGGTTGCACTAATACCCAGGTACTGCCCACTCCAGATTTTGGTAAAACTCAAGTCCTGGAAAACGGTTTGTGCATTCTCACTAAAGATTTTCCCGGGGAGGATACTCTCTTTCTCTCCGTGGCGGTGAGAGCGGGGTCCTGCTATGAACCCGAGGGTCTTTACGGCCTCAGCCATCTTTTGGAGCACGTCATCGGGCGGGGGATGATTGAAGACTGTATGGCGGAGTTAAAGGAAAGCAAGGAAGGTATGGACTGCAATGCCCACACTGGAATTCAGGAAGTGACCTATTACATCCGCTGTCATCCTGAGGACTACGAAAAAGCCCTGAATATCCTCTATGAGAACCTGGCCAACCCCGATTTCTCCTATCTCAAAATGGAGAAGGAGCGCTGGGCCATGGAAGCGAAGAACGTCTCTTTTAATGCAGCAGGAGCTATTATTCATGAGTTCGAAAGGACGATTTTCCAGGATCATCCCTACGGCAACAACGCCCGGGGAATGGATCCCGGTCAGACTCCTTTTACGGAGTTAAAAGCCACGGAAGAAGTCCTGAGGGACTTTCATTCCCGCTTTTATACTGCGGAGAGGATGGTCCTTGTTCTCTGCGGCAAAGCTGATCCCGAGAAGGCTAAGGAGGTCTTCAGAAACGTCATAAAGGGGTCGGAGAAAGATACGGCTTTCCCGATCCCCAAGCTCACAGAGAAAAAGGAAATAGTAAAAACCTTTATGGACCGCTACACCATAACCGTATATCCCACTCTGGGTACTCCCATAACTCCCACTTCCACATCTGAGATCGCTCCCTCCTACGCCGTTATAGGCTGGACCGGTTTTTCTCCTGAGGAGATTCCTGCCTTCCAGGCTTTAGGGGAAATTCTCCTTTCTCGCCTTTCTAAACTGAGGGCTGAGAAGGGAATGATTGGGGTCTCTTCCCAGATGGGATTCACGCCCGCTCAGAGCGCCGGAGTGGATTACCCCGGCATCCCGCTTTTCGAGGTTTGGCTGGCCCTTGATATAGGCAACCCTCTTCCCATAAAGGACTTCATTCTGCAGGCGATAGGGGACTCGAAAGGACATATCACGGAAGAGAATCTGGCTCTTTCCAAGTTCAACTTGAAGGCCTCCCTTTTAAGCGCAAGCCAGAGCCCCAGCGCCTTCGCCTTAGGCCTTGCTCCCAACCTGCTACTTCCCGGATGTTCCAGCCTTGATGACCTCTGGAAAAGCTATGACCGCCTGACGGTAGCTGATTTAGAAAAGGCACTCTCTTTTCTTCAGGATGACTATGTGTTTATTCTTTACAAAGGCGCCTCTTATCATTAGAAACTTGCACCCGGGGTGCTCCTTTTACTTTCCTGTGCGGGGCACATAATCTAAAAAAAGTGAAAAAAGTGGACAGGTTGGTTTTTCGAAAAAGTAATTCAAGCGAAAATAGTTAACAAAAATGAGGAATAAAAGGATAAAAGTAACCTGCCCACTTTTACTTTTTAGGGGGTCTGCTGGGCGAAGAGCGCGGGTAAATTCACCATCACCACGCTGGAGCCTGGCTTGCCTGGATCAAAATGGCAAACCGGGAAATAGGCGCGCCCCTCTTCACTTACTCCGGAAGGAATCCCCTCCTGGCTCACTCTTGAAGGAATAGTCAGGTAGTAATCATTCCAGCTCCAGGGCGCGGGGATTATCTTCTTCTCTTCTAGGCTCAACCTGCATATTTTTTCATTGACCAGATCAGCGATATAGGTGTCGAGTTGCTCCTGAGTTCCCACTGGTCCTCTTCTGATGTCAAAGGAGAAAAGGTAGCCCGAGGGAGCCTGGTCATAACACCATCCCGCTCCCGAGGAAAGCGGGATAACCTCACGCCAGAAAGTCAATTCCTCGAACTTACCTGAAGGGTCATTCAGGTTCCAGCGGAATATTCCTCCTGCATGGTAGAAAAAGAAAACGTTGCCGCGTCTCCCTATTGGGGAGTACTCGTCTTTCAGGAAAGGAACCGATATTTCTTCAGTCCGGAGTCCTTCCCCTTCCTTTAAGATGCGTACAGCCCCTCCTGATTCCCAGGCTGTGTCGCCAAAGAGTGTCCAGTTCTGTTTATAAGGGATAGCAGCCAAGGGCCCGGTCTTCTTTGCTAAAAGCTGAATTTTCCCCGTTTCTAACTTGAGAGCCATCAAGTCGCCACGCGTGGGTTCTTCGGGTCTCCTATCTTCATAAAAAAGGAAAGGCAGACCCTGGATTCCTCCCACAAAAGCATTTTCCGCACGCACTCCCTGATCCGAATAAAGGGAGAAAATTTTTTGCTCCCTGAAATCCCCGGAGCCCAAATCCCAGCACGCTACTCCTTCGAAGACCGATTCAGCATGTATTACAGGGGGCGGGGAGGTAACGAACCACCCTTTCTTGCCTACTGAGGTGATGGGGAAGCGGGGCAAGCGGCCCTCAAAATTTCTAGCTTCCAAAGTCAGACGGGAGATCTCCTTTCCGTCCCGCCAGCGCACAGCGATCAACTCGGCATGCTGTCCTGGCCCAAGTACTCATCACGGAAGAGGTACACGGTGGCTTTAAGCTCCGGCACTTCCAGAGGGCTCACAAATTCGGCATCGGGGATGGAGGGAAAGGGAGCAGGAAAAAAGATCGCTTGAGAAGATTGGTTTCCCGCACAGGAAAGTAAAAGGAGCACCCCGGAAAGAATAACGACTCCTGAAAGGGCCTTCCATACTTTCCCTATTCTGGATTGCCCATGCCTAAAGTTTAAGCTCCCTTGAAACTCCTGACCTTTCCGGCACATACCTGTCCCTCCACAGATTGCTCGATCAGAGCTTCTCCTTTAACTAAATTTTGGCTTTTCTCAAAGAGCTGTCAGATGTTCTTGTGTCTTTTTTTACAAACTATGCCCAAATGACTTTTTTATCATGGGAAGCAAGACTCTTCTTGACAGTTGCCTTAACAGTTCTTTTCTATCTTCTCTTGGTCGTAGCCAAATTCCTGCCGGATTGGACTCCATTTCTCGGCTTCTGGCATCGGAGCTCATCCAGCACAGGATGACCCGGTTTTACACTGGCGGGAAATTATTCTTTGTTTAATGATAATCTCTTCTTTTCTGTTTGCGCTATCAGCCTGTGCCCCTCTACCCACGGCGGTTTCCCAGGAGTTCAAGCGTCTTTACTACACTGACGGGACCCCTGCTGTGGGAACAGGGAAAACCCCACGAAAAATGGGGACAATCTATTTTCTCTAAAAAATCTTCCCCCACAGCTCACCTAAATATTTCGAGAAGCCCAGAAATGTAAAGCCTGACTCTTTTGCAAAAACTTTGGTGGGATAAGATCTGGGATCAGTCTCAAAAAGATCTTTTGGAAGATCCATGCTTTTTGCAACCTCTGAGAACTTAGTTCTATTGGAGAACCTTCTTCCTTCACCCTCAAGCAAGTATTTCATCAGAGTTTCCCCCAAAGGAATCATTGAGTACTTTCCCAGTGTGATGGTAAAGGCCAGTTTGCAACTCTCGGGATTGGATTTGACCTCCTCTATGAATTTTTGAAATAAGAGCCTGCCCAATCCTTTGCCCCGCAAATCCTCTTTAATCGTAAAATATGACAGATATATCCCCAACTGGATTTCCTCTTTGGGGGAAAGTTTCTTTTCTATGATCGAGGCTATGCTCTCGACTGAAAGAGTCTTGACTTCCCCATTCTCGTTCTTTGCGGGGTGAAAATATAACTGCTTCTTTAGTTTCTGCCAGGGATAGTATTTGACGATTAATCCCCCCACGTGATCACCTTGGGGATCAAAGATGCCGAAGATCTTGCTGTTTCTTTCCCCATGCGAATTTAGATATTCCAGATCGATGATCTCAGAAATGGAGAAGGAATTAAGGCTATCCCTTATGAGCTTCTCAAGCCTGTTACCAGAAAAGAGGAAATTTCCCATAAAATTCAGCAGTTTAAGTGCGGCATCCTCATCCCTGATCTGTATCACCCTCATGTCGGGTCCCCTCCCCGGATAAGATGAATAAATTTCAGACTGGCTTTCAATTGATGTGTTCTCGTCCCAATTTTTCAGCCAAATCACTCCCTTTCCCTGGCTTTATTACAAAATTTGGAGGTTCCTGTGAAAATTTTATTAATGCGGTGTAAATTTGAGATGAAGAAATCTTTAAGAATTCGTGAAGATTCCTCCTCAACTGAACCAAGATCAAGACTTCTCCACTTCGCGCCTCAGGATAAAAATGCCAAAAGGCCCGGCGCGCCCTTGGGAAAAAGGCAATGAAACCCGGTGCTTTTTAATGGATTATTTTCTCGTGCCTCTCAATTAAGTCCAGGAAACCGTCATAGTCCACGAGATTTCCCCAGACATGCTCGATGCCTCTTGCTTCCAGATCCTCTTTCAAGAAGTAAAAAGAAACTCCCTGGCTCCTTTTCTCCTCTACCAGTTTTTTGAGGGATTGTGGCGTGCCTTTACAGGCTACCACCCCATTCTGGATGAAAATACAGGAATCGCCTTCCCGGGCCAGTTTGAGGTGCAATTCAATCTCGTTTCTTTTAAATGGAGAGACGCTGAAGATAAACAGGTAACCCATGTCAACTCCCGGAAGTGAAAGTAATTACGCAATGATGGTCATCTATCAGTTTTCGGGCCATTTCCTGATCCAGGATGCCATCGGTCTCTATAAGCTCCTCTTCGTCTATCCCTCTTTCTGAGAGGGAATCCTTGAAGGCATAGACCTTTACGCCGAATTCCGAGAGGGACCTGTAAGCCCTTTCCAGGCTTTGCATATCAATATTTTCCGGCTTCTGTTCCCTTAAGGCGATGTAGACTCCGTCGCCCATAAGCAAGCAGGAGGTCTCAACCCCCAAACCCCCAAGCCCCTGCAATACCCTATACGCCTCGGCCGCCGTGGCGGTTCCGTACGGGGCGGCATTCAGTATAACAAGCACCTTTCGCATTTCGAACTCCTCAGTATCCAAAGGATATGAATCTATCGCAATCGGGCATTTCCTTAACCAGGAGCCCCAGCCCGCCAAATTTGGCTCCCTCGATAATATCCTCTTTGTCCTGGCCCCTGAATTTAGCGCAGGTGGCGCATAACCCCACTTTGGCTCCCATTTGGATCAGTTCCTTGATCCTTTCGGCAATGTTCCTTTCCTCGAGGGACTTGATTTTTGCCTGCACGTTCAGGGTTCCATCCTCATAGAGGAAGATGAAGATGTCGTGTCCCCTGTTTAGGGCTCTTTTAGCCAGGTTATAGACGGTGTCAATGTTCTGGTTAGAATACGGTCCGGTTCGAACAAGGAATTTCAATTTCATTGTTCGCCCTAAATAAAGAGCGTCACATCAGACTCAAAAGCGATTTTCAAAAAGGCGGTAGCCCCCAGGACTTCCACGCCATCAATCAGGTCCTCCTTCTTTACGCCCATTATCTCCATGCTGGTTGAGCAGGCGTAGAGCTTCACCCCCAATTCCCGGGCCTGCTCCAAGAGTTCAGAGTATCCAGGGATGTTTTTGCTCTTCATCTGCTTGACCATCATGCCTGTAAAGGGCGCCATCATTCCCTTGAGCTTCGGTTTGTAATCTTTTTTGAGCAGGAACAATCCCCAGAAGGTGAAGAACAAATGGACCTCGGCATCCAGTGAGGCTCCCGTAGTGCCCAGTATCATGGGCATCATAGCCTTATCCAGTGAATTCTCCGAGACAACGATTGCCAATCTTTTCTTTTCCGTCATGTTTTTCCTCCTATTTCTTTTTTATGTAAAACTTAATTACGCCAGCTTCCTCTTCCATTTTTAGAAGCTCATTTCCTGTTTGCTCGCACCAGGCAGGGAAATCTTCCTTAGCGCCGGGATCGTCAGCCAGAACGAGCAGGATCTCACCGCTTCCCAGCTCTTCGATTGCCTTCCTGGTCTTGATGATGGGCATGGGGCAGGACAACCCCACAGCGTTCAGCTCCTTTTTTGCTTCCATAAAGGTTCCTCCTTCTTTGCTCCTTTCATTCGATTTTACAAAAAGTCCCGGGACTTATAACAGAGGCCACTTTCTGTAAAAGGGCAAGAATCATCATACCGGGGATTTCTCTCAGGGCAAAAGGCTTCAAGAACAAATTTCCTGCTTCATTTACCGCCTTCTTCAAAATCTGGGTGTCCATTCTTTAACTTTGAACATTGATTTTTCTCAGGTTTTCTAAAGTTGGAGCAAATTCCTCCTCCACATCTTCCCCGACCAGGTGCCTTTCCGGGTTCGGCACACATATGAAAGGAACGACCACACCACTATCGTCCCGGAGGGGCAAAAGGCCTTGTGGCTCCACAATTTTACCGAAAGAAGCTTTCTGAATGACCAATGCTCTGGATGCTTTTCAAGGGAAAATTAGAATGGTGTATTCCATTTTCATGCTCTTCATTATTTCTCCCTCCAGAGCTCGAAAACAGGAGGAGAAGGGAAATTCTTATCATAGGTGTAGTGTACGATCAAACCTTTCTCCACCGGCATAATATTTCTCACCCTAGCGTCCTGGGAGATATCCTTTTGCCAAAGCAACTGTCCTGTCTCAGGATGGAAAGCATAGACGGTATCCCGGCCGTTGAAATATACCACATCCTTAGCGATGAGAATGTCATCTACCCCAAACCACTTGTATGTCTTCTCCTTGATCCCCTCGGCTCCTTCCATGGGGACCTTTACCTCTTTGAAAGGAGGGGAGTAGCTCCAAAGCTCCTTCCCTGTCCTCAAGTCGAAGCAGACGAATCTGCCCTCAAAAAGAACGGTGTACAATCTATCCTGGTGGAGAGCAATGTAAGACATAACCGGAATGCCTATCCCCTCCGGTTGAGACGATTCTTTCTCCCAGAGAACTCTAAGGGTTGACTTATCGAATACTTTAATAGAAAAGGCTGGCGGGGTTGAGTCTTTGGCCAAACAAACGGCAATGGAGTCCTTTCCGATAGCTATCCTATTCCAGCTACCAGAGAAATCGAAGGCAAGCTGATTGAACTTCAATTGCTTCTCCATGGTGTCATAGGAGAAGAGATAGGATTTTCCCAAGATGTCTGCGATGCCATAGAGGGTAGTCCCTTCTGCAGCTAACATCGTGTCGTTGGCTCGAAGAGCGTAGTGGTAAGGGTGAGATTCTAAAAAGATCTTATCCAGAACCTTCCCCGTTCCGGTGTCGAACACCCATATTCCCGATTCATGAAAGGGATCGGTCTCCACTGTATTGTTGGCAGGGAGATAGATCCTATCACCGATAATAATGGGAAAACCGAAAGGGCTCACCCGGTTCGGATCTTTCCCCAACTCATCGCTCTGCCATAGGATATCCCCTGTCCTCTTGTCCAGGGAAACAAGGCGTTCCCTCTCCCATTTATCGGGGTAGTAGCTAACTACAATAAAGATCGAGTCCCGGTAAACAAGAGGGGGGTAAACACTTAGATATTTAGCGTTGGGATCCAGAATGGAATTAAATTCTTTCCGCCATATCTCTTGGCCGGTGTCCAAAGAGACAGCATAAACTCCTTGCCCACCAAGGTACATGACTCGGCCATCAACTACTGGGGAATTGTAGACCTTGGTAATGGGGTCCTCGGCCGAATCAACCATCTCGTATTTCCAAGCTACCTGGAAATCGCCCTCGGTCAAACCAGCTACATCAACATAGGATGTGCGCCTCTCATTCCCGAAGGCTCCGTATATAGGAGCAGGGTAGGCCTTTTGGCATCCCGAAAAAAGAACCACCAGCAAGATAAATGAAAGCAGGAGCTTCCGTTTTGTATTTGAAAAGGCTATTTTTCCCATTACCTAATGATTGGGAAAGGCGAAACGAAAGACATTCGTAGTTTTAGGATAGTACCCTGCATTTAAAAGACTTTGGTTTATCCCCTCTCTACTATTGATGTCTCCATAATAGGAATTCTCGATATAATTATACTCTCTCCTGTTGGTTCCATCGGTTCGAGTTAAGGGGCTGTAGTGTGCAGGAAATTGTTCATTGTACATTAGCAGTATTGGTACTACTCCTGAGTACATGGCATAAGCAGCATCATTGAAGCTATCGCTGTAGCCAACCGAGCTTATGCCTGGAAAATTGGCAATAGCTCCAAAGATCAAAAGATCTCCAGAAAACCCTC
>JANLFM010000033.1 GCA_024655865.1 Caldisericota bacterium
TGAGCAGCTCCGGTGATCATGTTCTTGATGTAGTCAGCGTGCCCCGGGCAGTCAATGTGAGCGTAGTGGCGGTTAGCGGTTTCGTACTCCGCATGGTAGATGTTGATCGTGATCCCACGGGCCTTCTCCTCCGGAGCGTTGTCGATGTCGTAGAAGTCTAAGGGCTTGGTGGAAGTTCCGGCAGCAGCCAGGCACTTGGTGATGGCGGAGGTAAGGGTAGTCTTACCGTGGTCGATGTGGCCGATGGTGCCCACGTTCACATGGGGTTTGGTCCTTTCAAATTTCTGTTTGGCCATTTTCTACTCTCCTTTTTTCAATTTATGCGCTCTCTTTTTTCACTAATCCAATCGCTTCAATGAGGGTATCACCAATTTGCTTGGGCACAGGCTCGTAGCGATAAAATTCAAGAGTGTGAGTTCCTCTGCCCTGGGTGATAGAGCGCAGATCAGTAGCATATCCGAACATGTTCGCTAAAGGAACTCTTGCTCGTACAATCTGAATATTGCCCTGAGTTTCAATACCCTCAATATGCCCTCTACGTGCTGTGAGATCGCCGAGGACGTCTCCCAGATATTCTCCCGGGATTATCACTTCGACCCGCATAATAGGCTCGAGGAGTACAGGGTTGGCTTTCAAGGCGGCATCTTTAACAGCTTTAGAGGCCGCTATCTTAAAAGCGATTTCCGAGGAATCCACAGGATGATAGGAACCGTCAAAGAGCACGACCTTGATATCGATCATTGGGTATCCGGCGAGAACTCCGGACTCCATAGCGTCCCTGACTCCTGACTCCACTGCAGGGACGAATTCCCTCGGGATAGCGCCCGAGACAATCTTGTTTTCGAAAACAAAACCCTGTCCTCTTTCTAAGGGTTCTATCTTGAGCCATACATGACCATATTGACCTCGGCCACCAGTCTGACGAATGTATTTTCCCTCAGCCTGGGCAGAGGAAGTCACGGTTTCTCGATAGGAGACCTGGGGTTTGCCCACGTTAGCTTCAACATTGAACTCTCTGAGCAAACGGTCCACGATGATTTCCAGATGAAGCTCGCCCATACCGGAAATCACCGTTTGTCCGGTCTCCTCATCTACTTTGACCTTAAAGGTGGGGTCCTCTTCCGCCATTTTGGCCAGAGAGAGGGAAAGCTTATCCTGATCAGCCTTCGTTCTGGGTTCAATGGCCACTGAGATTACCGGGGTGGG
This sequence comes from Caldisericota bacterium, assembly GCA_024655865.1. Taxonomy (GTDB): domain Bacteria; phylum Caldisericota; class JANLFM01; order JANLFM01; family JANLFM01; genus JANLFM01. Next base: position 1,207 of record JANLFM010000033.1, read on the forward strand.
GAATGGGATGGATTCAAGAAGAATAGGATGGCTTTCATTGGCTAAGGTGTCACCGGTCGAGGTGTACCTCAAACCTACAGCAGCGCCCAGGTCTCCTGCCTTTATCTCCTCAACATCTTCCCTGTGGTTGGCGTGCAAGCGAAGCAGGCGCCCTATTCTCTCTTTTTCCCCTTTGGAGACATTCAAAATGTATGTTCCCACTTTCATGGTCCCAGAATAAACGCGGAAAAAGGTCAATTTTCCCACAAAAGGATCGGCCATAATCTTGAAGGCTAAAGCACTCAGTGGTGCATCGGGTTTTGGCTCCCTGATTTCGCTCTGGCCAGTTTTGGGGTTGATGCCAGAAACAGGCGGGATATCAATAGGAGAAGGCAAATAATCCACGATCGCGTCCATAAGCGGCTGAATACCTTTATTTCGATAAGAAGAGCCGCAGAGCACGGGCACGAACAAGCCCTTGATAGTTCCTTCGCGAACGAGGGACTTGACTTCCTGAACGGAGAGGGTATGCCCATCCAGATACTTCAACAGGTACTCCTCATTCACTTCAGCCACATTCTCCAAAAGGAGGGAGCGATATTTCTTTACCTCCTCAGTAAATTCAGGGGGAATCAGCTTCTTTTCGAATGACATCCCTAGGTCATCCAGGTAAAAATATGCTGCCTCTTCCACCAGGTCGATTACACCCTGGAATTTATCTTCGGCACCGATGGGAAGCTGAAGAACCAGAGGACGGCTGTTCAAGCGCTCTTCGATCATTTTGACAACGCGGTAGAAATCAGCGCCTAAGCGATCCATCTTATTTACGTAGACGATCCTCGGGACCCGATAGCGGTCAGCCTGGCGCCAGACGGTTTCAGTTTGAGACTGAACGCCAGCAACCCCACAGAGAATGGTCACAGCTCCATCCAGAACCCTTAAGGACCTTTCAACTTCGACAGTGAAATCCACATGACCAGGAGTATCAATAATATTGATGCGAGCATCCCGCCAGAAACAGGTGGTCACGGCAGAGGTGATAGTAATTCCTCTTTCCTTTTCTTGAACCATCCAATCCATCGTGGCAGTGCCTTCATCGACCTCTCCAATGCGGTGGATCTTGCCGGTATAGAATAAGATGCGCTCGGTAGTAGTGGTCTTACCGGCATCAATGTGGGCGATAATACCAATATTTCTAATTTTCTCTAAGGGATACTCCTGGTAATTCATTCTTTCTTTTACCAGCGATAAGAGGCGAAGGCTTTGTTAGCCTCGGCCATCTTGTGCGCTTCCTCCTTTTTCTTCACTGCGCCGCCCATTCCCTGAAGAGCGTCCATAATCTCTGATGCCAGGCGCTCCTCCATGGTTCTTCCCTCTCTTGTTCGAGCGGCGTTCACCAGCCATTTTAGGCCAAGGGACAAACTCCGGTCCGGAGAAACCTCAATGGGTATTTGGTATGTAGCTCCTCCAATTCTTCGCGGCCTCACCTCGAGCAAGGGTTTACATCGTTCGAGGGCTTGCTCTAAGGCCTCAACGGCCGGCTTACCGGTTTTCTCTTCCACTGTTTTTAGGGCGCTGTAAACGACCCTTTCGGCGAGGCTCTTTTTTCCTTTAAGCATCACCTTATTGATCAGCTTGGTAACGAGCACGCTATTGTATCGAGAATCGGGTAATAGCTCTCTTTTCGGTACTGGACCTTTTCGCGGCATCTCTCTACCTCTACTCTTCCTTTACTGTGGTTTTCGGTCTTTTAGCTCCATACAGAGAACGCCCCTGACGCCTGTTCTGTACACCTGCTGCATCCAGGGCACCACGAATAATGTGATATTTAATTCCAGGTAGGTCTTTGACCCTACCTCCTCTAACCAGAACAACCGAGTGCTCCTGCAAATTGTGGCCGATTCCGGGAATGTATGCTGTCACCTCAGTCCCGGTGGTCAGTCGCACACGAGCGATCTTTCTTAAAGCCGAGTTCGGTTTCTTAGGGGTAGTAGTTCTTACGGCAATGCAAACCCCCCTGCGCTGAGGTGCCCCCTCGAGCGCTGGAGAAGCGGTTTTCGTTTTACCCTTTTCCCTACCTTTTCTAACTAATTGATTAATTGTCGGCATTCTCCTTTTCCTTTCCTGCAAAAATCCTATTCAAAAATAAAGCTCCTGAAAAACAGGAGCTTTAGCGATCCCTGAGGTTCCTTTTACTCTAAGATAGCTACAGCACTTGCCCCTCTTTCAATTCCGGCGGCTTTTCCTAACTCAGCCATGGAATTGAAGAAGATCACTTCCACTCCTTTAATGGCGCATAATTTTTTAAGGTTTTCAATTATGCGCGGCTCAGAGTCTTCAGCAATGTAAACCCTCCATGCTTTACCACTCTCTACCGCTTTTATGGTCTGTCTTATTCCGACAACCCGATTTTTCATCAAGAATGGACTGTCCATCGAGAGCCTTTGAGAACCCCCATCGAACAGCAATTTTGAATCCTAACAGGAAGTTTTCTAATTGTCAATATCTATATTGATATTTTGTTCCTCTTTGGAAATAGTTGGAACCTTTTCTTCCTCCTCAGATTTTTCCACCTCCAAATCGCGGTAAAGGTGCAGGCCACTTCCTGCAGGAATTAAGCTTCCGATTATTACGTTTTCCTTGAGGCCAATGAGCGGGTCAATTTTTCCCTTGATAGCCGCATCGGAGAGCACGCGAGTGGTCTCCTGGAAAGAAGCTGCCGAGAGGAAGGAGTCAGTAGCCAGGGCAGCTTTGGTAACTCCTAAAAGCACTGGCCTGGCGTCGGCGGGTTCCAACCCGAGCATAGTTACGCGGCGGTTCTCCTCCTCAAAGGTCCATTTGTCCACAAGATCTCCCGGAAGGAAAACGGTCTCCCCTGGGTTGTCAATTCTCACTTTGCGCAAAAGCTGACGGATAATTAACTCAACGTGCTTGTCGTTAATGTCCACACCCTGGGCTTTGTAAACCTTCTGGATTTCCTGCAGGAGATATTCCTGGCATTCTTTAATTCCTTTAACCCTGAGGATATCGTTAGGGTTCAGGGGACCTTCCGTAATTCTCTCTCCGGCCGCAATCTCGTCACCTTCCGCCACGCGCAACCTGGCACCGTAAGAGACCTTGTATTCCTTTACCTCCCCGGTTTCCTTGTTAGTAACCCTGATGATCCTCTCTTCGGGAGCATCCACAATGTGGATTACGCCCTCGATCTCTGAAATTGTAGCCATTCCCTTCGGCCGGCGGGCTTCAAAAAGCTCCTCCACACGAGGGAGACCCGTAGTGATGTCTTCTTCCGCAATACCTCCAGTGTGGAAAGTCCTCAGAGTAAGTTGAGTACCAGGTTCCCCGATGGATTGAGCCGCAATTATGCCCACGGCTTCACCTACCGTAACCAGAGCTCCGGTAGCTAGATCTCTACCGTAGCATTTGGCGCAAACGGAGTTCCTGCTCTGACAGGTTAAGACAGAACGAATTTTCACCTTATTGATCAGCCTGTTCCCCTGATCATCCCTCAACTTGCCGAGGATTTCCACAGCGTCCTCATCGATTTCCTCTCCCGCCCGGGTAATTATCTCTCCGGTCTGAGGGTTGACGATATCCTCAGCCGCGATCCTTCCCAGGACCCTCTCCTCCAGTGGTTCGATCACGTTCTTGCCTTCAGTGATGTCTGTGATCTCTATCCAGTCCACCTTATTGCGCACCAGAACCTGGGGGATATTCAGTTCATCCATTAACAGGGCCAGCTCTCTGGTAATCAAGTCACCGTCCTTAGCCAGGACTTCTCCGGTGAGGGGGTGCACCAAATCTTGAGCCAGCTCCTTGCCGATGGCCCTTTCTCCAAGGGATCTTTCGATTGCGGTTCCCTTCTTCAGGGGTCTGAGAAGGGATGTGGTGCAGTCCTCTTCGCGCACCACTACGTCCTGGGCGACGTCTACCAAACGGCGCGTCAAATAACCAGCGTCAGCGGTCTTAATAGCGGTGTCCGCCAGACCTTTACGAGCTCCGTGAGTGGAAATGAAGTATTCTAAAGTAGTCAGCCCATCCCGCAAGCTGCTCTTGATCGGGAACTCAATGATCCTTCCCGATGGGTCGGCCATTAAACCACGCATACCTACGATCTGGCGCACCTGCTTGGGGTCTCCTCGGGCTCCGGACATGGCCATCATGTGTACCGGGTCAAAGTAATCGAGGTGAGCCAGAACCTTCTTTTCCATCTCTTCTGTGGCATGCTGCCAAATCTCCACGATCTTCAAATATCTGTCCTGATCGGAAAGCAGCCCCATCTGGTATACATTCTCCACCTCGTCCACTGCCTCTTCTGCTTCATGAATGATTCCTTCTTTCTCAGGAGGAATCTTGAAATCATCGATGGAAATTGTAATCCCGGCCTTTGTGGCCACCTGGAAACCCAGATCTTTGAGAGCATCAAGGACCAGGGAAGTTTTTGTGACTCCAAATTGTCGGTAGATATGGCCTACGATTTTTTGCAGCTCCCGCTTGGACATAGGGCTGTTGAAAAAAGGAGGATGCTGACCAGATTGATCTCCTAATGCCTGTCGGATGGTGTTATTGAAAATAATTCTTCCAGCTGTCGTGGTGATAATCTCTCCATCGATCCTGACCTTGATGGGAGCAAACATGCTGATGGCCCCCACCTCATAAGCCCGAACTGCTTCCAGGGGATCGGCAAAATATTTACCTTCCCCCTTGTCCCCCTCCCTCGTCAAGGTGAGGTAATAGCATCCTACGATGATGTCCCTTTGAGGAGCGGCCAGAGGCTTACCGTGAGCAGGGGAAAGGATATTGTATGCTGAGAGCATCAGGATCCGGGATTCTGCCTGCGCAGCGGTAGATAGGGGAACATGGACTGCCATCTGGTCTCCATCGAAGTCGGCGTTAAAAGCCGTGCACACCAGAGGGTGAATTTGAATAGCTTTTCCTTCCACGAGCACAGGCTCAAAAGCTTGAATGCCCAATCGGTGCAAAGTCGGTGCCCTGTTCAAAAGAACCGGGTGATCCCGGATTACGTCCTCTAAAAGCTCCCAAACCTCGGGTTTTTGTCTTTCGATCATGCGCCGGGCGCTCTTGATATTGTGCACGAAACCGCGCTCCACGATCTTCTTCATCACGAACGGTTTGAACATTTCTAAAGCCATTTCCTTAGGAAGCCCGCACTGGTAAATCCTGAGTTTAGGACCGACCACGATCACAGAGCGTCCAGAGTAATCCACTCTCTTTCCTAAAAGGTTTTGTCGGAAGCGGCCCTGCTTCCCCTTGAGCATATCTGAAAGGGAGCGCAAAGGTCTGTTGCCCGGACCCACGATGGGTCTCGTCCTCCTGCCGTTATCAATTAAGGCATCCACTGCCTCTTGAAGCATTCTCTTTTCGTTCCTGATGATAATGTCTGGAGCACCAACCTCAATTAATTTTTTCAAGCGGTTGTTACGGTTGATCACCCTGCGATAAAGGTCGTTCAAGTCAGAGGTGGCAAAGCGTCCCCCGTCCAAGGGAACGAGAGGGCGAAGATCAGGGGGAAGCACGGGAAGTGCCTCAATCACCATCCACTCCGGCCGGTTACCGGACTTGCGTAAGGCTTCCACGACCTCTAAACGCTTTATGGCCTTGGACCTTTTCTGACCCGCGGCATTCTGAATTTCGGATCGGAGCTCCTGGGCTGATTTATCTAAATCTACTTGCATCAGAAGTTCCTTTACCGCTTCCGCCCCGATCCCGGCTTTGAAGTGATCGCCATACTTGGCTTTCATTTCCTCGTATTCCTCAGTAGAAAGTGGTTGCTTGTAAAGAAGAGGAGTGTCGCCGGGGTCAGTGACAATAAAGGAAGCAAAGTAGACTACTTTTTCCAGAACCCTGAGAGGGATATCTAAAAGCAGAGCGATTCGAGAGGGAATGCCCCTGAGGAACCAAACGTGGGTCACCGGAGCGGCGAGCTCGATATGGCCCATTCTCTCCCTGCGAACTCTGGAAGTGGTAACCTCTACTCCACAGCGTTCGCAGATCACGCCCTTGTAGCGCTGCCTTTTATATCTTCCGCAGTGGCACTCGTAATCCTTTTCCGGTCCGAAAATCCTCTCGCAGAAAAGGCCCTCCGGTTCGGGTTTTAAGGTACGGTAGTTTATGGTCTCGGCTTTCTTGACCTCACCATGGGACCAGAGACGGATTTTCTCGGGCGAGGCTAGACCTATCTGTATGGCATCAAAGCCGGGGAAAAAATCGAAAAAGGTATCTTTACTCTTCAACGTTATCAGCAACCTCCTCAGTTTGCGGCTGGAAAATCAAATCCAACTCATCAGCCTTCTTCCTTATATCCTCTTCGGATTCTTTAATTGTCACTTCTCCCTCTTTCTCAGAAATCAACTTCACATCAAGGCAGAGAGCCTGCAACTCCTTTACCAGTACCTTAAAGGACTCCGGTAAACCGGGGGAAAGCATGGCCTTTCCCTTGACTATTGCTTCATAGGTTTTTACCCTTCCAGAAATATCGTCAGACTTTACAGTCAGCATTTCCTGAAGAACGGAGGAGGCGCCGTAACCTTCCAACGCCCAGACTTCCATCTCTCCAAAGCGCTGACCCCCGAATTGTGCTTTTCCTCCAAGAGGCTGTTGCGTAACTAATGAGTATGGTCCGATGGAACGGGCATGGATCTTGTCCTCTACGAGGTGAATCAGCTTCATCATATACATTACGCCAACCGCTACCGGGTTATCAAATGGTTCCCCGGTTCTCCCGTCGTAAAGTGTGGTTTTTCCGTTTTCCGGAAGCCCTGCCTCCTTGAGAAGTCCCATGATTGTTTTCTCAGGTGCTCCTGAGAAAGGAGGAGAGTAAAACCGTAAGCCAAGCACCCTTCCTACCCAACCAAGGTGAAGCTCCAGGATTTGACCAACGTTCATGCGCGAGGGTACCCCCAAGGGATTGAGCACGATGTCAATTGGTGTTCCGTCCGGTAAAAAGGGCATATCAGCTTCGGGGACGATAATAGAGATCACCCCTTTGTTTCCGTGGCGGCCGGACATCTTGTCTCCCACCATGATCTTTCTTCGTTGGGCGACGTAAACCTTGACCTTTTTCAGTACACCGGGCTGGAGTTCATCACCGTTTTCTTTGGAGAAGACCTTGATGTCCACTACGATTCCTCTTTCTCCATGAGGAACGCGCAGCGAGGTATCCCGAACTTCCTTCGCCTTTTCGCCAAAGATCGCCCTTAGCAACCTCTCCTCGGGGGAAAGTTCTGTTTCGCCCTTAGGGGTGACCTTGCCTACGAGGATATCTCCGGATCTGACCTCGGCCCCAATTCGCACAATACCTTTTTCGTCGAGGTTACGAAGCAATTCCTCTCCGATATTGGGAATCTCTCTCGTTATCTCCTCGGGGCCTAATTTTGTGTCCCTGGCTTCCACTTCGTATTCTTCAATATGAATAGAGGTATAGGTATCCTCGCGCACAAGACGATCGGAGATTACAATAGCGTCCTCGTAGTTGTACCCGTCCCAGGGGAGGAACGCCACTAGGACGTTTGCGCCCAGGGCCAATTCACCTTCAGCAGTAGCAGCCCCGTCCGCCAACGGTTCCCCTCTCTTTACCTTCTGGCCCTTTTTCACAATTGGGCGCTGGTTAATGCAGGTTCCTTTATTGGATCTAAGAAATTTTCTCAGTCGGTGTTTCTCTAAACCTTTCTTGGTTTTGATTACGACCTGCTCTGCGGTTACACTCACCACTTCTCCATCTGAGTCTGCCAGAACCACCTCTCCTGAGTCTGCTGCTACTTTTCCCTCTACGCCTGTTCCCACAATTGCGGGTTCCGGCTTCAAAAGTGGTACAGCTTGCCTTTGCATGTTGCAACCCATTAAAGCTCGAATCGGGTCATCGTGCTCCAGGAAAGGGATAAGTGAAGCGGAAATGCTAAAGACCTGGAAGGGAGAGATCTCAATCAGGTCAACCCGGGAAGGAGGAATCAGTTCATAGGACTTGCCATGCCTGACTAAAACCTCTTCTCCAGTAATTGTACCGTTCTCTTTGGAAACGTTAGCCTCAGCTATGTAATGCTCTTCTTCCTCGTCCGCAGTCAAGTAAACAATTTCATCGGTAATTTGTCCGTTCTTTACCCTGCGATAGGGGGTGATGACGAAACCGAAATCGTTCAATTGGGCGTAGGTGGTAAGAGAATTTATTAAACCGATATTCGGGCCCTCCGGGGTCTCAATCGGGCAGACCCTTCCGTAGTGTGAATGGTGAATATCACGCACCTCTACTCCAGCCCGCTCCCTGTTCAGACCTCCCGGGCCAAGAGAGGAAAGCCTGCGCTTGTGGGTCAATGCCGCAAGGGGATTAGTCTCATCCATGAACTGGGAAAGCTGGCTGGAACCGAAAAATTCCCTTATAGCCGCAACCACCGGCCTGGGGTTAATCAAGGTTTTGGGACTGGCTTCTTCCACTACAACCGTGGTCATCCTGTCCCGAATAATTCTTTCCATGCGTGCGAAACCGACACGAAGCTGGTTTTGCAGGAGTTCTCCCACGGCCCTTACCCTTCGGTTTCCAAGGTGGTCAATGTCATCTGGTTCGACTTCCCCTCTTTTTAAGCGGAGCAGGCGCCTTACTATCTGCACAATGTCCTCTTTGGTCAGGGTCCGGGTCTCTATGGAGGGCTTTGATATGGAATCATCAGTATAAAGTTTCTTATTAAGCTTGTACCTTCCCACTGGGCCCAGGTCGTTTCTCTTCGAATCGAGGAAGAGGCTTTTCACTAACGCTCTGGCGGATTCCTTCGTAGGGGGTTCCCCGGGATGCAACCGTTTGTAGAGTTCTATCTGCGCCTCATCAATGGTAGTAGAGGGGTCCTTTTCCATAGTTAAGTTGATGTCTCGGTCCAGAACCTCTTTTACAATTTCCACGCTCTCCACGTTGGCTTTTCTGAGGGAATCAATTAATTCTTCCGTAAGGATATCCCCTTTGTGTGCGATCACTTTCCTTTGGGTAAAATCCAGAACCGAATCGTTCAGCACTGCACCAATATAATTTTCGACTTCCCCTTCCAGGGAAATCTTTTGAGGTTGGGGCTCTTTAAGCGCCAGATAGAGTTCCTCGTTGGATGAAAATCCTAAAGCCTTAAGGATTACGGTAACCGGGATTTTTTTGGAGCGCTTATCAACCTTCACGTAAATTGGAGCACCCTCAAAGTACTCGAATTCCAGCCAGGTACCGCGATCGGGAATAACTACGCAGGAAAAGCCTTTAGGGGCGCCCGCCCTCTCGGATATGCGGCTGAAATAGACTCCTGGCGAGCGAATAAGCTGGGAAACGATCACCCTTTCCGTTCCATTTACAATAAAACTACCAGAATCGGTCATCAAGGGGAGTTCTCCGATAATCACTGACTCCTCCTTTACCTCTCCTGTTTGCTTAATCTGCAATTGGGCTTTAATCCTCAGCAAGCCGGCGTAGCTGAAGCCGCGGTCCTTGCACTCCTGGGGATCAAACTTGGGTTTCTCTATGATATGCCCTTTGTACTCCAAAACGTAGTTGTAGTCTTTAATGGGAAAGATTTCCTGAAAGATCTCATCCAAGCCGTGTTCCAGGAAAGCATTGTAAGAGTCCTTTTGGACAGAAAGCAAATTAGGTATCCCGAGGACCGGTCGCTCCTTTGCAAAATTAACAATTTGTGGTATTTTCCGATCAGACAGGTTTACTCTTGTTACCTGTACCATTAAACATTCAACCTCTCTCACGCCCATCGCCAATGGGCAAAAGTATAGACTTTAACCATACTTCATTTTTAAATCAAAGTCAAGATGTACGGTGTTCAAGACATACTATACAGTTTTTGAATTATGGGTACTGGGAGTATGTTAGGAGTATCCTTAAGTTTTTA
>JANLFM010000034.1:0-5028 GCA_024655865.1 Caldisericota bacterium
AATTATTAACCCGCTGAACCAGATTCCCCTGAATGGCGGTCAAGAAAAGCCAGTGCCCTCTCTCGTTCCCCGTCCATCAAGACAGTGACCGTGTGGCCCTCCTTAACCTTTTCCAGGGGAATTACCCTGACAACCTTTCCAAGAGAGCCAACGCCTGGTACTAACCTTCTTACAATATTTGGGGAATTCTTGAAAAAGTCCTCGTTGAAAAACACCTGCGGGTCATCCGGGTAAAGTGGAAGGTAGTGAATTTCAGCTTCCACCAGGTCCTGGAAAAAGTGAGTGCCGAAAGAGATCTCCGGAAGATAGTCCTTCTTCCTCTTGGCAATTTCGATGATCATGGCGGTGTTGTTGATCTGACTGTAGCCCACTCGAACTCCTAACTTGATGTCTCCTCTGCTTCCCCACCTTCCCGGTCCCATCAGGATAAACTTTTTTCGAGGAAGCTTGGAGTTCAAGGCGCCAATTATCCTTCCCACTTCGAGCAGTTCTTCAAAAGAGGAAAGGGCATAATATTCATCGGGGTCAACGTATACCACGAACTCAATACCTTTAACTGCCCCGGTGGTTATGAATTTATTAGCAGTAAAAAGCCGATTTTCAGGTGGCACATTTTCAGGAATGACAACGTGGGTAATGCTTCCAGAAAGGCTCTGCGGCCTGCATTGCAGAAGATATATCCTGTGCAAATCGCCATCGCAGGCAAATTCCACATCCACCGGCCAGCCAAGGGCTTCCTGAAGAATTGTCAGGATGCTTCTAATCTGTGGCACAAAGGGACTCTGAGAAATCAGCCTGCTAAAGGTGATCACCGGTCTGCCCTCTTTCAGCTGAAAAAAGTTGCCCACAGGCTGAAAAAGTTGATCATCCTGATAAATGGAAATTATATAAGAAAGATATGGTAGTTCCTCCCCTACTTCCTGGATCAGCCTCTCCACTGGAACAGTTTCAAACCTCCGTGTTTCCAGGTTAATTAAATCCACATTTTTCTGAGAGTACCAGTAAACTTCATCAGGGCTGACATTAATTCGTAAACTGGGTTGCCCCGGACTGAACATGAAGGGGTAATCATTCGTCATGCGATCGACAGCCCTTGTTCCTAATCCCATAACCATGCGCACAACGCCGTCTTCCCGTTTTATCCGGGGAGACCACCGGAACTCGTTATGGCTAAAAGCTACACCGGCAAAAGCAGGGAAGAAGTACTTTCCCGCCCTTCTTCCCACAACCTCCTGTATCAAAATGCCCATCTCTTCATTGAAATCAAGCAGCCCTCTTTCTCTGCGATACTCAATGGGATCAGGGCCAAAAACGCTGGCGTAAATTTCCTCAATAGCATCAACTAATGCCTCCAGCCTTTCCTGTTTGGTGCCTTTATTCGCCAGAAAGAGGCTCTTGTATTTACCTGCGAAAGCTGATCCCAATGTATCCTCAAGCAGACTGGAGGAGCGAACTACTATGGGTCGATCCCCAAAATCTTCAAGAACCAGGTTGAGACCAGCTACGATTTCCGGGGGCATAGCGGAATTTTTAAAGATCTGTTCCAAGTAAGGGTATTCCTGCCTGATCTCCATGGGGTTCCTGTATTTGATTGTGGGAAGCTCCTCAAGAGCGTTGAAATGAAGGAAGTCTATGATGCCATCTGACGTCAAAAACCAGGTCTTAGGAACGGAAAGATTACGCAGAGCGATATTGTCCTTTTTGGCAGCCATTAATATCTGTTGGGCCCGGAATAGCCCCGCAGCTTTTCCACCCAGCTTCCCATTTCCCTTTCCCGGACCGATAGTGTGGGTCAGGATTTCGTAAAAATCGGGAATCGAGCAATATTTCTTGGTAACGTTAATGTAGTCTAAATCCTCACTGAAAAACCTTCTGATTAGGGCTACCTTGATTCCCACATTCTCTTCGGGGGTTAAAGAATTCATGGCATCAGGCATTCTGGAAAACCTGATTAAAGCATTTTTGATTTCTTCCAGGGGGATGTCTCTTTTTTCTGCAGCCATAGTCAGAAAGCGAGTTTGCTCATTCTTCAACCACCTCTCCACGAGCTTGGTAATGGTCTCCGGCGGCAGCCTTTCCGCGGCTACTTTGAAGACCTCGTCAATAAATTTCTCAAGGAGCTCCGGACTTAGCCTGGGGAGGGGCTCATTTTCGCTACGTACAAGATCCTTTTCCGGGCGGGAAGAGGTTAAGCTCAATTGCTGCATCAAATCCTTAATTTCCAGGATGTTGCATTTAAAAAGATAATTCATCATCCTGCGCCCTATCCTTTCCAGGAGAGTGGGATTAGAGGTGCGCAAGAGATCGATGAAAACCTGCCACTCCGGCTTAGGCGAAGTTGTGCTCATTTCATTCCCTCGGGCTTTAATATTACTCCCTTGCACTTCCTACCGTCTATCTTTACCGTGAATGGGTGCTCGAAACGCAAAAGTTTCAGGTGCTCAGTTTCTATGAAAGTCGGGTAATTATCCAGAGACTCGTAATCCAGGAATGATTCCTCGCTCTTCTTTGAAACCGTAAAATACCCGATCCTTAAGGCGGAGAGATTGTGGAAAAAGTGGGATCCCTGGGAAGGCTCCACATCCAGGTTCTTCAAAGGAGTCTCCACGATTGCCTTCACCCCACTAATTTGTTCCCACCTGACCGGGATTCCCAGCCAGTGATCTGCTGATCCCCATCTCCCTGGTCCAATCAGGATATAGGGTCTTCCTTCTCGGCGCAAATGTTCGTTCAAGGTTCCTACTTCCTGAGCGATGCGCCCGCTCTTTGCCTGATCATAATTTTCCTGCTTCACAACTATCACATCTTTTACATTATCTATGATCCCATTCCCTAAAACTTTCTGGCTAAAACAGAAAACCTTCTCAGGAGGTATGCTTTGAAGATCGATTTCTACAAATTCTCCTCGCCCCACCATGGGTCGCAGCTGCAAAAAGCCAAAATAGGCAGGGAGAACCCCGTCCGGGTTTAGACTGCAGGCAAACTCAATCTCTACAGCGGTACCCATAGCTTCTTTGGCCAGATCAAGCAGAAAGACGAGAATTTCGGATAGAGGAAAAAGGTTGTTCTTCAAAATATGAGCGAAAGTCAGCACCCTGGCTCCCGTTTTTAAAAGGCCGTCATAAAGGCGGTCCTCGTCCCGGGAATAGGTGGAAACGAGATATTTCAGCACGCCATCCTTTTCAGCCTCTTCCAGCCATAACTTCAGGAGATATTGATCTTCTTCTGTATATGCTTTTGTGGCTAAAGGCTGCATGTTGATACAATAAAAATGCCTTTGAGATTGAGCTATCAGTTCTTCTATATTGTTAAAACTTACGGGAATTCTGGGATATTTGGGGATAAAGGTGAATGAGGCCTCGCCCTCGACCACGGTTTTGCCCAGGCCTAAGGCGATATTTGCCACCCCGTCTTCCGGCTTTGCCCCTCCGAAGGGGTAATAATTATAGGATTTGGCCACCCCGGAAATGTCTGGATAGAACCGCTTATCCCGCCTTTGCCCCACGACTTCCTGGATGATCACCGCCATCTTTTCCTCCTGAATTTTATTGTTCGTGGCTTCCAGATAAGACTTAGCGTTTCGGAAAAAGGTGGAGGCATAAACTAATTTGATGGCATTGACCAGGCTAAGAAACCGGGTATCGAGGTCCAAAAAGCTATTGGGAATCATTTTCGTCAAATAGATCCCTGCAAAAGGGTGATACAGGGCATCCTCAAGAAGGCTAGAAGAGCGAATCGCTAGGGGAGTTCTCACTTCTCGAATGAAGTTTCTTAGATCACCGAGAACTGTGGGAGGAAGGGAGGCATTAATAAAAGCGTTAGCAATGCGGATATCGGATTTTTCCTCGTAAGCCATGAGCGTGAGTTTATTAGCCTCTAAGAATTCGTCAAATATGTCTGTGCCCAAAACCAGGGTTCTGGGAATCTCAATTTTTACTCCCGGAAATTTAGCAAGTTCCAGGTTTAAAGAAAGCACCTTATCAAAAAAAACTAAACCCCGCGCTTTTCCCCCCAAGGATCCCCCGCCCATGCGACAGAAATGCCACTGGTCAACGCTGAACCTCCTTGAATAAGGGACTACCTTACCTACCTGCTTTTTTACCCTATCTTTATTTAGCAGGCTCGATAACTTTTGGCGGAAATCCTCTGGATTCTTCAAACCTTGAAATTCGGAGCCTTCTAAAGCCGAGGCTAATTGAAATTCTGTTCGCGCCAAAAGCCACCTTCTCAGGCAACCCCTTTTATAGCAGGAATAAATTGATTCTGGCGGTAAGCTGTCAATCACGTAAATCAGGCTCTCCAAGGAGGGTATTCTGGCGACCTCTTTCTCGCTATTGTCTCTGAGAATTAAATCTCCGAATCCAAACTTCTCGAAAAGTAGTTTGCGCAGGTTAAAGACTAAGAATGGCGAGTTTTTCAGGATCAGATCAGCATCAAATTCTTTAGCCCAATCTGTTACCGAATTCTCCGATGACTGCAGGATAATGGGTAAATGAGGTTCTTGGGAGCGAATATACTTGATCAACTCGTATCCCGCCGTTGGGCTCTCCTGGCCGTCCTGGGGAAAACTGGCATCACTAATAACTCCCAGAAAGTGACCTTTTAATTTCTTGTAAATCTTGAGCGCTTCCTCGAATGTAGTAGCTAGATGAAGCCGCGGCCTTCCTCTCTGCCGAATGACCTTTTCCTCAAAAGAGAGTTTTCCTTCCAGGAGGCTGGCGGTGAGTTCCCAGAGCATTTCGTAGAGCAAATTTAAATAGGAGGAATAAAAATCGGGGGAATCCTCAACCAGAAGCAAATTAGGGATCCCGGTAAGGCTTACATCGTGTTCCGCATTGAACTTATCCTCTATTAACTGGACAATCCCCACAATCAGACGGCCATTGCCTTGCCAGAGGAAAATCTCATCAAAAGCGCCCTTTCCCTGGGCTTTAATCAAGGAGAAGACTTCTGGGCCATTAAAAGCCAGAGCGACAACAGGCATTCCCTGGTGGAGCCGCTTCATATGCTCCGCAAATGCCAGAGCCT
>JANLFM010000034.1:5038-10769 GCA_024655865.1 Caldisericota bacterium
AGCCTCTTTATCAAAGGAGCGAAGGACCACAATTACTAAATCGAAAAGAGAGGAAGCAATTAATTCTTCCGCTTCTTTGTAAGAAGTCGCAAGATAAATAGTAGGGATGTAGCCGAGGTCCCTTTGTTTATAAGCACTGTTTAAAAGATCGGAAAGTCTACCATCCTCTTCGAGAATGAAGTAGTCGTAGGGACTGGAAACGAGGAGCACCTGTTTTACGCGGAAGGGCATCAATTCAAAAAATTTAGCGTAATAGGGATCTCCGAAAAAGGAAGGTGCAATTTTAGTGTACGGAGTTTCAGGTAACCTGGCACTCATCCCTTCAAAAATTTAGCCTCACTCCCCCTCCTTTCGTTTTACCATTTGAGATAATCAGTTCCCTTTTAAATCCAACCACGCCACTTGCAGGCCTCTACGACCCTCTGAATCGCAATTACATAAGCGGCATCGCGCATGTATAGCTTTCTTTCGCGAGCTAAAGCAGACACCTGCAAGTAAGCTTCGGTCATCTTAGTATCCAGCTTGGAGAGAACCTCATCCTTGGTCCAGAAATAATTCATGTTGCACTGAACTTGCTCAAAGTAGCTGCAGGTTACCCCTCCGGCGTTTGCGAGGAAGTCCGGAATTACAAAGATCCCCTTTTCCTGGATTATTTTATCAGCTTCTGGAGTGGTGGGACCGTTAGCGCCCTCCACTATGATTTTTACTCGAGGAGAAATCCTTGGGGCATTATCTCCTGTTATCTGATTTTCTAAAGCTGCGGGAACCAGAATGTCCACATCCTGCTCAATCCAGGCGCTTCCATCAAGTACCTCGTACCCCAGCTTTCTGGCTTCTTCTTTGTTGATTTCTCCAAAACGATTGGTGATTTGGAGTAGCTGCTTCAGATCAATTCCATCTTCCTTATAGTAAGTATAGGCCTTCTGATCCTCCTGGTTCCAACAGGAAACACAAACTGGCGTACCTCCATACTGAGAATAGAGTTCCACAGCATAGCGCGCTACGTTGCCAAATCCCTGGAAAGAGGCTCGAGTCTTTTTAATGTCAATCCCCATCTCGCTTAAAGCCTCTCTCAGTACGTAAACCACTCCGTATCCCGTGGCTTCCGTGCGTCCTAGGGAACCTCCCATGCCCAGTGGCTTCCCCGTGATGACGCCGGGGAAGCGTCCATTGTGAATTTTCTCGTACTCGTCCATCATCCAGACCATGTGCTGCCCGGAAGTCATTACGTCAGGGGCAGGAACGTCGAGATATGGTCCTATATTGTAGGCTACCTGCCTTACCCATCCACGGCAGAGGTTCTCCTGTTCCCTTTCAGAAAGGTGGTGGGGATCGCAGATCACTCCACCTTTCCCTCCCCCCAATGGAATATCGACTACGGCGCACTTCCAGGTCATCCACATGGCCAAAGCTTTCACGGTGTCAATTGTCTCCTGGGGGTGAAACCTGACTCCCCCTTTGCATGGACCCCGAGCATCGTTGTGCTGAACCCTGAATCCCTGGAAAACTCTTACCGAGCCGTCGTCCATTCGAACCGGGATTAAAAAGTGATACTCACGCATGGGGTTTCTCAGGAGATCTCTGGTTGCCTGATCCAGTCCTAAATAATCCGCCACCTTGTCAAATTGCTCCTGAGCCATTTTGAAAGCGTTAAATGATTTGTCAGCCATGTTAATACTCCTTTAAGGTCAGTATTAAGAATATAAATCGGCAGCTCGCCGATCAAGGTTTCCAAGATGACATTGTACGGTTTTGCCATTTTTTGTCAAGGAAGGAGTAACCTTTAATTGCTGATCCATTCAGGGATTTAGGTTTTTACTTATTTTACTTTAAAAATTTGCAAGTTTTAAAGAGCTTTTAAAACAAATTGATTTATAAATCCGACCTCTTCGGGGTTTGCGAAATAAATAAAATAAAGCAGATAATGCAGATCAAAGCCTGGTGGGCGGAGCGGGGTTCGAACCTGCGACCTCCTGCTTGTAAGGCAGGCGCTCTGACCGCTGAGCTATCCGCCCGGACATTCGAATTATAAAACTTTATTTGTCTCACCTCAAAGGCGGGGTGCTCCAGGCGTGGTGCGCCCAGTAGCCCATAGACTGGAAAAAGCGAGAAGCTTTTTCCGCTTGCTTGGCGTCGGGAAAAATTCCAAAAACTGCGGAACCGCTTCCCGAAACCAGGGAGCCGAGAGCCCCAGCCTGTTTTAAAAGGTTCTTAATGGTAACAATCTCGGGAACGAAATTGATGGCTACGCTTTCCAGGTCATTTCTTATGGAACTGGAGAGGAGTTCCAGATTTCTTTCATTCAGGCTCTTCATGATCTCCCAGGTGTTCTTGCTGGCAGGGGAAAAGGCAGTGAAATTCTGGTACACGAGGGCCGTTGAGAGGCTTTTGGTTGGCATCACGACCGTCATGTGAATAGCGATGTTAAAAGGAAGCGGGTACACCTTCTCACCTCGCCCTTTAACCAGTGCAGTTCCCTGAACCAGAAAGAAGGGGACATCTGAACCCACAAGTCCGCCTAAATTTGCGAGTTCCTTATTGGTAAGGGGATAATTGAAAGCCTGATTGAGCAGAAGCAAAACAGCGGCTGCGTCCGAGCTCCCTCCGCCTAATCCTGAACCGGGAGGAATGTGTTTGTACAGGTGTATCAAGGCCCCCCCTTCCAGAGCAGTAGCTTCAAAAAAGCATTTAGCTGCCTGATATGCCAGGTTTTCCTCCATTGAGATATCAAGCGGCGGTTCCACTGTGAGCTCTATCCCCTTTTCAATCAAAATAAGGGAAACTTCGTCATAGATATTGATAGTCTGCACCACGGTTTCAATCTCGTGATAGCCATCTGGCCTTTTAAAGAGGACAAACAGGCAAAAATTAACCTTGGCTGGAGTTAAAATTCTGAAGGTCTCACTCATTTAAGTGTCCTAAGAGAGTGTTTGCTAAAAGGCAAAAATCCTTCAGGGAAAGCGATTCACTGCGCTTTGTAAGAGTGAGCCCAGTAGTTTCTTCAATTGAGCTCAGGGTTTCCTTCGAGAGGGATGGGAACATGCGCAGGAGGTTATTTCGGAGAGTCTTTCTTCTCTCCTGAAAAGCCCCTCTTACAAGCTTCAGGAAAAAACTTTCATTTAATACCGGGAAGTCTGGCGTCTGTTTTCTTTCCATGTAGATGAAAATGGAGTCCACTTTGGGGGCAGGAAAAAAACAACTTTTTGAAACTTTAGGGCCTCGAGAAAGCCTGGCTTTAAAATTAGCGATGATTGTCAAGGAGGAATATGACTTTACCCCTGGAGGGGCAAGGAGCCTTTCCGAGACTTCTTCCTGTAAAAGAAGGACTGCCTTTTTCCAGTTCTTCTCTCTAAGCAGCACTTTCTCCAGGATTGGACCGGTAATGTAATACGGGATATTTCCAAATACGGAATAAGATTCACCCTGACAGATATCGTCCCAGGATATAGCTTTAGCGTCTTGAAACAAAAATCGGACGTTGGGGTAACTTTTCTGAATCAAGGATAAAATGGGAGCAAACCGGTTGTCAACTTCCAGGGCGGTCACGCGGGCTCCATGGTCGAGGATTTTAAGTGTTGCATTTCCGATTCCCGCACCGATTTCCAGGACGTTAACCCCTGGACCAAGCTCCAAAAATTGCAGGGGTTCCTTTAAAAGGGAAAGCTCCTGGAGAAATGACTGGCCAAGAGATTTTTTAGGCCTGATGTTGAGGCTTTTTAGGATTTTTTTAGCACTGGGCTCATTCAGTCGAGGATCCAAACTTTTACCATCCGGCGGCCAAAACGTCTCGTCTCTTCAGCCGTATAGAAGAAAAGGTCAATACGGTTTCCCCTGATGGCCCCACCTGTATCACCGGCAATGGCGTATCCGTAGCCTTCAACATAAAGGGGAGTATAGTAAGGGATAACAGTGGGATCCACGGCCACTACTCCATAAGAAGAGCTCAATCCGATAGATGTTCTCCAGGGATTACCGTCTGTTTCGCTGACCAGCGGGCAGTAGGCCGTGGCCTCCATCACCAGAAAGTCGTTACTGGAAGGCGGTGGATAAGTCAGGGAAACCTTGATTGTTTCCTCAGGTGAGCCAAACAGGATGCCAACTGCCTCGATTTGTTCCAGCGGTTCCTGGGTGACCTTCTCTTCAATTTTCTCCTTGCTTACGACCTGACCATCTTCGATTCTTTCAAAGAAGACGATTTCCTTAATTCCGGGAAGACCTTTTTGTAAAATCTCCCGCTGACCGAATGGCAAATAAGGGGCCGGAACAAATTTTTTGGGAAAAGGGATGCTCTCCTTTTCCTGAATTACTTTTTCCTCAACCTTTTTTAAAGTGACGATTGTCTCGTTTTCAATAATTGTAGTCGGGGAAACGCTAAGCAAATCCATTTCTGAAAGTTTGACTTTGTTTCTCAGCGCATCCCGGAGGGAAATACCAGAAGGGACCTCAAATGAAAGTCGCTCGTCATGCATTTGAACAGTAAGGGCTGTTTTTAGCTGATTCTGGGATACGGCTTCTGTTGCCTTCCCCCAGTAAGCTTGTAGAGACACGAGGTAGAAGGCTAAAAGAAATACGATTATGAATATTCTGAAAAATTTCACCAAAAAATTTCTCATAAGCGAAAAAATATTAGCCTAAAGGAAAAGAAGTGTCAAAAAACTAAAATGTTATTTCCAGGTAATCCGCTCTGAATGCCGAATACACTTAAGATAGTTTTTCCGATATCTGCAAAGCTCTCCCTTGCTCCCAGGGATATTCCCTTTTTTCCCTTAATATACAAAAGGAGCGGTACCATTTCCCGTGTATGATCAGTATGTTTCATGAAAGTGGGGTCGTTCCCGTGATCAGCTGTAACAATCATTAAATCATTCGCCGTTAAGGTCTCCCAAATCCCCTGGAGGAACTGATCGACATCCTCTAATCCCTGAACAAACTTATCCGGCAGGCGTCTGTGCCCCCATAAGGTGTCGAAGTCCCCCAAATTTGCGAAGGCTAAACCACTTTCTTTGCCTTGAACCCATTCTCCAAGAGCCTTCATGGTTTCTGGATTATTCCCTGTGTGCAGAGAATGAGTAATTCCTCGCCCGGAAAACACGTCCTCAATTTTACCGAAGGCGTAAACTGGAATTCCATTTTCCTTAAGAGAATCCAGAACAGTAGGGAACGGCGGAGGAAGAGGAAAGTCGCGGCGGTTCGCTGTGCGCACGAAATTCCCTGGCTGGCCTACGAAGGGACGAGCAATGACCCTTAATACACCGTGTTCCCCTGTAAGTAAAGAACGGGCGATCTGGCAGTAACAATAGAGTTCCTCTACGGGAATAATCTCCTCATGACAGGCAATTTGGAAAACGGAATCCGCAGAGGTGTAGACGATGGGGTAACCCGTTCTCATGTGCTCTTCACCAAGAAGCTTGATAATTTCTGTCCCTGAAGCAGCCACATTGCCCAGGGTCTTTCGACCAATTTGCTCCTCGAATTTTAAGATCACCTCCTCAGGGAAGCCCTGAGGATAAGTCGGGAAGGGCTTTTTGGTATAAATCCCCATCATCTCCCAGTGTCCAATAATAGTATCTTTGCCCACTGAGGCTTCGAGCATTACTCCCCAGGAAGCAAGAGGTGTGACGGCGGGTTCCAGAAGACCTTCATTAATAATATTTCCCAGGCCGCTCTTTTTAAAGAAAGGAAGGCTGAAGGACTCTACAGCCCTCAAGGAGTGCACCAGAGTATTACTGCC
>JANLFM010000035.1 GCA_024655865.1 Caldisericota bacterium
TGAAACCATAGCAGACGTGGGCGACATTATGCATTCTGGGATCGTTTAAACGGTTGAACCACCCTTTTAGAAAATCAGCTTCCTCGGCGCCAGTAATTTCAACCCATTTACCACTTTCTATACGGAAAGTAATGGGATGGCGAAGAATCCCAAGATCAGCTTCACCACCACCAGAGAATGAACCGTCAAAGACAATCTCACCATTAATGGATTCTTCCCTAGGGGCCCAACCAATCTGACCCAAAAGAAAGTGTGCCCCAGGGGTCCTGGCCCATCCCTCATTTGTTACAGGCCGCCCAGGTACATTTTCAAAAGATACATCGGTGCCGGCTGGGGTAGTGATGCGCATTTTCCTAGCCTTAGCAGTCATTTCAACCAAAGTATTCTGGAATTCCTCCTGAAGGGCCAGATCCACTTTGCCAACTGTTCTATTTATCTGGTCAATGCTAAGACCACCCAAGAATAGATATCTGACTCGTTTGGGAACACCTACAGCCTCTTCCCAGGCTTTGCCGTAAAGCAGCCACTGGTAATTGTACTCTATCCAAACGTCAGTATTAGGGATAGCTGCATGCAAGCAATCTGGCAAATATGGATCTCCAGCTCTTCCATAACCTGGAGGAGTGGTATGCCAAGCCACCATAACTTTTGCTCCCAGTGCTTCTCCGGCTTTAGCTGTTTCCTCCGCAAGAGGCCAATAGCCGGCAGAGTCGATGGTGATCAGAAGGGTTTCCCCCTTTTTTACTGCGCATAACTCACGGACTATTTTATTTGCAGTTACAGACAGCTCTAAATCTTGTGTGTAAGGCATAACAAATTTCTCCTTTCAATTCACAAAAAATTTCAAAGTAAGGTCCTTTTTTTGGCAGAAGGACTAGGGTAACCGATCTTACTATGAGAAATCTTCAGCGAGACCAGATCCTCGCAGACCTTAAGAGCCGCAGGAGCTGGATTAATAACAGGAACTGGCAGCTCCTTGGCAATTTGGCCTGCCAGTTCAGTCATCCCAGTACAACCAATTACCATCACCTCCGCTCCTTCTTGTATAAGTTCCTTAGCTATTTGAACAAACTGCGTTACTACCTTCGTTTTATCTTCTGTTAAATCCAAAACGTTAAACCCAACGGACCTCACCGCGATACACTTATGATCCATTTCATAAACCTTAAAATTGTCCATGATATAAGCCCCAGCATCCGGTGGCCCAGCAGTGATAACTGCAAAACGTCTGCCAAGCATGGAGGCTAAATGAATACTCGCTTCTGCAACCCCTACTACTGGAATTTTGACAGCCTCCTTAGCAGCTCTTAGCCCAGGATCGCCAAAGCAAGAGATGATTACGCCATCAAATCCTTCTTTTTCCGCTTTTTCAACTTCCAGAATAGTAGCTAAAGCATTCCAGGTATCATCATAACCATTCTCAACGGATTCCGCCCCAGTATCTAAGGATACAACTGTAATTTCGGTGTCCGCATCCTTACATTGGTTTAATTCTTCAAAGTGGGGTTTTGTCCATATTTCAGTTTGAACTGGAATAATGACTTTGATTTTTTTCATTCCTTTCCTCCTGTTTGTTTTTAATCGTAGGCCTATCTTGTCCTCTCATCGCATAAAGTCGGCCTGAGGATCTCCTCCCATTCCGGGGATTTCCAGGTTCCCAGCTTGGTATGCGTGAGGAAATACTTCTGGGGGATGGGGTGAGTGCCGATAACTACTTTTATCCCGTACTTTTCCTGAATGAAGTCCCGGAAGTACGTCAAATAAGGACAGGGAGGATAACCCACAATCATCCCTGTGGCCAGGTGAATAACCTGGGCCCCATTTTTTACCATTTCTTGAGGAGCATATTCGATATTCCCTCCCGGACATCCATCGCAGGTAGTGTATCCTACAAGCTCCAGCTCTTGGTCTTCTTTGTAAATGCTGAATGCCCCTTCCCTGTTATGAAATGCCCTGAGGCATTTTCCTCCAGCGCAGGTGTGATAACGGTCGCAGATGATAATCCCAACTTTAATTTTGTCCCTCATTTCCTAAGTCTCCTCATACTCAATTCCCATCTTTCCTCCAAGCCTGATAAGACAAAATTTTAGGAGAACCGGGCCAGAGATTCTTTTATCCTGCGCAACGCTTCTTGGATGTTTTCCACGGAGTTGGCATAGGACAGACGAAGGTAACCTTCCCCGAATGTTCCAAAGGCAGTTCCAGAAAGAACAGCCACTCCGGCCTCGTTCAGGAGATAGTCTGCTATTTCTTTGGCCGGCCGCTTGAAGGACTTCACATTTGGAAAAGCGTAGAAAGCGCCTTTGGGCAATGTGCAGGTCACGCCAGGAATCCCGTTCAGCCCATGGACGATGACGTCCCTTCTTCTCCGGAATTCCTGGACCATTTTCTCGACATCATCCTGAGGTCCCTTCAGTGCCTCCATGCCTGCCATCTGGACGAAAGCGGCGCTGCAGGATGTGAAGTTTACCTGGAGCTTGGTTACTTTGCTGGCCAGTTCCTTTTTCATCACGCCGTATCCCAACCGCCAGCCGGTCATGGCGTAGGTCTTGGAGAAACCGTCCAGAATGATCACCTGCTCCTTCATTCCTGGCAGGGAGGCCAAGGAAATATGCTCACCGTCGTAAATAATCCTGGAGTAGATTTCGTCGGAGAGCACAAAAATGTCCTTTCCTTCAATCAGCTCGGCGAGCCTTTCTAAGTCCTTGCGGGAAAGAATGCCTCCCGTGGGATTGTGCGGGGAATTTAACACAATTAGCCTAGTTTTTGGGGTGATCTTCTGGGCCAGTTCTTCCACGTCTAAGCGAAAATCAAGTTCCTCTTTTAGAGGAATAGGGACGGGCGTCCCTCCTGTAAAATTGATCATCGATTCATAAATTGGATAGCCTGGGTTGGGGTAAATGACCTCATCCCCTTCATCCACTAATGCCAGCATAACGAAGGACATGATCGGCTTGGCCCCAGGGGTGACCACCACCTCATCAGGGTCAACCGGTATATTTCTGGTTTTAGAAACATATTCCGCCACTGTTTCCCTTACTTGGGCGATTCCGGCAGCAGGGGTATAGTGAGTATAGCCAGCGTTTAAAGCCTTTATGGCTGCATTCTTGATGTAAGCTGGGGTATCGAAATCAGGCTCTCCAATTTCCAGATGCACGACATGTTTTCCCTGCGCTTCTAAGGCTCTTGCCTTGGCTAACATTTCAAAGGCCGTTTCCGTTCCACAGACATCCATCCTTTTGGCGTACCTAGGATTCGCCATCTCCCGTTACTCCTTTCTTGATCCTGTTTTCTACGCTACATTGGTTCATTTCCGAACCTCATCTAAGGAGCATTTGGAATAGGAAATAGTTCAGAGCAGTGTGATCCCGATAATAGAGTCAATTTCAATGCTGTCCTTGATTTTAGGAGCTTTTCGAATATTACTTCGGAACTAAGGATGGCAAATAACGGTAAAAACAGAATGGATATAACGGACCAAATTGACACGCGAAGGAGCCTTTTTATCGATATACTCATCAATGATTTAAAGCGGATTAATTCTGTGAAAAAAACTGAACTTCTTTTCTTCCCAAAATAATCAACAACCTTGTTAAGTATTGTTCTCCGAGATCTGAGCAAAATACACCTTTCCTCCTGTGGCATCTATATAAAAGTATTATCAGGATCAATAATACTAGCAATCGGAATACTTCTGAATTTACATAAGAATATTTCTGATATATTATACTTACAAATTTTCTAAATATATTTTATTTACAAGTATGCTAAGCACAAAAAGTTTAATTAATTTTTCGTTTTGAACAGAACGGTCATTTCATGAGACAAGAGAGAGCGATGTAGCGCAACATAGATGAACCTGAATACACCGGACAAAATTGAACAGCAGAGGTAAAGCCTAATCTAATTAGCGGAGGCCCTGAGAAAATATTCAGATAAACGGCTTCGTGGAAAAGTTCAACTTACTGTCTTGGACGAGGTCCTCCGCCAGGTTTTCCATACCAAATTCTAAGAATCGCTGGGGCGTTGCAGCAACCAGGGATAGAAAGCCTTAGAATGAATTAAAGAGTAGGTGGAGAGTAATAGACACGAGGAGTAAGATTACAGGAAACTCTATTGCTGGTTTGAAGAAACTGACACAGGGGCTATTCTTCAGGGTAGAGCGGAGGCGGCGGGTGGGCGGGACCTATCCGAAGAGCAGGGGTAGGCCCGCAAGAAGACCGAGCCCTGCTTACTAACTGGGTGAAGGCGCCTCCTCGAGGGAGCGCTCTCTTCTGAAGGTCTATTCTTTGACCCTTTCCTTCCTTACTGAGCTCATTCACCGCTCGCTTCAAATGTGTTCTGACCAATTCCGCGTGATCCAAGTTAAAATATCTTTACGCCAGAGAGCATGGAGCAAAAGCCCATAAAAAAGCTTTTTGCTCCCGTCATAATTTTGGGAAAAGTGCAAAAAAGGAAAAAGATGTCTCCTTTAAATTTAATTCGCTCTCGGAATTTGTCCCCAACATCCTTTATACCAACCCCTGGCATTGTATCTGGCAAGGCATACCTCTTACTGCCAGAACTAAGCTTCAGGTAATTGGGGGGAGTATATTTCTAAATCAGAAATTAATTCTGATTTTTGGCCACCTTTGTTTCCCCTCCTCGCCTGCTTCCTCTTCTTTTTTTGCTTCCACAATTATCAAGGGGTCTTCTCAACTTCCAACCCTGCATGGGGCTCCTTTCTATTACCTCGGCGCTTATAAGGAAGCAAAAGAAGGCCCGTAAGGCCCGGAAGTAAAAGGCATAAGAGTAGTTCACACTTTCTGGAGTGCGCGGTTTGTGGTGTATCCCATCAACAAAGTGATCTAGGAAATCCAAGATGTTTTCTTTTGTAGGAGGCCACTTCCCGTCCTTGGCATAATGGCCAAGGCACTCTTTGTAGAAGCGAAGGGTAATAGGAGATCCTCTTTCTTTTCGTTTTAAATCCAGAAAAATTGAATTTGAAGAACGACAGACCCCACTTTTTTCATATGCGGCTCCATTCTCTGGAAGCAGCTTCACAACTGATTTCACGGATTTTTGATATCGAACCCGTAATCTACAGACCCGAAGGTTAATGGTGTTTGGATGGTTTATAAAAGAAACGAGGCACTTTGTTTTGATCCGGGAGTAGGACTATTCAGTACACGATACTATTCTATCGGTAAGAATAAATTTGAACCAATCATTTTCAATTTCGGGTTTAAAGTTGCCGCCATTATGACACTTGAGGGGTTTATTAGTTTCCTTTTTTTGCTCACCTCTCCTAAAATTGCATTGATGTGCACGGGGCGACCAGTTTTCTGAAAAATATCCGTTACTATTTCTTGAACAGTATCAAAGAGAGTTTCTGAAGGTCGCTCATAACCCCATTCCTTTAAAGCATAAATGCCTTTTAGTCCAGCCCAAACAATCCCAAATTTGCCCCTACCGAGTATTGCATGAACCGCTCTCTCGGTAATTGGTTTGTTTGGAAAAAGGGAACAATAAACCTCTGTCACCTCGCTATAATGGGCGGGCCGGCCAATGGTTTTCAGGGCTAAATAAACAGATTCCTCCCTAGTCGAATAAATGCCAATGGCCCCAATAATGCCCTGGACAAGTATTGTTAAATCTTCTTGCGTTAGAAAGGCCTCTTCAAGCTTTGAGCTTGCAATTGCTTGGTCGAGCAGAGTGATTATTAAATTGAGTTCAATTCCCATTTCCTTCTTGTATAGACGGCAGAAAAGAGAAAGATCTAAGGAAGATCCTAAGATGAAAATCCCCGCCTCCGAAAATTCTCTGAAAGGAATATTGAAACATTTTGAAAGAATTCTTAGGATCCCGGCTTCTTTAGAATTTAGATTAAAAATCAGACTTCCTTTTCTGGAAATAATATGTTTGATCAATGAAACGGCAACAGGCTTAGCGACCTTTTTCGCTCTGGGATAGAATTTATGCTGTTTATAAAATTTGTTCTCAAGCTGGCGGATACGCTCTCTTGATAACCCCAGAGATCTGCCGATTTCTCCAAGGGTCATTTTTTTAGGGGTTAAAAGGCCTGCTCGGGCTAAGATTATATAGCGAATTCTTTCATCGAATTTAGAAAGCCACTCTTGTAAGCAGTCTTCAGAAAGTCCCTCTGCAACGGTCTTAGCCTCGTTTTTTTCAGATATTTCTTCTTTAAGAGCATCTATGGCGCTCTTTGCAATTGGCATAAAGGAGAGGAGATGAGCCAAAGGAAAGACAAACTGATCCTGTTTTTCCGTAAGCCCGATCAAGCCTAAATCAGATCCAATTTGAAGGACACCTTCAGGGGTTCTCTTCCAACGCCCCTCAGTGCGCAAGGTACTTAATAGTGTGGCTATTTCCCTTGAAAGAAGCTTTCTTTTTTTGGAAAAAGATAACTTAAGGTTGAGGTCAAGAAGCCATTTGAGCAAGCTTTTCCGGGGTATGAAGTAATGATCCCTTTCGCCATCCTCTTCTAAGGACACAAACCGGTAGTCATTCAAAAGGGCTCGTTCTATTATTTCTGGATCAGCTTCCGACCCTGCAAAATCAAAAACTTCTTTTAGGGTGAAAGCTCTTTTGAAGCTACCAAAATAATCTAGTACTAGCTTTGTTAAATTCTCTTCCACAACGGATAATTCTATCTTTTTAAACTTTCAGCAATTCTTCGGGTTCCCTTTTCACAGCGTCCCCAGTTTAGTGACTCAGGAATAATATCTACATTAGGAAGGTATCTCCGAAAAATAAGGACCTTTTCCAGCCATTTTCTTTTTACTCCCAGATCTCGAATAAGGTGTTGATATAGGCCGTTAATCTGCAGCGAAAGCTTTTCAAGGTTATTAATTAGTTCAAAGATACTGTTTCCAAGTTCCCACACTTTTCTCGCAGGTAGTTTAACGCGTTTTTTTCTCAGCATTTCGATCTCGTTTACAATATTACGCATCACGATAATTGATTTTTTATATTCCTCAGAGGCTTTTCTAAGAATTAGCTCTGGATCGTCTTCTAAAGAAAATAATCCCTCCAGTGATATTGAAGAAATGTATTGTCCATTTGACGGCTCAAAAGATACGAAAGTTAATTTGTTTTTTCTCATTTTTTACCCCAGGCGGCCATCATCTTATCTACAAAGCCAAGTTCTGACTTTGAATCAGCCCCGCTTAGAAATCTTTGAATTGCTGCTGCAATCGCAAATAAACAGTGGACTCTTCTAGCAGTAGTGTTAGATCGGACCTTTATGTAAGAAGGGTGACCGCTGTTAATCACAATGTTATTCCCATCTACCCATGCTAAATCAACCCTCTCTACAGCCTCTAGAAAGGAGATCTTTGGCCCTCTTTTGCTATTCCGGGAAATCTGCGAAGCTTTCTTATCTCCTTCCTTTTTTTCCGACAGGGCGACACCGGGAAAGTTTCCTACATCTAAAAGCCCTGGATTTTTGCTGCTATCCCCATCAAAGGTGGGAAAGGTTCCTTCAGCCCCTTCTTGAAAAATTGCAAATAGTGTCCCCTTCTCGTTTTCTTGAAGAATATGCTTTTTCTGTCTGAAGCCAAAAAATTCGCTTAGTTCAGGAACTTCATTTAAAATTTTTTTAAGTTCTCTTTCCAGCTTTAAAGCTTCGTCTGACCCCGTAACTTCCTGCGGGAGAATTCCTAAGCTATCTAGCCACGCTTTAAACTCCTGCCTAGCTGGGTCATAAATACTCTCAAACTCTTTATGTCTTGATTGGCGAGAAAAGTCGGTCTTTGAAGTAATAAGAAAATTAATTAACTCAGGAATCTCCACAATACCTAATATTCTCGTTGCAATTTGGTTTGGAAATTGATTAAAAAAATCTGCTTTAATTACCTTGCCATGAGTGCAAAGTAAAACACCACATACATCAGGCCCAATCGGGTAATCCGAAGGAGATAGGCCGAAAAACCCCAATCCAATTTCCCGCCCAGCTTTCTTTAGTTTAAACTCCCTTACACTCTCTAGGTGAAACTTCTCAATTAATTTTCCGGGATTGATTGGTTTCCCATTAATAACAAACTTGAGGGTGTTGGAGTAAAACCCGCATTTTTCGTAATAGTCAAGAAAGTGAGAATCCAGAAGTGGAAGGTAATGCCTATTCAGAAGTTTTTCAATGTCTTCGGTAGATGAGTAGGAAATTTTTTCGGTTGGGGAAAATCTTACCTCTACTCTTGTTCCAAAGCCAGATAAATGAATAGGATGAATGTCTTCCCATACAAGTTTATTTCTATGGTCAAAATACCAATTAGAGCCTCCTTCGAAAAAAGGGCTACGGGTTTCGGTGAGAACTTTAGAGGCAATGTTGAAACTGATTTTCGCACCTACCCCAGCAAAACCGATACCGCTCCCCCTAGTTTTTAATCCTGCGGCAAAATCGTGGTATTGTTCAAATTCAGAAAAGTTCATCCCTTTGCCGTTATCAGTAACAACCAGGATTTTCTTAAGTGGATCAAAAGAAATCTCAATACGGTCGGGTTTTGCGTCAAGGGAGTTCGCAATTATTTCAACAAGAACAACTTCTGACACATCAAAAGGGTACATTTCAGCAAGGTCTTTAATAAGGTTTTGATAGTTCACGCTACTTTCGTGCAACGTCACGTTTTTCCTCTCCAAGGCATTATTAATAATATTATATTTCCAAGGCAATGATATTCTTTCAAGAGATATTTTTCCAAACTCTGTTTTTCTGAAAAGTTTTTCTGGAAAGAGGAGGGCATTCACTAAAAGAAAAGCCTAATGCAAAGTAAATTGAGGAGCAGGAAAAGGAGAGAAAAAGGCTGGAACGATGCCACTTGGAGACGAACGTAAAACAGAAAACCCGATGGTAAACCATGAAGAAAGAGGGGGTAGTTAAGGGAGAGAGTTGAACAATAGAGAGTTGAACAATAAAAACTAGGAATCATAACGTCTCTTTAAAGCCTCCAGAATGATCAGAAGATAATTAACTAAGCTGGCCCTTTTTGAACCTCGCAAGCTTTCCAAAGATTTTTGGGCTTTAAGCTTGCAAAAAGGGTAGCGGAGGCGCCGCCGGAGCTGGGTGGGAGGGCTTCTGTTCGATGAGCAGGGGGCGACCCGCCAGAAGGCCGGCCCCTGCTTACTAACCTGTTGAAGGCGCCTCCTCGGTCGGCAACCAATATCAGAGGGGGCTTTCTCTTCCTGTCCCGGCTTTGGGCGCTCGGCTCAATTACTAGATCAGCTTCCAATTAAAAGGGGAGCTTGCGCTCCCCTTTACTCATTCCTCCTCTAATAGGGGCTCAAAGACCCTCACCTTCCACCCGGACTTGCGGCAAAACCCTGCGGGCTCGATCTCCACCCAGGGCTTCCACTCAGGGCCCAGGCTTCTCGCCCAAGCTCGGGCTTCCCTCTGGCTTGGAAACCAGCGGGCTTCTTTAAGGCGCTTTCTGGTTTCTGGTATAATTTCCTGAGACATTTTCTCCTCCTTATGCTCAGCTTCCTCCCAGGGGAGGGGCTTTCGCCCCTCCCATTCTTCTTTTATAGGGCCTCTGCAGGTTCCCTGCGCCAACCAGGGGCTTCCAGGGAGCGGGCCCACTCCAAGTCTTTCAGCATGTCTATGGCGTGCGAGAGCTGGGCTTGTGAGCAGTCCTTGGAGGAAGGCGGGAAACCATTCTCTTCCAGCCAGGCGTGAGTGTCCTTGATCCCGGCTTTCCGTGCCAGAAGATGAAAGTAGCGGATCTGTTTTTCCGTGGCACGGCGAAAGGTTTTGGCTTTCTGGGCTTCTTCGATCTCCTCCTGGGCGTGGGGGTCATCTCTTAGGGAAAGGGCCACAAGCTCAGGATCGCTGACCACGACATCCTCGGCCTTCTCAGGCCTTGGCTCTTCCTTGGGCTGGGGAGAGGGCTTTTCCGCCAGCCTGACTTCGGGGACGCTTCCCTCTTCGG
>JANLFM010000036.1 GCA_024655865.1 Caldisericota bacterium
TGCCGGGGAAAAGTCTCCCCGGCATCCCTGGTTAAAGGAGGTGACTTTGTGGATTTAGGCACGGTTTTCAATTTTCAGCAACTGGTAAATGGCCTCCAATTAGGTGCAATTTATGCACTGATTGCACTCGGCTATACCATGGTTTACGGGATCATTCGCCTGATCAACTTTGCTCATGGAGATTTTTACATGATTGGAGCTTATAGCGTTTACTTTTTTGGTGTCTATTTCCTCACCGCTCATACAGGGATTAATCCCATTTTAGTTTTTACCATGGCGATTATTATTTCTATGGCAGCTGGTGCCCTAATCGCAGTGCTTGCAAACCAAATTGCTTATAAACCATTACGTTACAGGCCCAGGCTCTCTGCCTTAATTACTGCTGTGGGAGTTTCCATGTTCCTGGAGTACTTTTTTTCCTCTCTTCCTTTTATTGGTCCCTCCTATCTGGCTTTTCCTAACGATGCTATTATTCCCCGGACGGAGTACCTTTTGGGTGGTGTACACCTCAACAATTACCAAATAATTGACTTGGGTGTAGCGATATTGCTTATGGCCTTTCTCACTTGGTTTGTACGAGGAACCATGACTGGAAAAGCAATGAGGGCTGTTTCTCTCGATAAGGATGCTTCTAAATTAATGGGCATAGATATAGAGAGGATCATAATGATAACTTTTTTGATTGGTGGGGCATTTGCGGGTGTGGCTGGTCTCTTGGCCGGAATTACTTATCCTCGCATTAACCCTTACATGGGTATTCTTCCTGGTTTGAAAGCTTTTGTAGCTGCTGTACTGGGAGGAATTGGGATAATTCCTGGAGCTATGCTGGGAGCTTTCCTCTTAGGCATTGCCGAAGTTTTTGCTACCAGTTTTAATTCCTTGTTAGGAGAGGGGATTGCCTTTGCTATCCTAATTCTGGTTTTGATCTTTAGACCTCAGGGCTTATTAGGTGAAAAGACCGCAGAAAAGGTGTAGGTGATGCTATGAAATTTTGGACTTTTTTCAAAAAAAGCACTCCCCAGTTCTTCTTATACTCTTTAGCCTTTTATTTGATCATTCTTCTCCTGAGCCAATTTAACATCATCAGCGGTTACCCTCTTTTAATTATTGAAATTTCCTTAATTTATGTAATTCTGGCTGCTAGTCTCAATTTAATCAATGGATTTACTGGGCAGTTTTCTATAGGGCATATGGGTTTCGCCGCGGTAGGCGCCTACGTCTCAGGAACACTAACGACCCTGATTTGGAAACTGAACGTGGATCAGCCTATTTATCAAACCGTACCCCTCTTTGTTGTGGCGCTTCTTTTGGGTGGAATAGCTGCGGCTTTGGTAGGCTTTTTGATTGGTCTCCCCACATTGCGCCTTAGAGGAGATTATTTGGCTATTGTCACCTTGGGATTTGGGGAAATTATCCGCACGATCATTAACAATATCGATTACGTAGGCGGGCCTCGGGGTCTCTTGGGGATCCCACAGCTCTCTAACTTTACTTTGATTACTATTTTTACAGTTCTGACGCTTTATGTGCTCAGAAGCCTGATTTTTTCTAGCCATGGCAGGGCCTTTATCTCAGTACGCGAGGACGAAGTGGCTTCGGAATTAGTCGGAGTAAACACCACGAGATACAAAGTTATGGCCTTTACCATTGGGGCCTTTTTCGCGGGAATCGCCGGAGGGCTTCTCTGCCATCTGATCCAGATTGCTCATCCTACCCAATTTGGGTTCCTGCCTTCTTTTATGGTTTTGGTAATCGTTTATCTGGGAGGAATGGGAAGCCTTACTGGTTCAGTAATCGCTGCTTTTCTTCTTACCATATTGGAGAAATACCTCTTGCCTATGGGCCTTCAAGCGCTGAGCAATTGGACGCTTCCTGCCTTTGGCTTTCAGGTGGGAGTCGAATGGCGCATGGTGGTCTATGCACTTCTTTTGATCGTTATGATGTTATTCCGTCCTGAGGGCATTATGGGAATGAAAGAAGCCAAATTCATGATGCCGGAGGAACATTAAGATGGATGACCCGGTTTTGACTGTTCAGAGCTTAACTCATTTCTTTGGAGGCCTGAAGGCTGTTTCTAATTTTGAATTGGAGCTTCCTCCGGGTGTTATTTGGGGGATCATCGGACCCAACGGAGCAGGGAAGACGACGGTTTTTAACTTAATAACTGGGGTCTATCGTCCTTCTCAAGGAAAGATATTTTTTTTGAAGCAGGATATAACCAATTTAAAACCTCACAACATTATTCAAAAAGGAATTGCCCGTACCTTTCAAAACATCAGGCTTTTTGGCAATGTTTCCGTATTGGACAACGTACGTATTGGGCTGCATTTGAATTACAATAGCTCTATCTGGGAGACTATATTGCGTACCAGAAAGTTTTCCCAAGAGGAGAAGAAAATAAGAGAGGAAGCAATGGAGCTTCTCTCCCATTTTAATCTTTGCTCTCGCTGGGAAGAGAAAGCTCGCAATTTGCCCTATGGAGAGCAGAGAAGGTTGGAGATAGCCAGGGCTCTGGCCACCAGGCCTAAACTTTTGCTTTTGGACGAGCCAGCAGCGGGAATGAACCCTAAAGAAGTGGATGCCCTCATGGAGCTAATTTATCAGATTCGGCAGGAGTTTAATTTGACCATTCTCTTGATCGAGCACCAGATGCGTTTTGTGATGCGCATTTGCGAGCACATTAAGGTTATGGATTTTGGAGAAACAATAGCAGAGGGTCCTCCGGCGGAAATCCAGAATAATCCCAAGGTAATAGAGGCTTATTTGGGCAAAGGAGGAATACATTAATGTACGCTTTGGAGATCCACGACCTTCATGTCTCCTATGGAGGAATCAGGGCCCTTAAAGGGATAAGTTTTACTGTGGAACCTGGAAAAATCGTGACCATTATTGGGGCGAATGGTGCCGGTAAATCCACTACTTTAAGAGCAATTTCTGGTTTAATTCCCAAACAATCCGGCAGGATAGTCCTATACGGTGCGGATATTACCCATACCCCAGCGCATAAAATCGTGGCAATGGGTGTCGCTCATGTACCTGAAGGAAGAAGGGTGTTCTCCACCTTGACCGTAATGGAAAACCTGGAAATTGCCACCTACACTCGTAAAAATGCCGGGGAATTTAACGAATCTTTAGACCTCGTGTTCTCGCTTTTTCCCCGTTTAAAAGAGAGGAGAAAACAACTCGCTGGAACTCTCTCTGGAGGCGAACAGCAAATGTTAGCTGTAGCCAGGGCATTAATGACCAGAGGAAAGCTAATGCTTCTCGATGAACCCTCCATGGGACTCGCTCCAGTACTCGTAGATGAAATTTTCCGAACGATTAAAAAAATTAACGAGATGGGAACAACGATCCTGCTTGTTGAACAAAATGCTCGTATGGCTTTAGAAAATTCTCATTATGCCTATGTCCTTGAAGTAGGAAATATTGTTTTGGAAGGACCTAGCTCTGAGGTAAGGGAGAACCCAAAGGTAAAGGAGGCCTATTTAGGAGGATAATTTATTCATGTCCCTTTCCTGCCATCATTTCTAAGGCGTGAGGTAGAATTTTAAACAAAGCCTCCATGCCATCTTTTACTGCATTCAAGCTTCCTGGTAGGTTAACAATTAAGGTGCTTCCTTTGAGTCCGGCCTCCGCTCTGGAGAGAGACGCACGGGAAGTTTTTTTCAACCCTTCCCACCTAATGAATTCGCTAATCCCAGAGGCCCTTTTTTCCAGAATTTCTAAAGTTGCTTCTGGAGTAACATCCCTTGGAGATAAACCAGTGCCTCCTGTAGTAAGGATTAAATCCACACGGTTAACCCACTCTTTAAGCTTATCCTCGATCAGTTTTTTCTCATCCGGGAGAATCTCTTTAAAGGGGACTTCCCAACCATTTTCCAACAAAACCCTCTTTATGTATTCTCCGCTTTCGTCAATCCGTGTTCCCTTAAAGCAGCTATCGCTAACTGTCAGTACTGCGGCTTTCATTTTTCTTGGACCTCGATTTTGTCCCCTACTTGGATTTCTCCGCCTTCCAGTACTTTGGCGAAAATTCCTTCCCTAGGCATAATGCAATCTCCCACAAGTTTTCTGATTTCGCAGCCTAAGTGGCACTCTTTTCCTTTCTGGGTTATTTCCAGAAGGACGTTCCCTATTTTGATTTTTGTCCCTACACTTAAAGCCAAAAGATCGATCCCTGAGGTAGTAATATTTTCTGCAAAATCGCCCGGAGAAAGGACAAGACCTAAAGAACGCATTTTCTCAATACTTTCTTGAGCTAAGAGACTTACTTGTCGATGCCAGTTTCCAGCGTGAGCATCTCCCTCTAAACCAAAATTTTTTAAGATCTTGGCTTTGCCGATGTTGCTTTTTTTGGTACCTTTCTTTTCAGAAACATTTACTGCTACAACCTTTCCAGCCATTTTACTCTCCTTGGAAAATTCCACTTTTACCTCCGCTTTTAAAAACAAGGCGCAAATCAGATATTCGGATTCTCTTTTCTTGAGCCTTGCACATGTCGTAAACGGTTAAAGCGGCTACGCTACAAGCTACTAACGCTTCCATTTCCACTCCGGTAACAGACATTGTACGCACATAGCTTTCAATTTCTACGCAGGTCCTCTCTTCATCTAGGTCGAGTTTCACCTCTATGAAACTAAGCGGAATGGGATGACAAAGCGGGATTAGTTCCCATGTCCTTTTAGCTGCCTGGATTCCGGCGATCTGAGCAACGGTAAGAACATCACCTTTTTTCATCTGGCCCTCTTTTATGGAGTTAAAGGTAGACGGAGAGAGAAAAACAGAGGCCCTGGCTTTGGCTTCTCTAAGTGTGCTTTCTTTAGAGCTCACATCCACCATTTTAGCCTTTCCGCTTGAATCTAAATGGCTCAAATTCATCTTCAACCTCCTATCTGTGCCATAAACCTCTGGGTCGAAAAGGAAAGGTCCTTTTCTTTAGGTTTTAAGCTTAAAGCCTCCAGAATTTTCAAACGAAGAGCAGAAGAGTCTAAATACGGTCTCAGTGCAGATTTCAGGTTTACCCCCTGGTGAGAAAAAAGACAGGGAAGAATTTCGCCGTCTGAGGTTAACCTCAGACGGTTGCATTTGGGGCAGAAATGGTCGCTGAAGGCTGCAATCAGGGAAAAACTTCCTTTGGCATTTGGTAATTGAAAAGATTTTTGGGCTGGCCCGTTTCCAGGTGTAGAGCTCGTTTCTTTGAATTCGGTGAGGGAAGAGATTTTCTCAAGGAACTCATGGGCAGACAAGAACGAATCTTTTCCTAATAATCTCCCCAAGGGCATGTACTCAATAAAACGTACTTCTACAGGGAACTCGGTTATAAGTTTGAGAAAAGGGATAGGATCTTCATTCCACCCTTTAAGAAGTACTGTGTTAATTTTGATAGGATGAAATCCCACCTCCATCGCTTTTTGCAAACCCTCTAAAGCTTTGTTGATATCTCCTCTGCGCGTTATCAGCTTATAATTTATGGGATCCAGTGAGGGAAGACCAATATTGATTCTTCTAATACCGGCCAATTTCAGGGGTTCCGCTAAATCTTTAAGCATAGTACCATTCGTGGTTATGGTGACTTCTTCAAGCTGTGGAATGTCTCTGAGACATTGAACTAAATCCAGTATTCCTTTTCGAAGGAGCGGCTCTCCTCCAGTCAGTCTGACCTTTTTGAGGCCCATAAGGGCCATTTCTCTTACTATTGCGCAGATTTCCTCGATCCGCAGGATCTCTTCGTGAGGTAAAAGAGGCACCCCCTCGTCTGGCATGCAAAAAATACAACGCAGATTGCACCTATCCGTTAGGGATATTCTCAGATAATCTATAGTGCGATCGAATTTGTCTTTCATCAATGATCCTCCGGTAAATGGATTAAATGGACAAGAACCTCCTCCCCCCTTTTCAGGAAATCCTGCTCTTCCGGTATCAAAGCTAAAGCGTCAGCAGCTGCCATAGAAGTTAAGATAGCTGATCCTTGAGCGCCTGCAAGGTAAGCGTAAATCTGGTCTTTCTTTTCTAATCTCACTCTTAAAAACTGGAGCCTTCCCCTGCTTTCTTTGATGTAATCCTCCCCCATTAAGACTTTGAGCTGAGGGCGGAAAAGGTGGATAAAGCCCATCATTTTTCTTATTGCTGGACGCACGTACTCTTCAAAACAAATTATTGAGGTCGCAGGATTTCCT
This sequence comes from Caldisericota bacterium, assembly GCA_024655865.1. GTDB lineage: Bacteria > Caldisericota > JANLFM01 > JANLFM01 > JANLFM01 > JANLFM01. Next base: position 6,177 of record JANLFM010000036.1, read on the forward strand.
GGAATACCGAAAACCGGTTTTCCGTCCCAGGACCAAAAAGCCATAGGATTTCCTGGGCGCTGTCTAACTTTCCAGAAGTGGAGTTTAGCTCCCAGGTCTTCGAGGGCTTCTTTAACAAAATCATATTCCCCTAAAGAGACTCCGCCAGAAGTTATGATCAAATCGCACTTTAGCCCTTCCCTGAGGGCTTTTAGAATGGATTCCTTATCGTCAGGGACCCTTGGAAAAAGGAAAGGCTTGGCTCCGGCTTTTTTAACTTGAGCTTGGAGAGTATAGGAGTTGGCGTCCCTGATTTTCCCTGGAACTAATTTCTCCGTTATTCCTAAGAGCTCATCTCCCGTGGTGATCACGGCTACTTTTAAAGGAGGATAGACTGGGACTTCCCCGAGCCCTAAAGTAGCAAGGATACCAATCTCTTCTTCTTGAATCACCTGTCCCTTTTTCAAGACAAGATTACCTGCTTTGATGTCCTCTCCTGCTCTTCTGATATCCGTTCCCTTTGGAACGGGTTTTAGAACTAAAACCGAACCGTTTTCTAAAACGGTAAGCTCCTTCCTCACAACGGTGTCAGCTCCAGCAGGAATTGGAGCTCCGGTCATGATCTTTATCGCCTTTCCTTGAACGACTTCAGCTTCCCCATACATTCCGGCTTTTAGATCCTGAATGATTTCTAAGATAGCGGGGTTTTCCTCTGTGGCTTTAGAAATGTCCTCTGCTCTGACAGCAAAGCCATCCATGGCTGAGTTGTCGAAAGGAGGGACGTCTCCCGGAGAGAAAATATCCTCTCCCAAAACTAGCCCATAAGCCTCCTCGAGTTTGACCCTCCTCGTTGGAAGAGGATGGCAATTGTTTAGAACAATTTTTAGTGCTTCCTCATAGCTGATCATTTGCTCCTCCTTCATCTTCTGAAAAGACATGAACAGCAGTGGCTTTAAACGTAGCCACTACGAAATCGCCGGGCTTTAAATTTAGATCGAAGACAGAGCGCCTGGTGATTAAAACCTTGAGGGTAAAACCGCAATCTAAAGTAGCTTTAGTTACCGGCCCAAATGAATCTAACGAGGTTATAGTTCCAGGTAATTGGTTGCGGGCGGAAACTCTTTCCAGGGCTACCCCGTCCTTCTTTAAAGTAATTTCCTCGGGGCGAATGCAGGCGATTACCTTTTTTCCTGGGGGAAATGGAGCAATAGCTTCTAAGGTTTTATCCCCAGCCTTCAAGCTCACAAGGTTATTTTCCTGTGAGCAAACCACAGCAGGAATTAGATTTTCTGTGCCAACAAACTTAGCCACTTTGGCGTTGCTCGGTTTGAAGAAAACCCTTTCCTTATTTCCCACCTGGAGTATTTTTCCCTGATCTAAGACAGCGATCCTGTCGGAAAAGAAATAGGCTTCTTCCTGATCGTGAGTTACATAAACGCAGGTCATGCCAATCTGTTTTAGAATTCTGTATAATTCAGGTTTTAACTTGTCCTTTGTTAGAGGATCGAGGGAAGCTAAGGGTTCGTCTAGCAGGAGCAAGAGAGGATGGAAGACCAGGGCTCTGGCCAGAGCCATTCTCTGGGCTTCTCCCCCAGAGATTCTCCGTGCTGAATGATTTTTTAAATGCTCAATTCCTAAAAGCTCCAGGGCCTCTTCCACTTTCCTTTTTAATTCTTTTCCCTTTACTCCACGAATTCTCAACCCATAGGCCACATTTTCAAAAACAGTGCCTTGGAAAGGTAAAGGTTCCTGAAAGGTCATGGAGATCAAACGCCGAACAGATAAAGGAGCGGGAAAATGTACCTGTTGCCCTTGCCAGAATATTTCTCCCTGTTGGGGTTTAATCAAAAAAGCTAAAAGTTTCAGAATCGTGCTCTTTCCGGACCCGGTAGGACCAAGTATTGTGAGGATTTCTCCGCAATTTATATCTAACGTCTCAATCTCAAGAATTTTCCTTTTTTCCAGAACAACCTCTATGTTTTTCAGTTGCATTAAGGGATTCATGACAATCTTCTCTGCTGTAAATAAGTAAAGAGCAAATTTAGAAGGAGGGCGATTAGAAGGAGGATGAGACCTAAAGCGATGGCCAAACTGTACTCACCCTGTCTGGTTTCAAGAACAATGGCCGTGGTTAATACCCTTGTTTGCCCTTTGATATTTCCCCCTACCATCATTACCGCTCCCACTTCAGAGATAATGGAGCCAAATCCGGCAGCTAAGGCAGAGAGGATGATTAGCTGTCCCTCTTTGAGCAATTTAAGAAGATATTGAAATCCGCTAGCTCCTAGTGCCAGGATCTGATATTTCAATTTTTCCTCTATGCTCTGGATTCCCGCCATAGTTACCCCCACCACTAAGGGCAGAGCGATGATAATCTGGGCAATGATCATCGCCCAAGGTGTGTAGAGCAAATTGAAGCTTCCCAAAGGTCCTGAACGCGCCAGTAAAAGGAAAACGAATAAGCCCACGACGACAGGAGGGAATCCCATACCAGTATTGACCAAAGTAACAATCAGGTTCCTTCCTGGAAAACGATGCAACCCCAAGAACACTCCAAAAGGGATTCCTAAAATTACAGCAATCAAGATAGCTAAACCTGAAACCTCTAAGGAAAGAAACAAGATCTGTATAAGTTCAGGATCTAAACTTAAAATCAGGCGAAAAGCGGCTTTTATTCCTTCCCAAATGATATCGATGCTTATTCCTCCTTCTTAAGGGGTGAATAAGTGAAATAATGCTTCTCCATACTTATCTTTGCCAAAATTGCCAATAAGCTCTAAGGTTTGAGGAGAGGTTATCCAGGAGTAAAAAAGCTGAGCCTCCTTGGAATGGACCTTGGGAAACTTTTGTTCGTTTATTAAGATCACGGAATAAATGTTGAGCAGATCTCTGTTTCCTTGAGAAATTGGTATAAGGGAAAGAGTGTTCTTCTGAGCTAGCCAGGTGCTCCGGTCAGTAAGTGTGTACGCGCCCTTTTCTGAAGAAATGCGTAAGGTTTCCCCCATGCCTTGCCCGGAGACAAGATAAGTCATTGCAGCTTGAGTAGGGGTAATGGAAATTTTCCCCCAAAGAGCCAATTCTTTAAGGTGTGTCCCAGATTGATCCCCCCTGGAGACAAAGATCGCACCTTTAGTATGGGCTATTTTTGTCAAGGCTTGGTACACGTCATACCCCTTAACTTGGGCTGGATCTGCAGGCGGCCCTACCAAAAGAAAATCATTGTAGCAGATTTCCTGTCTTTTGGATCCATACCCAGCATTCATGAGCTCCATCTCTTTAGGTTTGTTGTGGACCAAAAGCACATCCGCATTGCCCCTTTGACCCATGGCGATGGCCTCACCAGTTCCCACGGCTACTACTTGGACTTTGATGTCATACTGGCTTTCGAATTTGGGGATCAAAAAATCCAGAAGGCCAGAATCTTGGACCGAGGTGGTGGTGGCCAGGATGAGTGTTTTTTGGCTCTGGCAAGAGAAGAGAGAGAAAATCAAGATTGAAATGAAAAACAGACTTAGAGCTTTCCTCATCACAGTTCTCCTTTCCAAATTCCGGGAGGCGGAAAAATTACTTTTTCCACCCTCAGCCTGTTTTCAGGCATCGCCCGTAAGTTCCCGGGGGGAGCCTCACGGGTCGGAGTCATTTTTGGATAGGATATCAAAGTCCAAGGGGTTTTTTCAAGGTAGATTTTCCTGAGGAAACTTTTTAAGAGGAGAACCAGAGAATGAAAGGTCCCATTTTCCCC
>JANLFM010000037.1 GCA_024655865.1 Caldisericota bacterium
TTCCAGCCTGCAAAAATTGTCCCCTAAACCAGAATTGCCCTTATGCGGTCGTATTTGAGTCCTCTCCTCCTGCTAATTCCACAATTATGAGGGACTTTTCCGATACCCCTCGTCCCTTTGTTATTGAACCAGAAAACGATTCCAGGACCGAATATCTGCCCGGGGAAACCTTCTTTTTAGACCTGATCATCTTTGGCAAAGCCCTTGACCTTTTCCCCTATTTTTTGCTTGCCTTCCGGGAATTGGCTTCTCAGGGAATCGGGAAAATGAGGGGGAGGGCGTCCCTTGAGAAGCTGGAATTTCAAGGGGGTGAAGGTAGGCAGTTAGTTTATCAAGTCGAGGATAACCTTATTCGCACTGGATGGCAGCCAGAAACCGGAAAGTCCCTAAAGAAGATTTTCCAGGAGTTAATTTTCTCGGAAAATGATCACATTACTCTTTGCTTTCAAACTATGACGCGTTTGATCAACAAGGGCCATTTAGTGGAAATTCCGCATTTCCACATTGTCTTTCGTAACTTGGTGAGGAGGGTTTCCGCTCTCCTGTACTTTTATCACGGAATGCGAATGGACCTGGATTATGGTTCCTTGTTCAGTGAGGCGGAAAAAGTGAAATTGGTTAAAAACGAAACTGTTTGGGTGGATTGGGCTCGTTACTCCAAGCGCCAGCAGGAAAAAATGTTTATGGGCGGGCTCCTCGGAAGGGCAACATACTTATTTGACGGAGTAAACCCCAGTGTTTTCCTACCCTTCGTCATATTAGGCGAAATCACTCATGTGGGCAAAGGCGCAGTTTTCGGTTTAGGTAAGTATCGGGTTGAAACTTTGCGGTTCTGCCTCCGATGAAGTGAAAGAGTGAGATTTTTCATGCCTTGCATATTGGCCAAAATCTTAAATCTTGATCAACAATGGAATACGGGATGCTTCAATATGCCCAGGTTTCAAAACGTAACTCGATATTTCCCCTAGCCAAAAAAGTGGCCAAGTAGGCTCGAGTTACCAAGGGAGGTTGATGTTATGACAAATTACTTATTGGAAACTTACCGAAAGACGGGAATCGAAAAGGTTTACTCTCACCAGAAAGAAGTTTGGGAAGCTTTAGAAAAGGGAAAAAATATTATTCTTGCAACCGGGACGGGCTCTGGTAAGACCGAAGCCGTTCTTCTTCCTTCTCTAGCAAAAAATCTTCGGATAATCCTTATATACCCCACCAAAGCGCTTCTACAGGATCAGGTGCCCAGAACTGAGAAGTTGTGGAAGGAGATTAAAGGAAAAAATGAAACCGGGCATGTCTCAATAGATACTGGCGATGAGACCGATGAGACTCTTTTTCGAGCCGATGTAATTTTGACAACTATAGATAAGTTCCTATTCCGCCTCTTTGGCTACGGGAGCACCCGTTGGGGATATATCTATCCATGGCGCATCGCTCAAAGTCCTCAGAAGAAGACACTCTTGATTTTTGATGAAGCCCATACCTACGACAAGGTTTCTCTTATTCATTTCCTTTTCTTGATCGATAAACTGACCTACGAGAAAAGCGTGCAAACTGCCATACTCTCCGCTACTTTGCCTCGGGCTTTAGTTGACCATCTTCGGGATGACCGTGGCGAGAGTTTCCCTAGAGCTAGTGGTGAGGGGGAATTCTTTCAGCTCATTAGTGAAAAAGCTGGTGAGGTCAAGCGAGGGCAGGTCCGGTACGGTGGGCATCTCGGAAATCCCAATGAAGTTATTCAAAGAGCAACCGATGCCTACCAGCGAGGACAACAGGTGATTATCATCGTTAACAGGGTGTATCCTCCCAAAGTAGAGGAACCGACAAGCAGCGAGGAGGCGCAAGGATTTTCGGTCAAAGAGCTATGGGAAGCCCTGCAAGATAAGTTAGATGAACGAGCTCTAGAGAATTTGATCCTCTATCATGGCCATCAATCCCCAGGCCAGCGGCGGGAATTTCTGAAGAAGCTCCAGGAACGAGATGCATCCCGCGAAGATGCACCTAAGCCCTATATACTGGTGACTACATCGGCCTTCGAGGTAGGAGTGAATGTCTCTTGTGATTTAATGTTCACCGAGGTGTGCAGTCCTGATGCCTTTGTCCAGCGGATTGGACGCTGTGCCCGGCGATGGAAGAAAAGGGACGATGGTACCGAAGAGCCTGAGCAGGGGGAAGTTTATACCTTCGGAGATGTTTCTCCAAAAGTGTCACCTGGAGAGAAAGAAGCTCAGCACAGACTAATGCGTTTACTTCAACACTATAAAGGTAAAGCACTAGACGCTGATGTGAAAGTTCAGATCAATGCTCTAAACGTCTTTGATGCTACTTTGTTGGCCAGGCGTCGCAATACAATTATCTACACTGTGAATGCCAGCCTCTACGACTATGTGTATAACTTTGTGGCTACTGGGGCCGAGATGTGGCGGAAGGGTGTTCTGGTCACACGGGATTGGGTGCCAACATTAGAAATCCAGCCAGATGGGGCAGATGCCCAAGAGCGGCTGCGGTTGTCTGCTACTTATACTGTCCCCCGGGAGTTGGTGAAAGGTTGGTGGTTCGAGGCAAGAGATGTAGACGGACGGCCCATCCCTATCCACGGCAAGGATTTACTTGATCAGTTGCGGGCATGCGGGGTAACCACCCAACAGAAAGCGGTGAACGCTTATCAGGCAACCCTAGTTATCTGGCTAAAGCCCGAAGCCTGGGATAATGTCTTCGGATTGAAGGAGCGAAAACGCTCAAAACGCTCGGATCCTGCGAAAGGTAACATACCATGCCCACCCGGGATGAGAGCAGTTTTCTTCGAACCCTTGCCCGATGCTCCAGCGCTCTTCTGGTTCGAGCCCGAGGAGGAAGTGTAAGATGAGTGAAAAAGAATTCCACGCCGCCAAGATTATTAGGTTCGGCAACGCTTTCTATCTTATGGAAGTGGACGACCATAATAGACACGTAGGTGAGATTGCAAAAACGCTTGGTGCTTCAGAGGCGGGGTGTGCGGCAGCTTTGTGTCATGATCTGGGCAAAATTGGCAATCTGGAGAGGGCTTTTGCCGGTCGCAAGCCACGGATAGCACGGGATTATTTACAGGCTTATGTGGATTGGATTGTAAAGCAAGCAGGGCTGGATAAACAGTTGAAAGGCTCCACAAGGCAACATTTCGTCCTGGCTTTGCTTTGCCGCACAAGGCAAGAGCGGTATATGGCAGTTAAAACCGCCCTTAGCGATATAAGCATACTAGATGATCGCTTACAGGAATTGATCGACCTTCCCGTATCGCCGTTCCCGCGCCATGCCGACGGTATCCCGGAAACGGTGCTGGGGCGTTCGGTGAAAAATGACTACCTTGCTCAGGCGGGGTGTCCGTATGAGTTGATTGATTACGCCTTTGAATTGATTCGCCTGCACCATTCCTTCCGGGTAGACCGTATTGTAGAAGCTGCCAGCGCCCTGGAAGCCCGCTTGCCCAATGCCTCTGCTCAGCAATTTGTGCAGGACTTGCATACGCTCATCTCAGCCGACAATGTGGCCTCTGGTCTGTACGAGAAAGCGCTGTCGGCTACGAACGGGACATTTTCGTTTGGGAACCCGGCCCAGGAGTCGTTTCTACTTCATGATTTGGAAGGTGCCGGTAAGGTAGAATGGCTCTCATCATCGGGCGAACTTCGCTGCTGCCGCATGCACCTTGAGTGGCAAGCATCTAGTTGTCCGAAAGAGCTCTACCTTGACGTGACTTTCCATGTAGTGGAGGTGGGATAATGGAGTCCCTTTCAAAGGCCGTTCTTGCTCTGCTGAAATTTTCCGACCGTCCAGGAGAAGCAACAGCTCTGGCTCGCTCTTTGTTAAGACGCTCACTCACTGAAACCCAATACAGGGCCCTTTTGGTAGCCGTGGGGGCTTTTGCTAAGGACAATGAATCATACTTCCTGCGCTATGACGATATCAAGGCAACCGCGGCTAATGAATTACTAAGCCAATTTGAGAGTTGGTTAGCCAGCGTGGAGGCGGGAGGCGATGCGCTTTATTGGCTTATCTTCCGCAAGCCCAACGAACCCCGTATGCGAGCAGCTTACGACGTCCTGGCGGGATGGGTGCTGAAATTTCTGTATCAAACCAGAGGCGCTATTCCAGTGGATTACGCCGATGGTCAGGCAAAGATATGGTTGGCACAACCCTTGCCTTCTAAGGAAATATGGGACGAATTTATTAGATGGTTTTTGGAATCCCGTAGTGAGGTGCTCGAATCAAACATAGCAACACTTCTCAATTTCGCTCCTAAGAAACCTATAGGTGCTGTACCCGTGCCCGATCACTTGTTTGAGCCAGTTAGTGATGCTCTTATGAAAGCGATTCAGAAAAATAGTAGATTATTGGGGAAGTTTCAGACTTCAGCAAAGGTCAAGTGGCAACGGGCTCAAACGAATGAGGAGAGAAAAACAGCTATTTGCGAAGGCAAAAAGGCTACAAGCAGATCGCCATTTGAGGTTACAAACACACCCTCGCTGCATACAGCTACTGCAGGACAAGGTACCCGAAGCTGCATTACATGCCTAACTGATAGCGGTATTGCTGAGCTGGGTACTCGATTGGTATTTCCAGAGTCCAAAAAGGTCTGGTACGACGAGCCTGGGCGCAATTTGCAGAATAGAGGAGTGAACCCGCCGGTGTGCCCAGAATGCTTCTTTGCTGCCATGATCAGCGGATTTTACCCCTCAGAGGCCTACTCAGTGTGCGAGCTTCCTGTCGCTTCAGCGTACCAGACCTTTTTGTTGGCACAACGCCTATCCAATGTCACGGTATCCTTGGGTGCCATGGCTATTGCCCGTTCGTCTTTACTTACCGTAATACCTTCTAAGTATTTTCTAGTTCGGCTGACAACAGGCCGGGGTGCTTTGCCAAAGAAGACACAGCTCTATCTCCTTCTGGCGGATTACAGCCCTTCATTCCCTGGCGAAGGGAGTGGGATACAAGCCTATGTAGAGGCTGCTGGAGCGATCAATTATCTGAGCATCCACTTGGACGTGCTACGGGTCCTAAACCTGTTCCGGCGGGGGGACGTGCTACCGCCTCATTTCGTTACAGAGGGCAATGCCAAAGCCCGAGCCAATGATGCAGTACGTTTACTGGAAGCAGGCAAGCCCTATGCAGCCCTGTATCGACTGCTCTATGATGCCTTCCAAAATGCAAAAAAAGGGTGGTTCGGAGAACGGAGCCTTTTCAAATCACCAAATACCTTGGGAACCTTTGATAAAACGGTGCAGCAAGGCGCCAGGACCTTATTGAAATTTCTTCTGAGAGGAGGTGAAAGCGAGATGTTAATCAAAGACCCTGGGACGTTCTACCGGGATGTCAAGGACCTTTCCGATGCCCTTTACGACTTACTCCAGCCCATCGCTCAGTATGACGTGAACCAAAGTGGCTCCAACGTTTCCGTGGTAGTCCGCAAATTCGTAGAGGCTGTTGAGAAACGCTTCCCCCAGCTTAATTTAGTCGAACTTCAGTACATGGTTGCCGAAGTTGGTGACAAGGCGGAGAAGCAACGGACGGAAGTTGAAACCGTCTATGTGAAGGGTAAGGAAAGACTGCAACAGGACCTGGATAAGATTGAAGGAAAGATCAACGAGATGTATGAAAAGTACTTCCAGAACGGAAGTGCCTACATCTGGCGAGAGTTTATCAAAGAGGTGAGCCAGCGTTTGCTGGCCAGATTGTTGCTGGGTGTGAGGGCGTCAAAAGGGGGAGGGTCTGCCCAAGGTTAATTTCAAACAAAAATATTTCTAACAAATTTCTAAGAAAGGAGAAGGAATATGCCTGGAGAATATATTTTAGATTGTGGGCTGATTTCGCCAAACGCCAAGACCGTGATCGTCTCTGCTGTCCTGGAGACAGTAGGACAGGTGCGCTTTGGCGATGGCACGGAAGTTAACCTGACGATCACCGAGAAAGACCTCGTCCCTATACAAGGTGGGGGATTTGTGGAGAAGGTCGTCTTTTCCGGTTCCAAGCGGCGAGGAGTGGATCGGCGAACGATACACGCTCTGCGGAATCAGTTTTTGGCTCTTGATCCTCCCTGCTACATTCCTAAGCTGTGCGGCCAATGCCCTACCTGCTGGCTCTTCGGGCGCGCAGCTATGGGGGAGGGTTACAACATCAAGTCACGTGTCCTTTACGCCTCGGCTCTTTCAGTAGAACCGGCCGACATCGCCGTTGCCGTTCACAATCGCAATGCTCCCAACGAGTTAGACCACACCACAGGCGAAGCCGGTATTCACAGCGAGGAACTGATCAAGGCCAATGTTCACTTCCCTACGATTACCGTTCTCGACAGGGTAGTGGATTGGGAAATCGGGGCTTTCGCCCATGCCCTGCTCGAGAACGTCAATGGCAATCGTTATACTGCTGCTTCTGCTCGGCAAGGGGGAGTTCGTTTCAGCGAGGGCGAAAATGGCAAACTTATTGTGGTAGATGTATCTGAGCGAGGAATCTTTCCTCTAGAAACGGTCAAAGTACCCGGCGAGGAGACCGACTTCGAAAAGGTTTTGCAAATGTTTGCTGATGCCCCCGATCTTCAGAAGATCAAAGAATTCTTTGAGCGGCAGGGATTTACTTGCGAATATGACCAGACAAACAATTTATATACCGTTAAGAAGGACGATGGGGAGCTATGGACTATTAAAAGGGAAGGTTCTAAAATAACGGTCACACAAGGCAAGGACGAGAATTTTAGGGCCCTTATGACCCGCTACATTGGTGACCAAGCCCTCGGTTTTCTAAGGGAGAAACAAGAAGACTTCAAACTTTTCTTGGAAGGGTACACCGTTGATGCCTGGAACCAAACTCTTTCCGCGATCAAGGGTAAATTACTCCTGAACGAAAGCACTGGAGAAGCCCAAGGTGCCAGAAGGAGTAGAGGCCGCGGCAGACGCAGGGCTGCAAATGAAGAAGAAAGGACGGAGGAACAATTACCTTCAGAGTCGGAAGAAGAAAGTGGATCCTCATGAACCGTTATTTTTGCCTGGAGTTTCACCTACAGCCGCTCTCAGAGTTGCTGATCCGACAGGTAGGCAAGTCCAACGTACAGTGGTTTTCATACCCCTTCTTGCCGCCAACCACCTTCAGTGGTTTTATTGCCAGCTTGCTTGCGGATGAAGGGACCGAGACATGGCGAAAAAATTACATAGAACTCAACGATCAGGAAACCAGGGAAGTGAATACACTTTTTCCAGGAGTATTTTCCGTAGGAGCTTACCCTGATCCGATGCTTGTCCGGCGAAATCGACACTATCGGCAACATCTGGGCGATGTATACAATTACGAGGAGTTTGCCTGGGCAGGCAACAAGAAGTTGGCGGTCGCCGAAGCCTTTTGGACATCTGGGCTAAAAGGATTTTTGTTAGCTGCGACAATTGAACCTTTAAAACAAATCGCGCAAAATCCACTTCTGTCTTTCAGAGTAGCCCGAGTTGGAAAAAAGGGGGTAACAAAAGTACAATCGGTAATCGATCCTCAAGAATTACAGCTTCAGGAAATTGAAAAACTTGTACCGTCAACCGTTGCCCCATTAGAAATGGTTTGTGCTCTTCGAAGTGACCTGGAGGTATTCCACGTTCCAATTCGGAAAAAGCACAAAAAGCCTCTTGTCCGCGAGGTTTATCCCTGTGTGTTTGGTGAACCCGTTCGCGGAAAGGCGTATACAAATATTTCCAGAACAATAATTATTCCTGAGCCGTTAGTGCATAATGTTATGCCTTGTACATAGGAAAGCGTTATGAAACAAAAAATGGGCAAGATGGATCCAGGAATTTAATTCAACGTAACCGATCGGGCCATGGTCGGGGGGATTAAGTAACCCCAAGTGCGCTTAATTCTTCGGCTAAAAGGTTAAAAGGGTTTTAACGCCCACCAAGGAGGTTTGGCTTTTGTTGGTCAAATAAATGGTCACTATCCTCCTGTTAAAAACTATTAAGACAAAAAAGGACAAAACTCTTAAGATGGGAATGGAAAGGACATCTGATTGATCCTCATTGCTGACCGCTTTGGACAATTTATAGGTAGGACTTCCGAGAGGGTCGTAATCCGGGAGAAAGGAAAAACTGTGCAAGAAATTCCGTTCTTCCAGGTTGAACAAATTCTGGTGGTAGGAGCAGGTATTTCCCTGTCGAGCGACCTCGTTCGCGATTGTGCCGAAAGAGGGATAACCATCACTTTCCTTTCCAGCTCAGGAACTCCTCTGGCAAGGCTCTCCTCTCCTCAGATGGTGGGAACAGTACAAACGAGAAGGGAACAACTACTGGCAATATACGACCAAAGAGGTTTAGATCTAGCCAAGTACCTGATTGAGGGAAAAATCAAAAATCAGATTTCCACATTAAAATATTTCGCTCGCCACCGGAAGGAAGCAAATAGAGAAATGTTTGAGTTAATGATGCAGGGGACGGAGGAAATGGGAAAACTGTTAGCTGAGCTCGACAGTATAATCGATGGCACGGTTGAGACAAACCGGGAACTCCTCCTGTCTATAGAAGGAAGAGTAGCCTCCTGCTATTGGGACCTGGTTGCCAGGATTTTGCCTGCAGAATTAAATTTTTCGGGAAGAGAAAGAAGGGGAGCTTCGGACCCGGTAAATTCCTCTCTTAATTACTGCTATGGGATCCTCTATAGCCAAATCTGGAATGCGTTAATACTGGCAGGTCTCGATCCGTTCGCCGGTTTTTTGCACACCGATCGGCCCGGCAAGCCCTCCCTGGTTTTAGATTTTATAGAGGAATTTCGCTCTTTCGTGGTAGACCGTCCCCTGATCGCATTTTTTGGAAAGGGAAGCAAGGTAAAGATGGAGGAAGACAAAATAGCGGAGGCCTCACGACGAGAACTCGCCCAGAGGATCTTTGAGCGCTTGGAGGAATCCCACACCTACGAAGGAAAAAAGCATAAACTTAGGGTGATTATTCAACTTCAAGCAAGAAAGCTGGCAGTTTTTCTGAGGAAGGAGGGCCCATATCGACCATTCGTAGGGACTTGGTAGATGTTTACATTAGTAATTTATGACATCTCAGACGACAAGCTGCGAAACAAGTTAGCCTCCATTTGCAAGGATTATGGTCTGGAACATATTCAATTTTCCGCTTTTTGCGGACCGCTGTCCTGGAATAAACGAGAGGAACTATTTCTCCGTCTAAAGAAGGCTGCCGGGAAAAAAGAGGCGAACATCCACCTATATGTTATTTGCGATCGCGACCTTAAACTGGCCAAGAAACACGTCTATCTCCAGGAGGGATAAAAATGGGTGTGGAAATCTACCTGGACGTGACCTCAATTAAGCAGTATTTATATTGTCCAAGAATCCCTTATTTTCTTTATGTGGTTCCGATTCCAAGGAAAATAACCGCAAAAATGGAGATG
>JANLFM010000038.1 GCA_024655865.1 Caldisericota bacterium
CAACCATAAAAAGCCAAGGGATGTTCGGAACGCCTTCTAGCCGAGCCCTGTTTTATTGAAGCTGCGTTTTCAATTGTGGGGCGAAATTTACCTGGAAAGGCTACTTTCACGAGATTTTTCATGGGAATAGGAGGGAGGATTTTTTGGGTAATTTTTGACAACTTTAAGAGCGGTCTTTTTCCCCAAATTTAGCGGACCGGTTTCGATTCCTGACCTCTTTTCAAGCTTTACAAAATTAATGGAAGGACTTAAAGTTAATCATCTTTCAAGTTTTTGGAAGAGAGTTTGCGAAAGGTTTTGGAGGAAGGTTTGATGGCCAGAATGAAGGGCAAAGTAAAGTGGTTCAGCGCCCAGAAGGGCTACGGCTTCATCGAGATGGAGGATGGAAAGGACATTTTCGTCCATCACACAGCGATCAAGATGGAAGGATTCAGGGCACTGGAACCCGGCGACTCAGTAGAATTTGACATTATGGAAGGACCAAAAGGCCCCCAAGCAGCTAATGTGAAAAAAGTTTAGTCCAACGGCGGGTTTCTTATAGGATTAGCTTTACAGGACAGCTTAGTATTCCTGATAACTTTTCTGATCCTTAGATTTTATTTAGTCTCGGTTCTCAGTTTGCCAAATTTAGCGAGGACGATCTGAACTTGATTACAAGATCATCTAAGTTTTCTTCAGCTTTCTAATTTGTCCAATAGAACCCTACTCCTGATCCGCATAGCCATGTTCGTAAGGGCTATTCCAGAAATCACGAGCGCAGCTCCCACCAAAACGAGCCAGTTTATTCCTTCTTTTAGGATGAGCCAGCTAAAGAAAAGTGCCAGTACCGGGACGAGATAGCTGTAGGTGGAAGTAGCAGTAGCACCAAGAATCGGTAGGGCTCTATTGTAAAAAATATAGCCAAGAAAAGTGCAAAAAAAGGCCAGGAAGAGGACTGCAATCCATGTCTGAGCCCCCAAAGTAGGCAGTTTTATGTAAAAAGAGCCGTTGGTAAAAACGAGGAGAAAGGGCAGAGCTAAAAAATGGGTGTACGCGCTCACAAAAAGAGGACCCCTGGCAGATACGATCTTTTTTGCCAGGATGGGATAAGAAGACCAGCTTAGGGAGGCTCCCAAAACTGCCAGGAGGCCCTGCCAGGCCCCCATTCCCAGACCGTTGGGGTTTCCATTCCAGGAAACCAGAAAGAGCCCTGCGAAAGAAATAATGATTCCAAAAATCCCCAGGCTCCCGAGTTTTTCCTTCAAGAAAATCGAAGCCAGGATAGCAGTGAAAATTGGGCTTGCGCCAATGATCAGGCTTGCTGTCCCTGCGGGAACGAATTGCTCCCCGTAATTGAGAAGGATGTGATAAGAAGCACCTCCCAGCAATGCCAGAATGAGGAGGCGGGGAAGCTCTTTTAAAGAGGGGGTCCTGTTTTGAGAAAAGGAAAAGAGGGCGATTAAGAAAAAGGTGGAAGCTAAAAGAAAGCGCAGGGCCGTGAGACCCAAAGGAGAAAGTTCCCTGAGGCCGAACTTGATGGCGATGAAGGCATTGGACCACATCAGAATGGTCAGAATCATCAGCAGGTGGCTTGAAGCCCGGGAATTATTCTTCACCCTGATTCCGCCTCTCTTTCGGGATGCAAACTGCAAAGCAATACAGATATCATAACCCCAAATTTTAGCACAGAGAGAAGAGAAAAAGGGAGACAAAGCACCCTTATTCGAATAAACCCGTCTTTCTTTTCCTCTTCCAGGAAAGCGGGATTATCCTCCGCCCGGAATGCTCTTTCCTGACCCTGTAATCAACATCTCTTCTTCTTTCTGGCCCCCTGCAAAAAATAGGGACTGTCCCCCATTTTTGCACTCGTCTTAGGGCGGTTATTCGAATCTGCCGCTTATCGCTTCGAAGGGCCCGAAGCTTCCTGCTTCTGGCGCCTGTCATTTTTTAAGCTCAAAGCGCGTCCTTCGATGTTAGCTCTTTCTCCTTCTTTTTTCTTTTCCAAAACACGGGAATGAACCTTCCCGTCCTCTGCATATAAAACAGGTACTCCTCTTTGAATTTTTCAATTAGAAGTTTTTCCTCCCGATTGATCCGCAGGAAAATTATGACCATCAAGAAAACAGTCCAGCTTGCCCCCCAGAAACCAGTTGCTCGTCAGGAAGAACACCGCCAGGTGCAAAAGATAAAAAGCTGCGTACATCGGGTGGCGGAGAAAACAATAGGGCCCTGAGGTAATGAGCCTCTGTTCCTCCGCGATTCTTATTTTTCGGGAGAAGTTGGCGCCCAGGCTCTTGTGCACTCAGACGAACAAAGCCAGTGAACAAAAGCCGAAGAAAGATCCTGCCCAGCGTAGCCAGGATGGCAGGCTCAGTTCGCCCCAGGGAGGATCTGTGGAAAGAGAAGACAGAGGAAAAGTGTGAATACCTCATAGCAGATGAAAATCGAAAGCAAGATGGAATATAACTTGCTCTCCTCGATGACGGTTCTATAACCAGCCCGCCTTGCTTTCAAGTTATAGTTAATGCGAATTAGGGAAATGCGGTAAAGAACGCGATCAGGATAAGCTCGAAATAGGCTCCTGGTTCACGTTTCCCCTCTTTAGCTCTTTTTTACATAGAGTTCTCGTTGAGAAGATGCACAGTCCCTATTTTTTGAGGAGGCTCACCTTCCTGATCCCGCAGGGAACTATCTGGTGCAGATTTCCTCCCTGGGAGAGGCAATCCAGGACTCGGGGGGGGTCGAGCACCATGCTTGAGGAGACCACATGCACTCCATAATCGAACCACACCCGGGAAAGAGGCGCAGAAGGCCCCATGACCACGACCAAACTATGGGGGGAGACTAGGCCCAAAAGCTGATCAATGGTCCCGTTAATGAGGGCAGATCCTGTAATGGCCACAATATCCGACTGAGGGATAATCTCCGGAGCAGCGGAAGCAGGAAGATCTTCAGGGCGGGGATTCAGCTCCAGAACCCAGAGCTTTTCCGCCACCTTCCTGAGCTCAGGGACAAAAGGGAAATGCCCCACTAAAGCTATTTTCTTTCCCGCACCCTGGTGGAGGAGGAAATCCCCGGCATCCAGTTCCTGCAGGCTATCTTCCTCAGGGTCAATTAGCGAGTTCATTGCGGCTATAGCCAGTGAGCGCTCGGTCATAAGAGGAGAGGTCCACAGTTTTGCCAGCTCTAAGGCAGGTTTACCTTTTAGCCCCCCAGCCTCCCTAACTGCGGGTTCGTGCTCTGGTCCAGGCCAGAGGGTCAAAGCGATGCCGCACCTTTTGCTCCAGACCCCTGTCCAGAAGATCCCGATTCTCGCCTCCTGGATCTCAGCGTCCTCTTTGATTGACTCTAATATACTCTGCGCTACCTGCATAAAAGCACCTCAAGCCTGAAATTGCATTGAGGATACACCCTGCGATTGTCTTTTGCAATAAAATGGTTATAATTTGAACCACAATTTTGTAAAGGAGATGCGATAGTGAAGGACAAAATTTCGAAGACCACTATTTTTATTGCCTTGTTCATAATTTTACTCACATCTTGCCAGAGCAATACCCCGACTTCAAGCCAGACCCATGGGACCATCCAGGTTACGGATGCCCTCCAGAGAACAATCTTGCTCGATCACCCTCCAGAGCGGATTATTGTGGTAGGGAAGGCTTCCTTCATGATCCTTGACTCCTTCTATCTTTTCCCCGGAGCTGGAGATAAGCTAATCGCCTATTCCGGTGGTGGGGTAAACGACCCCAAATCCTTCCTCTCCCTAATTGATACCCAGCTGGAAAGCAAACAAGTTCTGGAATACGAAGTAGGACCCGAACAGGTCGCCGCTTTGAAGCCCGACCTGGTCCTGATGAAGAGTTACCTCGCAAGCAAAAGCGGAGCGGCATTGGAAAAATTAGGGATCAAAGTCTGTTATCTGGATTTAGAGACTCCGGAGACCTTTTTACGGGACATCGGAATCTTAGGCACGATTTTGAACATGCCCGAACGAGCGAAGCAGATCCAGAATTTCTACCAAACAAGACTGAATTTTGTACAGAAAAAAACCCAGAACCTTTCCTTTAAGCCCAAAGTGCTCCTTGCTCAGTACAGTGAAAAAGGAGGATCAGGGTCACTCAGCGTGCCGCCGGCTTCCTGGATTCAGACAGCGATGGTCTCCCTCTCGGGAGGAGAGCCAGTCTGGGCCTCCAGCTCTCAGGGTGGCGGCTATACTGTAGTCAATTTCGAGCAAGTGCTTTTCTGGAACCCGGATATCCTGATCCTCGTAGCTTACGGGCAGGATTCCTCCTCCATAGCCAAGAAATTGAAAGAAGACCCTAAGTGGAGAGAGCTCAAGGCGGTGAAAGAAAATGCTCTTTACGGTTTTCCCGCGGACTTTTTCTCCTGGGATCAACCTGATCCCCGCTGGATTTTAGGGTTAGAGTGGGTTGCCGGGCGCCTGCATCCTGAGCTTTTTACCTTAAAGATGAGGGAAGAAGTGAGGAAATTTTATGAGGAGCTTTATGGCCTTAGCCCGGAGAAAATAAATGATCTGATATTCCCCGCGCTTAAAGGGGATCTCGATTGAAGGATCTGGCTTCCACACAATCGAAGCGCATTGAGGTAAGAAGCAGGGTGCTTCTTGGAAAAGTTGCCCTTTTTGCCCTTTTCGTCCTCCTGTGCACGCTCCTTTCCCTTCTTGTGGGACGATATCCAGCTCCTTACGTTCAATCCCCTCAGGCTATTTTCTCTGACCCCATGGCCCTGAACCTGGTAGTCAATTATCGCCTTCCAAGAATTCTGCTTTCCTTACTGTTAGGAGCTACTCTCTCCGCTTCAGGAGTGGTATTGCAGATGATCTTCCGCAATCCCCTTGTGGAACCAGGATTTTTGGGTGTCTCTCAGGGCGCTGCCTTCGGGGCTTCCCTGGCGATTATTTTCCTGGGGGGATCCCTTTTGACTACCGAAATAGTGGCTGCCCTTTTTGGTATTCTCGGACTCTTCCTATCCGTTTTTCTGGCCCGGAGATTACGTTACGGAGGTTGGGTTCTGCGGTTGATCCTTGCGGGTATTGCTGTTTCCGCGCTCTTCTCTGCGGGGGTGGGAGTGCTAAAATACCTGGCTGATCCCTTAAAGCAGCTTCCAGAAATCACTTTCTGGCTTTTAGGGGGACTCTGGGGAAGCGATTGGCATCAGGTTATCTATGTTGTGCCTTTTGTGCTTCCTGCCCTCTTCATCCTCTATTTAATCAGGTGGCGCTTGAACATCCTCACCCTGGACGAGAGCACCGCTTTTTCCTTGGGAGTAAGGCCGGGAAAGGAGAAGATGTTAGTGCTCGCCCTTTCGGTTATTCCCGTAGCGGTAATGGTTTCCGTTGCTGGTATCGTGGGTTGGGTTGGTCTGATCATTCCCCACATCTCGCGCAAGTTAGTAGGGGCCAATTCCCAGTTTTCTTTTCCTGCCTCTTTATTCTTAGGAGCGCTTTTCTGTCTCTTCTGCGACACCATTGCCCGGACTTTGCTCTGGGGGGAAATACCCCTGGGCATACTCACCTCCTTAATCGGGGCTTTCATTTTCCTCCTTATCCTCACCAGGCCCTCAAGCCGGGGGTTCGTATGAGCGCACTTTCCCTTTCTGAAGTGAGCTTCTCCTATATTCCCGGGGAACCGGTGATCAAGGACGTTTCCTTTTCCTTGGAATCCGGACGCATCCTCGCTCTCCTCGGTCCTAACGGTTCCGGAAAGACTACCCTTTTACACCTGATTTTAGGGCAGCTTTCCCCGGAGAAAGGAAAAATTGAGATTTTTGGCCGTGAAATAAGGTCTTATTCCAGATCAGAGCTGAGCAAAATTATTGGCCTTGCCCGCCAGGAGGAAAGGGTCGCTTTTGAGTTCACCGTTTTAGAATACGTGCTTTTGGGTCGCGCGCCCTATCTGGGCCCTCTGGAAGCCCCGGGGAGCGAGGATTACAAGATGGCGGTTCAAGCACTGGAACGGACAGGAACACTCCATCTTCAGGACCGCTTTCTCACTTCCTTAAGCGGGGGTGAGAAACAACTTGTGATCATTGCCCGGGCCCTGGCTCAGATGCCCGGAATCCTGCTTTTAGACGAACCCTTAGCGCACCTGGATTTAAAGAACCAATCCATGCTCCTTGAAGTGCTGGAGAACTTGAGGGAACAGGGGGTCACGATTATCTTCTCCACACACGACCCAAATTCCACAAGCATCGTTGCTGATCAGGTTTTGCTTCTCCGGAAGGGCTCCTCCCTTCAATTCGGCCCTCCTGGGGATGTTCTGGAAAAGGAAAAGCTGCAGTCCACCTACGGAGTGCCCATCAGAGTTTTGGAAACGGAGGGAGAGCGTTACGTTTTTCCCGAAAACGGGAGGAGGCGTAAAAGGGTTGTCTGAGATCACCCTTCTTACCGGGCCCTTTCTTTCCGGAAAGACCTCTTTCTGCCTGGAATTTTCCCTTGAGCTGAAAGACAGGGGAAAGGACGTCAGGGGGATAATTTCCCTTGCGGAATTTGAAGGAGGAAGAAAGGCTCGCATCTGGGCCCGGGATCTGAAATCAGGTGAAAGGAAGCTCTTTGCCCGAAAGGAGGGCGAGGGGCTCGCAATTCCTCAGCTTTCACCCTGGGTTTTCGATCGGAAAGCGATTAGCTGGGTAAATTCCAGGCTTGAGGAAGCTATCCCTTGTGATGTTCTAATCGTGGATGAGCTCGGTCCCCTGGAGTTCCAGTTTCACGATGGCTTCCAGGCAGCCTTCAAAGCAATTGGCTCCCAAAGTTTCAAACTGGCTCTGGTAGTAGTACGCCCGGAGCTGTTAAATTTAGCCCTTAAGTGCTGGACTCCAGCCTCAATCCTGAAAATTGAGGAAGTGCACCGATGGGGACTGGAAATTCTTCAAACCCTATGACCGCCCTTTATTTTTCTTCCGGAGGCGGCGGCCAATAGCATAAGCCCTGAGAACAACCAGGAGAAAGATTAGCCCCACGATAATCCAGGGCCATGGTCCTGACCAGAAATTCATCCTCGCTCTCCTTCTATTCTTTACTCTGCGTTTCTTTTTCCGCCTGTTCCGTCTCTTCCGGGCTACGGGTTTTTCCCTCCTCTCCTTCGCCCCTTTCTAACGATGGAGGAGAGCCTCTCTTTACAGGGGTAAGGGCGAAGATCAGGATCCCAAAAGGCCCCAGAAGCGCGTACAGGAAAATCCCCCAGACCGAACGCTGCTTTCTCAGGGCCGCGGACCACAGGCCCACAAGGAGCCACAAAATTATCCAGATGTAATTCATTCTCAGCCTCCTGAAAATTATAACCCTATTGAGACTCCAGGGCACTTCTTCTGCTAAAATGGTAATAAGCAAAGGAGGTGTTTCAAGTGAAATTTGGTCTTTATCGGTTTGTGTCAGGAGTTCTACAGGTATTTGCCTGGATTATCTTGGTTGTCTGCGTGATCATGGCTATCGTGGTGGTTGCCTCTCCTGGCTATAGTTGGGTCTATTACTACAATATGCCTATGGGTGCCGCGGACATGATGGGGATGCGCTGGGTAGGGTTCCTTGCTCTCCTTCTTGGCGGAATTTCTGGCTGGGCTTTTCTCCTGGCAGTAGCCGGAATACTTATGGTCCTGATCTCTATTGATCAAAACCTCTCTCCTCGCTATCAGCCATCTCAACCGACAACTGCTTCCGGAGCTGTTTGCCCGAACTGTGGCGCCAGAGTGAAGCCTGGCGACCGTTTCTGCCAAGCTTGCGGGGCAAAACTGGAGTGAGAAAGGAGAAAGGTGAAAAGCGAATGGGCGGTGGTTTTCCGCACAGATAACCCCATCGAAGCCTCCATGGTGAAGAGCAAGCTGGAGGATGCGGGATTTCCCGTATTCGAAAAGGGAGAGACCTTAGGGAGGATTTATGGCCTCACGATAGGCTCTTTGGGAACAATTGAAATTCTGGTTCCCTCTCACCTTTTAGAGGAAGCCTGGGAGGTAATCTCAAGGGAGGATGAGCTCTAACTCTCCTTCAGACAAGAGCTGATATTCCCAGCGGGTATTCCACCTTTTCTGATTTGCTCCTTTCGAGCCTCTGGGGATAAAGTCTGGATATTCCCGCTTCGATGATTTTTCCTATCATCTGATCGTAGCTTAATCCTATTGATGCTGCCAGGCGGGAAAACATCCGTCCTTCTGCTAGCGCAGGATACTGGTTCACATCAATGGCGTAGAGTTCACCGGCCAAGACCTTAAAATCCACCCTTGCCATGTCCTTGAGATGTAGGGTCCGAAATATTCTCTTGGTTAGTTCAATGGCCCGCGAGGCGAGCTCTTTTTCTGGATAACAGGCTTCACCCCGACCATTGCTGAAAGAACCCTCCATGGTTATGTTCCAGGGGTTATGGTACTCTAAAGCCAATACTCCCAACTCCAACCAGTCCGGGTAATTTCCGATTAAACCGGCGTTGATTTCCCTTCCCAGGATAAACCTTTGAATAAGGATTGGTTCCGGCAATTTTTGATAAAGCCTGTTAGCCTGATCGAGGACTTCCTCCCGGCTCTGGCAGACTGAAAGCGGCCCGATTCCCATACTTGAGCCCTCGTTGTTATATTTAACGATGGCTGGAAGGGGGAACTCAATCCTCTCCAGGCCTGAAGGGTCTTCTACGACGATCCAATCGGGAACAGGGATCCCATGAGCTTTCAAAACAGCATTGGTCATCCCTTTGTCCAGACAGATAGCAGAGCCCAGGACACCTGTTCCCAGAAACTTCACCCCCTGAGAGATGCATAGAGCCGGAAGGATAGCTTCCCTATCCTCCATCCCAATTGTTCCCTCGGCAATGTTAAAGATCAGGTCTATTCCGCTTTCCTTTAAAATCCAGGGTTTGCTGAAAATTTCCAGATCAGTAAAGATCTGA
>JANLFM010000039.1 GCA_024655865.1 Caldisericota bacterium
AGGAGAGTTAAAAAGGAAAGGATGCTCTTGACAGAGGCTACCTTTTCATAGATGTGTCACTCCCTTCAAACCTCAACCAGCGCCTCCTCTGACTGAACTCTTGTTCCATATTTCTCATTTCTGATCTTCTCTAAAGCTGGCTTGCTTAAGTGCCAGTTCTGTAGAGTCCTCTTTCCGTAGCTTTCGTTCATCTGCCCCGTGACCATGAGGAGCACCATTTTCTCTGCCTCGGGATGGGAGAAGGACTCGATCACTTTGGCTCTCCTTTTTACCTCCTTGGCAAACCTCTCTAAAGCATTTGTGGTGTAGATGAAGGGCTGGAGCTCTTTAGGATAGGAAAGGTAGGTAGTCAGGTAGAAGAGGTCCCTCTCCCAGGAGGTAACCACTTCCGGGTAGACCCTCTTCCAGTTCTCCTGGAATTCCTTGAAGGAGCTCTGAAACCCCTCCTTCTCCCTTTGATGAGCTACCTTCCTCATGTCCTCAGCTAATGCTTCCCGATCCCTCTTTCTCACCTTAGCCAGGCTCTGCCTCATTTTGTGCAGGAGGCAACTCTGGAAGTCAGCTTTGTGGTAGATCTCCTTCACCGCATGGGAAAGTCCCGTGAGCCCATCTCCGATGAAGAGGAGAGGTTCCTTCAATCCTCTTTTCTTCAAGTCCGCTAAGACCTCTTTCCAGACTTCCGCGCTCTCCCCGGAAGAAGCAGGGAAGAAGGTGAGCACCTCCTTTAATCCCTCCTCGTTGATCCCTAAAGCTAAGTAGACCACTTCCTCTCCCACTATCCCTTCCCTCCTCACCTTGAGGAAGGTCCCGTCCAGGTAGATTATGGGATACCACTTCTCGATCCTCCTTTTCCTGAAGGCTTCCGCCTTCTCCAGGGCTTTTTGGGTGATGGCAGAGACCCTTTGGGGGCTGTACTTGCTCTCCAAGAGGGCCTCCAGGGTGCGGGAGATGTCCCTGGTGGAGAGGCCACCTGAATACATAGCATAGATCAGTTCCTCTAATTTAAAGAGGTGGCGCTCGTGAGGTTCCAGGAAGCAGGGGTGAAAATCCCCTGTGCGCACCCTGGGTACCTGGAGGTCCTCAATTGCTCCCATGGGAGTTAAAAGGTCCCTTTGGTAATAGCCGTTGGCCCTAACCTCGTGCTCCTCCTGATAGGCTTTTCTCTCCTCCTTTCCCATGGTCTCCAGAAGCTCTTTCATCCTTTTAAGGATCTCTTTCTCCACCAGCTTCCTCAATAAGGCTTTGACCTCTTCCTCGCTTCCACCCAACTCCTTGATCAGTTTTTGGTATTGTGCTTTCATAGAAACTGCCTCCTGTTTGGTTGGGATTTGGTTTGATCAACAGGAGGCTAATGGTTTTTGGGGCCTGACACAAATTAAAGTACACTATGTTTCTCTGTGGTGACGGTAGTAAATGACAGTGGGAATAAGGTAGTAAAAAAGAAGGAAGATAGAAAACACAGACCACAGAATAGTTAAATTCTTCCAAAGCCTTCTTGATGAAGTTGGAGTGGTGATCGAGACCCGATTAAAGGCTTGAAGAACGCAATCCATGCCCTTTTAGCGCAAGAAAACGTCCCAAATCTTTTAAGCGACATCTTCGGTAAGGCAGGGCCGCCCATCTAAAAACTTAATGAGTCCTTTTCTCATCCTAAGAAACCGTGAAGATCCTGCTTATTAAACCGTACAGATGAACGAAAGCAACAGAAAGAGGACATTACCTAACTGGCATGTAAGTAAACTGACTCTGGAGGAGATGAGGTCTCAGAAATATGGTACAAAGGTTCAATTTTAGGAGAGTATATGGAAATTAACCCAATTTTCTTTACACAACCCTTGATATCCAAATAGAAGGGCAAAGGCAAAGAAATAACGGATATTTCCAGCAGACCAAAAATAATAATGTTCTTGGCTTCCTTCAGAGCCACCCCTTGATCAAAAAGCAATTTAGCGAAATAGGGTGGCAGCAAGGCGGCAAAACTGGCAATGAATATTGTAAGCACTATTACAAAAATGGGCCATCTTAGACTAAACAGGACAGGTTGAAGGAATTTCAAGGGAGAGGAAAGTCTCATGAAAGGACTATTACCATCCTCTCCTTAGAAATCTTGCTCACTACAAAGAAGAGGAGCAAGGCAAGTAAAATGCCAAGGACAATGGGCAGAGCTGGGGAGGAAATAATCGAATTGATGATCGGCATAATCTGGGATGGTGATAGCAAAAAGGGAATAATGAAAACCATTACCAACCAGAGGTAGGAGACATTTCCCAGAAGGGCGTAGGCTAAGCTGTACAACTCCATGAAGACAAAGCCATAGATGGGGATGGTGATGAAAAGCATCGGAAGAAGGGAGGGAGGTGGAAG
The DNA here is from genome assembly GCA_024655865.1 of Caldisericota bacterium. Taxonomy (GTDB): domain Bacteria; phylum Caldisericota; class JANLFM01; order JANLFM01; family JANLFM01; genus JANLFM01. The sequence continues at coordinate 2,365 of JANLFM010000039.1, forward strand.
AACGGCAAAGGTGGACCAAATGACGCAAGCGGAGATTGCCAAAGCGATCAATTGAGTGAGATAGGCCACCAGGAAAATTGCCAGGTACTTTCCCAGGAAGATCTCCCCCACCGTCAGAGGGGAAGAGAGTAGCATCAGGAAGGAGCCTTGAGTCCGCTCATAGTAGAAGCTGATAGTTTCCAGTAAATAAACTCCGCCGAATATTCCCCAAAGAGAAGTTACAAGGAATCCCGTCGCTCCCATCTCCAGACTCAGGAGTGGACCAAGTGCAAGAGTGACGAAAAGACCGAGCCAAGCCATCCAGCCAAAGCCATAGAATGAGCGCAATTCCTTCCAGAAAACAGCCGAAACCCCCCTCATCTCTCCTCATCCTCCTTCACCATCTTGATGTAAATGTCTTCCAGGGTTTCCTTCTTTTCCTCAACCAAATTGATATCGACCCCACTTTCCACCAAGAACCTGATTAGTTCCCCCCGATTGTGACCCGTGGGAAAGAGCAACTCATTAGCAGCCAGCGGCTTGATTCCAAACCTCTTCTCCAAGCTTTCTCTTAAGCCTTCTGGGATGGGGACCGAGGTCTCCACCCTCACCTGCTGGGTAGCCCCCAGTTTTCTCTGGAGTTCCTCCATTGATCCTTGGGCAACGATGAGCCCGCGCCTGAGAATTACTATCCTGGTGCAGATTCTCTCCACATCGAACAAGTCGTGTGAGGTAATGAGGAGGGTTCTCTCTGAGTTGGCGAAACCGCGGAGCAAATCCACGGTGGTTCTCCGAACCACAGGGTCCAGGCTGGAGGTGGGCTCATCCATCACCAGAAGAGAAGGCTGGTGGAGGGTGACCTGGGCGATCATCAGCCTGCGCTTCATCCCCTGAGAGAGAGTCTTGGCTCTCTTCTTCCGGAATTCCCAAAGCCCCCACTCTTTCAAAGCCTCTTCTCCTCTAATTTTGGAGATGCCGTAGAGCTTCTCCCAGAAGATGATGTTCTCTTCTACAGTAAGGCTCTCGAAAGGAGAGCCTCCTTCGGGTAGGAAACCGATTTTCTCTTTCATTGACCGAGGAAGCTGTCCGAACCGGGACCCCCAGAGTTCAATTCTCCCGGAGGTGGGCTCTAAGAGGCCTACTACCAATTTGGCCAGGGTCGTTTTGCCGGCGGCGTTGGGGCCGATCAATCCTATCGCCTCTCCCTCCTGAATCACAAGATCAATTCCTCTTAGAGCCTCCGTTCCGTTGGGATAGACTTTCCTGGCCTCTTGCAGATTTAAGGCAATCCCCAAAATCAGCCGGCTCCTTTCCCTATCCTTTCTGGATAATCTTCGAACAAATTCTTTTTTTAGCTAAACAAATTACCTTGCCATAAAGATTACCAGTTAAAGATGTTTCCAGCGCACGCAATCATAGTATATCGTATTTTGTCACCCTCCAAGAATCAGTAACCCCCTGTTGATCGAGCCAAATCCCAACCAAACAGGAGACAGTTTCTCTGAAAGCACAATAGGAAAGCTGATCAAGGAGTTGGGTGGTAGTGAGGAAGAGGTTAAAGCCCTATTGAACAAGATGGCGAAGAGAAGCTCCTGGAAAGGAGTCAGGGAAGCCTGGATCTCAGGAGGAAGAATTTCTACCGGATAATTGGCTCCGTAGAGGAGGTTCTGAAACAGACCCGTTGAGTCGAGTTTAGAACGCCCGGCCAGAGGAGAAAGGATTAGTACTGCTCCAGCTCTGGGGGCGATTTAGGCACAGTTTGTTTCACTTTCATCTTCGCTTCCTCCATTTCCTACCTGAACTTTAACGAGATCCAATGTCGCACCAACACAAGGTGGGTGATCCTCAGACTAATGACTACGTGGAACGCTTCAACCGAACAGTCCTGGACGAGTTCTTCCGTTCGGCCTTCCGCTACAAGTTCTACGAATCGGTGGAGGAGCTCCAGGAGGATTTAGACCAGTGGCTGGCCTGCTACAATACAGAGAGGCCACATCAGGGATACCGTAATCAGGGGGCAAGACCCATGGAAAGAATCGAGGAATATCTGGAGAGCGTCAGACACGATGGGTAAGAATACATATGAAAGCTACGGAAAGAGAACTTACCTAACTTTTAGTTGAGTAAGCCAGCTTAAACAGAGATCAGGATTAAGAAATACGGTCCAAGGGTTCGATGAGAGGAAGCATTGGTTGCGGCATAAAGGGAATGGCACAATTCTCTTTACGCTACCGAAGAGCCAGGCAGAAGTTACTAACGAAGACGTGAAGGATCACCTTTTTATCTTGCTGAGAGAAAAGAAGGTCTCATGTCTCAAGTTGGAATATTGCTATTTTCGTTATAAATGCTTAAAGTTTTACTAAGGTGAGGCCTTGAAGCAGGATTACGTATATGAGATACGAAGACCGAAAAAAGACAAGAAGCTGCCTGTTGTGCTGAGGGGAGAAGAGGTTGGGAGGTTTTTAGCCTCAGTTATCAACATCAAACGCAAGGCAATTCTGACGCTTACTTATTCTGCCGGATTGAGAGTAGGCGAGGCCGTAAAATTGAAAGTAGATCCGGGAGCACAACCAGATAAACACATGCCTGCAAGGGAAGCGCAAGCAATCTTTGAGAATGCTTACAAGAAAGTAGTCATAACAAAAGATGTAAGCATTCATTCATTAAGGCACAGTTTTTGCCACGCACCTCTTAGGAAGCGGTACAGATCTGCGGCATATTCAGAAACGATTGGGGCACAAGAGCAGTAAGACGACTGAGATTTGCACCCACGTGAGCAACAAAGACCTAAGTAAAATGAAAAGTCCCCTGGATTTCTTATCTCTTCAAGGAGGTGAATCGAAGTGATGAACACGCACAGTTCCAGAAAAACAAGTTTATCACCCAAAGGGGCGGATAGACAAAATATTTCATCCATATGCCTAAATCGGAATAATATGCTAAATATTGCGTATATGAACAAGTTAGCCGCAATTGGGCTCGCTATTGTGGAATCTCGACATGATTAATCCGTTCAAGCAATCGAAGGGATTCCAGGAACCGCAGATTCGCAAAATCCCGAGCATTAGAAAAATGCTTGAGGAGATGACGAATTTCGTCGCGATCAAGCGGGCATTCCCTTTGATTAAACCGTTTCTGAGGTTGCTAAAGGTCGACGTGAACAGAATCGAGGACGCTTTGGCGCGCGTAGATGAGCTTGCCGAGCAAGCACAAAAATTGACCTCGATCCCGGATCGCTTCAACGACCACTTCGCAGAGCGCGGCTGGATCATTTTCGATCGCATGAATCTGGAGGTCGCCGAGAATGCCGTCCAGAAAGCCGATGCCGGTGATCTCGATAGCGCTGAGGCGGACTTGGTGGACTACTATTCTCCCGAGACGGTCAAGGGGCACCTCATGGCCATGCGTGCTATCCGTGCCTTCCGCCCGCGGATGCGGCTAGCAGAGAAAGCGCTGGAGGATTACGAGGCAGAGCGATACCACGGGTGTGTTCCTGTCGTGCTCGCGCTCACCGACGGGTTGGTAAACGAGCTTCATCAGCAGCGGCGGGGTTTCTTTGCCAAGGACGTGGACCTGAAGGCGTGGGACTCAATCGCAGCACATAGCAAAGGGTTGGGTAAGCTTACACATGTCCTTCAGAAAAGGCGCTGCAAAACGACCACTGACCCGATCACCATCCCGTACCGCAACGGCATTTTGCATGGGATGGATCTTGGTTACGACAATCGGATGGTGGCGGCGAAGGCGTGGGCGACCCTCTTTGCGGTGCGAGATTGGGCGATCAGGGCCGAACAAGGTCTCCTTGAGGCTCAACCTGAAGAGCCAAGCCCGTCGTGGCGTGAAGTTCTCAAGCGGGTTCGCGAAAACGCAGAAGAAAAGGCAAGACTACAACAATGGAAGCCGCGCCACATCCAGCTCGGCCGCGATGTGCCGGCGTCTGGAGCACCCGATGCCTATCCGGAGGGGACACCAGAGCGGAAACTTGCGGAGTATCTGGACTACTGGAAGAAGAGGAATTTTGGCTTTATGGCGCGGTGTATCGCTCCAACCTTTGGTCCACCGCCCAAAATTGCTCCTGCGCGCGTGAGAGAGGAATTCGAGCGCAAGAAATTAATCTCCTTCGAAATGAAAGAGATTCACGACGAGGCGGCTGCAATCACGGTCATCGACACAAAACTCCAATTTGAAGTTGATGGACAGCCGACCGAGACGCAGCTCGCCTTTCGGCTTGTGAATTCAGATAAAGGCAGCCGCCCGGCAACGAGAGGAAAACCCGGCAGTGAGTGGGGGCTTGTTTTCTGGTCCGTCTCTTAAGCCACTAACAGGGCTGTGCTGCCAGCGAGCCCGACAGCGGCTAACAGCCGCGTTTACGCTGCGCCCGCCTGCGGAGGGATCGCCCTCCGGGAACGGCCTCCGATTCGCTTCGGCCGTTTGTAAACGCCGGAATCGTTATATGAAATCGCTCGTCAGTTCAGGAGGGTTTCAAGATTAAGAAGAGAGTGAGTGAAGACATAAGGTATGCCAGCTATACCAGCAGTAAATTAGGATTCTCCATATCTATTCCCTCAAATTGGGAAGTAAACGAGGATAGATTGGAAGCAGAACCAGGACCTGGCTGGGAAGAGGTCTATAAGCATTTTGGCCAGGCTTTCCCGGATTCTACCATGACTTTGGAAGAGTTTAAACAGCAGGTAGAACAACCACGGAGACCTGTCTCTGCTCAGGAAGCTTATAAAAAACTTCTGGAAGAGCAAAGAGCTTCTGCACTGAGCTTTGAAAAGTTCAAGAAAATATATGAAGAGGACAAGAAGAAGGCTTATAAAGCATTTTTCGAGACCTGTCTGGGCATACCGACTGATGAGGACATTGAAAAAGAGTATGTGAGCAGAGATCTTTATGCTGAAGAAGCTTATAAGAGACTCATGGAAGACCCTGAAACTTTTCTAATAAGTTTCGAAGAGTTCGAGCAGCAATACAAAGAAGAACAGGAACGTCAGAGGGAGCAGGAGAGGAAGAGGGAAAAGTTATCCCAAATGGAGGAAGGATATTTTGAAGCCTCGTCTCCTGATGATGAGAATTATCCCTCCGTGGAGGTTACTAAACTGAGGCTTACAAGGATCATGACTCCTCTGGAGTTATACCAACTGGATAAACCAAGGCCTGAAGCAGTACCGTGGGGTAATCGTCCCTCAAAAGGGATAACAGTGAATGGCCTCCAAGGGATAAAATATTACTACATATTCGATACAGGTGAGACAAGAAACATGTCGGAGATGCCCCAATTCTTTAATATTTATCTGACAGAAGGGCAGACAGGGTGGATTATCTCTTGTTCATGTTTAGCAAAAGTTTTCCCAAAATACAAGGAAATTTTCACCAAAATAATTAGCAGTTTTCGTAGAATTTGATGAGAGAATGTTAAAAGAAAAGCTAAGATGATCTACTTCAATACTATTGTGTATTCTTGCCCATCGCGTCTAACACTTTCCAAATATTCATCAATTCTTTCAATGGATCTCTTCCCCTGATTGCTATATCTTCGATGTGGTCTCTCCGTATTGAGTAGACAAGCCACTAGTCTAAATAATTTTACTGGTCTAAATCTTCTTTTCAGAGCTTTAATAATTCCATTGGGCTTGGCGAGGAAACCTGAAATGGCTCACTGAAGTTACCGTTAGTTTTGGAATTTGAAGAATTAATTGCCCTTTCTCTGTAGCTTCTTACTCAAGAGGCGGGAGCTTGGCCAGGAATGACAGGGCGCGGTAGAGGAGGAGAGCACCCTCTAGGGCGTCAGAGGCTGGTCGGGCTGAAGGTCCTGTCCGGGAATCCCTGGAGAATCCCCAAATCGTGCCGGGCGAGGACTGCTTGGCGCGCTTTCCCATCCCAGAGAGTAGGAGGGGGGTCCGGGAAAGGATCGAGGGTCTGGGTGGATACCGGATCCCCGTAATCGGCAGAACGCCTGGCTCCCCTTCCGGCCGACCCCTACCCAAAGAGAAGGAAAACCCGCCCGTGCCGTCTCCGCTTCCCACTATTCTTGCAGTCCTATTAAGGTGCTTTGGTAAGTATCTAAAATTTTAAAGAGGTGAAATTGGGCGCGAAAGTGATTGGGTCATTTACACCAGCATGAGGCCGCAGAGAAGATCCTCCTTATGGTCACGGAGATGCACGAGAGCTACGGGAAGAGGACCTTACCCAACTGGCATTTAAGTAAGCCAGCTTTAGATGAGTCCTCTCTTGGAAGTACGGGAAAAATGTCGGGTCAGAGCAAGATTGGTCGCAGTCTAAGGGGGTGACACAGTTCAGTTGATACATCTATGAAAAGGTAGCCTCTGTCAAGAGCATCCTTTCCTTTTTAACTCTCCT
>JANLFM010000003.1 GCA_024655865.1 Caldisericota bacterium
CTCTTCATTAAACTTCCAAACACCTTTCTCCTATCTTAAAGCTCAGCTTCCAGAGGTTAAGGATGGGATAAGGTATGTTATTCCTATCATCTTGGATAAGGTAGTGGTAAAGTTAGGTCCTTGGAGTGGATACCATGTCTTGGCGCAGCACCAAGAAAAAGTGGACGGTTTTTAAGGCAAGTTTTACAAAGTCTTAAATTAAAGAACGAGAGCAGGCCTATAAGCCGAATTCTGTCCCTTTCCTGAGAAAGGGTGCGGCCATCTCTCTAGGGAGCAGGTTACCCTGCTCCTCAAGCGATCTACCCGAAGGCCAAAGGAGCGGGCCACTCTATCCTTCCTATTCGATCTTGCTCCGGGTGGGGTTTGCCAAGCCAGCTGGTCACCCAGTTGCTGGTGAGCTCTTACCTCACCTTTTCACCTTCGCGGAAAAACCGCTGTGTGTTTTCTGTGGCACTTTCCTTGAGGTCGCCCTCACTGGGTGTTACCCAGCACCCTGCCCTGTGGAGTTCGGACTTTCCTCGGGGATGACCCCGCGGCCGCACGGCCTACTCTCGTAACTATATAATAATATAAAAAGCTCACTATTGTAACAAGCAAGGTCCAAAGTGATCGGCGAAATCGCAGGAGTCAATCGCCCTAAGATAGGATTCATCAAGAACGCAAGAATTATATAGGAAAAAATTTGACAAACCGACAAATCCTGGTGTAATTTGGGGCCTGTGGCAAAGGAAGGAGGGAAAATTTTGAAAAAGTTTGCTGCTATTTTTTTTGCTCTCGCGCTAATATTGCTTTTCCCCTTCACCGCCGAGGCTTTTAGCCACAAGGTTACGGTTGACGGGCTTCGTCTGCGTTCCGGTCCCGGAACATCCTACGAGGTAATTTCTACACTATATGAGGGAGAAGAACTGGACGTTCTGGAGAAACAGGAAGGTTGGGCCAAAGTAAGAGTTGGTGACCTGGAAGGTTGGGTCTACACAGAGTATTTAACATGCCTGAAACAATTGGCAGTAGATGCAGAGTTTTTGCGCTTAAGGTCAGAGCCCAGCCTAGATGCCGAGGTTATTGATCAGGCTCCTTACGGGACTATCCTTTCCGTTCTGGAAGAGCGGGAGGACTGGTGCAAGGTTCTTTATCATGATCAAGTAGGGTGGATGAAAAGCGAGTTTCTCGTAGACCCGGGGCGAATCGACTCCTCCCTTTTAAGCGTAGAGGAAACCCCACCTACTGCCATTAAGGTAGTAACTGTGGATTCCCTCAACGTACGCACTGGTCCCGGAACAGATTTTGAGAAAATTGGAACTCTGAGCGGAGGGACCCTGGTTACCGTCCTCAAGGAGGATGGCCAGTGGTCCATGATCGAGTTTGAGGGAGGGAAGGCCTGGGTCTTCAATGAATATCTTTCCAACACTGACGCACAGTCTTTGATTCAAGCCCTGGGTGGGCCAGAAGTCATCGGGAACACCCCCCAGGTACCAGCCGCTTCTTCTCAGGAATCCACAAGCGGTTCTCTTGTGATTCAAATAGCGGAAAAATACCTCGGCGTTCCTTATGCCTGGGGCGGAGCGTCCCCCGAAGAGGGTTTCGATTGCGCCGGCTTCGTGAAATATGTTTTTGGAGAACTGGGAATTTCCTTGCCCCATGGTGCAGAGGCCATTTCTAATTACGGCGTTCCGGTAGCATTTGAGGATCTCCGCCCTGGAGATGTAATTTTCTTCCAGAACACCTATCGGTACGGAGTTTCCCACTTAGGAATATGGGTGGGGAATAACATGTTTATTCATGCACCTGAGCCAGGATCCGTGGTCTCCTACGAGGAATTGAAAGGGTTTTACTTGTCTCATTATTGGGGAGCGCGACGCCTAATACCTTAACAATTGTCAAGAATTTCCTGGTTGCTGCCTCTAACTGATCCCTGGAATGACCTTAAATTGGCTTCCCGGGGATCAGTTATTTTTGGCACATAAGTTGCTGAACAAATTGTTAAAAAATGACGTCTAAAAGAAAAGAATGGATAAAACAATTTTCCTGATATTTTTGTTGATCCTGGCAATTCTCCTTTTCCCATTAGGAGGTTCAGTGGAGGTTTTCTCCTCAGATGCTCCCCAGAATTTGTCCTGCGACTTTCTCTCCCCGTTGGTTTCTTCCCTGGATCTCGCCAAAGAGCTGGGGGGCCAGTACCTCAATAAAATTTCTGGTAATCTCAAGGAATTAAAATCGATCCTGCTTATAAATCAGAAAAAGATCGTTGTCTCACTTTCCCAGCAGACCCTTTATCTTATGGAGGGGGACAAAATTGTAGCCCTCTTTCCTACACTGACTGGGGCCAGAGGCATGGGCACCCCTCCTGGCCACTATACGGTTCTCTCTAAATACCGCTCAGTAACAATGGAAGGGCAAATTGGCACCCCCCTCGAATACAGGGTGGAGAATGTACCGTGGGTATTATTTTTCATTGATCGTACTTACGCCATTCACGGCAACTACTGGAAACCTCTGAATTTTTTCGGTAAAGACCCCTCTTTTACTGGCAGTCATGGATGCGTGGGACTCACTCCTGAAGACGCTAAAAAGGTCTACGATTGGGCTGAAGTGGGAACAGAGATCATTATCCAGGAATAGACCTTCCAGCACTACTGGAATCAGAAAGTTCAGCTTTTTTAGCCCTTTTTTATTCTCCAATATTAACTTTTTTAAAAATCTTTGCCCAAACTCTTGATTTAATGAGATTTTCTTGTATAATACGTCCTGGAAACCTTATGTTTCCGAGAAAATTTTGCCTGAGAAACGAAAAAACAAGGGCAAATGAGGAGGTGTAACAGATGAATAAGCAGGAGTTCGTGGACAAGTTCGCAAAGGATCTGGGGACGACCAAGAAGTTTGCCGAGCAGGCAGTGAACGCTTTTTGGGGCATCGTCGAGGAAGTCTTGAAGAAGGGTGGAAAGCTCCAATTCGTTAATGAGGGGACATTCTCTGTAGCAAAGAGAGCTGCCCGCAAAGGCGTAAACCCCAGGACTGGAAAACCCATCACCATCCCTGCCAAAAAGGTCGTTAAATTTACCCCGGGAAAGAAACTAAAAGAAGCCGTCAAGTAAACTCGCCAACAACCTACGTCAAGCAAAAGGGCACCTTGCGGTGCCCTTTTGCTTTTCATGGACTTTTTGTATAATTTGCTTTAGTTAGTCTTAGCCTTTATCTTTTAAAGGAAACCATGGGAACTATGGAAACAAGCTCTGATAGCCAGTTTTTAGAAAACCTGCGCTCAAAGGAGCAGGAGCTTCAGAAGGAACTTGAAGAAACTCGTAAGCAAGCCAAAGCTCTAATGGAAAGAGCTCAAGAGGAAGCGGGAGTGATTCGTTCTAATGCTCTTCAGGAGATCGAGTCCCTAAGGGAGAAAAAGGCTTCTGAGGTTGAGCAAATCCTGAAAGAGCTGGAAGAGGAAAGCTCCCGTAAAATTGAGGCCTCAAAAAGCAAGATTTCTTCGAGGGCGCAGGCAAACTTAGAGCGAGCAATAGAGTTTGTGCTAAAAGAGGTTTTGCCGAAGTAAATGATCGTCCGGATGCGCAAGCTCTTGCTTTTCGGCAAAAAGGGGCTCTTGCCCTCTCTTCTGAATTTCCTGCAGGATGAAGGGTATTTTCAGGTCGAAAGTATTGAGGAAAACCATCTCTCGCAATATTCTGACACTTCAGAGCCCCAAGAGCTGGCTTTTCTTGAGAATCAGCTCACCAAGGTGAACTCCCTGATTAGTGCTCTGGGGAAATTTCTCCCCACACCATCTTCAGGAAGTCCTCTACCCCTTGAGGAACTCGAGGATAAAATTTTCGAATTAAAAAATAAGATAACTGCAAGTGAAGAGGAACTGGCCTTTTTAAACTCCTACAAGAAAGCCATCGATTCCCTGCTTCCCCTTTTGAAAACCGTCGAGGAAAGCCAAAGGTTTTCTGCTTTAGGCCTGGTCTCATCACCCAGGAATCAAAGAGAGCTCTTTAAGCTCAGAGAAGATCTAAATTCAGTTACCGGGGGGAATTTCCAGTTTCAAACTAAATTAGTGGATGAAGCCCTCCTGGTGGCGGTAGTTGTCTATTTGAGGCAAGACGAACAAAAGGTGAAAGCGGCTGTCTCTTTAAGTGGAATTAGCGAGCTTGTCCTTCCCTCGTTTGTACAGGGTTTATCCGCCAGGGAAGCTTTAATGAGAATCCAGAAGCGTCTATCAGAACTCCCTTCAGAAATCAAAAAGCTCAAAGAGCAATTAAATCAAATAGCTCAGGAGCAGGGTTATTTCCTTTTAAAGCGCAAGCATGAGCTTCAGGATGAAATTGAACGGAAGAAAGCACAATTTCTCGCTAAGTCCTCAAACTTCCTCTTTCTTCTGGCTGGTTGGGCTCCAGAAGACAGGGTCCCACAATTGGAGAAAAAAATAGGGGAGAAGTTCGGGGATCAAATCATTCTGGAAAAATTGGAGCTTTCGGAAGAGGACATCCACAGAGCACCAGTTCTTTTAAAAAACAACAGGATATTTCGTCCTTTCCAATTGCTTTTAGGGATTTTCCGTCCTCCGCGCTACGATCGTATCGATCCTACTCCTCTTGTCGCAATCTTCTATCCCCTGTTTTTCGGCCTGATCATCGGTGATATTGGTTACGGAATAGTGCTCCTTGCTCTGTTTTTGCTCGCTTTCTTCCGGAGTAAGAAGGAGACTTTCCGCTCAGTGGCCTTAATTGGAACCCTGTGCTCCGCCTGGACCATCATCTTTGGAGTCCTCTTCGGGGAATTTTTCGGAACCCTGGGCGAATCCTTTGGTATCCACCCCATCCTGCTTGACCGCATGCACGACCTCACTCCCTTTCTGATCATTGCTCTCAGTCTAGGCGTCTTGCAGATTTTCCTGGGATTTTTCATCGAAGTTTACCTATCTTTCAAGAATCATGAGACAAAAGAGGGGTTAGAAGCCCTGTTCATGGTATTTTGGGTTTCTGGAGCCTTAATTCTTCTTTTTGCCATTGTGGGGCTGCTTCCCGGCTCAGTCAAGCAGATCTCCACCTATCTGGGATTAGCCCTTCTCTTAGGAGGGTGGGTGGGAATTATTGTAGTCAGAGGGCCGGTAATGGGCGTAATAGAGCCTCTTTCGGTGACGGGAAATATCCTCTCCTACGCCCGTTTGTTTGGTGTGGGGATATCCGCAGTTTATCTGGCTTTCGCCGCCAATACCATTGGGGGGCTCTTTTCCAATATCTTTATCGCCGTAATCATTACCTTTATTGCGCACGTCATTTTTTTCACCTTAGGAATTATCAGCCCTATTGTGCAATCAGCCAGGTTGCACTTTGTGGAGTTTTTCTCCAAATTTAAATATCATGAACATCCCGGAAGGGTGTACAAACCTTTAATAAAATCCGAAAGGAAAGGAGAACAAGCATGAAGAAGTTAATCCTGGGAATTCTACTAACAGCAGTCGTAGTACTTGTCCTCACCCTCCCCGTTTTTGCCGCACAGGGGGAACAGCCAGCAGCAACCGCTCAGCAGCCAGCAGTTAACTGGAAGGCCATCTCGGCTGCCGTAGCTGTCTCGGTTAGCGCTTTGGCCTCGGCCTGGGCTCAATCTAAAATTGGATCCGCAGCAGCAGGGGCATTAGCCGAGAAGCCGGAATTGGGAGGTATTTTTATCGTGCTTGAAGCCATTCCGGAAACCATGATTATTCTTGGTTTTGTAGTTGCGCTCCTGATCATGATCATGGCGTAAATGGAAAACCTCCTCAAGCTCCTTGTAAGCGAGGCAGAACAAGAGAAAAAAAGGATTCTGGAGGAAGCAGAATCCTATCGTCTGGGGTTAATCAAAAAGGCGCAGGAGGAAGCGGCCAGCCTCCGGGAACAAGCAGAGAGAGAAATCCAGTTGAAGGCCCACTCGGAAATCGAGAGGGCTAAAAGTGCTCTGGTGTTAAAGGAGCAGGCTGAGATTCTCAAAGCGAAGTCGCAATGGCTGGATAAGGTTTTCCAAGAAGCCAGAAACCGTTTAAGCTTGTTTCGCAATGACCCTAACTACCCTGCGATTCTCGAGTATTTGCTAAGCGAAGTTCTAAAAGAAAATGAGGAGCTGATACTAACCCTTAACCCTAAAGATGTAGAGATTGCGGAGCGAGTCAAAGCGAAAACGGGTACCGATTTTTCCATCTTTTCCGACGAAGCCGTGGACCCAGGGGTTCTGGCAAGTACTGCGGATGGGAGAATCAAGATTTTCAACACCCTTTCCGATCGCCTGGAAAGGGCCTGGCCGCACCTCGTGGTTGAGGTGGCCAGAATCCTGTGGGAGGAGAGTTGAGCGCAGACATCGGCTATATAAACGCCAGGTTAAAGGGAATGCATTCCCGCTTCCTTAAGGATAAGGATTGGGAAGAGCTCCTTAACGCCTATTCCCTTGAGGACCTCTTTTCCAGGCTGAAAAAAACCATCTATGGGGAGCAGGTTGAGGAGAGCCTGCAGGAGAAATCTGGCCTGGAGGCATTGGATCACGCTCTCTCGCTTCACTGGATGCAGACCGTCCTGAAAGTTCAATCGTTTTTAAAAGGACCCTTGACCCTGGCACTAAACGCTTATTTCTGGAGGATTGATCTGGCTAATTTGAAGGCTATACTGATCGCTTTAATTAAAGGGGTGGAAATGCCAGAGGCACCGCCCGTGGTGGGGACCCTGAACAGGTACCACTTAGAAGAGTTGGCCCGGTTAAAGGACTTAAAACAGATCAAAAATATGCTAGTAGCCTGGGGTCATCCTTTTAGGGAGCTTCTCTCAACTTTGCCAGAGGGAACTCTGGAGCCTAAAACGCTTGAGCTCTTTCTGGAAAAGGGCTTTTTCCAAATGATTAGGAAAAAGCTTAAGGGTCCCTTTTCCCTAAAAGCCTCAATCAGGAATTACTGGAAAATGGAAGTGGATCTTTTAAACATCCGCAGCGCCCTTTTCCTGGAAAATTTACCTGACAGATCCAATCCCGAAAAGTTCTTCATTCCAGGAGGAAGGTTCATCGGGGTAACCGAGTTTGTGCGCCTCTCCAATAAAAACTTTAAGGAAACAACATGGCGGCGTATTGCTCGAATCGAGGATATGCGCATTCTTCAAAGTGTGAAGGGAATCGAGGACTTAGAAAGAATCATCCCCAGAAAACGCCTTGAAAATCTCAGACGACGTTACCGGGTCGATCCATTGGGCGCTGGAGTATTAATGGCCTTCCTTGAGGAGAAAGAATTCGAAATCACCAACATCAGGCTCATCGGAAGGTCAATTTATTACCAGATACCCCCAACAGAGGTGAAGGCTTACCTTGTTATATAGGGTGTGTTTCATAACTGATACCGAGTTAGAGACGGGGTTCCGCCTGGGAGGCGCCGAAGTTTATAGTGTGAGGGATCAAAAGGAGCTCCTTCAGACATTCAGAGTGCTGATTGCTGACGAAAAGGTAGGGCTCATAGCGGTCCAGGAGAATTTCTTCCCGGAGCTCAAAAAGTCCTTCCAGAAAGAGCTGAAAAGCGGCTGGCCCTTGGTTATCCCATTTCCCTCTGCCGCAATACAGGAGGAGAAAAGGGATCATGTGGCCGAGATGATAAAAGAAGCAATCGGGTATTATGTGAAACTGAGGTAATGAAAAAATGGGAGAAATAATTAAAATTTCAGGACCCGCTGTAATCGCTAAGGGCATGACTGGTTCAAGGATGTACGACATCGTGAAAGTGGGCAAAGAAGGATTGGTAGGAGAAATTATTCGCCTTGACCAGGATACGGCCTTCCTTCAGGTCTACGAAGATACATCGGGCCTTTTTGTGGGCGAGCCCGTGGAAAATACTGGAGCCCCTCTTGTGGTCGAGTTAGGACCCGGCCTCCTGTCCTCAATCTATGACGGAATCCAGAGGCCTTTGCACGTAATCCGGGAAAAATCCGGGGATTTTGTCGCTCGAGGGATCACAGCCAATGCTCTCCCGAGGGATAAAAAGTGGTCCTTCACCCCAACTGTTCAGAAAGGAGATTATGTAGAGCCAGGCGATGTTCTGGGGTTAGTGCCGGAAAACCCCAGCTTCCAGCATAAAGTTTTGGTTCCTCCGGGGGTCTCAGGGAAGGTGTTGGAAATAGGTTCAGGCTCTTTTACTGTAGAGGAACCGATCTGTACTCTGGAGGGAGGGCGGGTCCTGACCATGCTCCAGAAATGGCCGGTGAGGGCCCCGCGGCCATACCAGAGAAAGTTAGACCCAGAAGAAGTTTTTATCACCGGTCAGAGAGTTCTGGATACCCTTTTCCCCGTTGCCATGGGGGGAACAGCGGCAATTCCCGGGCCGTTCGGTTCCGGTAAAACCGTAGTGCAACAGACGCTTGCTAAATTTGGAAACGCTCAGGTCATTGTCTACATTGGATGCGGGGAACGAGGAAACGAAATGACTGAGGTTCTGGTGGAGTTCCCCGAGCTCAAGGATCCCTACACAGGACGACCTTTAATGGAAAGGACTGTTTTAATTGCCAATACCTCCAATATGCCAGTTGCTGCGCGCGAGGCCTCAATTTATACCGGGATTACTATCGCTGAGTACTTCCGGGATCAGGGATTTTCCGTTGCCTTGATGGCCGATTCCACAAGCAGATGGGCCGAAGCCCTGCGAGAGATTTCCTCTCGCCTAGAAGAGATGCCCGGAGAGGAAGGATACCCCACCTATCTTTCCAGCCGACTCGCTGCTTTTTACGAAAGAGCGGGAAGAGTGGTGTGCTTGGGTAATGATGCCAGGCTCGGCTCTGTCACGGTAATAGGTGCAGTCTCTCCTCCTGGTGGAGATTTTTCAGAGCCTGTAACCCAGGCAACCTTGCGTATCGTGGGAACCTTCTGGGCCCTGGATGCCAATTTAGCAAACAGGAGGCACTTCCCTGCCATTAACTGGGGTAGAAGTTACTCCCTTTACAGCGAACAGGTAGAGGATTGGTACCGAAAAAAGGTAGCTGAGGACTTTGTGGAGCTGAGGAGGCGCACCATGAGCCTTTTGCAGGAAGAAGCAGCGCTCCAGGAAGTGGTTCAGCTCGTTGGTCCAGATGCGCTCCAGGATAATGAGAGGCTGATTATCGAGGTGGGAAGAATGATTCGTGAGGACTTCCTCCAGCAAAACGCTTTCTCTAAAGTAGATGGTTTTTGCCCTCCGGACAAGCAATACGGAATCCTGAAGGTAATCCTGCACTTTTACGATCTTGCCTCACAAAGCCTGAAGAGCGGAAAATTGACTATAGAGGAAATAATGAACATGCCCGAGGTGGAAGAGATTCACAGGTTGAAAGAGGTGGAAATCCCGAGATTTCCTGATCATCAAAAGGGCATTCTCGAGAAAATTTCCCGGGCGTTTGTATAGGAGTCTGATATGGAACTTAAAAAGAAAGTATACAACACGATATCCTATGTTTCCGGCCCTCTGCTTTTCGTAGAAAGGGCCAAGGATCTCTCGTATGGATCGCTGGTTAACATTCAACTTCCTGACGGCTCCGTGCGGGGGGGACAAACTATTGAGGTCTCGGAGAAGTACGCTGTAATCCAGGTCTTTGAAGAGACCAGGGGAATTGATATCGCCAAAAGTTCCGTAAGCCTTAGGGAGGATGTGGCGAGGATCTCGGTCTCACGTGAGATGGTTGGCAGGCGCTTTAACGGCTTAGGAGAGCCTATCGACGGCCTTCCCCCAATTATCCCTGAAGCGCGTCCCTCAATTATGGGAGCACCGATCAACCCGGTCGCGCGAGCGAAGCCGGAAGAGTTTATCCAGACTGGAATTTCAACCATTGATGGTTTTAACACCTTAGTGCGTGGGCAAAAACTGCCAATTTTCTCCGGAGCGGGCTTGCCTGCTAACGAAATCGCTGCTCAGATTGTCAGACAGGCCAGGGTGCTGGGGGAAGAGGAGGAATTCGCCGTGGTCTTTGCGGCCATGGGAATTACACACAGAGAGGCTTCCTTCTTTATCCAGGAATTCGAGAGGACCGGGGCCATCGCCAAAACCGTGGTCTTCCTCAACAAAGCTGATGACCCCGTTATTGAAAGGTTGCTTACTCCAAGATGCGCTTTAACCTGCGCGGAACACCTGGCATTCGAACACGGGTACCACGTGCTGGTAATCCTGACCGATATGACTAATTACTGTGAGGCCCTGCGCGAGATCGGAACTGCTCGCGAGGAAATTCCCGGCAGGCGCGGATACCCAGGATACATGTACACGGACTTAGCCTCTATTTATGAGAGGGCAGGAAGGATATTCGGGAGAAAGGGTTCGATTACTCAGATTCCCATCCTGACTATGCCCGATGACGACATTACCCACCCCATAGCGGACCTTACCGGATACATCACTGAGGGGCAGCTCGTTTTATCCCGCCAGCTCCACCGTATGGGTTACTATCCGCCCATAGACATCCTTCCCAGCCTTTCCCGCCTGATGAACAACGGAATTGGCGAGGGCCATACCAGGGAGGACCATCGTGAATGGGCTAATCAGCTCTATGCCGCTTACGCTTATGGCAGGGATTTGCGAAAGCTCGTGGCCATTATTGGGGAAGAGGCTCTCACCCCTCGGGACCGGATGTACCTGAAATTTGCCGAGGAATTCGAGAAGCGCATGATTAACCAGGGAAAGGTCGAGCGGTCCATTTTCGATACTCTAAAATTAGGATGGGAATTGCTCTCCATGCTTCCCCAGAGAGAGCTTACCAGAATCGGCCGCGAACACATCAGCAAGTATTACATCCCCAACATCGAGGGCGCCTGGGAGAGGCTGGAAAGCGCAACCAAGGGTTAGAGATGGAGAACATCAGCCCCACACGTATGAACCTTCTCCAGCGGAGAAGCCAGATCATCTTGGCTCTCCAGGGAGTGGAGCTTTTAAAAAGAAAAAGGGATGCTCTGGTAAGCAACTTTTTTGAGGTAGCGAGAAAAGCATCACGAAGCAGGCAGGAACTCGAGGAGCTCTCCCGGCAAGCCCATCTCTCCCTGGCCTTCAGCAAAGCTTATGGAAAACCCGAAAACATCAGGGTCGCGGAAATTTCTTCAGAGAGAGATATTCTCTCTGAAATCGAGACCAAAAACATCTGGGGAGTAAGAGTGCCAGAGATCAAAACGCCCCACCTGAAAAGGGAGCCCTGGGAAAGGGACTGGAATCCAGCTTTCCAAAATTTCCACCTGCTCAAAGCCAGCGAGGAATTTGAGCGCCTGATGGAAAGGATCATCTCCCTGGCCAACGATGAGATCAAAATTGAGCGCTTGGGTCAGGAAATCAAGAAGACTACTCGCAGGGTTAACGCCCTGGAACAAGTTGTGGTTCCCAGGATCAGGAGCGAGATCGCCTTTATCAAGGCAGCCCTCGAGGAACGGGAAAGGGAAGATACCTTCCGCCTTAAGCGGCTGAAGAAAAAACGTCAGGGCTGAACCATAGCCCTGAGCAGGAGATAAAACAAGCCTGATAGCAAAACCAGGTCTCCCGGGCTGACCACTGCAGCAGCCTGGAAGGGCTGGGGTAAAATCATCCAATCACCGAGAAAGTTCAGATGCGTTTTTTCGCTGGCAATCCTTACATTGTTGAGGAAACCAGTATTCTCGAGAACCTTTGCGCTTTCCACCTTTCCGGCCTTTAAATAGGCTTGAAGGTCAGCGGGCATGTACCCTGAATTCGCCAGAATAACGATTAGGTTGAGGAGAATGCCCAAAAATATTATCGCCATACCGGGCACTTTGATATTCAAAAGTACAAAAAGCATTAGCAAAAAGAGAGAAAAAACATAAAGGACCTGGATCCAGATTGAAGAAAAAGTAATAAGTCCGGAAAAGAGTACTATCTGAACGATTAAGGAGAGGAAGACGATGGGCCAGAATGTCAAATGAAGCCGGGACAAATTGCGGATTTTTCCCCCAAAAGCAAGCGCCAGCAAAATTGCTGCAAGCGCTACAGCGGCAATCCAGAAAATCATTTCAGCTCTTTCACCATTAAAAAAGCGTCCTCGTTGTTATCCCGATAGTAATTCTTTCTTATCCCTGCGTACCTGAAGTCATGCTTTAAATAAAGGTTCTGGGCCTTATAGTTTGAGACCCTAACCTCCAGAACCACTCTCCGCGCTCCTCTTCTTCTGGCTTCTTCGATGATGTAAAGTAAAAGCCTCTCCCCGATTTTTTTTCTTCTAAACTCCGGATGCACTGCAATGTTGGTGATATGAGCCTCGTCAACGATAAGCCACATCCCCACAAACCCGGTGATGAAATGCTCAATCTCCGCTACATAGTAAAAGGCCAATTGATTGAAGACCACCTCCCGGTAAAAATCCTCGAAGCGCCAAGGGCTGGAGTAGGAAAGCCTTTCTACCGTCAATACTCCCTCAAGGTCCTTAACGGTCATGGGCCTGATTTTTATTGATAGATCCTCCTCATCTGGAATTGGTTCGTTGCTTTTGGTTTTCATTTATCTCATTCCATCCTCATCTATGTATGTAGATAACGTTTTTTGCCTGTTTCCCCAACTCCTTGGCTTCCTTCATTGTTAGGTGCCTCTCCGGGCCCTTGGGAAAGTCAAAGGTAGCTTCTATTAAAGCAAGGTCTGCGTCTTTAAATATAGTCTCAATACCTCGAAACCAACCAGTGTCTCCGCTGTAAACTATTCTCTCACCTGTCCTTCCCTGAAGCACATACCCCACTGCTTTAAGTAACCCCCCTGTACCAAAGAATTCAGCCCTCTCACGATGCACTGTAGCAAATGGTCGGACAAGAAGGCCGCTAAAACAGAACTGGGGGTTTTCAGTTACCGCCTTAAACTCGATTTCGAAAGGCAAACCGGCAAAGAGGGAGTCCCGGAAGTAGCGGAGCCGATAATTCAGGTTCTTGTCCGGAGAGAGTATAAAGAGTTCCTTTTTCCTGCCTCTCAGCCTTAAATATGTCAGGACAGCAAAGAGCCCTGCGGTGTGATCAGGGTGATCATGGCTGATTAAGATGGCCACAAGTTGTTCCGCCCAGGAAAGATTTGTCAGGGCAAGATCGCGGGATGTTCCATCTCCGCAATCCAGAAGGTAGAGGCGCTCTCCCGTAGAAACCAGAACCTGAGTAGCCAGGCCCTTAGCGGAGAAGAGCACTTTGGCTTTTAGTTCTTTTCCTTGCCAATCCCAGTTTTTCATTCTTGAAAATTAACAGAATGCAAGCTAAAGACAATAGCACCTGCACCGGAATACCCCACCATGGCGATACCTGGACATGAGGAATTGCTCCCGAGTGCGTAGGAAAATAAAGGGGGTAGTTCGAGAGACCAAGAGCTTTAGCAGCCACTTCGATGTCAGGGATCATGGCCCCTGCCCCACCCCAGAATAAATAAGGGTCTTTAAACCTTAGGGCAAAAAAGGCAATACCGGTCACTGCCAGTGCAGTATTGATTGTACCTGCCTTAACAGTCAAATAATCCCAATGAGGCACTGCGTCCAAAAGAATATGGCTCGTTATGCCAGCAAGGAAAGCCAGATAGCGTTTCCTGAAAAATAGCCTGCCCAGTGCTGCACCCACCATGGCATGGGGAATTATTGTCATCCTCTCACCTTTCTCCAGAAAAGCCAGAAAACCGGTGGCACAAAAAGGACAAAAAACCCATTCCAGATAATCATCAGAAGCAGAGTCAGCTCCAGAAAGCCAAGACCGAAATCCGGAAGGTGCCAGGGCGAAGACATCCCGTTCAAATAGAAGAGGAGAGAAAAGAGAAAAAGCAAGATCAAAGAGACTGAGAAAAGTGACTTTTGCAGGAATTTAGTGAGCTCCCCAGCTCGAGCGCTCTTAAGCTGCAGCGGAAGCAGGATAGCCACAACTATCTCGGATAAAAGGAGCGGAATCCCAAAAATCAAGAAAAATTCGAGGAAACTTCCCACCTTCAGGATAGAGAAGGAGAAAGACAAGCCCAGAACTTCTCTGTAGGCAAGAAGGAAGAGAATTAGCGCCACGATTGCGTTTAAAAGGGCGAAGGGCCACTTCCTCCTGAACCCTAAAATTAGGACTCCCAGAATCACGAGCCCCCCTACGATGGGAGCATACAGACGGGAGTTCCTCTCCTCAGAAATTTTGGTGTTTACGAGCGCCTGAATTTGGGAGTCTATATTCTTCCTCAGGCTTTCCGAGGTAGTGAATACGGCAGCGTAATCGGTAGAGCTCTCAAGAGGAGTAGAATCCACGGGGGTGTATTTCTCTTTAAGCATCTGAAAGAAGGCCTGAGCGAACTGGTCTCTTTCCCCGAGGAGTCGCAGCGCGGCTTGTACCTTGACCTCAAGGGGTAGATCCAGCACATCCCACAGGGGTTCTCCCAGAGAATACCTGGGAATCGGGGCTCCGGTGAGTACCGCCACCGTAGGAGCAATATCTATTTGTGTCCCTGATACCTGAATCCCTGGCTTAATCCTGGCTCCAAACATGAAAAGAGGGGTGGTTAAAACAACATCCTCTCCCCCTCCATGTCCTCCCTGATCCAGGTGGCCGTGATCAGACGTTACGATTACGGAATAGGAATTCAGGTCCACATCGCTCAAGAGGTCATCAAGCAGGGAATCGATATTCCTGAGAGCTTTCGCCGTGGGTTCACCGGATATCCCCGAGTAATGAAGGTAATGATCCACTTGATTAAGGTGAACGAGAAGGAAAGAGGGCTTGAGGGCCAGAAATTCCTTTGCCTTTTTCAAAATCAGGATGTCCTCCTCTTCTGGGCTCTGGGAGGAAATGGGGGCATAAGCCATTGAGGCCGTATCCCCTATCAAGGCCCTGGAGCTCTCATCCCCAGAAAAGGCGGTGACGAAGGAGCTGGAGGAGAAAGTAAAAATTTGCTCCACCGGGATTATTTCCTGGAACTCATTGGAGGTGACGGAATGGAACTCTTGCCAGGTACCGGTGACGATATTGGAAAAACAGGGATTAGACCAGGAGGGAGGTTTCGTACGCAGGGTCCCGGTGGTCACCGGAAACTTAGTGAGACTTGAAAGGGACTTTGCCATGTCGACGCGAAGGCCGTCCACAACGATCAGGAGAACGTTGCTACTTTTTCCCCCGCTCTGGTGGGGATAATCGGGTATCTTAAGCGAGGAGGAATAACCGTAAAAGGCCCCTTCCATGGAAAGGAGCGGGAAGAAAACAAGCACGCTTGCAATCAAAGCCAATAGGGGTATCAACAAAAACTTGTAAAACTTCATCCCTTCCTCCTTTACAAGCCTTTCTCGATTTCCCTTAATCCCGCATCAACAATCTGGCAAGCTTCCTCGACGTTCTCCGCTGTAAAGCACAGTGGGGGCGTGATCCGAATTACATTCCCCAGGGGTCCGGCCTTTCCTAAAAGGAGGCCCTTTTCCCGGGCAAACTCCAGAATTTGAAGTAGGCCTTGAGGGTAAGGCTCCTTGGTTTTTTTATTCTTGACAAGCTCAATACCTATTATCAGACCCATTCCTCGCACCTCTCCTACGCTTTTGTGTTTCTCCTGAAGCTCCTTTAACCGTGCCAGGAACAAATTTCCTACTTGGCGGGAGTTTGCTATGAGATTCTCCCTTTTTAGGACTTCTATTGTAGCTAAGCCGGCAGCACAGTTAACGGGATTCCCTCCAAAGGTGGAAAAGTGCTGGCCCGGTTTAAAGGCTCTGGAGATCTCTTCAGTGGAGATAAAGGCTCCTAATGGGAGGCCATTGGCGATTCCCTTCCCCAGGGTCATAACATCGGGCTCCACGTCAAAATTCTGTATGCCAAACCATTCCCCGGCTCTTCCGAATCCGCACTGAACATCGTCGTCGAGAAAGAGGCCACCATAACGATGGACGATTTCGGAGACCGTTTTGAAGTACTCCTTTGGAGGGACGATTACTCCCCCGTTCCCCTGAATCGGTTCCGCGATGAAGGCGGCAACTTCCCCATTTGTGCAGGTGGTGATAGCCCTTTCCACATCCTCAGCACAAGCCAGTCCACAGGAAGGGTAACTCAATTTAAAAGCGCAACGATAGCAGTATGGGTTAGCTACAAAGACGACCCCTGGGGCATATGGCCCCTTCCCTCTCCAACTTTGTTGGGCAGTCAGGCTTAAGGCCATCAGGGTTCGCCCGTGAAAGGAGGATCGGAGCGCAATGAATTGGTGATTATCAGTATAAGCTTTGACCAAAGCGGTTGCCCCCTCAATTGCTTCCGCTCCCGAGTTACAGAAGAAACTTCGATTTAATTTCCCCGGGGTAAGCTCAGCCAGCTTTTCCGCAAGAAGAACCATGGGGCTTGTGAGCATCAGGCTGGAAATATGAACTAAATATTGCATTTGCTCGCTGGCTTTCTCGGTAATGTAGGGATGGGCGTGCCCACAATTCACCACAGCCACCCCAGCGAAACAATCCAGGTAACGTTTCCCAGCATTGTCGTAAAGATATTGCCCCTCCCCTCTTTCGATAAGTAGCGTGTCTTTGAAATAATGAGCATAGCAGGGCATCAGGTACTTATTCCTCTTTTCCTCCAGTTCCTCTTTGCGCATTTAAATCGGCTCCTCCTGCAATTTTGGATTTTGAACTTTTATAGCTTCAATTAGGTTTTCAAGAAGCGCTGCTGTGGTCACCGAGCCCACCCCGCCTGGCACAGGGGTTATCCATGAAGCCAGTTCCAGAACCTCCTCGAAACGAACATCGCCGATTATTTTGTCCCCGATTACCGTAGTCCCCACATCTATTACTATTGCCCCTTCCTTTACGAACGATCGATCGACCTTCCTGGGAACTCCCATAGCGCTCACGAGAATTTCGGCCTGCCGGGAAAGGGCAGGCAGATCTTTGGTGTAAGAATGGCACACAGTTACTGTGGCATTTCTCGCCAGGAATAAAAGGGAAAGGGGCTTGCCCACGGTTGGGCTCCTTCCCAAAATTACCACCCTTTTTCCTTCCAGCTGGACTCTATAAAAATCAAGGAGCTTGATTACGGCTTTTGCTGTCGAGGGAATAAAAAATGGCTGCCCCAGAAAGAGCTTACCCAGGGTAAGAGGATTTAGAGCATCAATGTCCTTTAACGGAGAGATCAGTAACCCTAACTGGACTTTGTCTATTTGAGAGGGTATAGGCGTGAGCACAAGGATACCGTGGATTTCGCTTGCCTCGTTTAATTCCTGGATTAACCCGCGAATTTCCTCAAGGGATGATTTAGGGGGAACTTGATGGATTGCTATTTTGGCCCCTACTTCCTCCCCACACAGTACTATGTTTTTGGCAAAAACTGAGGGTTCTCCACTGCCCCATTCCAGGACATGGAGATTGGGGGTAACGCCTTTGGAGCGCAGAAGTTCGCACTCCCCCTTAAGTTTTACCTTGATCTCTCTTTGGACCGCACGCCCGTCAAGTATCATTTTTGCTGTTCCAGCTTATAAGCCCCAGTTCCACAATTTTTTCAATCAAGTCTGAGAACTCAAATCCTGCTACTCTTGCAGATTTCGGCAACAGGCTCTCCTTAGTTAATCCCGGTATGGTGTTTATCTCAAGAAGGTAAATTTCCTCCTCAAAATAAATCATGTCTGCCCTGGCAAACCCCCGGCAGCCTAAGGCCTGAAAGGCAACCACCGCTATTTCCTGGGCCTTTGATGCCACTTCCTCCTTGATTCGCGCAGGGCAGATTTCTTTGGTTGAGCCATCATATTTAGATTGGTAATCGAAAAATAACCCGGGAGGAATTATTTCAATTACTGGTAGAGGTTGAGGTGGGTCATTCCCGATTAAAGGAACGGTAATTTCTTTCCCGGGAAGATATTTTTCAATTAGAGCTTTTGAGGATATAGATAAAATTTCCTCAAGAGCCGATTCCAATTGCTCCAAAGAGGAGGAAATGGCAACCATTAGAGAGGAGCCTGAATCGTTAGGCTTAATTACTAAAGGAAGCCCAAATCTTCCCTTTGCCTGTTCTAATTTTTCCTCAATCGAATCTTCTTGCTCCAGGAGGATATAAGGGGGCACTACCAGGCCATGCTCCTTAAAGATAAGGCGACTTCTATGTTTGTCCATTCCCAAAGCGCTTGCCAGGACACCTGATCCAGTGTAAGGAATCCCCGCTATCTCTAACAGTCCCTGCACGGTTCCATCCTCGCCTTTAGGACCGTGCAGGGCTACAAAGACTATGTCTGGCCGAGGTTTCAGGGCATTAGCCACCGATTCCAGGATGGTTGAATTCTCAGGAAAGGGGTGATCCCTGTTCCACCATAGTCCCTGCTCGGTAATTTCCACGGCGTAAGCTCGATGGCCCTTTGAAAGCAAAGCATCCAGGACCATAGAACCGGAGGCAAGGGAAACTTCCCTCTCCCCTGATTGGCCACCCATCAAAACAGCGACCGTATATTTATTCATGCTTCTCCTTTTTGTCCTTGAGTTTCTATTTTAGACGTCCTGAATTAAAAATTTCTGCAAGTTCGCTAAGGTCTCGCACAAATAGAGAGGGGTTGGAAGCTATGAGAATCTCCTCGGACACGTAAGGTCCCTTGACCGCTACTGTGTAAACCCCAGCCCTTTTCCCCATTTCCACATCCTCGGGAGCGTCGCCGATATAGGCAGTTTTTTCCGGAATAGTATGGAGCTCCTCAATTAGAGAGAGCAGGGGCAAGGGGTCGGGCTTACGCGTCCTGTAGTCCTCCATGCAGACAATCCGGTGAAAGAAATGCTGGAGGTTGAATATGCGCAGTTCCTCGTCAAGTCGGTTCCTGTTGGCTGCGGTAAGAAGGGCCAGGGTGTACCTTGCCCCTTTCAGGGATTGCAGCACCTGAGGAGCATCGTCCATTAAAGACCGGGGTTGGTTGCGATACACTTCCAGCCAGCGATTATCAGCCCAGGAATAGAGTTCTTCGGGAAGCCCCAAAGCTTTATATGTCCTGTACCAATTCGGGGAATAATATCTGAATACATCCTCTTCGCGCAGGGGGATTCCCGCTTCACGAAAAATTACCTGATACGCTCTGAGGGTCGCCTCTTTAGAGTTAAGCAGAGTGCCATCCCAGTCGAAAGTTAATACTTCTATGGAGGCCGGAACTAGTTTACCTCTGTCCACGTCTAATAGGTTAAAGTTTTTCAGAAAAATTGACAACAAAGGAGGTCAAATATGAAATTAAAAAGGTTCACGCGATTGCTCATTCTCTCTCTGCTCCTTGTCGGTTTCCTCTTTTTAAGCATTTCCACTTTCAAGACCCAGGGTCCGATCGTTAGCGCGACGGAAGAGCAGACAGCCTCAAATAGGATCACGGTCTCGGGAGTGGGAACGGTTAAGGCAAAGGCCGACACGGTGGAGATCATCCTGGGGGTGACATCTGATGGCAAAACAGCCCAGGAAGCTCAGGAAGCTAATTCTACCGCAATGAACAACGTGACCAGGGCGCTGAAAAATATGCTCACCCCGAATGACCGTTGGGAAACTGCCTACGTCTCCCTTTACCCTCAGTACGATTACTCTGAAACCGGAAGGGGAACGCTAATCGGTTTTCGGGCGGAAAATGGCATCCACATTGTCCTGAGCCAGACAGCCCGAGCGGGTGAAATCATTGATGCCTGCGTTGCCGCAGGGGCCAACACCGTTTCCAGCATCCAATTTTCCCTCAAGGATGTGGAGAGCTTGAAGCTTGAAGCCATAAAAATGGCAATGCAGAATGCGGAAAGTAAGGCTAATGCAGCCCTTCAGGTCATCGGGAAGAGTATTACCGGGGTGGAGAGTATCAACGTCTCAGACTCCTACTATCCTCCCATTCCGTACTCTTACACCAAGATGGAAGCTATGGGAGCACCTTCAACTCCCGTTGAGCCCGGATTGCTTGAAGTGATCGTCAACGTAACCGTAACCTACACCTTTTAGAGGAACTTAAGCCTGCACAGCCAAGTTCTTGAGAAAGGTTGTCTCCATGGAGACAACCTTTCTCCTTTTTTAAGGGAAGTTGTAAAATGATATTATGCCCGAATTAAAAAAAGCCCGGTTATATGAACGCCTGGAAAATCGGGTTGCCCGGTGCCTCGTATGTCCCAGACGCTGTGTCCTTAAGGAAGGCCAGATAGGCGTTTGCGGTACAAGAATGAATCGGGAAGGCGAAATTTATTCCCTGATTTATGGCATGGTTTCCTCAGTTGCCATAGACCCTATCGAGAAAAAGCCCCTTTTTCACTTCTATCCGGGTAGCCCTTGTCTTTCCTTTGGTTCCTTTGGGTGCAATTTTCGTTGCATTCACTGCCAGAACTGGAGTATTTCCCACCGCATGGTGGAACGGGGAATACCGGATGGAAGGTACGTTTCCCCTGAAGAAGCCGTGAATATCGCCTTAGAAAATGGAGCCCGAGGCATCTCCTGGACCTACAATGAGCCCACCATCTGGCATGAGTACACCCTGGACTCAGCTAAACTGGCAAAAAAAGCAGGTTTGTACACGGTGTATGTCACTAACGGATACATCACACTCGAAGCTCTGGAAGAGCTTTCTGGGTGTTTGGATGCTTTCAGGGTAGATCTTAAAGGCTGGGATCGGGAATTCTGGCGGAAAATTTGTAAAATTGATGACCCCGCGCCTGTTTTTCAGTCAGCCTACACTGCTAAGAACAAATGGCAGATGCATGTGGAGGTGGTCACGAACGTTATTCCCACCTTCAACGATGACGAAAAAACCTTCCGAAACCTGGCTACCTGGATCAGGGACAACCTGGGTCCAGAATGCCCCTGGCATATTACGCGGTTTGTTCCCTATTTAGACCTTTCCTACCTTTCACCGACCCCACTTTCTACCCTTGAAAGGGGAAGGGCCATCGGCCTGGAAAACGGTTTAAAATATGTGTATCTGGGAAATGTTCCCGGCCATCCGGCAGAAAACACTTATTGCCCGAATTGTGGTTCTCTGCTCATTGAGCGCTATGGATTCTGGATTAAAAAAAGCTCGCTCTCCCCTGAAAATAGTTGCCCGAATTGTGGGCAAAAGATTAATATTGTAGGCAGTATAGAAACTCATAAAAGCCTCTTTTTCTGAGGAGGGAGGTAAGAATGAACCAGGCCCCAATTGGATTTGTAGTAGGAGAGGCCCGATCTGATTCTTTTATTTTTGTTACCACTCCGGAGCTTTGCCCACCACGGTTAGAGTACGTGGTGCTCAAGGGAATACAGGAAAAAGTCTCAGGCCATACTGAGGAGGTGGAGGTCCTGGCCCAGGTGACGGAGCTATCCGCATCCTCTCAGGTATTCGATTCCGCCCTTACCTTCCAAGAAACGGAGACCATCCTCAGGGCTGAGTATTCCTCCTCTCCAAGGATCATAGCCACCGCTACGGTTTTGGGTTACCTGGACTGTAAGGATCGAGTTTTTCTCCCCCGCTCTACCCCCCTCCCTGGAGATAGAGTTTATGTCGCCCCTGATGAGCTCCTGGAAAGGTTCTTCACTAGGAACATCAGGGACGGAATCTTAGTAGGAACTCTCATTAACCGTCCTCAAGTTGAGGTGAAAATCGATCCTAATGGGCTGAGAAGGCACCTGGCGATCATTGCCCAGACTGGAGCAGGGAAATCGTACCTTGCAGGGATCCTCCTGGAGAACCTGCTTCAGCTGGGAGGCACAATCATCGTCTTTGATCCCAACTCCGATTACGTTTGCATGCGCAAAGATAGAAATGGCAGGAATACTCCCTTCGCCTCGGACGTCTCAGTATACCGGGTTCCTAATATTCAAGGGCGACGCTTTTCGGACGAAGAAATCGGGGGAAGCCATCCCTATACAATTCAATTCTCTCGACTGGGTATAGATGAGATCTGCACTCTGGCGGGAATTCCCGAGAGTTACGCCAACATCAGGGATGCTATCAAAAAGGCCTGCGCCGAGCTGGAAGAGGAAAATATCGATTATCGCCCTCCCGAGCTGGTGCAAAAGCTCAAGGAAATGGCCGGGGTCATGGACGAGGACTACCTCTCTCTGCACACTCAGAGGTTCCTGGAAGGAAAGGAAGACCTCATCCCTGAGCTTCCCTCAAAGGTAGGAAAGAGGAAAGGGCTTTCCGTGGAGACGATAAAAGGCGCGGACCGAGCGGTGAAGTACATTGAAAACCTGTGTTCCTATGACATTTGGGGATTTAGCGATGTGCCCATTGACGAGCTCCTGAAGCCGGTCAGGCTTTCCGTGATCGATCTCGCAGGTTTAGAAAGAAGCGTTACCGAGTTTGTTGTGGACAAAACGCTCAGGGAAATCTGGGCCAGAGCAACAACAGGTAAGCTTTCCTACCCAGCCTTTGTTGTTCTGGAGGAGGCACATACCTTCGTCCCCCAGGATAAACAGAGCCACTGCCGGGAAATTATCAACCGCATTGCCTCAGAGGGGCGCAAATTTAAAGTCTTTCTGATCGTGATCACCCAGAGGCCTCATAAAATACATCAGGATACGCTCTCTCAGTGCGCCAGTCAGATCATCATGAAGCTCACCAACCCGGAGGATCAGGAAGCAGTAAAAAAGGCCGCGGAAAACCTTTCAAGCAGCCTCTTTTCGGATTTGCCAGGTTTGAACATCGGGGAAGCGATCCTTCTTGGCACTTTAACCAGGGTTCCAGTGATGATCAAAGCCGGGGAAAGAATGACAAAGGAGGGAGGTTCGGACATCGACGTCCCTGAGGCCTTAAGGGGGGCACTGAAGGAAAAGCAAGCGGCAACTCCTCCTGTATTTTTAGAAAGAGTGGAGCCCGAGGAAGCGATATAATGCTCCAGAGCAAAATAATTTATTCTCCGCATTATTTGATTAAGCTGGAAAATCACGTTTATCAGCCAGAGAAGTATTCCCTGGTGAAGGAGAAGCTCATTCAGGAAGGATGGGCCTCGGAGTCGGATTTTGTCGAACCGGAGCTGCCTGATGAGAAAACACTGCTTTTAGTCCACACCAGTGAGTACCTGCAAGATTTGAAAGCGCTCAGGCTTACTCCAAGGACCTGGCGCTCGGAGCTGCCTCTGACCAGAGATACAATTAATTCTGCACTTTACTCAGTTTCCGGTACCATACTTGCTTTCAAGGAAGCGCTGAGTTCACTTGTAGGAGTTCATCTTGGTGGCGGGCACCATCACGCTTTTCCTGATCATGCGGAAGGTTTCTGTTATCTAAACGATGTGGCTATTTGTGCCCGGTACGCTTTGAAAACAGGGCTTACGAGGAAAGTGGCAATCGTCGACTGTGACCTCCACCAGGGAAACGGAACGGCATTCATTTTTAAGGATGACCCTGCTGTATTTACCTTCTCAATTCACCAGGAGGATATCTATCCCCCCAAAGAGAAAAGCTCCCTGGATATTGGCCTTAAAGCAGGAGCAGGGGATCTGATTTACCTTCAAGAGTTAGAGCGGGCTTTGAAGCAAGTTTTTGATTTTAAACCCGAGCTTGTAATTTACGTGGCCGGGGTGGACCCCTATAAATACGATAAATTGGGAAACTTAAAATTGACCAAAGAGGGGCTCTTAAAAAGGGACACTTTAGTGCTCGGGGAATGTGCGAGAAGAAACGTTCCCTGTGTTGTGACTATGGCCGGAGGTTACGCCTTCAAAGTAGAGGACACCGTGGAGCTACACTTTCAGACAGCGATCACGGCAATTAGGTTTATGAGAGCCAAAAATGGTTAGAATAGTTCTTACCGCAGATAACCACCTCAGCGCATATTACAAAAAAATGAACCCCTTCCAGATGGCGGAACGCAAAAAGGCTCTGCAATCCGCTTTCAAGCAGGTGGTGGATTTTGCTATAGAGCACGCGGATATCTTTCTCCAGGCAGGAGATCTTTTCGATACCACCGAGCCCGGTTACGAAGACATCCTTTTTGTTCTTAAGTGTTTTAACGAACTGAGCAAAAGGGGAATTAAGGCTTTCGCGATCGGAGGAACCCACGATACGCCGAAATCCAGAGACCGGATGTCCCCTTTAAAGTTTTTGATGGAGTTAGGGGTAGTGCATTTCTTCCCCAAAAAGACCGAGATTGAAACCGTAAAGATCAGGGTGAACGGGGTGGACCTGGCCATTGGGGGAATTTCCACCCATACCCGCCTCCAGGCGTCCGAGGACCCGCTTAAGGGACTGAGTTTTCCTGAACAGGGAGAACTAAACCTTCTCTTGATGCATTATGGCGTGCAGGGGCATTACATTCCCGGGGCGCAGGACCTCACCGTTTCTTTAGGAAGCCTGGACCTCCTGGATGGGGTAAACCTTTTTGGAATCGGCCACTACCACCACCCCAAGGATTTCCGGATTGGAAATAAAACGGTGATCATTCCCGGAGCCACAGAAAGGTTAGATTTTGGCGAACGTGAGGAAAGCTGCGGCTTTTACTACATTGAATATAATTCCGGTCGCATTAAGGCAGAATTCAAACAGGTCTTGACTCAACCAATGGGCCAGGTTGTAGTTCGCTCCCCTGAGTTAGAGAGGGCTTTGCCCGACCCCACTTCCCTTATTCTAAACAGGGTTAGGGAGGCTTCTCACCCCAAAAAGCTGCTCAAGATGAAAGTCGAGGGGATGTTCACCCCCGAACTCTATCACCAAATCCAGTGGGGAAAGGTCTGGCAGGAAGGTAAAAGCAATAATTTCTTCTTTGATATCGACCTTTCTTCAATCACCATGGAATCTTGGAAAGTTGAAGTAAAAGCGGGAGGAGCAGGATATTCCGAAAGAGAGGAAATTCAGAAAGTTGCGGAAGCAATGGCGGAAAAAGCCCCAGGCGAGGAAGAGAAAAACCTCTATCTCGACGCCTTAGATCTCATCCTCGAGGAGTACAGCCGGAGAAAATGAGATGATCCTCTTAAAGAAATTGGAAGTTCACAACTTCAAGCAACTGGAAAGCATC
The DNA here is from genome assembly GCA_024655865.1 of Caldisericota bacterium. Classification (GTDB taxonomy): domain Bacteria; phylum Caldisericota; class JANLFM01; order JANLFM01; family JANLFM01; genus JANLFM01. Next base: position 24,815 of record JANLFM010000003.1, read on the forward strand.
AGCCTCTGGTTTCCGGATAAAGGGAGCTTCCTTATCGAAGGAGCAAACGAGGCAGGAAAGAGTAGCCTTTTTGAAGCGGTGTACTTCGGCATTTTCGGAAGGCCCCTCGTAGGTACAAACACGGATCTGGTGAATTACTCGGAGTCAGCAAAGAAAGCCACAGTAGAGCTAGAAATAAGCGCGGAAAATGAGACCTTACTCATCCGTAGGGAGATCCCCAAGCAGGGGAATCAAACGGCCTTCCTCATCGTGCGGCAAGACGACGGCAAGGAGATTGATCGCATTACCAAAGTGAAAACTGTAAATGAGCGCATCGAAAGATCCCTGAAGTTCGACTGGCAGGCCTTCCTGAACTCCTGTTTTGTGGAACAGAAAAAGCTGGGGAAACTTGAGGAGGCTACCGCCCAGGAGCGCCGCAATGCCCTCTCCAAACTTATCAACCTGGACTTTATGCTTGAGCTGGAAGATAAATTCAAAATCACCCTGGAGGACAAAAACAAGCTTATCGGGTTAAAGGAGAGGGAGGAGCTGGCAAAGGTAAGGAAAGAGCTCCAGCCGGTTGAGGAAAAATTCAAAAGCGTGGAGCGGAAGCTCAGATTAATTTCCCTCAAGAAAAGCCTTCAAAGCCTGCGTACGAACGAGGAAGAGATCTCCCGGTGGAGGGCACAGTTAGCACAGTTAGAGTCCCAAAAGGTGGATTTAAAATCCCAGGTTGAGGTTTTCGATCGTCTCCAGGTAATGGCCACAGAGCTCAAGCTTTTTTTGAATACCAGGGAGAATGCCAGCAATTTAAAAAAGCAGATTGAAAGGGTCGAGGAGGAGTTAGACGGGCTGATTAAGAAAAAGGAATCCCTGCCAGAGCTGGAAAATCAAACTTTCCGCCTCAAGTTCCTGAAGCGAAAATGGGATCAGGTCCAGGAACTCGAGCAAATGGAAAGGGAGGCTCAGGGTAAGTTGAACTCACTCACCCAGGAAATCGAGAGTTTTAAGAAAGGGGAAGAGGAGCGGGGAAGGTTAACTGCGGAAAAAGAGGAAGTCCAGAAAAGGAAACGAGAACTGGAAAAGGACCTGGGTAAGGTTCAAAGATCCAGGCAGCTTGCCCTTGTATTCTCCATAGGATTCATTGTGATTCCTGGTTCCGCCTTAATTCTTGTAAGTACAGGAATTTTACCGGTTTATCTCCTCTCCCTGACGGCTCTTCTTGTACCCGGTATTTACTCCTTGTGGCGTTATCTTAAGACAACCCGCGAGTTAAAAGCGCTCCAGACGCAAAAAGAAGCCTTTTCCGAGGCCGAGCAAAAACTTGCAGGGAAAATAGAAGCTTATGGGGCGCCCATTATAATTTCTCGACCAGGTTATTCCTTAAATGCACTGAAAGAGGAACTGGAGTTCTGGGAATTGCGAAAAGGGAGAATAGAAAGATATCTGAGCATCTGGAGAAAGAAATTGGAAAACGCGGGAGAACCCCTGGGAGCAAGAACGAGGGATGAGGTTGTGGGAGCGATCAACAGGACTATAGGGAAGTGGGAAGATTTGAAAAAAGAGGTTTCCCGAATCGAGGAACGCTCCAGTTATCTCAAGGGCCTGGTCCAGCTTTTAGAGAAATCCGCCCTGGAGGAGAAAAAACATGTCCAGAACCTGCTTGCGCTGGATCCCAATCTTAAGTTAGAGGAGGACTCCCTCAAGGTCACCCTCGCTGACCTGCAGAAGAGAGTCCAGGAAATAGGAGGGAAGGAACTACGAATAAAGTTGAGCAATCTCGAAAGCAAAATGGGGACTCTCCAGGGGATGATTTCCTTAAAAGAGAAGGAAAATCAAAAGCTTATTTCAGACATTGATGGAATTTGCCTGAGCCTGGGAATTTCAAGAGAGAGTGTCCAGGAGCCGGAAAAATTTCCTGAGTTAGAAACCCTGAAAGAGTTGGAGGAAACGCAGATAAAGGAGGAAAGGGACGCTCTTTTTGCGGAAAGGGAGTCCCTTAAACGCAAGGAGGCAGAACTCTCAGAGCGGTTAGGACTCAGGGATTTTCCTCTTGATTATGAAAGGTGCCAGAAAGAGCGCGAGGAGTGGGAACATCATCTCAAAGTCAGGGAAAAGGCAAGGGTCATTCTAAATCTTACTCGGGAGACAATTTACAACCGCGTTAAACCGCAAACGGAGTATCACATGAGCCTCATTGTTCCCCTTTTGACATCCAACCGTTATCAGGAAGTTCGGCTCACTGAGGATTACCGCATCAGGGTTTGGGACGACAGGGCCCGGGCTTACAGGGAAAAGGAGATATTCTCCGGAGGAACGCAGGACCAGTTCTCGCTGGCCCTGCGTCTGGCCTTCGCCATGGCCACCCTTCCCCAGGAACGGGGCTCCTCTCCTGGGTTCATCTTCCTGGACGAGCCCTTCTCTTCCTCGGACATCGACCGAACAAGGGCCCTGGTGGATCTCTTGACCAGGGGAGTAATCCACGAGGTGTTCCCCCAGGTTTTCGTGATCTCGCACTCCACAGTGGTTAATCCCGAGGACTTTGACTACTACGTTTATCTGGAGAACGGGAAGATCGTAAAAAACACCATTGAGGAAATTCACGAATATCAAGGAAGGATCATCCTAAAGGATGAAAACGAGGTTGGTCTCTTCCAGTAGGGCCCTCTGGATCCCGAGAATCCTTTTCTTTCTTTTAGCCCCTATTTTCTTTCTCACTCTCACCCTTTCCCTCCTGGCCTTTGACCCCGCTTATTATCTTTCCATGCAGAAAGGGATCGGGTACCCGGTAACCGAGGAGACCAGGGTCCTGGACTACAAGCTTGCACAGTTCCTCTGGAACGGCAATGGCCCGGAGGACCTTACCGGTTTCAAGGAGAAGGAGATTCTCCATCTTTACGACATACATAACCTTCTGCGCTTATTGGTGTTTGCCACCCTGGTAAGTGGTGCGGTTTTTTTGACCTCCGCCACGCTTTTAGGTTTCTGGGATCAGAATTTCAGGAGGATCTTGAAATGGAGCCTCGTTTTTACTCTATCCTTCTATTTTCTGGCAGGGACAATGCTTTACTTCTTTTTCGATTGGCTCTTCCTGGAATTTCACCTCTTCACCTTCGCCAACGATTATTGGGTCCTAGGGGAAGATTACCTCCTTTACCGGCTTTTTCCTCCGGAATTCTTTCAAGCATCGCTCTTTCCCTTCTTTGCCCTGTTAATCTTCTTTACACTCCTTTTCTACCTCCTGGCCCTTATGGCTTCTAAGAAAGCGCGCACGGCTCTCAGGGCTTCCTGAGAGTCCCTGTACCTGATCAAGGTCAGGTTCCTGTTTCCTTCAATCATAGCCGAGACCCTAACCCCATCGAGGGCCAGACAGAGCACCTCCTTTTTAAGGCCCAGAGCATAGGCAATTTCAAATCCGATTCCCAGTGAGGGGACGGAAACCTCGGCGATCATTAAATCTGCTTCCTTCAACCAGGAGATGTCTCTCTGGAAGATAAACTCCCTGGGAAGCTGGCTTTCTGACTCCCAGGCTCCTTCCTCTAAAAGGTGCTCGGTCAGAACCTGATGACCATTTTCTACAAGAAAGTCCCTGATCTCCTTGTAAGGAACAGCAGGACTTTTTCCTGAGATCATTGGAATCGCGAAGTAAATTTTCATTTTTACCTCAGTCCTTCGTATAATATAGCCCAGTCAAGGTAACTTGAAGAAAGGAAGGCGCAAATGTTAAGGAAAATTCTGGTACTGTTTTTGGCTGCGGCAATTTTGTTCAGTTTGCCTCTCTCCCTCTGGGCCGAGGAGGAACCACCTCCTTTCCCTGATATGGAGCCCCCTCATTCCCAGATTATCTCTCCCCAGAGCGGGGCAACCCTCACCTCGAACCCGATTATTATCACCGGTACGGCAACAGACAATGAGAAGGTTCTGTTTGTGGACCTGGAAGTAATAATGCCCAGCGGAACCTCCACCACTTTACTCTGCAGCCCCAAGGAGGGCAACGATTACTCTGACTGGCAGTTCACCTGGGTGAACCCCGAGCCGGGGACTTATACCCTGACTTCTATCGCTACGGATAAGTTGTTCAATACTGAAGAGGAGCTGGAAAGTATATCCATCACAGTCTCCTCTCAGATCACCCCTGTTCCTGACACTTACCCTCCTCCATTAGTAATTCTTTTTCCCCCAACAAGTGAGTACCCCGCCAGTGAGCAGGAACTGACTATTGAGGGGCGAACGGAGATGGGCGCTTATATTTCCATCAACGGCACACCTGTGCCTCTGGAAGAAATGGGATACTTCTCCTATAAAGTTGCCCTGTCGCCAGGAGAGAACAGCTTCCTCATCGAAGCTCGGGACCTGGCGGGGAACAAAACATCTGCTCAGCTTGTGGTCAATTATTCTGGAACAGAACAACCTCCCACACCCACCCCTACTCCTACTTCATCGCCCACGCCCGGCCCTGTCACTTTTCCAGATTTGGATGGTCACTGGGCCCAAGACTTGATCTCCACGCTTTTAGAAAAGGGGATAATCTCTGGCTACCCGGACGGCACTTTCAAGCCCGATCAGCCTATAACCAGGGCGGAGTTCAGCGCTATCCTCTGCCGGGCTTTAGGGATCTCTCCTTCTGAAAGCGGCTCAAACTTCCCAGACCTTCAAGGGCACTGGGCGGAAAAATATGTTACCCCCCTGGTGGAAAAGGGATTCATTAAGGGATATCCTGATGGCACCTTCGGCCCAGATCAGCTCATAAAAAGGAGCGAGATCGCGGCCATCATGGCCAGGGCCATGACCTTACCCCCACTGATCGGGAAGCCTACCTTTAGCGATATAGACACCACTCACTGGGCCTTCGGGTTCGTGGAGGCGGCGGCTTCAAAAGGGTTGATTAAAGGGTATCCTGACGGCACTTTCCGTCCTGAGAACTCCGCAACCAGGGCGGAAGCCTGCGCTATTGTAGCCAGATCCCAGGGTTTTTAATTTCTCAAAACTCATTTCCCCTAAAACAAAAAAGCCCCCCTCTTGGGGGCTTTTTTGTTTGCTTAAAAAATTCCAGTTTAGATGGGGAAGAGACCAAATTCTCCGGATTTCAGAAGGGTGAGAATAATCAGAAAAAGAATCGGTGCCAGGGAGACTATGAGAGCAGGGCCAAGTTGTAGATCCTCCGTCTCCTCCAAAACCCCGGTCAGAAGGTAAATGTGGGCAAGGAGGAAGAGGAGCAGAAAAATCAGATCGGTTACTTTAGAGGGAATAAGGGCAAGCGCAGCATAAGGGACGAAAGCCAGCCAGGCCACCCCCACGGTCAGGGCCATATCCTTTAGGGAAGCCCCTTTTCCTTTAAAAAGCGAGCTCATCAAGCTCAAGGCTGCCGTCTCGAAAAGCCAGAATAAGAAGGGAACAAAGAGCACATAGAAGAAAAGCCGGGCAACCACTCCCCCTCCGAAACCCCTGTAATCGATTAAAACACCAATCCCACCAAAAAGACCTACGGCCACTAACGAGGTAAGGGCCAGCCACCACATCTTCTGGGAAATAACTGAGTGAAATGCCTCTTTGGGTTTTAACACTAAATCGGTAAAAAATTTCCCCCAGTTAAAGCCGCCGGTTGCGATCATAGGAGCAGCCAGAGAAGTACCGCAATTGGGACAGACTTGCATGCCCGGTTGAATTTCCGCCCCACAATTGGGACAATATGGCATTATTGAAACCTCCTTTCTCCAAAAGCCTTGTTTTGTCTATTTTAAATCACAGGACTCCCCCTGACAAGAAAAGAGGCCACTAAAAGGAGAAATTTTATGAAAATGTCAAAAAAACAAAGAGAATAAAGACCAATTTTGGAGAGTGTGGCAATCTCGCCCGAGAGTTCAGTAAAAGCGCAAGAGCTTGGTTAACCCCAGATAGAAGCCACTGGTAAGAGCAGCCATAGGCAGCACTAAAAGCCAGCTTACCCCCAGGATGTTCCAGGGAATCACTTCCCCTAAGAGCCATTGTGCCAGGAAAGCCCCTAAGAAGCCTGCCAGCATGGAGGCCAGAACCCCTCCCGGAGCCTTTCCCTTAGCGATCATGAAGTCCATGAGGAAACCAACAAGGCCTCCCAGGGTGATAACAATAGCCCAAACTAAGATTCCCCAGTCTCGGATATTGGTCATGGGCTAAAATTATAAAAATCCCAAGTAATATGTCAATTCATTCAGGGGGAATAAATGTCACATGTTTACCCGGGTAAAATGGGCGAATCCAGCAATTATGCAAGCTATATACCTCCTTGAACGCCCCTAAAAAACCACTTATAATAAAAAACAAGGGCGGTTAGTTCAGCGGTAGAACGCTTCGTTGACACCGAAGAGGTCGTAGGTTCGACTCCTACATCGCCCACCATTTTTTATCTGCTTAAACGCAAAGATAGGGTACAATGCTAGTTCTGCAATTTTCCTTTCAGGGCTTCACCCATTAGGATGAACAAGATTGCCCATAAGCGAGCATCCAGCTCCTCAGTACTTTTAAGAGGGGCTTTTGCAGGTGGAACCCGGGATAGTACTTACCGGATGTTCCTGGTATCATAATTAGTGGACGGAATGCATTATGCCAACATTCATTGACCTTTTATGCGGGGAAATTTCTCGAAAGGCCTCCCTACTTCGTCAGTTGTGGTCCAGGGCGCCTACGAACGAAGGGGAGCTGGAGCTTTTTAAGCGGGTAAAAGCAACCTGGCTCCCGAACCCCGCCTTAGAGCCTCCTCCCCTCAAGAGGGCCTTTGCTGTGGACGGTTCCATGATTGAACGTTCTTTCAATAATGCCGCCTCGGTATTCATCGGCCAGGCGCTTTTAATTGGCCCTGATATTGAGGAGAAAGCGCTCAGACTGGAAGTATACAGAGGCACGCTGGATCGTGCTACCATGGATCGTCTGAACTCCATCTACTTGCGGGAACTTGAGGTCTCCCTAGCCCTAAAATACGTTGAGGAAATGGAAAACGGCGTCCTCTTCCTCGATGGTTCCCTTTACAGCATGCTCCCTCATATCCTCTACCCGGTAGCCAGATCCGGGCAGCCTGCTTTTCCAGATCCAGCTTTTGATCTCTTGAAAAAAATTCTTCTTCTCCTGAAAAAAGCGGAGGAGCTAAAAGTTACGGTTCTCTGCCTTTCAAAGACCTCAAACGACGTCCTCCTTTCCCGTAAACTAATACTCTCAAAAGATGAGGAAGATATCCCGGAAGAAGAACTATCCTCCAGCAAAGCTGAGGCTCTGCCGGACGCTGAGCTTCTCTTTCGGTCAACCAATGACGCCGGGTTTTCGCGCCCTCTTATCGTGGGAAAAATGTCTTTTTACCCCAGACATGCTGCTTTGTTCACGGATCAGAGGGAGCTTATAAAAAGGTTTGCCATCGAGGAGGAAGAAGCTTCAGATCTCCTGGCCGAGCTCTGGAATTCCCCGGCACACGGGGTATTCTACTGGCGCCCAACAGCAAACGATGATCCCATACGCGTGGATTTCCCTTGGATGCTCTATGTGGAGAAGGTTCCCCTCAGGCAGGTGTTTGCTATTTTTGCCGATGATATTTCTCGCCTTCATCCGGTACTTTCGATAATCCAAAATTTTTATGGGGGAACGAATGTCTATAATGCCTTGCTTTGGCAAGCTGATAAGGCGGTGCGGTTGACTAAAGAAAAGGCGGATATTTACCTGAGCGTACTGAACTCTAAATTAGGGGAAAGGGTAAGGCTGGATCGCTCTTCCCGAAGATTCCTTTAAAAATATCTTTCGAGCTCAACAGGATGAACTCGGAGAAAAATTTCCCGCGCTTCTTCCCTCTTTACTTTAATCCACCTCTCGATCAAAGATCGGGGGAACACTCCGTCCTTCGTTAAATATTCGTGATCTTCTTCCAGGGCATCCAGAGCCTCTTCCATGGACTTAGGCAGGAAGTCCAACTTTTCCTTGTGACATGTAGCGAAAGAATTTTCTTCGACTGGTCCCAAGCCCTCTTTAACGGGGTCGATTTCCTTTTCTATGCTATCCAGTCCTGCAAGTAGAATAGCGCTTAAACAGAGGTACGGGTTAGAGGTGGAATCTGGAGGACGATACTCAAATCTGGTCTCTTCTGCTTCAGAGACGTAACCGGGAATGCGACAGGCTGAGTTGCGGTTTCCCCTGCCAAAGGTAATGCTTGTTGGGGCCTCAAAACCAGGAACCAGACGTTTGTAAGAATTGGTGCTGGGGTTCGTGAAAGCACAAAGACTTCGTGCATGCTTCAAAACACCCCCTATAAAGCTCAAGGCAATCCGGCTCAAATTGGAATATGCCCCGTTTTCACTGTAAAAGAGATTTCTCTCTTCATCCTTCAGAAAGCAGTGCACATGCCAGCCGTTTCCAGGGGCTCCATAAATGGGCTTGGGCATGAAGGTCAGGCTCAGGTTCTCCCGTTGAGCCAGGTTCCTCAATACGTACTTGATAAGCAGAGCATCGTCGCAAGTCTTAAGAAGGGGCTCAAAGCAGGTTTCAATTTCCTGCTGACCGAGCCCTCCCCCTTCATGGTGGTGATACTTCACAGGAATTTTTAGTTTCTCTAAGATTTTACAAGCCTGATCCCTGAATTGAGCCAGCTTCTCTGAGGGAAGGTCTGCATGGTAAGCCCCTTCTCCAATCATTTCCAAGGGGGTAATTTTCCACTTCAGAGAGAGCGCGTCCTCCTCATAAGTGAAATCCTGGAAGAGGTAAAATTCGTATTCTGGACCCCAGTAAGATATTGCCCCTCTAATTTTATTAATGAGCAGTGCTTCCGCTTTACGCGCTACAAACCTGGAATCGAGGGGAAATGGGGATCGCTCTCGGTCAGGAATGTGAATATTGGCAAAACAGGAGAGAACGGTGGCTTCCCTGAAAGGATCTTTGAAACAGGTTGTGGCATCGGGAATTAAAACCAGGTCTGAGGACTCCACAGAGGAAAGGTGATAAGAACTTGCATCAAAACCAATGCCATCGGTAAAGACCTTCTCTGTGACGTAAGAAGAAGGCAAAGTAAGGTGCCTAAGATTCCCAGCCAGATCCACGACTTTTAAATCAAGAAAATCAATTTCCTCCCTCTCAAGGATTACCTTCAGCGCGTTATAGTCCATTTTCCTCCTCCGGATTTGTGCTTTTTGAATTATACCAGAGTGGGCGGGACTGGATAAAATAGGTGTCAGAGCAAATTAGGATGAAGTAAGAAAGATCCCCTTCAAACCTCCTTAAAGCGCACACAAAATAAGCAGGGTGCGAATTTTTTCCAGCAAAGGCGGGAAACATTGAGCCAGAACGGAAGGATCTAACTCATCCGCTGAGCTTCAAGATGGCGCAGGTCTCCACATGGAAGGTATGCGGGAAGAAATCAAAAGGGAGAGCCTCAAGAAGCTCATAGTTTGTTAGCTCCTGGAGATCGCGAGCCAGGGTCGTAGGGTTGCAGGAAACATAAATAATGTATGTCGCTCGGGAGAGGTTTAAGATTTCTCTGGTTTTCGGGTGCAATCCGGAACGGGGAGGATCGAGTACGATCAAATCAAATTGACTCAAGTTGTCCATTTCTTCAGCTTCCTTTTGAAGGAAATGGAGATTATCAAGACCGTTTAAGGAGGCATTGATTTTGGCATCGGAGACCGCCTGAGCCATTTTCTCCACGCCCCAAACCTCAGGTGCGGTGTCTGCCAGAAAGCAGGCGATGGTACCGGTGCCACAGTAAAGATCGAGGATCCGTTCAGGGTGAATGTCCCGGGCGAATTCCCTGATTTTCTGATAGAGAGCCTCAGCTTGAAGGGAATTTGTCTGGAAAAAGGAAGAAGGAGAAATCCTAAAGCGAAGTTTCCCAATTTCTTCGACTATAAAGCCACTACCGGAAAGAACCTCCTCTTTATCAATATGATGGCTGTCCCCCCAGGAGCGGTTCAGGGTAAAAATTACGGTTGCCTCCTTTAGTCTGGAAACGAGGGCTTCCTTCGCTAATTCAGGGATCTCTTCCCCGCAAATCAGGTTTAACAAGAGTTCCTCTCTCCGCTGGGAGCGCCTGATCACGAGGTGGCGCAATGCCCCCTTATGCTCCCTTAAATCCCACACTGAAAGGCCAAAATCCGAGGCCCAATCCCGTATTATGGGGAAGATCTCCCCTACAGAAAAGGAGGAAATGGGACATTCTTTTAAGTCCACCACCCTGCGAAAGTCGCCCCTGGGATGAAGCCCGAGGTTCACTCCTTCCCCGGCTTGAAAAGTAAACTCCATTTTGTTGCGATATCTCCAGACCAGTGGGGAAGGAAGGCAATCCTTGACCTCTATGGATTTAATTCCTCCTATACGCTTAAAGGAGTCAGCCACAAATTCCCTTTTTGATTCCAGTTGAAGTTCGTAGGATGCATGTTGCAGGGAGCACCCGCCGCATTCCAGGAAATGCCCGCATTTGGGGCTAACCCTTGAGGAAGAGGGCGTGATAATCTCCAATAATCTTGCCCGAAGGTAGTCGCTTTTGACCTTTGTCACCTGAGCGAGAACGGACTCGCCGGGAAGAGCACCTTCCAGAAAGACGACTCTGCCGTCCGGGGCTCTGGCCAATGCCTTTCCCTCGTAAATTAACTTTTCAATTTCCAGCCTCAAGGCCTCTCCTTTTTGCATAATATAAGAGTACAAAAAATGAGGGGATGAGAAAACGAGCGCATGTTTGATTTAACTTCTGACCCTTACAGAAACCTGGCTCCCGTTTATGATCAGCTCGGGCTCTCAGAAGCCGGGGAGCGCTACGCCCGGGAGATACTGGAAGCACTGAAAGAAACAACCTCCCCGGGAAGAATGTTGGATCTGGGATGCGGAACTGGAAAGGCAGCTATAATGTTTGCCCTTTCCCGGTGGAATGCCGCTGGTCTGGATCTTTCGCAGGAAATGATCACCATGGCCAGGCTTCAGGCTCTGGAGGCCCAGGCTAAAGTGGATTTTCTCAGACAGGACATGCGCACTCTGAATTTGGAAAACCAATTTCTCCTCATTACCTGTTTCGCCGCCCTGAATCACCTTCGCCAGGAAAGCGATCTGGAAGCGGTAATCCGGGTAGCAGCTCGGGCAATCACAAAAGGTGGCTTCCTGGCCTGTGATCTATTTTCTCCTGGAGCTTTCCCTGGGGAATCCACAAAGGTCAAAATGGCCCCCAACCTTTACCTGATCGAGAAGTGCTCCTGGCGCAAGGACGATCTCCTTGAGCGTCTGCTGATCTGGTTTAAGAGGAAAGGGGAGCTCTTCGAAAAAAGGGAAAGTTTGGTCGAGGAGCGGGCATATCCCCAGGATTATTTCCTGCAAATTGCAAAAAAATACGGGTTCAAGCTTTTAAAAAGATGGCTGATCAATGAGGAACTGATTCCGGAAGAAGAAGGGCCTTATAGCCTTTTTCTATTCCAGAAGCGTTAGTAGCGCTCATCGAGCACCCAATGAGCGATGGTCCACCTCAGGGCAAAAATCCCTACGATAAATCCCAACCAGAGATTGAAAAAGCGCACTATCATTACCGAGGTAGCTGCCGCCTCTACGGGGACCTGCCTGGAAAGGAGCAGGGCCATTAGACTCCCCTCCACAACCACCAACCCTCCCGGGGAAAGGGAGACGCCTCCCGCAATCGAAGAAAGGTTCAAAAAGAAAAGGGCCTCCATGAAGGTAATCTGGGCGTAAATTCCCTTAAGAAGATAGAAGAACGCCACCGTTTGAAAAAAGGCGGAACAAGCGCTCAAGAAGATAGCGAAAGCGAGTCTTTTCCAGGTGAAGACCAGCCGAACTGAAGCGTAAAAAGAATCAAGGGAATCAGCTACACGAGAAAGCTTGCCTCTGGATCTGAGGAACTTAATTAAAGAGAGAAACCACTTTTCCCTGCTTATAAGCAGCATGGCTAAGAGAAAAAAACACTTGAAGGCAACCAGGATGGTCCATCCGTAGTGAAATTGGACAGCCCCAACTGTTGCCAGGAGCGCGATCCCGCTTCCGTCCGAGAGTCTCTCTGCAAAAACTACGGGCAAGGTCTTAGACACGGGGATGTCTCTTTTCTCTAAGAGGAAGGATTTAACAGCCTCTCCCAGGTTTCCCGGCGTTGCCGAGAGGGAAAGGCCAGCGAGAAAAACTATCAGTGATTCCTGGTGGCGCAAACTAAAGTGGAAGGGCTTGAGCAAAAATTGCCAGCGAAGGAAGCGAAAATAGTAATCAAAGGCGGAAAGGACAACTAAAAAGAAAGCCAGAGATGCGGAGAGAGTGAGAATTTTGGCCCCCACAGCCCGGGCATCCCCCCAGAAGAGTAAAGCTACAAAAACGAGAAGGCCGAGAATGCCCGCAAGGAGCAAACCGCGTTTCCAGGCCTCTGCCTTTCGATGAGACTCCTCCATTATTCCACCTTTATATACGAGAGATCCGGGATTACCAGATCAAAACAATTCTTCAACTGATCCAGCGTTCCGGTCCCGGTTAAAACTCCTACGGTAGACTTGACCCCGGCGTTTTTCCCCATCCGGGCATCAAGGCAGGAATCCCCGATCACGATCATCTCCTCCGGAGGGATTCTCAGCTTTTCAACGCATTTAAAAATGAAATCGGGATGGGGCTTGGGAAAAGCAACCTCGTCAACTCCCACAATCAGGTTAAAATACCGAGACCAATTCAAGAGGGACATCATTTTCTCCGCCCGGGCGTGACCGTCACCTGTAGCCAGGGCAAGGAGGAAGCCATGAGAGTGCAGCTCCCTTAAAAGATCATCGGCATAAGGAAGAGGCCGCAAATTGGCCCCAATATCCAGGGAGTCCTCCGCTTCCTGAAAGATGCGATGAGCGATTTCTCGAGCAACGGGAAAGGAATATCCTTTTCCATAGATCAGCCCGGCGCAGAGGGTTTCCTCTTCTTTTCTCGCAGCTGTGCTTAAGGGGCCTCCGGGATCGATCTTGCCGCTTTCTAAGTCGTAACCGCATATAAAAGCAAAATCTTTCTCTACGCCATGCCCCAGAAAACGAACAAGCGCTTGAAGACGAGCCCTGAAGAGGGATTCTAACACTAAATGAAAATCGATCAGGGTCCCGTCTTTATCAAAAATAATTGCCTGGCAGTCTATCTGATAATCGGATATATAAAGCCTGCCCATTAATTATATTTTAGCAGGCCTGGCAAATTTCTAATATTCGGCAGGCAGTTTCTCCAATTCTGAGACCTTAAATATCGGACCATCCCGGCAAACGTATTTAAGTCCGATATTACATCTGCCGCACTTTCCTATGCCGCACTTCATTCTTCGTTCTAAAGAGGTATAAATTCTGTCTTTGGAAATTCCTTTCTCAATAAGCCTGGGGATTGTCAACCGGATCATGATCGGTGGTCCGCAGATAAAACAGTAAGTATTGAGAGGATCAACATCCACTTTAGCCACAATGTCAGGAACAAACCCCACCAACCCTGTCCACCCCGGATATTCCCGATCAACGGTGAGGTGCAGCTTTACTCTGGGATTCCCTTTCCATTCTTCAAGAAGGTCCTTGTAGAGGAGCATCCCGGGAGTCCTTGCTCCGTAAACCAGGTCTATATCTTTGACTTTATCGCTCCAATCCTGGAGCACGTATTCCGTGAAGGAGGCCAGTGTAGTGAAGGCGAAACCACCGGAGATGATGAAAAGGTTCGCCCCTAAAAGGTCCTCAATCGGGTAATAGTTTCCAAAAGGTCCCCGAACTCCCACGATGTCTCCCTGATCCAGCTGGTGGATGGCCCTGGTTACAGTCCCTGTTTTATTCACAGTAATTTTGATCAGTTCTTCCCGAGGGCTGGAAGCTATTCCAAAAGGGCTTTCTCCCTTCCCGGGAACAGAGAGTTCAATAAACTGACCCGGTCGGAAATAAAAATTTTTCCTAACTTCTTCATCCAAAAGGGATAACCAGAGAGTCTTGAGCGATCGATCCTCGCTCTCAAACCTCACTTTCTCTACCCTTACGGGTATAGGAAGATAGGGGTTAACGGGGAAATTTTGCCACATCTTTAATCACCTCGCGCATATCAATCCCGGCAGGACAAACCTCAATGCACCGGCCACACCCTGTGCACCCTAAAATGCCGTGCAAATAGGGAATGTAGCTGAACTTGTGCAGGAAGCGCTGTCTCCACCTTTCTTTTAAAGTGGGCCGGGGATTGTGTCCGCTGGCTTCCAGGGTGTAAAGGTTGAACATGCAGGAATCGTAAGTACGAATCCTCTTCCCTGCGGGACCATAATTTATGTCCTGGATGTCAAAGCAGTAACAGGTTGGGCAGAGATAGGTACAGCTCGCGCACCCCAGGCAGGTGGAACTGATCTTATCCCAGAGTTTCTCCTCCAAAATCAAGGATAGGTATTCCTCGGGGGATAAAATCGGGAGCGGTTCAACGGTGCGCTGAGGAAGAGAACCCTTTTCCACCTCGTCCTCACCTCGCACCTCCTGGATCTGGAAGGCATAATCTTTCAATCTTTGAGAGATGATTTCGTTATTGGACAGGACTCCCACGGCATCGTTCAGATCGTAGATAATGGCGTCCGCGCCATTTAGGCGGTCAGGGCCAGAACCCAGAGAATCGCAGAAGCAGTTATCCTCAAATTCCAAGCAAGCCACAGTGACAAGAAGGGTGTTTTCCCGCCTTCTTTTAAAGTAGGGGTCGATGGGCTCAACTTTCAAAAAATTGGCCTCCAGTGCCTGAATCCCATGGGCGTCACAGGGGCGAAGCCCCAAGATGAGCCTTTTACCTTCGTCCAGAACCGGCTTTTGTGAGGGTTTATAGCGCAGGAAATAAAACATGGTCTCCGCCTGGGGAAAAAGAAGTTCTTTGGCGGAAGCAGTGCTCCGCTCAAAACGGAGGTCCTCAGGGAGACCATCAGGGGAGGTTTCTTTTAAGAGCACCCTTTCCCCTTCCTTCTTTGGGGTATAGAAAGAATATTCCGGGAACTCCTTCAGGGCCTCCAGCAACTTTTTCCGGGCTAATTTCAGGAACAGCATTTCTTTCCCTCCGTTAGTCCCCCGCCCCAGAAGAAGTCCGGGTCTTCCAGGCGGTACTCACCTAAGGCTGGTTTTTCCCCAATTTCCAATCCGGGTTGATACTGGAAAAGCTCAGAAACACTCTGGTTAGCCCAGGCTAAAAGGGACATCAAGTCGACCCCTTCCGGACAGGCACGAGCACAGGAACCGCACTGCACACATCTTCCAGCAAGGTGGTAGACCCTGGTCAAAAGCCAGATCAGGTTATCCGCCACTTCAGGTACCGCCGTAAGCCAGCGAGGCTCTGAGGATTCCACAAAACAGCTCTCGCAATAGCACATTGGGCAGGCCTGCCTGCAGGCGTAACAGCGGATGCATTTCTCCGCTTCCTTTTTGAAATAAAGAAGCCTCTTCCCCGGTGAGAGCTCGACCAGGGCCTTTACTCTTTTTTCCAGATTCCCGCTGGGATTTTTCCTTGAGGAACCCTCGATCAGGTAATCGTAAAGCACAGGACCTGAATGATCGCAATCCAGGCAACTCTCTGAAAGGTAGTCTTCCAGGGGGAGCTCTACAATCTGGCCCCCTCTTTGAAGGGTAAATTTGCCATTTTGAGAATCTAAAAAACGCACTCCCTTCAGATCTCCTAACTTTTTTCTCTCGATCAGGCCCTGACAGGGAACTCCGACTACTGTTAATCGATCGCGGGAAACCTGTCCCTCGTTGATCAAAATCACTAGGGATCGGGAAACGCAACCCGGGGCAATAATTCCTACCTTTTTCCCCTTAAACCTGGGGATGAAGGTGGCCAGATTTAAAGAGGCACTGGGATCCCAGCTAATCTTTTCCAGAGACTCTAAAGAGGTGAAAACGGCTGGTTTGAGAAAGCCTGAGGATGACCTCTCGAAGCCCAAAAAGAGATCCAGTTCCTTTTCCCTGAAGGCCTCCTGACACTTCAAGATCAAATCATCTGTTCTCATTTAAAAACCTCACGAGGTCGGCTTTTTCCCGGACAAATTCCTGATTGGGACCTGCTTCCTTTACTTCGGCGGTGAACTCCCTGATCAGCTGGGCAAACTGGGCGCCTTCGCTTGCGGAAATCCAGGCCATTTTAAAACGAGCGGGGTTCAGGCCTACAAAATCCAGGAGTTTTTTAAAAACCTCCAGACGCCTACGGGCATAATAATTCCCGCTTTGATAGTGACAATCTCCAGGATGACATCCTGAGACCAGTACCCCATCTGCCCCCTCGTAAAGGGCTTTAAGAACAAAAAGAGGGTTCACCCTTCCCGAACAGGGCACCCTGATTACCCGAACATGGGGAGGGTACTGGAATCTGGAAACCCCTGCCAGATCCGCTCCCGCATAAGAGCACCAGTTGCAGAGAAAAGCAATAATCTTCGGCTCAAACTTTTCCATCTCTCACTCCTGTACCTCAAGCATAGCCTCTAAGGCTTCGCTGATCTGCTCGTTGGAGAAGCCTTCCAAATCAATAGCGTTAGACCTGCACCCCCCTGCGCAAGCGCCACAGCCTTTGCAAAGTGAAGGATTGACCTCCGCCACCCTCTTTAAGTAACCCAGAACCTTTTTCTCCAGCACCTTTATCGCCCCATAACTGCAGAGCAGTTCGCAAAGGCCGCAACCAGCGCAAGCCCTCTCGTTCACTTTCGCGATTTTACCGCCAGCCTCGATTCCCTCCTTAGAAAGGAGGATGGCAGCTTTACCGGCTGCGGCTTTTGCCTGAGCGATGGATTCCTCAATTGTTCTGGGAGAGTGGGCCAGTCCTGCAAGGAAGACTCCGTCTGTAGCAAATTCCACAGGTCGCAGTTTGGCGTGAGCCTCAAGAAAGAATCCGTCCTGAGTTAAGGGAACCTTAAAGAGCTTTGCCAGCCTCTCATTTTCGGGATTGGCGCTCACCCCTACGCTGAGCACCACGAAATCCACAGGAAGGTCGATTTCTCTACCTATAATTCCCTCTCTAAAGCGTACCCTCAGGGTCCCATTCTGATAGACTTCGGGCTTTTCTTCCTCCCTGTAATTCAAAAAGAGCACTCCTGCTTCCCGGGATTTCGTGTAGTAGAGTTCATTCAATCCATAGGATCTGATGTCTCGATAAAGGACTATGACCTCGGTCTCCGGACTGAGCTCCTTAATTTTCAGGCTGTTCCTCAAGGCCTCCTGGCAGCAAACCCGGGAGCAGTAGGGGTGATCGTCGTCCCTGGATTCCACACATTGGATGAAGATCACGGTTCCGGGTTTACCTAACTTACCGCTTAAAAAGAGGCTTTCTAATTCCCTCTGGGTAATTACTCCTTCGAGGTTCCCGTAACCAAATTTAGAAGTAGCCATCTCCAGGGCTCCCGTAGCGATAATTACCGCTCCGTGTTCGATGATCTCGCCGTTGGAGAGGGTAGTTTTGAAATTGCCCACATAACCTTCAGAGTTTTCGACCTCCACGCCAGTATAAACGGCTATTCTGGGATGACCCTTGACCCTCTCAATCATCATTTTTAATTCAGGCTGGAAAGGAGAACCGTCCTGCTTGAAAGCGATGAAGCGGGCGTTTCCGCCTAATTCCTTTTCCTTTTCCACGAGGACTACCTCAAAACCCTGGTCAGCCAGAGCCAGAGCGGCAGTCATACCAGCTATTCCTCCTCCGATCACGAGACCCCGTCTGGTAATCGGGAGGAACTGGACTTCCAGAGGCGAAAGTTCCACGGCCTTGGCCACAGCACCGCGAACGAGATCCATGGCCTTCCTAGTAGCCCGCTCCGGGTCGAATTGGTGCACCCAGCTATCCTGATCCCGGATATTGGCCATCTCAAAGAGGAAGCGGTTCAGTCCCGCCTCCCTGATGGTCTCCTGGAAAAGCGGTTCATGTGTCCTAGGAGTGCAGGAGGCCACCACAACCCTGTTCAGGTTGTGCTCTTGAATCTTTTCCTTGATCCTTTGCTGGGTATCCTGGGAACAGGTATAGAGGTTGCTTTCAGCATAGACCACGTAGGGGAGGGTCTTGGCATATTCGGTAACAGCCTGGACGTCCAGAAATCCCGCGATGTTCAGGCCACAATGGCAGATAAAAACTCCCACTCTGGGCTTCTCGCTGCGGACATCGATTTCCGGAGGAAGCTCCTTCCTGGAAATTTCCTTTCCCCTTTCGCTGGCGATGATCCGGGAGGCCTCTTCGGCAGCCGAACTTCCCTCGGTGACGGACTCCGGAATATCTTTGGGTCCCGCGAAGGCCCCGGCGACAAAAACCCCTTGCTTTTCCGTGCTTACCGGATCCAGGTCCAGATTTTTGGGAAAACCGAATTCGTCCCGGGAAAGCCCGAAAAGACTGGAGAGCTCATCCGCACTCTTAGGAACTCCCAGTCCCACGGATAGGACTACAAGGTCGAAAACCTCGCTTTTCAGGCTTCCGCCCTCATCCTCATAGAGAATCCTGAGCGATCCGTCCTTGAGCTCCTCCACGCTCGAGATCCGAGAGCGCACATACCTTACCCCGTATTCAGACTTGGCCCTTTCGATATATTTCTCAAATTCCTTCCCGTAAGAGCGCAGGTCGATGTAAAAGATGGTGGATTCCACTTCCCGGGAATGCTCCCGGGCGATCACAGCCTCCTTGGTGGCGTACATGCAACAGACGGAGGAACAGTAAGGATGAACCTTGTCCCTCGATCCCACACACTGGATGAAAGCTATCTTTTGGGGATGTCTTCCGTCTCCTGGTCTCTGGATTACTCCGGAATAAGGCCCGGAGGCCGAAAGGATTCTTTCGAACTGAATGCTCGTCACCACATTGGGGAACCTCCCCCACCCGTACTGGAAATAGGAGGAGGGATCGACCTCATCGAAGCCCGGGGCGAGGATTACGCTCCCGACTTCAATGACCTCCTCTTGAGGTTTCATTTGATGATTTATGGCTTTAGCCTGGCAGACCCGCACGCATTCCATGCACTCCGAGCAGCCAGCGCAGTTCAAGCAGCGTTCGGCCTCCGCTTTAATATCTTCCTCTTTGAGGCCGAGGTTTGCCTCGGAAAAGTCCCCTTTCAAGGATTCGGAGAGGCGAAATTGAGGGTGAGACCTTTCTCTCCGCTCTACTTTCTTTAAATCGACTTCCGCTTTCCCCTCCAGTATCCCTTCTTCCTCCCTACCCTCTCTCAGGTTCTCCCCTTTCAGGAAACGATCGATAGAGTTCGCCGCTTTTCTTCCCTGAGCCATGGCTTCGATAAAAGTAGCGGGGCCTAAGACGGCATCGCCACCAGCGAAGACTCCGGGAATATTGGTCTCTAAAGTAAGGGGATCGGCTTTGAAGAGGCCCTTTTCTTGAAGTATGGGCAGGTTTTCAACCTCAGGTTCCTGGCCGATTGCTGAGACCACAAGCTGGAAGGCCAGACTTTCCTGAGCACCAGGGATGGGAACCGGCCTGGGACGTCCTGAAGCATCGGGTTCCCCGAGCTGCATCCTCTGAAGCGTTAAAAGAGCTCCGGAAGGAGCTTTCTCCACCTTTAAAGGAGCAGCGAGAAACTGGAAGCGTACTCCCTCCAGCTCGGCTTCCTCAATTTCCTGAGGATCAGCGGGCATCTCATTCCGGGTTCGGCGATAGATAACCCATACTTCCTCGGCCCCCAAGCGGAGAAGGGTGCGAGCAGCATCAATGGCGGAGTTCCCTCCTCCGATGACTGCCGCTTTTCCCTCAAAGGAGAAGGGTTCTACATTCACTTTGCGGAGGAAGCTTAAAGCATCTGTAACCTCGGGGAGTTCCTCTCCCGGGACGCCCATCTTCCGCGATCTCCAGGCTCCAGTAGCTACAAAAACGGCGTCGTACTCTTTTCTGAGTAGCTCTAGGTCTGACTTCTTGATCTCTTTTCCGGTCTGAAATTCCACTCCCATCCGGAAAAGTAGGGAGAGCTCGTAATCTAAGACCTCCCTGGGTAGCCGATAGGGAGGAATACCATATCTGAGCATTCCCCCGATCTGGGGCATCCTCTCGAAAACAGTGACTCTAAAACCTTTAAGCGTAAGATCGTAGGCAGCGAGAAGCCCTGCGGGTCCGGACCCGATAATCGCCACCTTTTTCCCGTTCCAGGGAGGGGTCTGGGGTGTCCATTGCTCACCGTTTTTTAAGGCAACATCGGCCACGAAGCGCTTCAGGTAGTCAATGGCCACGCTCCCATCTAAATCTTTTCTGGTGCAGGATTTCTCACAGGGGCGAGTGCAGATACGACCGGTGATCAGCGGGAAAGGATTTCTCTCCCGGACTAAATCCAGAGCCTCCTTGTACTTTCCCTTTACTATGAGCTGAATATAGCCCTGGGCATTGACATAGAGTGGGCAGGAAGCACGGCAAGGGCTGATTCCCAGTTTTGTAATTCCAAAAGAGCTGGGAACTGCTTGCTCGTAAAGGCGGAAGATGGCTTTGCGCTGAGCCAGGCGCTCCTCGTAATCGTTCGGTTGGGAAACCGGGCATTCCTTAGCGCAATCCCCGCAACCCTTACATTGATCAGGGTCCACATAGCGTGGTTCTTTAAGGATGGTGATTTTAAAGTGAGGTGCTTCCCCCTCTACCCGAACTATGCGAGAGCGGGTGAGAAGTTGGATATTGGGGTTGGAACCTACCTCTACCAATTTAGGAGAAAGGATGCACATGGAGCAGTCGTTTGTGGGGAAAGTTTTGTCCAGTTGTGCCATAGTTCCCCCGATAGCATCCTTAGACTCCACAAGGTACACTTTAAAACCACCAGCCGCTAAATCCAGGCTGGCCTGAATCCCGGCTACCCCTCCCCCCACTACTAAAACTTTGCCCACAGGATTAGTATTTTCAGCCACTATTACCCCTCCAGCTTTGTCCAGAAGCCGTCCATTTTGATGCGATTGAGGTTAAAACCCAACTCCTCCCTGGGAATGCCCAGAGCCAATCCCAGAACCTGGGGAAGGTAAATCACAGGGAGTTCATAGGTCTCACTTAAAAGTTTCTCCACCTTTTTCTGGTTCTGCTCGAACATAATGTCACAGAAGGGGCAGATGAGGACCATAGCGTCTGCTCCCTCTTCCTTGACCTTCTTGAGGGTAACTCCCGCCATCTTTAAGGATGTGTCCTCTTTAAACCCCAGAACCGCACCTCCACAGCAGGAATTTTGCCCTGAAACGACCTGAGCCCCGGTTATTTTTAGAAGTTCGCCCAAGCTATCGGGAGCCTCCGGATTATCGAAATCCTGGTAAATCCGGGAAGGGCGGGCGTAGTGGCAGCCCGTGTATGGATAAAGCCTAAGGGTCCCAAGGTTCCTTCTAATTTTTTGAGCGATCAGGTCCTTGAAATCCTCAAAAAGAACCCTGGCACTGTGTCGAACCCTGACTGAACCCGAATAGCTGTGTCCTAAGTCTAAAAGGAGCGGCTCCAGCTTTTTTCTGACTTCAGGATCGTTGCTCCACAGATAGTTAGCCTCAGTGAGATTTTCCGTACAGGCATTGCACAAGGTGACCAGATCTTGAATGCCGCTTTTTTCTGCGATGGCTAAATTTGTAAGAGCCATTAAAATTCCAGTTTCCTCGTTAATGCTCTTTACCGGGAATCCGCAGCAAAAGAAATCTGGAACATCCTGGATTGTAATCTGAAGTTCCTCTGCCAACCGGCGAAAGGCCTGTTCGTAATTCAGCGCCCTCACCGGGACGGTACAGCCTAAAAAGAGCCCGATTTTCATTTCTCCACCGGAAAAGTTATCAGTTTAAAGAATTCGAGCACTCGTGCGGCCAGCTCCCTTTTTTCCTCCAAAGTGGGGACGGATTGTTTCACTCTTTTCTTGTTCTCGAATTCCCCTATTTCGTAAAGCCTGCCATGCTTGTAAAGCAAATCCAGCTGCGCCTGGAGGCTCGAAGGTAAAACCCCTTCCTTTACGGCAATATTCCTCAAAGCGATCATCAAATCCGTGATCTTGACGTCCTGAGGACAGCGCTCGGAACAGAGGTAACAGGCAGAGCAGAGCCAGATAAAGGGAGAGCGGAGGACTTCCTCCTTAGCGCCCAATAGGGCGAGACGAATAATCCTTCGAGGATTGAATTCTTCGTCCGCCAGGCGCACAGGGCAACTCAGAGTGCAGGTAGCACAAGAAAAGCAGCGGACGATCATCTCCCCACCTTTCTCCTGCATGATACGGTATTTGAATTTCAAATCCAGGTCTTTTTCCGTTAGGGTTTTTCCCATAATACCCCCTGAAGTTTTTAGGAGCGCAAAACCTCCTCAATGGTAGCTTGAAGCACCTTATTCAGGAGTTCCTGAGGAATAGTCTTGATGAATGACTCCCGGATCAAAAGCTCGGTTAAGCTTCGGGCATAATCGATATCCTCTTTAGCCCTCCTGTAAGCTTCCTCCCTGGTCATCAGGATCCTGGCTACCCCATCTTTGACCGCCTGTTGGGCAACGTCCGCGGCTTCGTTGGGGAATACCCCCGGTTCCTCCATTGTGGCAGTAATGTTGTCCGGATTAATCCCTCTCTTTTCTGCAAAATCTGCCAGGGATCTGGCAGCAGCGATGGCCATGTTATCCGTTACTTTCCTGGCTCTCACAAGGAGCGCACCCTTGAGGATCCCGGGGAATCCCAGGGAGTTATTTATCTGGTTAGGGAAATCCCCTCTTCCCGTCCCCACAATGTAAGCACCGGCCTCTTTGGCCTCGTAGGGATAAATTTCCGGAACTGGGTTAGCGCAGGCAAAAACTATGGCCTTGGGGGCCATCAACTTAATCCATTCCGGCTTGATCACCCCCGGTCCTGGCGTGGAGATCGAGAGGAGAACGTCGGCCCCTTTTAAAGCTTCTTCCACGGTCTGAACCTTGTCCGGGTTGGTCTTCAGGCAGATCTCCCATTTCCGGTAAAAGCGCGGGTCGGCTTCAATGTCCTTCCTTCCCCTGTGGAGTGCTCCTTTTGAGTCGAACATGATGCTTTTTTCCGGGTCAGCTCCCGCGGCTAAATTCAAACGCAGACAGGTGGTGTTTGCTGCTCCTGCCCCGAAGTAAACAATCTTCACCTGGGAGAGTTCCTTGCCCACAATTTTTAAGGCGTTCAGCAACCCGGCCAGAGTGACGCAGGCTGTGCCCTGCTGGTCGTCGTGCCAGACCGGAATGTCGCATTCCTCTCTTAAAACATCGAGCACCCGGTAGCAGTTGGGCTGGCTGATATCTTCCAAATTGACTGCTCCAAAGGATGGCTGAATCCTCTTCACCAGGTTAATGATGATCTCCGGGTCGTTTTCCCCTTTCTCGTTCCGGGAGTCCACACAAAGGGCCAGGGCATCAATGCCCCCCAGATATTTCATCAAAAAAGCCTTGCCCTCCATCACTCCCAGACCGCCTGGTGGAGTGACGTCTCCATCCCCCAGGACTCTGGTGGAATCGCTCACGACTGCCACAAGGTTCCCCCTGTTGGAAAGCTCGAAGGATTTCTCGTTGTCGTCCCTGATAGTGGTGGAGATCTTGGAAACTCCTGGCGTGTACCAGACATTGAACCAGTTGAAACCAAAAACCCCGGCTTTGGGGACGGTTTGCATTTTTCCTCCGTAGAAACGATGCCCTTCTAAAGCCATCCTCTTATAGAAGATGGTTTTGGCTTTAGCCATTTGAGCTGGGGTAAAGTTCTCAGGGAAGCATTCTTCCAGGTTACTCAAATCAGGTTTTAGAGTCATCTTCCTTCTCCTTTCTATAGCCCCGCAGGGGCAAAAGGATCAAACTCTGTTCTGTGTCTCTTTAAAGACTCCAGGTTCCGATATTCCGGCAGGAGTAAAGGGGAGTATCCCTTTGTTTCTATGCCCTCCCCTTTCAGCTCCTCCTCGTATTCCCAGACGTGATCAACGTTCAGGCGCCCTTTGATCTCCGTTTCACGGGCTAACTTTGCGGCCTCAATCCCCGCTCTCCTGCCAAAAACGTTGTAGTCTAAAACGGAATTCCCCATGAGCCTATTACGCCCGTGAACCCCTCCGGATACCTCTCCGGCTGCAAGCAAGTTGGGCACGCTCGTATGGCAGTTCTCCTCGATTTCTACTCCTCCATTCTGGTAGTGCAGGGTAGGATAAACCAGCATGGGTAGGACGCGAATATCGATGCCGAAGCGTTTGTACTGTCTGAACATGGCAGGAAAAGCGCGTTCAATAGTCCCGGAGCCATGGAGGATCTCAATCAGGGGAGAGTCCAGCCAGATCCCGTACTGCCCGTCGGGCGTGCGCACTCCCAGACCTTTCTTGCATTCCTGAATGTACTCTGAGGCTTCCACATCCCGGGGTTCCATGGGGTAAACGAAGAGCTCCCCTTTAGCGTTTACCGGTTGTCCCCCCATGGCCCTAATCTTCTCGGTAATCAGAAACCCGTGAATTTGAGGAGGATAGATAGCGCCGGTAGGATGGAACTGGACGGAGTCCATGTGCAAAAGGCGAGCTCCAGCCCGGTAAGCCATAACCAGGCCGTCCATTGTCGCTCCGTAGTGATTGGTTGTGGGGAAACCACGGATATGAATTCTGCCAAAACCACCGGTGGCCAGTACTACGACCTTTGCCTTGACCACATGGTACTGCCCGGTTTCCATATCGAAAAGCACAGCCCCGGCGGCTTTCCCTTCCTCGTCCTTGATCAGCTCCAGGGCGGGAAGGAATTCCAGGATGGTGATCTCTTCAGGGTGGTTACGCACCTCGTCCCTTAAGACGCGCATGATCTCTGCTCCTGTGTAGTCACGGCAGGAGAGCATCCTCCTCCTTGAGGCTCCTCCTCCGGATTGGGTTTGGTAATGACCATCAGGTAGCTTGTCCCAGATCACGCCCAGCTCCTCCAGGAATTTCACAATGTAGGGAGCTTCTGAGGTCATAATCTTCAACAGCTCTGGTTTATTGTCGAAGTGTCCTCCGCCAATGGCATCAAGATAGTGAATTAAAGGGGAATCTCCGGGATTAACGGAGGCCTGCATCCCTCCTTGAGACATCATGGAGTTAGCATCTCCCAGGCGCAGTTTGGTACACAGGATAACTTTAGCCCCGTTCTTCGCCGCCCAGAGGGCAGCCTGACATCCCGCTCCTCCTCCCCCAATAACCAGGACATCTGTTTCATAGTCTACCGGTTCCAGCTTAAAGTCTCGAGGAAGACGGGATGGCCTTTCCAAAATATCCACCACTTCAGAAGTAAGGTGCTCCCCCTTATTCGGTCCCACCCTTATCGGCTTCCGGGCTTCAGGCTGATAATCGGGATGGTTGTCCCTGAGCACCTTTTCCCTCTCCTCAGCGGATAAGGGTTTAAGAAATTTTTGCAAGCCCTCTTTGGCCATCTCGGCCCTTCGGGGCCTCGTGGCTTCCACAAGCTTTATTGATTCATACATGTAATCGGGATAACCCATTCTTGCCTCCTCAAGTGATCTGGAAGTCGATTTCCCTCTGGAAATAGCGGTTCTTCAGCTCTTCCTGGCTCAATGACATGAGCTCCCTGTACCCCTCTTCATATTTCCCGGACTCGATTTCCTTGAGCCTCTGCTCCAGGAAAGTGCTCTTTTTCATCAAGTACTTGCCGTAGATCCGGCGAGCCAGCATAGCAACGTTGAACTGGGTGATTTCTGCAGGGCAGCGAGCGCTGCAGAGTCCGCACATGATGCAATCAAAGGACAAGTTGGCCACCTGCTCAAAATCACCCCTGACGGCTGCCTGGACGAAATCCATCACCTGAAGTTCCTGGGGACAGATTTTGGTGCAGGTGTTGCAGGAAAGGCAGCGGTAAAGCTCGGGATAATAACGCACGAAAATTTCGGGGTCAGGCTGAAGCTCCTCAATTTTATATACCGCCTTAGGAGCGGGGACGAAGGGAATCTGAACGATCTGCATTTCAGGCTGGACCACGGTCTGGCAACCAAGCCCTCCTTTTAATTTGTAATCTCCTTTCAAGCGATAAAGAGAGGCACAGGCTCCGCAAAAACCCTCCTTGCAGCCCACACCCTTCTTCAGCTTGAAGCCAAGGTACTCCAGAGCGGTGATAATCGTTGACCCCTCAGGGACATAATACTTCCGGGAATAAATGTAAATTGGGATCAGGTCCTGGGTCATTTCAAATTCCCCCCTTCTCTTTTTCCAAAAATTTCTGGAGCAGTGGTTGAGGGTCCACGAAGTGCTCGCCACCGAAACCATTTCCAATACCTAAAGCCAGGGCCATCAGTTCCGTGTAGTAAATCACGGGAATCAATTTGTGGTCAGAATGAGCTTCCATGGCCTCCTTTTGCCTCCAATCTAAATTGAAGGAGCAAAGAGGACAGGCGGTGATAATCAGATCAGCTCCAGCGCGCGCGGCACCCATGATAATATCGTAGACCAGATCAGCTACTAAACCCTTTTCCGAGACAGTTTGATAACTACCACAGCAACGCAGCCGGCGGTTATTGAAAACCACTTCCGCTCCTAGGGCCTGGGTGAAATCTTCAAGTAGGGTAGGATTTTCCGGGTTATCGATAGCCACATCTTTAGGCCTTAAAAGATTGCACCCGTAATACGGAGAAACCTTTAGCCCCAAAAGAGGAAATTTCACTTGCTCTTTGATCCTCTTTGCGGAGATCTCCTTGAGCAGTTCCAGAGTGTGGATAATTTGCACTTCGCCCCGATATGGCTGGGATTCCAGATAGAGGAAGTCGTTTATCTTTTTCAGATCCTCGGGATTATCTTTCATGCGGGCATTGGCTCTTTTCAAAACGTTGAAGCACATGGCACAGGGGACCACCAGCCGGGGGTCATCAACAGAGTCCGTTCCTTGAAGCTCTTGTACCCTAATCAAATTAGTAATTGGTGCCACCTGGCGCAGAAGGTCATCGGTTACCAGGGAGAAAACGGCCCCGCAGCAGTTCCAACGGGGAAGCTCCACTAAATCGATTCCCAATTCCCTGAAAACGGCCCTCGTGGAAAGGTCGTAATTCTGAGCCTTGGTCTTCAGGGTGCATCCTGGATAATACGGCATTCTGGTCATCTTTCACCCCGTAAACTTTCTTAATGCAGCCACGAGCGCAATC
Source organism: Caldisericota bacterium (assembly GCA_024655865.1). Classification (GTDB taxonomy): domain Bacteria; phylum Caldisericota; class JANLFM01; order JANLFM01; family JANLFM01; genus JANLFM01. Next base: position 51,771 of record JANLFM010000003.1, read on the forward strand.
TGAGGGAGGATCTTTGCCTCCTCTTCCGTGATCTTAGAGATATCCAGGAAATCCAGAGCGGCACGCAGCTTGATTTGCCTGAGCGCCTCAGCAACTTTTGCCGGGTCAATGCCCCGGGGGCAACGTACGGAGCAGGTATAGCAGGAAGCACAGATCCAGAAGGTCTTGCTTTCCAGGACCTCTTCTTCCCCCAGTTGCACCATCCTCATCATAAAAGAAGGAGTGATGTCCATTTCCCCAACCATGGGGCAGCTCCCGGAACAGGTACCGCATTGCTCGCAAAGGTTAACCGTCTCGCCGCTCAGTTCTTCTACTTTTTTCGAGAATTCCCGGTTCCTGGGGCCTAAAACTATCCTTTTTATTCTCAAAAATCGCTCATTCATCCTCGTGCTCCTTGGACTCTCTCCCAGAGGTTTTGAGCCCTTTCCTTGATCCGCTCCCTAACTTCGGGGGAAATTTGCGGGACTTCCCTCTTTACGTATTTCACTAAAGCAGCTACGTTCTTGAAGAAGTCCGTAAGAAGGGAGGTCAGGAGTTCCGCATATTTCAGGCGCTCGGCCTCCACCCCTTCTTCCTTCAGGATTTCCTGGACAATCCTCACGTTTTCCTCAATCGCCTGGTTGGAGCCGGGATAAGGGGATGCCCTGCGATCACACTCCCCGATGAAAATTCCATCCGCACCGGAGGAGAACGCCTGAAGGAGCAAGCTGGGTGTTACCCTGGCCCCCGAGGGAACCCGGATGATCCTGGTTTCCACGGGGTAGGAGATCCTGGAAGTCCCCAAATTATCTGCCAGACGGTAAGTGCAAACGGAGTCCGCAAAGACAAGCACCCTAGTTTCTTCGGGCTTCTTTGCTTTCAAGGCTTCCTCAATCTGAGCCTTCATTTCGGCGTTCGTGTAATAGTGGAGGTCAAGGGCTTCTTTGGGACAGTGAGCGAGGCAGATCCCGCATCCCTTGCACAGAGCCTCGTTAATCTTGATGGTTCCCCCTTCCCTGACGATGGCCCCCACGGGGCAAGAAGAAAGGCAAATTCCACAGCCATCGCAGAGTTCCCGGTGCACGAAAGCGGAGATGGGTTCAATTTCGTAGTACCCTTTGTTCATCAAACGGATGGCCCGGGATGCAGCGGCAGAAGCCTGAGCGACGGTGTCGGGAATATCTTTGGGCCCCTGAGCGCAGCCGGCGATGAAGACTCCATCAACGAGGGTATCCACGGGGCGGAATTTAGGATGAGCCTCCTGGAGAAATCCGTCCGGGCTCTTGGCCAGCTTCAGCATCTCGGAGATTTTATCGGAATCCGGGGAAGGAACGAGCCCTGTAGAGAGGACCACGGTGTCAAACTCCGCGCTGATAATTCCCCTGGTGAGCGTATCCTCTGCGGTTAAAATCAGCGTCCCGCTTTGAGGGTCTCTCTGGATCTCCGCAACCCGGCCGCGGATGTACCTTATGCCTGATTTTTGCGCTCTCTTATAGTATTCCTCAAATCCCTTGCCGTAAGCCCGGAGATCGGTGTAAAAGATGTAGATCTCCCGAGAGGGATCGAGGCGCTTCAAAAGCTGCGCCAGTTTAGTGGCGTACATGCAACAAATGCGGGAGCAATTCTCCCTTCCAATCTGCTCATCCCTAGAGCCCACGCATTGAATGAAGGCCACCTTGTTTCCAATAGCGCGCAGAGGTGGACCGGAAGAACCTGTAGCGATAATCCTCTCCAGTTCCAGAGCAGTAAGTATACTGGAGGAGGAACCATACTGGTAAACCGGTTTCAAAGAGGGGTCAAAGAGGTCAAAGCCCGTAGCCACAATAATGGTATCCGCTTCCAGTTCCTCGACCCTTTCCAGTTCGCCGAAATTGATGGCTTTGGGCTCACAGGTGCGCACGCATTCCCCGCACTCTGAGCAGCCACCACAATTCAGGCACCTTTCTGCTTCCCCTTTTACCGCCTCCTGAGGAAGGCCGGAGTTAACCTCGGCGAAATGGGAAACGAGACTTTCAGGTAAATCAAGTTTGGGATGGGCCCGGGGAGATTTCTCTACACCGGCAGTCTCAACTTGCACCTGGGATGGGAAGGGACCCTCGAATTCCCGACCGATGCGCATATCCTCGAAGTTCAAATAGCGATCGATGGAAATAGCTGCCTTTTTACCGTGCGCCAGAGCCTCAATGAAGGTCGCCGGTCCCAGAACCGCATCCCCTCCGGCAAAAACACCGGGCATGGAGGTCTCCAGGGTTAAGGGATCGGCGGAAATCCGCCCGTCTTCCATCTTTAAATCGAAGCGGTTCTCGCTTTCCAGCTCCTGTCCTACCGCCATGACCACAAACTGGAAAACTTCTTTAACTTCGGAACCGGGGACGGGAACAGGCCTTCTCCTCCCAGAGAAATCTGGCTCTTTAAGTTCCATTTTCTGTAAGGTCAAAAGGAGCCCAACTTCATCTTTTTCAATTTGAGTTGGTGCTTCCAGGAAGCGGAGTTTAATCCCTTCCATGATTGCTTCCTCAATCTCCTCAGGGTTTGCCGGCATCTCATTGCGGGTGCGGCGATAAATGATTTCCACCTCTTGCGCTCCCAGGCGTAAAAGCGTTCTGGCAGCGTCTATGGCAGCATTTCCCCCACCAATGACCGCCGCCTTCCCCTGAACTTGGGTTATTTTCCCTAAATTAGCTTCTCTCAGGAATTCCAGGGCACCAGTGACCCCGGGCAAGTCCTCTCCAGGAATCCCCATCTTTCGCGAGCGCCAAGTGCCCACAGCCAGGAAGACGGCGTGGAAATCCTGAAGCAATTGGGAAATCCCTTCCTGCCCTCTGACTTCAAAACCTGTTATGAATTGCACGCCGATCTCATGAAGAACGTTGAGCTCTTTGTCCAGCACCTCCCTGGGAAGCCTGTAAGTGGGAATTCCGTACCGGAGCATTCCTCCAATTTCTGGCATGCGTTCAAAGACAGTGACCTCGTAACCTAACATCCGCAAATTGAAAGCGGCCATCAGCCCCGCTGGTCCTGAGCCCACTATGGCGACCTTTTTACCGTTTAAAGGAGGGGGGCTTAGTTCCCACTTCTTTCCCTGCTTCTCCGCGTAGTCATAGACGAACCTCTTGAGAAGGTCTATCGCCAGAGGCTCATCCACGTTTTCTCTGGTGCAGGCGCTCTCGCAGGGATGAGTGCAAATCCTTCCTGTGATTCCCGGGAAGGGGTTACTCTCCCTGACCAATGCCAGGGCCTCCTCGAATTTTCCCTTCTTGATCAACTGGATGTATCCCTGAACATTGACATGGATCGGGCAGGCAGCTCGACAGGGAGGGGTCCCGATTTTAGTAATCAGATACTTGTGGGGGACGGCGATGTCATTATAAATATGAATGGCCTTTCTTTTGGAAAGCCCCAGGTTGAACTCATTCGGCATTTCCACAGGGCACTCTTTGGCACAGTCTCCGCAGGCAGTACACTTATCCAGGTCGACGTAGCGCGGTTTTCTCCTTACGCGCACGTGGAAGTTGCCTAAGTACCCGCTTACGGATTCCACTTCGGAATAGGTGTAAAGGTGAATATTGGGATGCTCAGCCACATCAGCGAGCTTGGGACCGATGATGCAGGTGGCGCAGTCCTCAGTGGGAAAGGTCTTGGAGAGCATGGCCATCTTCCCCCCAATGGAGGCCTCCTTTTCCACAAGGTAAACCTCGAATCCCGAATCCCCTAAATCTAAGGAGGCTTGGATTCCAGCAATTCCTCCGCCGATCACCAGCACCCTCTTTCCGATGGGCATCCTCTTCCTTTGTAGGGGTTCGTGGAGAGCACACTTGGCGATGGCCATGCGCACCAGGTCCTCAGCTTTTTTCGTGGCTTGCTGTTTGCTTGTATGGCACCAGGAGCAGTGCTCCCTGATGTTCGCCATATCGAAGAGGTAGGGGTTTAAATTGGCCTTTTCCATGGTCTTCATAAAGGTTTTTTCATGGAAAAGCGGGGAACAGGAAGCCACCACCACGCGATTCAGGGAATGTTCGGCTACGTCATTGAGGATAAATTTTTGCCCATCCTCCGAGCACATATGCTCCACGTCTCTGGCTACGACCACTCCGGGCTGCTCCAGGGCTACAGAGACCAGCCTTTTTACATCCACGACATCGGAGATGTTACCCCCGCAGTGGCAAATGTAAACTCCTAATCTGGGTTTGTTCTCTAAGGCAGGCAGTACTGACTCACCCCTTCCACATAAAGATCACGACCTTGAGCGTCGATGGCTACGATTAAGGGAAAATCCTCCACTTCCAGTTCCCTGATGGCCTCGGCGCCTAACTCCTCGTATGCCACAATGCGGGAGGATTTCACGGCTTTCGCCAGAAGGGCCCCGACGCCTCCCGTAGCAGCAAAGTAAACAGCCCCATTTCTTTTGATGGCCTCCACTACCGCATTACTCCTCTGCCCCTTGCCGATCATGGCCTTGAGACCGTGATCCAGAAGCAAAGGTGCGTATGGGTCCATGCGCTCGCTGGTCGTGGGGCCAGCCGAACCAATCACCTGACCGGGTTTCGGAGGTGTGGGGCCAACATAATAGATTACCTGACCCTCCAGCTCGATGGGGAGTTCCTTTCCTTCCTTGATCAGTTGCACCAGCCTTTTGTGCGCAGCGTCTCTGGCGGTATAAATTTTCCCGGAAAGGAGAACTTTATCCCCGATCTTCAGCCTGGCTAAATCTTCCTTTTCGAGTGGTGTTTTTAATTTGTATTCTGAGGACATTTTCTTTCTCCCTCAAATGACTGCTGTTTTATGGCGCGCGGCATGGCACTGGATGTTCACCGCTACCGGCATACTGGCAATGTGGCAGGGCAGAGTGAGAATTTTTACTCCCAGAGCCGTTATCCTGCCCCCCAATCCCATAGGTCCGATCCCCAGACGGTTAATGCGCAAAAGGAGTTCGTCCTCCACCTGAGCCCATTTTGGCTCAGGGTGCCTGTCCCTCAAGTCCCTCATCAGGGCTTTTTTCGCCAAAAGAGCACAGGCTTCGAAGTTCCCTCCGATGCCCACGCCTACGATGATGGGAGGACAGGGGTTCCCACCTGAACGGCGCACCCTGTCCACCACGAAGTTCATAACCCCTTCCAGGCCATCGGCCGGAGTAAGCATCCTTACCTCGCTCATATTCTCCGACCCTCCACCTTTCGGGGCCACGGTGATTTTTAACTGGTCACCGGGAACAATATCCAGATGAATGATGGCCGGGGTGTTATCGCCGGTATTTTTCCTCTCAATCACGGGGTCATCCACCAGAGACTTACGCAGATAGCCATCCTTGTAGCCCTGCCTTACTCCCTCGTTGATCGCAGAATATAGATCGCCCCCTTTAAGGTGCAGGTCCTGCCCCAATTCCACAAAAATAACGGCAACTCCCGTATCCTGGCAGGCGGGCATCTCTTCTTTTGCAGCCATCCTGTGGTTGGTTAAAATCTGGTGCAGGATCTCCTTCCCTACTGGTGATTCTTCCTGAGTCAGGGCTTCCTCCAGTTTCTCTAAAACATCCTCGCCAATATAGTAATTGGCCTCAATGCAGAGCTTTTTTACTTGTGGGATTACTTCGGAAACATCCAGTTCCCTCAATCTCGCCCAGCTCCTTTCATCAATCTTTTAACCCTAAAGCCATAATTATGTCCTCAGTATTGACCCCGGGCATTTCCTTATCTTTCGATTCCATGAACTGCGCAATTCTGGGGAAAAGCTCGTATTTTTCCCTTCTTGCGCCAATAATGCTTCTTTCCAGCCCTTCCCTGAGGCTTTTTCGGGGAATTAAAGTGAAATCCCCGCTTATGGATAGATCCTGAATCGTCCCTCCCAGAGAGGGGCCTTCCACTTCCTGGATAGTGCGGATCAGGCCGCCTCGGGCTTTGTGCTGTCCGAATATCAGATTCAATCCGGATTTAATCTTCAGGGAGTCAACCTCCCCTTTCTTTTTACCGAAGAGGAACTCGGGCTTCTGCATTTGCCTTTCCAGCGCCCTGGCCCTCCTCAAAAAGTCTGGAGTGAGTTCCGCTTTTTCCAGGGGACCGAGGACCTTTTGGAACTCGGCAATTAAAATCTCCTGAACTTCCTCTCGGCTGGGGAGCTCTCCCAGCTCCCTCCTCATGGTAGTGAGGTTTTCCTCCAGGGATTTATAAACCTTATCCCTCCACTTTTCGTCGGGGATTTTAGCCACTCGGGACATGGTCTGGTAATCAAAATCCATGAGCATGGAGCCCACGAAAACCATACACTCGCCGATATCCGCCCCACCCTCTCCCCCGATTTTTCTCCCGTCTTCGGTTACAAGGTCGTTTACTTCCCGGAAGCGGACCTTGATACCAAAGCGCTCATGAGCTCGACAGGGCGGTTCTGAGAGGACTTCATAGGCTTGCTTGATCGTTTGCGGGAACCTCTTGTTCTTGCGGGAGTATATTACCTGATAAAAAATTTGATTCTCATCTAAATATGTCGTGCCGCCCCCCACTTCCCTGCGGAAGAGAGGAAGGCCAGAGGATTTGATATAGTCCAGATCCACTTCCTGATGGGCATCTTGAAAATAACCAATGCTGATTAAGGGTTTTTCCGGAGAGACAATCACCAGGGCTTCCACTCCCTCTCGGGCGAGCTCATGGAAGATCACCATCGAGAGGAGGTCGGGCATGCGATCGAGGTTAAAGAGGTACATAAGCCTACCTTATTTGGCCTTTTTGCGGATTTCCTCTTCCATCCACTTCAGGGCGGCCTCACCCTTGAAGAGGTTCTCGAGCTCGGAGAGATCGGAGGCTTTGAGCTTAAACAACCACCCGGATCCATAAGGGTCGCGATTGGCAAGCGCCGGTTCATCAACGACTTCGGAGTTGACCTCGGTGATCGTGCCGCTTAAGGGTGAGTAGATCTTGCCCACCCATTTTCCGGTTTCCACGGTTCCCACGACGTCGTCCTGAGAATACTCGTCGCCCTCAGAGGGTAGCTCCAGATAGGAAATTTCCCCGGCGAGCTTTTGAAAAAAATCGGTGACGCCGACTGTTGCGACATCACCTTCCATCCTTACCCAGAAATGCTCTTTGTGGTACCAAAGATCGTCTGGCAGCAGGTAACCCCCTACTTCCATAGCGTTTCCTCCTTTGAAAGTGATCCTTTATTATCCCTTGGCATGTAGGAGTCCACGATTGAAACAATTATAACTTAAAGATAAAAATAATTCAGCATTTTTAAAACAAATTATTTTATAAATGAGTTTTGATGACAGGAATATGCTTTAATGGGAGGCTTTTTTCCTCAAGTAAAATTAGAAATAGAAAATTTTACGAAAAAGTTTTACTTTGTTTCCTTATGCGCGCAGATTTCTGTAAGGACGGAGTTCGTGGATTTGGGATGGAGGAAGAAGATCTTGGTCCCGTGAGCTCCCTCCCTGGGTTCCTGATCGATGAGTTCAAAGTTAGCGGCTTTGAGGAGAGCCATTTCCTCTTCAATGTCACCCGTCTCATAGGCAATGTGGTGCAGCCCTTCTCCCCTATTCTCTAAAAATTTTCCGATCGAGCTTTCAGGAGAAGTGGGTTCCAAAAGCTCTATGTGCACATCCCCGACCTGGAAAAAGGCCACCCTCACTTTCTGGGAGGGAACCTCCTCCACTCCTTTAAGCTCCAGCCCTAACTTTTGAAAAACGGGAATGCTCTTCTTGAGGGAGCTCACGGCAATGCCAATGTGATCAATTTTTTTGAGCATTTTCTATTCCTCCTCTCGACCTTCCAAAATCTTTTTAATCAGCTCCCGGACAACTGTGGGAGAATAGTAATCCAGGGATAATAGTTTCATGGCATCTTCTGCCTTAAGGCGGAAATAATTTAAAAGGGACTGATAAATCTGGAAATGGACCTGCCTTTTGCGCTTCTTCTCTAATAGCTTGAGAAAGTTTTCATCCCGAGGAGAATTCTTAATAAATGCCCAGAGCTCTTCTAAGCCTTCGCCGGTCAGGGCATCGGTGGAAAAAACAGGGGGTTTCCAGAGTGCATTCTGGAAGCGCGGCGAGTTCTCAATCAGCGATTCCAGCTCAAGTCTGAGCTTTTCAGCCCCCTGGAGCGTGCACTTGTTCACCACAAAAAGATCGGCCACTTCCATCAGGCCGGACTTCATGGCCTGAATGTCGTCCCCTAAATTGGGGACCAGAACCACGCCCACAAGGTCCGCTAAATACATTACCTCCACTTCCGCCTGCCCTACTCCCACGGTCTCTAAAAGGAGCAAATCAAAGCCGTAGTAATCCATCAATTTAACGGAAACCACAATGCCGGGAGAAAGGCCGCCAAGGTGGCCGCGGGAGGAAAGGCTCCTGATGAACACCTTTGAGGGATCAAGATTAGGAATAGCAATCCTCAGGCGATCAGCAAGGAGAGCACCACCGGAAAAGGGGCTTGAGGGGTCAACGGCCAGAACCCCCACGCTCATATTTTCTTCCACCGCCCGGGAAACAATATTCCGGATCAGGGTGCTCTTCCCTGAGCCCGGGGGGCCGGTGAGGCCCACTTTGAAGCTCATGGGAGGCTGGGAAATGACTTCCCCGAAAACCTCCTCAGCCTTCAGGGGATCGTTTTCCGCAAGGCTGATGGCTTTCGCCAGGGCCCTTAAGTCTCGCCTTTTCAGGCCCTCAATGAGCTGCATCCTTCAGGGTCTTCTCGATGAAGTCCACCACCTCATCGATCGTGGTTCCCGGAGGGAAAATTTCCTTGATCCCCTGGGACTTGAGGAAAGGGATGTCATCGGCCGGGATTACCCCACCCCCGAAGACCACGATGTCCTCCGCCCCTTTTTCCTTTAAAAGCTGTACCACTTTGGGGAAAAGCTGATTGTGTGCTCCCGAAAGCAAGCTCAAGCCCACGAACTGGGCGTCCTCCTGGATGGCCGCCTTGACTATATCCTCGGGAGTTTGCCTGATTCCCGTATAAATTACCTCATAGCCCTTATCCCTTAAGGCCTGGGCGATGTACTTGGCGCCTCGATCGTGACCATCCAACCCCACTTTGGCTATCAGAATGCGAACCTTTCCCTTTTCCATTTCCGCTCCTTCTCAGAAAATGACCTGTTGCTGGTATTCGCCGAAAACCTTGCGCAGGGCTCCAGTTATTTCTCCCAAAGTAGCGTAAGCTTTCACGGCCTCGATGAAGTAAGGAACCAGGTTTTCCCCGGTGGAAGCTACATCCTCAATCTTTTTCAGGATGGCATTTACCTTCTCGTTGTTGCGCTTTTGCTTTACTTCCTGAATCCGCTTAATCTGCAGTTCCCTGAGACGGGGATCAACTTTGAGGATCTCCTGAGGGGACTCCTCTTCCGTCTTGAACTTGTTTAAGCCCACGATGATTCTTTCCCCGCTCTCGATGCTTTTCTGGTATTTGTAGGCGGAAGCCTGGATCTCGCGCTGGATATATCCTAATTCGATGGCCTCCACCATGCTGCCCATGCTCTCAATGCGCTCCAGGTATTCCTGGGCCCTCTTTTCAATCTGATCGGTGAGATGTTCCAGGTAATAGGAACCGCCGAGGGGATCAACTGTGTTCGTCACCCCTGATTCATAGGCTATGATTTGCTGGGTCCTTAGGGCGATCTGGACGGATTTCTCCGTGGGCAGTCCCAGGGCCTCATCCCGGGAATTGGTGTGCAGGCTCTGAGTTCCCCCCAAAACCGCGGCCAGGGCCTGAATAGCCACGCGCACGACGTTGTTGTCGGGCTGCTGAGCCGTTAAGGTGGAGCCTCCGGTCTGGGTGTGGAAGCGAAGCATCATGGACCTCGGGTCCTGAGCGTGGAACTTTTCCTTCATTATTTTTGCCCAGAGCCTGCGCGCGGCCCGAAATTTGGCCACTTCCTCAAAGAGGTCGTTGTGCGCGGCAAAGAAAAAGCTGAGCTGGGGGGCAAACTGGTCAATATCCATTCCCGCTTGCTGGGCGGCCTTACAGTACTCAATGGCATCAGCCAGGGTGAAGGCCACTTCCTGCACGGCATCGGCACCTGCTTCCCTGATGTGATAACCGGAAATAGAAATGGGGTTCCATTTGGGCATTTCTCTGGCGCAGAAAGCCAGGGTATCCACCACCAGGCGCATTGAGGGCTTAGGTGGGAAAATGTAAGTTCCCCGGGCAATGTACTCCTTGAGGATGTCGTTCTGGATCGTTCCCCGGAGCTCGGAGCGCGGCACCCCCTGCTTTTCCGCCACGGCGATGTACATAGAAAGGAGAATGGCCGCAGGGGCATTGATCGTCATGGAGGTGGACACCTTATCCAAGGGAATGCCCTCAAAGAGGATCTCCATATCGGCCAGGCTATCTATGGCCACCCCCACCTTACCCACTTCCCCTTCTGCCAGGGGATGATCGGAATCGTAACCTACCTGGGTGGGGAGATCAAAGGCCACGGAGAGCCCAGTCTGCCCCTGATCCAGGAGATATTTAAACCTCTGGTTGGATTGCTCTGCGGTACCGAAGCCGGCGTACTGCCTCATGGTCCAGAGTCTACCCCGGTACATATTGGGGTAAATGCCCCGGGTAAAGGGATACTCTCCCGGGAAACCTAACTTTTCCAGGTAATCCTTCTCTTCAAAATCCAAAGGAGTATAAAGCGTGGAAACAGGATTCTGGGAAACTGTGGCAAACTCCTTCTGCCTCTCCGGAGCCTTGGCCACGAAGTTTTTCAAGGTGGAATTTTCCCAGCGCTCCTTCTCATCCTTCAAGGTTTTTTCTCCCATGTCGTCCTCCTGGGTTTAACGGAAAGTTGAATTATTCTATTTCAGTTAGACCTACCTCAAAGTCCTGATCGCCAATTCTGATAATGAATTTTTTCTGGGGATGTCCCTCCGGGGTGGGAAGTGAAGTCTTTAAAGCTTCCTCCCGAACTTTCTTCTTCAGGGGGTCCTTTTGCGCCTCGAAAAACTCTTTGGCCACCTTGGGGTAAAGGGCATAGGTGAGGACGTCCTCCTCCTTATCGGAATAGGGTTCCATCTCCTTTTTGGCCTTTTCCCATTCTGGAGGCAGGTGATCCGCCGGCCTTCCCTCAATGGGCTTCTCATCCCCGATGGCCTTCTTCATCACAATGGGATCGATAGGGGCAGGCGTTCTCCCGTAAAGGCCGCGGCAGAGGTCCTTCACTTCCTGGATGATAATTTTGTAACGCTCACCGGCAAGCACGTTCATGGTGGCCTGTGTTCCCACAATTTGCGAGGTGGGAGTGACCAGGGGAACATAACCCAACTCGGCGCGCACGCGGGGGATTTCCCGGAGCACGTCCTCGAACTTGTCCAGGGCGTCTTGCTTCTCCAGCTGGCTCACCATGTTGGAAAGCATTCCTCCCGGGACCTGGTAAACCAGGGCGCGCACATCCACCCTTTCCGCGATGGGGCTTAAAAGGCTCTTGTAGGCAGTGTCCTTGATCTCCTGGAAGTAATCGGCAATTTCCAGGAAGTGACTCTTGTCAATTCTCAGTTGGAACCCCGCGTCCTGAAGCATCTCCACCATGGTCTCGGTAGGGGGCTGGGAAGTGCCCATGCTGAAGGGGGAGATAGCACAGTCAATAATGTCCACTCCCGCTTCCGCCGCTTCAAAATATGCCGTAGGGGCCATGCCGGTAGTGCAGTGGGAGTGCAAGCAGATGGGTAGACCCACTTCCGTTTTGAGCTTGCTCACGAGCTCCGCAGCCGCCCTGGGCGTGATCAATCCCGCCATGTCCTTGATGGTGATGATGTCACACCCCAGTTCCTTGAGCTCTTTGGCGAACTTCACAAAGCCGTCGATGGAGTGCACCGGGCTTAAAGTGTAACTTAAAGCGCCCTGAACTATGGCCCCAGTTTTTTTGGCCACGGTGATCGCCTTTTCCATGTTGCGGATGTCGTTTAAAGCGTCAAAAATGCGGAAGACGTTGATCCCCAGCTCTGCGGCCTTTTTGATGAAGCGCTCCAGGATATCATCCGGGTAGTGCCTGTAACCCACGAGGTTCTGGCCCCGAAGAAGCATTTGCAGTTTGGTGTTCTTCGTGTATTTTTTGAAAATCCGGATCCTCTCCCAGGGGTCCTCATCGAGAAAGCGAATCATGGAATCGAAGGTCGCCCCACCCCACATCTCGAAGGACCAGTAGCCCACCTGATCCATTTTCTCGATCATGGGAATCATGTCCTTTGTCCGCATCCTCGTAGCGATCAGGGATTGATGGGCATCGCGGAATGCCGTTTCCGTTATTTCCACTAAATGCTTTTTTCCTTCCACAATCTTCTCGCTCATTGTTGTTCCCCCTATTCCACGAGAATCATGGTTTCCCCGGAGTTCACGTTCTGCCCCTCGACAACCAGGATCTCCTTTACCCTTCCCGGGAAGGGGGCGGCGATCTCGGTCTCCATTTTCATGGCTTCCAATTTCAAAATGACGTCCCCTTCCTTGATCTCCTGACCGGGCTGGCAGAGAATTTTAAGCACTGTCCCGCTCATGGGAGCCTGAATTTTCTTTACTCCGGCAATCTCCGCCACCTTGGGTTTCCCTGAAGGCGGTTGAGGAACCTGGGGCATCTGCACGGGAATGCTCTTGGGCGCAGGGGCCGGAGGTTGTGTCATCGGGGAAACTGAGGTGATCCTTTTTGTGACCTCCTCCACCTCCACCTCATAAGTTTTGTTATCCACTTTGATCAGGTACTTGCGAATCATGTTTTCTCTATCCTTTCAAAAAATGGGGACAGTCCCTATTTTTTATCAAACCCATCATATTCAGGCGCCGTCCTTCCAAACCCCAGAGGTTAATCTGGGAAAGCTGGACTGGTTTAACGGACACGACCTTGAAGGAAAACTTCTCATCGTGCAGGTACCTGGCTAAAGCTGCAGCGATCACGGCCTTGATCTCTGAGGGGATCCCACTTTTTCTCTCTTCCATTTCTCTACCCTCGCTTACAGGGGAATGTTTCCGTGCTTCTTGGGAGGGGTCTGATCCCTTTTGGTTCTGAAGATTGCCAGAGCCGAAGCAATCCTGCCCCTGGTCTCCTCAGGAGGGATCACAGCATCCACATATCCCCTTTTGGCCGCTTCATAAGGGTTGGAGAAGAGCCTCTCGTAATTTTCCGTGAGCTCTTTCCTCTTTTCCTCGGCGTTCGAAGCGCTCTCAATCTCTCTGCGGAAAATGATGTTGATGGCACCTTGAGCACCCATGACAGCGATTTCTGCCTGAGGCCAGGCGAGCATCAAATCGCATCCCAGGTCCTTGTTGCACATGGCGATGTGCGCTCCTCCGTAAGCCTTGCGCAGGGTGACCGTGATCTTGGGCACCGTGGCTTCAGCATAAGCGAAAAGGAGTTTTGCCCCGTGCCTGATTATCCCGCCATGCTCCTGCTGCTTTCCGGGAAGATATCCCGGGCAATCCACTAACGTCACCAGGGGCACATTGAAGGCGTCGCAGAACCTTACGAAACGCGCTGCTTTGTCCGAGGAGTTGATGTCCAGGCACCCGGCGAGAACCTGGGGCTGGTTCCCCACAATTCCCACGGTCATTCCGCCGATCCGGCCAAACCCCACCACAATGTTGGGAGCGTAGAATTCCTGCACCTCCATAAAATCGCCGTTGTCCACAATTTGGGCGATTACGTCCTTGATGTTGTAGGGGAGTTTGGGATTGGTAGGAACGATGCTGCGGAGATCGTAGACCAGTCTCCCCGGATCATCTCCGGTATCGAGCACTGGGGGATCGTCAAGGTTGTTCCCGGGAAGGAAGGAAAGCAACCTGCGTACCCCTTGAAAGCAATCTTGCTCAGATGGAAAAAGGAAGTGCGCGTTTCCCGAGACGCTGTTGTGCACCATTCCCCCGCCTAACTCCTCTACGCCAATCTCCTCGCCGGTGACGGCTTTAATCACCTGGGGACCGGTGATGTACATATTAGAGACCTTGTCCACCATGAAGACGAAATCCGTAATTGCGGGAGAATAAACTGCACCGCCAGCGCATGGGCCCAGAATCACGGAAATTTGCGGGATCACCCCGGAGGCGCGGGTGTTGCGGAAGAAAATTTGTCCGTATCCGTGGAGGGAATCCACTCCTTCCTGAATCCGAGCTCCTCCGGAATCGTTAATCCCGATCAAAGGGACGCCCATTTTCATGGCCATGTCCTGCATCTTGGCAATTTTCATGGCATGAGCTTCTCCTAAGGACCCTCCGGCTAAGGAGAAGTCCTGAGAGTAGAGGAACACAGGGCGGCCATTCACGAGTCCGTAGCCCGTGACCACAGCGTCTGCAGGAATCTCCACCTTGTCCATGCCAAAGTTGGTGCAGCGGTGCTGGACGAAAGCGTCATACTCGATAAAGGTGTCCGGGTCAAGAAGTAATTCAATCCTTTCCCTGGCTGAGAGCTTTCCCTTTTCGTGCTGTTTTTTAGCCCGCGTACCATCAGCATCAATGATGCTGGCCCTTTTCTCCTCCAATTCCTTGATCAACTGTTCGATCGTCTTTTCAGCCATCACTTCTACCTCACTTGTTCAAGTGGCACGAATTTAATCTGAAACACGAATAAGCCTAATCGCTTGGATTATAAAGGAAATGCGGGGCTTTGAAAAGAAATTTTCTAAAATTTTACTATGGTTCCATCTGGCAATAGAAGCTGACCAGATGGAGTTTGCAATTTTAGAAATCCCTCATCAGAGATGCCGTGGGCAATTCCAGTTATTAAATTTTCTTTGTAAATTACCTCGATTTTTTTCCCCAAAAAGACCAGCTCTTTTTCGTACTCGGGGATGAACGAGGAAAGCCCTTGCTCCTCGAAAGTGGAGAGCATGGAAGAAAGGCGGTCTAAAAGATCAAGGAGCGCTTGCTCCGGATCGTAATCCTTTCCGGTGAGCTCTTTTAGGGAAACGGCTTTCCCTTTTAGCTCAGGGGGAAGTTCATTGTTCAGGTTGATTCCTACCCCCCAGAAGACTTTCCCCTTCACCTCAATCAAAAGCCCGGCGACCTTCCTCTCTTCAAAAACGATGTCGTTGGGCCATTTAATTCTTAAATCGGGAAACTCCGATTTTAAGGCCCTCAAAACTACTAAGGCGAGGAGCGCTGAAAGCCCGGAAAGCCTCTTTACCTGAAAAACTGCGGTAAACCAGAGCCCGCCTTCCGGACTTTCCCAGAAAGCTCCTTTTCGACCATAGCCCTTCGTTTGCCTGGCCGCCCGGACGACGAAGGGAGTCTCCACTTCCCGGGCAATTTCCCGAGCTTTAAGCATCGTGGAGCTCACTTCCGAGTAAAAGAATATGAGAAATCGCTCTCTTCCCATTTCTTCAAGGAAGGTTTAGCACAAATAGCATGTTTTTGGAACGTTAAGTCCTGCTTGTCAACGACCCGGTGGCCACTACTGGGCTCTAAAAGAGGCTTTTACACTTTAAAAGTGCTCCTCGGAACACCCAAAGCGGGTGATGTCAAATTAATTTGAAATTTTTTCTCCCTGGAATAATCCAGAAAAGGAAAAAATATGGTATAATGTAACAGGCGTTTGCCAAGAAGCGGAGTGGAGCATGGGTTACTTTAAAGAGCGCAAGGAAAGCTTTTCCGCTCGAGGGGAGATTCCTTCCGAATTTCCTTCTTATATTTTTTTGTCCCAAAGCCTTCCCCCTTCCTGCCCTTTTGATTCCGCATTATTAGCCCCACCGGATTTTTCCCTTGACTGGCTTTTGGTTTCCGACCGGGAAGCGTTTATCCGGGATTGCGATGAGTTCCTGGAGTCTGCCTTAGAGGAGGGAAAGAAGCTTCTGGAAGCTGATCAGAGCTTTCTTTTCTCCAGAAGAAAGGGGCATTGGGTTTCGGAGTTCCAGGAGTGCAGGGACCAGAAATTGCTTCAGGAAGTAGAGCGCATCATCGAGGAGAGGACTCCGGAAAAACCCCTGCTTATCTATGGGAATAGCGAGATATTAATTCTACCAATCCCTTTAGGGAAAAAGCCCCTGAGGGCCATGGTTTTTTCTTCCTCGAAGCGCAACTGGGCAAGGGAACGGGCTTGCGCTGCTCTTTTCTTTTCCAGGGAGGTCAACTGGGCCCTTGATAACCTAAAAATTGAAATTCGGAGGGAGCGTGCAGTTTCTGAGGCAGTAAGGGCTCTCTGGCAGGCTGTTTACGCCAAGGACCCCAATTCCGCCAGGCACCTGAGTCGGTCCCAGAGAATCGGGGAGGCTTTAGCAAAAAAATTGGGGCTTCAATACAAAGAGAAAAAGCTCCTGATATACAGTCTAATGCTTCACGATATCGGGAAAATCGGCGTTCCTGGGAGTGTCCTGAACAAACCTGGTCCTCTGACCGAGGAGGAGTGGAAAATAGTGCGCCTCCACCCTGAGATTGGAGCCAAGATCCTGAAACCTTTCACAACCTTGAGAAGCATCGTGCCCGTGGTCCTGCACCACCACGAAAGGTGGGACGGTAAAGGATATCCCAATGGCCTGAAGAATGGTGAGATCCCTTTCCTTGCCCGCATCGTTTCCGTAGTGGATGCCTTTCAGGCCATGCGCTCAGATCGCCCCTATCGCAGGGCGCTTTCCTTGAGGGAAGCACTCCTTGAGCTGGAAAATGGCGCGGGGACACAGTTCGATCCTGAGGTAGTGAGGATCTTTCTGGCCATGGGAGGCGTCCTGAAAGTCTGAAAAGCGATAAAAAATTTCCAAACGGGCAGCTATGAGCTCTTGACTTGTTATGTGGGAGAAAAAGTAGTAAAATACTAACTCCAAAGGAACCTCTGGAAAACGAAGGAGGGATGGAAAAGGCAAGGGTATAGTATAAGGCAAGTGGGAAAATCGGGATAGGAAAATTAGAAGTTAAAAGGAGGGAAGTGAAAGATGAAAGGACAAAAGGGTTTTACGTTAATTGAGCTGATCATCGTCATCGCTATCATTGCCATTCTGGCGGCAGTGGCCATTCCGAACTACTTGGGGTTCAGGGACAGGGCAAACATCTCCGCAGCGAGGGAGTCGCTGGGGTCTTTGAGGACAGCACTGGAGGTTTACCGGGCCGACCATAATAATTATCCCGCGGCTTCCGATGCAGGAACTTTAGAAACCACCTTAACGGCTTCCAACCCTATTCCTTATTTTTCACAATCGGACTGGGATAAATTGGAAGCGAACATCTCCTCTTGGGAAAGTGTATCCGTCAGTGCTGATGACTACACAATTAAGGTTAAGGCAAAAGACCGTGCTAATACAACAGTCACCGCTACCCCAGGTGGCATTGCGCCCTAATCCCATCAAGTAGCCGAATCTGGAAACATGAACTTTAACCTCAGGAGTCGGCTCAAAACCCGACTCCTGAGGTTTTCCAGCGCTCATTTTAAAATCAAGAGGAGGTGCGGTGAAGAATAAGAGAATTACGATTGCCGTAATCCTCATTCTCGTGGTTATCGCTCTAATAGCCGAACTGGTCATTCCCCTTATGCGTTCCCAGCCTTCAGAGAACGAAAAAAGCACCACATCGGGAGAAGCTACCACAGTCCTTCCTGAGGAGTTAAGCCAAGCAGCAATTGCCGAAGCCAAAGCCTCTCTGGGAAGCCTCAAAACTGCGCTCGAGGCCTACCGCGCAGAGACAAACTCCTACCCCACATCGCTTAACTGGAGCGATGGCACTCCCCTCACCCCTACTTACCTGGACCCCGATGACTGGAATAGGATTCTTGCGAGTGTTGCGGACATCGGTGGCACCATCTCCCCTGATGATTACAGGATCACGGTCCACGCCAGAGATAAAAGCGGAACAACCATCATCCTCACCCCGAGAGGGTTTATTCCTTAGACTGGAAATCCATGGGAGTCCTTCTGGTGTGAAGATGCAGGGCATTTCTCAAAACAAAGCAAAAAGCCCAAAAAGGCATTATCAATGCGACCTGTTGATAAAATAAACAACATGGAAGGACAGAGGGGATTTACCTTGCTCGAGGTTCTGGTGGTAATCGCTATTCTTGTCATCCTTGCGGGCATTGCCATTCCTAATTATCTGGGCATCCAGCAGAGGGCCTGGCTTTCATCGGCAAAATTCTCCCTGGAGCATTTCCGGAGTTGTCTTGAGATCTACCGGGCAGATTTCAACAGGTACCCTGCGGAAGTCACGGTCTCAGGATCAGAACGGGGGTCTCCTTTTACTTCTACCGCCTGCTTGTACCTCAGCGTTGAGGACTGGGATAAAATATTAGCCAACCTGGTGGAAAACACCCTCACCTATCAAAGCCTGGATGGAGGTTCTTCATACCTTGTAACCGCCCAAGCAAAAGATCGAAACCACACCACCCTGACCGCCACTCCCGGGGGAATTACTCCCTGATGGGAGCTCTGAGAAAGGGGGGCTCTGAGAAAGCCGAGAGTTGGGTTCTGAAAAATCAAACTTGGGGAATTTTCTCCCCCCAGTATCCTTCGCGATGGCCCCGTTGCGCTCGGATTACTGCTTCCAATCCAGCTTTGGACAAGCCCAGGCTCAATTTTCCGCAAGTGTAGCGGAATTGCGGCAAAAGACCTGGAAACCCCATCAATCCTTGGTTATTTCTGTATCCGGAAATGTTGATTGGAAGGCAATTCCAGGGACATGCTCCGCTTCTGCTCCGCTTCCACTCCGCTTATGTCTGACAAAGTAGGCGTCAATACGCCAGACAAGGAAATTATAATTGTTTTCAAGGAAGCGGGCTTTCCTTATAATAAAATCCATGCAGGGAATGGAAAGATTATGCGTCCATGGAAGCTGATGCGCTGAGACTCGTTTACGCCATCCTGGCATTCCTTTTCGGCCTGATTTTGGGTTCCTTCCTGAATTCCTTGATCTACAGGCTTCCCCGGGGAATCTCCATTGCTCGAGGTCGTTCCTTCTGTCCCAATTGCGGGCATGAGCTTCAGGCCAAGGACCTCGTTCCTCTTTTTTCTTTCCTTTTCCTCAAGGGAAAGTGTCGATACTGCCGCGCTCCCATTTCCTGGAGGTACTCCCTCGTGGAATTTCTGGCGGGGGCAGGGCTCTTTCTCCTTTTCTGGTTTTACGGCTTTAGCGTGGCCTTTTTCCAGTGGGCGACTCTCTACCTTCTTCTCCTTCCTCTCATTTTCATTGATTTAGAGCACAAGCTCCTTCCCGACGCCCTGACCATTCCCGGAATAATTATCGGCTTAGGGTTCCAGATCGCTTTAGGAAACTTCTGGCAATCTCCCCTGGGTGCGGCCATCGGGGGCGGGCTCTTCCTTTTGATTTACCTTTTCTGGAGGGGAGGAATGGGCGGAGGAGACATCAAACTGGCCTTAATGGTGGGTGCCTTTTTAGGTTACCCCCTGGTCTTAGTCTGGTTCTTTTTATCCTTTATTCTTGGTGCGATGGGAGGGATTGCCGGCATGATTTTCTTTAAATTGAAAGGAAAAAGCGCCATTCCCTTCGGGCCTTATATGGCCCTGGGCGCCTTGATCACCGCCTTCTGGGGAGAACTGATTCTGAACGCTTACCTGAGGTTGGCCGGACTATGAAAAAGAGTGGATTTGCCCTGATTGAACTCGTGATCGTCCTGGCGATCATTGCCATCCTCACCGGAATCGGAGTTCCCACATTCCAGAATTTGATCGATAAAAACAGGCTCACGACCGCCCTCAACCAGGTGGAGGCGGACCTGAGAAAGGCTCAGGCCATGGCCAAAGCAACTGGAGCGAATTACGAGGTGCTCTTTATTCCTGGAAAAAACGTCTACTACATTTACGAGCACCCCATAACGAGCACGGCCAAGCTCAAGGAGACGATATCTCTTCCAGGAGGGGTCACCATTTACACCACCGTTTCCCCCGATAACAACAAAATCATTTATTATGCTGCTTCCGCTCAAAGCGAGGTCAATGGAGGGACGATCACCTTCAAATCCCCCAGGGGAAAGTACGGGAAGGTAATTGTGGCCTCGATTACGGGAAGAATCCGCATCGAGCAATAAATAACGTTATGAGGCTCTCCCGATAGGTAGGGTCCTTCCCTTTGTAAAAGTGGTGAAAAATGCCAAAAAGCGCAAATTTGGCAGGCCTTTTTGCCGCTTCCAGTCGTTTTTAGTCACTTTTGGGGAGTTTTGACCGCTTTCAAAGTGCTTTCATTTTGCCCCTCTAAGGGCTGGTTCGAGAAAAAAGAAAAAACTACCCTCCTTAAAGGAGGGCCTTTTTCGAGTGTTTTTTGCTTTCACTTCTCTTGAAGGATCGAAGCGCCATGGAGATTTCTGGACCAGCTCAATTAGAGTGATGTCGCAGCTTTCCTGCCCCAGGATGGTTCCAGATTTAGAAAAAGACTAATAAGTTTGGCCCCTTTTCTCCTCTCCAGGGCTTTTTATTTGATAGTTCCTCCGGAATAAGGTATAATACCATATAGAAATGCGGGGCAATTAATGAGGAACAAGGGGTTTACGCTTATAGAGTTGGTGTTGGTGATTGTCATCGCTGCAATTCTTTTAGCGGTGGCGGTGCCCTGGTTCTCGAACTACCTCGATTACAAAGCCCTGCAGACGGCGATGAGACAAGTGGAAGCGGATTTGAGAAACGCGCAGCAGAAATCTAAAGCCGCCAGCGTCCCATACAAAGTAGAGTTGGCACCTGGCAACACATTTTACAAGATCTGGGCCGCGCCCCCCGGCCAGGCAGAACAGCTGATCGAAACCAAAGAACTTCCGCAGGGAGTAAAGGTATCCGGAAACACGGCCACAGATTATAAAATAGTTTACTATCAACCAACCTACACCAGTGAAACAAACGGTGGGGTGATTACATTCATCTCCCCAAAAGGAAGAACAGGGCAGCTCACGGTCACTCCCACAACTGGTAAAATATCTTTGAGTCCTTAAATGAAAAACGGGCAAAAAGGTTTAAGTTTAGTTGAAATGATTATCGCCATAGCGATTATGGCGCTCTTTCTGGGCATCACCGGTACATTGATTGCCCAGAGCATTCGCCTTTATTCCAAGCAATCCCTTACTGTTTCCCTCGAGGACCAACTGCGTTCAGTTCAGGATGTAATGATCCGAGACCTGAGACCCTGTAACTGGGTAGCTGCAACCAGCACAAGCCCTAAAAGGTTATACTTCAGCACAACAGGCACAAACTTTAATCAATATTATGAATGGAATGGAACTGTGAACACGCTTTATCGCAAGTTAAATAACGGGAACAACGACCCCATTGCTGATAATATTACCAATGCCAGTTTCCGGGTTAATTCTATAACTCCTTCTACCTTTCAAGTAGATGTTGAGCTCACGGCTGCATTAAGGGACGTGACGAAAACGACTTCATTTTCCGTAAATTTGAGGAACTACAAATGAGGGTGAAAAGTATTTCTTCACACGAAGGATTCTCTCTAGTTGAACTGCTCATTTCTATTGCTATTTTAGGCATCCTTGCGGTTTTTATCATCACTATAGCCACCCAGATGCTCACCTTGACGATGAAAATTCAAAGCCGGGATGTAGCCCTTTCATTGGCCCAAGCAAAAATTGAAGAGATGAGAAGCAATTTAACTATACCTGAATTCCTCCAGGATGAGCCAAAACCGGGATATATCAGGACGGTCACCTCTACCTATGTGCTTGAGAACGGCCAGATCGTGCGTTTCCTCAGGCACGTTACGGTCGCGGTGAAAACACCCACGGTGCTCGGGGCCAGGTTAGTTCAGCTTGAAACTAATATTCAGACTTACAGGCCGCAGGTTTACTTTACTTTCCCTGAGATCGGGGAATCCTACGTTCGTCACTATGTGAGCGAGAATCCCCCAGCTAATCTCCACACTTACCTGGAAGGGGAAATCAGGGACGATGCTTTTGATATACCCAAATCAAGTGTAAGATACCGGACGAGAGTGGGGAACGGAACAACCTGGCAAAACTGGACTGATTGGGCCCAATTATCAGGAAGCGGAGTGGGGGAAATATATGCCGATCCCGGACCTTTTCATAGCAGTCCAGCGACTGCAACCCTCTTAATGGGAACCACATATTACTTTCAATTTAAAATTAATGGTTCCTCAAGTGATGGGGGAATGATAGAAATCCAGATTCAGGCAACCAATACTAATTCCATCAGCAACGTTCAACCCAACGCCCCGCAGGGAGGGACATCTTATATCCGCTTGATTACCGACAACACCGCTCCCCAGTTTTCGAGTGTCAATGGTCTGCCCACAACACAAACAGTCACCACGGGGACAGAGTTCCAAAGCGGAATTCAAGCAGCAGTCTTAGACCCAATAGCGAGTGGGGTGGCATCCGAGGTTTACGTTGTTTACACAACCATCAGCAAAACGCCTTCACCGGCCGGAAGCCCTACCCTTTACTGGAAACTGAATGAGAATGGAACGCCGACCTGGACAAGCACGGCTAACCCGGGAGGACCATATTACCTCCCTATGGCCTATGACGGTCTTTTAGGAAAGTGGATTTTGACCCCAAGTTACACCGCTTCTGTTTTTGCCCAGTACGAACCGTTCACCAGTTACCAAATAAAACTTTGCGCAGTTGATAAGGTGAAGGGTAAAAGGAACAATTACCAGGAATTAATACCCATTCAAGGAGCTCAGTTCGGTCTCACGCAGCAGGACCCAAGTGATCCAGCCTCAGGCACTCTGCCCTACGCCTGGGTGGACACGGTTAACAATAAGGGGGCGGTAAACGCCAACTTTACCGCAACTACCCTCGTTTTGACCATGTACCCCAAACCATCAATAGAGACCTCAGCAGCCGCCCCCCTGAACCCTACTAAGACCACGCTCTACGGCAAAGCCAACTCCTACGGTTTAGCGAGCGAAGTTTGGTTCGAGTATGGACTGAATACTAATTACGGATACTCCACCCAACATCAACCTTTTTCCTCAACCTCAACTGTTGTCTACTCGGCCAATATTTCCGACCTCAGCCCCAACACCACTTATCATTATCGCACGGCGATAAAGAATGATTGGGGTGTCTTCTATGGAGAAGACAAGACATTCCTGACCCCTAATCAAGATACATCCCCAGCGATCACGGTTATTATTCCTAACGGGGGAGAAACCTGGAATGTGAATAGCACGGTAACAATCTACTGGACCTATTACAACGTTTCAGGCAATGTGAAAATTGAACTCTCCCGTGATGGCGGGGCAACATGGGAGACAATTATAGCTTCTACGCCCATAGATGATGGGCAGGAACCCTGGACGGTCACAGGTCCTACTTCCAGTAATTGCTTAATTCGCATCACAAGCATTGCAAACCCCTCCATATATGACGTTTCAGATGGACCGTTCACTATCTATTAAAGCGTACGAGGAAAAAGGGAGGGAATTGGGCTATGGCTCTAAACTCATATTCGTGGTATAATTTTTAAGCTAAAAATTTAAGAAAGTAGAGCGAAAGGAGGTAGGAAAAGTGAATCAAAAAGGTCTGGCGCTGATTACGGTAATCGTAGTCTTTGCCATCGTATTAGTGACTGTGGCTGGGACGATTGTCTTGACCAGGACGGAAAGCTCTACCTCCAAAACCAATGAACGTGCAGAGCAAGCGTTTAGCCTTGCTGAAGCGGGGATAGACTGGGCAGCAGCGAAGCTAAGAGCCAATCCGCAGTTTGCTATAACCTCAACGACATTAATCTCCCAAACAGGGCAAACTCAGGTAATAATTACAAGAACAAGCTCAAAGGTCACGGTGATATCAACCGGTAATCTTGCTTCAGGGGGGACAGACACTCCGACGGCACAACGAGCCATTAAGGTGGAGTTCCTTTCCCAGCAAGGATTTGATGCAGGAGGAATGTGGGATCGAGCCGTAACCGCCAATGGTCATGTTGATGCTTCAGGTAACATAAATATCCGCTGGGACGATCCTGTCAACGGCCCCACGACTCAATCAAACCTGGTAGCGGCCAATTCCATTCAGTTCACAGGAAATATCAATGTCTTGGGTTCTCCGGGAGTAGGGTATGTACCGGGGGGAAGCGCCCGCCTCATAGGAAATACTGGACAGACTACAGTAGGACAAGTACCGCCAGATCCGGTTGAAGATATAGATTTGAGTTACTGGAGGAATCTTTGCCTCACCCAGCCCGGGGTTTCTTCTTATTCAGGGAATAAATCTTTCAGTGGGAACTACTCCTTTCTTCATGGTCTATACGTAAATGGCAACCTTTCTTTGAGCGGAAATGCTACCTTAAACGGGATAATTTTTGCAGAGGGTAATATCACTATCAGCGGGAATTTCACAGGCAATGCCACTTTCGTTTCCGCGGGCAATATCACGATGACCGGAAATGTGGATATATCCGGCATGAATGGAGTTGCCATGATTGCTGCTCAAGACTTAACACTCACTGGCAACAAGCAGATCAAGGGCTACCTTTATGCAGGAGAAGATATAAACTGGCAAGGCAATGCCAACTTAATTGGAGGAATTTCTTGTAAAGGAAACCTAAATTTTGGTGGCAATGTGGATATCCGCTTCCGGGATTTTACAGATGAATCCAACCTACCACCAGGAATGACGGTTTCCAATGCTCCGCTTACATTACTTTCCTGGCAAGAAGTAGCGGTGACCCCTTAGGCGGCTGATTTAAAAGCCTCGAGAACCAGAAACCCTGCGGCCTCAAGGCCGCAGGTATTTTTTATTTTGGGATTTTATATCCTTTCTGATACAGAATATACTCAGGTGTTACCGATGTACTCATCTCATACACTTACTTGACATCCGCCTTCTGGTTGTGCTATTTTTCCTTTTGGTTTAGCACTCTCAATATGAGAGTGCTAATTTGAAAACATGGAAGAGAAAGTGAACAACGAAGAGGCACGGAAAGCGAAAAAAGAAGAACAGGCTCCCGGTGGAAGAGAGGAAGAGGGGGGCGTTTCCCCAAAAGAGGAAAGCGCAACCCCCGAGGAAGAACTCTCCCCTCTGGAGCTGGAGTTGAAGAAAAAGGAAGAGGAGATCACCTCCTTAAAGGAGAAGCTCAGCGAGAAGGAAGCTCAGATCGAGACCTTAATTGCGGAGCTCAAAAAGGAAATTGCCTCTTCCCTTTCCCGCCAGGCCATTTACGAGCGGGAGATGAAGGCTATTAAAGAGAGAGCCAATGAGGAGCTCCTGCGCAAACTTCTGGAGGTGCAGGAGAATTTCCAGCGGGCTCTCTCTGCCTTGAAGGAATCAGA
Source organism: Caldisericota bacterium (assembly GCA_024655865.1). Classification (GTDB taxonomy): domain Bacteria; phylum Caldisericota; class JANLFM01; order JANLFM01; family JANLFM01; genus JANLFM01. The sequence goes on from JANLFM010000003.1 coordinate 76,880, forward strand.
AAATTCCCCGCTCAAGCTTGGCGTGGAGCTAATCTACAAGCAGTTGGAGGATCTCCTTAAGAAGGAAGGGGTGGAGGAAATCCCCTCCGTGGGAAAACCCTTCGACTGCAACCTGCACGAGGCCGAAGGTTTCGTGGAAACCGATTCCTGCCCGGACGGGGTGATCACTGATGAGCTCCAAAAGGGCTACACCTACAAGGGAAAAATTCTGCGCCCCGCAAGGGTGCGCGTGGCGCGAAACAAAAACATTAAAGAATCAGAGAAAGAAACGGAGGAATAGGAAATGGGAGTAATTGTGGGAATCGATTTAGGAACAACAAACTCGGAAATTGCCTATCTGGACCATGGGCGTCCAGTTGTCATTCCCTCCGCTGAGGGTTCTCACCTCTTTCCCTCAGTGGTGGCTTTTACCAAGGACGGCCAGCTCCTCGTGGGGGAACCAGCTCGCCGTCAGGCAGCGCTGAACCCAGAGGGCACGGTGATGGCTATAAAACGAAAGATGGGTACAAACTACAAAGTCAACCTTCACGGCAAGGAGTACACTCCTCAGCAGATTTCGGCTTTCATCCTGCAGAAAATGAAGAGGGATGCCGAAGCCTACTTGGGGGAGAAAATTGAGAAGGCCGTGATCACCGTTCCCGCCTATTTCAATGACGCCCAGAGGACGGCCACCAAAGAGGCCGGCCAGATCGCCGGACTGGAAGTAGTGCGTTTGATCAACGAGCCCACCGCTGCGGCTTTCGCCTACGGGCTGAACAAATCCGATAAGGAGTTGAAGATCATGGTCTTCGACTTCGGCGGAGGGACCCTGGACGTGACCATCATGGATTTCGGCCAGGGAGTCTTCGAGGTGCGCGCCACCTCCGGGGATACCCAGTTAGGCGGAACGGACATGGACAACATCCTCATCGACTACATCTGTGAGGAGTTCAAGAAGGACACGGGAATCGATCTGAGAAATGACAAGACCGTGATGCCCAGGATCAGGGAAGCTGCGGAAAAGGCGAAAATCGAGCTCTCCACGGCCTTCACCACGGATATCAATCTGCCCTTTATCACCGCCGACGCCGCAGGTCCCAAACACTTAGTGATGAACCTTACCAGAGCGAAACTGGAAACCCTGGTGATGCCCGTCGTGCAGCGCTGCCGTGGGCCAATCGAAAGGGCTCTGGCGGACGCCAAGCTCACTCCCCAGCAGATCGACAAGATCATCCTTGTGGGCGGACCCACCAGGATGCCCATCGTGCAGAAGTTCGTGGAGGACTTCATGGGCAAACAGGTAGAGCGGGGGATTGACCCCATGGAGTGTGTGGCTATGGGCGCTGCCATCCAGGCGGGAATCATCGGAGGCGAAATCAAGGACGTAGTTCTTGTGGACGTCACCCCCCTTTCTTTAGGAATTGAAACCTTAGGGGGAGTATTCACCAAGATGATCGAGAGGAACACCCCCATTCCCACACGCAAAACCCAGATTTTCACTACAGCCACGGATTACCAGCCGGCGGTGGAGGTGCATGTCCTTCAGGGTGAGCGCGCCATGGCCAAGGACAATATCTCCCTGGGCCATTTCATCCTCGACGGGATTCCTCCTGCTCCCCGGGGCGTCCCTCAAATTGAGGTGACCTACGAAATTGACGCCAACGGAATCCTCCACGTATCGGCCAAGGACAAAGCCACCGGGAAAGAGCAGTCAATTACCATCACCGGTGGAGCTCGGCTCTCCCAGGAGGAAATTGAGAGGATGACCAAGGAGGCTGAACGCTTCGCCGAGGAAGACCGCCGTCACCGCCAGGAAGTGGAGCTCAGGAACCAGGCCGATTACCTGATTTACTCCTCGAGGAAGACCCTGAACGACTTGAAGGGCAAGGTGGACGGTACAAAGATTGAGGCTGCAGAAAAGGCTATAAATGAGCTGGAGCAGCTTCTCAAGGAGAATAAGATGGATCAGGTGGAAGCCAAGATGCGCGAAGTCTCCGAGCTTCTGGGAAAAGTGGGAGAGGAGGCCTACAAGCAGACAGGACCTCAAACCCCTCCTCCCGGAGGAGAAGGGCCATCTGCTCCAGGACCCGATCAGGGAAAAACGGTTGAGGGCGATTTTGAAGTCAAAGAGTGACCTAAAATACAAAAGAAATTCTCACCTCAGGGGGCTCCCCTGGCCCCCTGAGGATTTTAGTTTTTAGCCCATGGCAGAGTACAAGGACTACTATCAGGTTTTAGGAGTCCCCAGGAATGCCACCGAGGAGGAGATCAAGCGGGCTTACCGCCAGCTGGCGCGTCAGTATCACCCCGATTTGAACCCGGACCCTCAGGCCGCTGACAAAATGAGGGAAATCAACGAGGCTTATGAAGTGCTCTCCGATCCCGAAAAGCGGGCGCGCTACGACCAGACGGGCTCCGCTGAGGAAGCAGGCTTCGGGCCATTCACCGGAGGTTTTGGTGATTTTGGTATCGGGGATATCTTCGAGGCTTTCTTCGGCACTACCTTTCGCCAGACAAGGGTGAGGGAAAGGGGCCCTCAGAGGGGTAGGGATCTCTCAGTGGGCCTGAGGGTGAACCTGAAGGAAGTGGCCTTAGGGTGTGAGAAGGAAATCTCCATCCCCAGGCTGGAAAAATGCCCCGTCTGCAACGGATCCGGCGCTGAGCCCGGGACATTCCCCACTCTTTGCTCCCGCTGCCAGGGGAAGGGGGAAATCAGGCAAATTAACCAGTCCCTTTTCGGGCAATTCATCCAGGTGATCGAGTGCCCGGATTGTCACGGAGAAGGAACGATCATCCGCAATCCCTGCAAGAACTGCCGGGGCACGGGCCTGATTCAAACAAGAAGGGAAATCAAAGTGAAAATTCCCCCGGGAGTGGAGGAGGGGACAAAAATCAGGCTTTCCGGCGAAGGAGACGCCGGCTGGAAGGGTGGCCCTGCGGGCGACCTCTATGTGCTCATTTCCGTGGAAAAAAACAATCGCTTCCAGAGGTCGGGACCGCACCTTTTAACAACAGTGGAGGTTCCCTATCACGTCATGGCCTTAGGAGGCGTAATCGAAGTGGAATCAATCCTGGAAAAAGTACCTTTAGAAATTCCTCCCGGTACCCCTTCGGATTCTCAACTCACTTTAAGGGGAAAGGGGCTCCCGCTCTTAGGGAGAAACCAGAAAGGGGATCTTCTCGTGACCTTAAAGGTGGAGGTCCCCAAAAGGCTTTCCCAGGAAGAGAGAGAAATTCTCGAAAAGCTCGCCCAGATTCGAGGAAATGGAAAAAGCCCCCAACCCGGGAAAAAGGGGCGAGGGCTCTTCCGCAATCACTGATTAAAATTAAAGGTATCGGCGCGGGCTAAAAAGCCTGATCATCCAGAAAAAGAGGGCCCCGTTAAAGCAAGCCACAAGAAGGGGCAACCAGTGATTGGCGGGAAAATTTCCCAATCTGGCGGTCAAGTACCCTCCAAGCAAAGCGCCGGTACACGCCGTTAAAATGCCGTAGGTAATGCCGATTCCCCTTTTTGCGGGGAAAAGCAGGTGGCTGAAAATAGCCACCCCAGCTCCGCAAATCAGGAACCAGTACCAACCGTTCATTTCAGAACGTCGTCTGTCCGGTGAAACGGAAGGATTTTACCTTCAAAGCAGGGACCAGATTCCCGCCGAAGAATCCTTTCTCCAGTTTGAGCTCTTTGCCCACAAGCTCTGTCCCGGCCAGGGTTTCCAAAATGCTCGCCGTGAAGCGCATGTTGCAGAGGGGATAGACTATTTTCCCATTTTCAATTTTGAAAGTTCCGTCCCTGGTCATCCCCGTGATCACCGTGAGTTTGGGGTGCACCGGACGGACGTACCAGAACCTGGTGATTAAAACACCGTCCTTTGTGGATTTAATCATTTCCTCTAAAGTGGCGTTCCCGGGCTTTAAGACGAGGTTTAAAGGCAAGGGACCAATGGAGTTGGGCTGAGGGAGAGCATGGCCGGTGGATTCCTTCCCCTCTTTAAAAGCGGTGAAGGAATCGTAGACTACGTCCCTGGCAATCCCCTCCTCGAAGAAATAGACCTTCTTTTTGGGCTGCCCTTCAAAATCGAAGGGGAGGGGAAAGCCCCTTATGTCCAGGCCATCGTCGTAGAGCGTTATTTTCTCGGAAACCACCTTCTTTCCCCGGGCCTCGCTCATGAAGGAGCGCCCCTCCTGGAAGGAAGTGGCTCCCAGGCCCATATAGGCGAGGTAGTCAAACATCTCGGAGACGGCATAGGGAAGGAGAATAGCTTCCATCTCCTTGACCTCTGTCTGGCGCGGGTTCCGTCCATCCACGGTCCTCTTGATGGCCTCCTCGGCGATTTCCTCGGCATTGATATCTGAAACATTCCGGGATTCCCGATCGGCATATCCTGCTGAGGTGGGAGAAAGGAGGACAGTGGAAAAGGAGGCCACGGTGGTTTGATAAAAGGCTTGAACGCCAAGAGTATTAGCCACTCCCAGGCGCAAAACGCTCGTGGAAAAAGCTCCCGAGGCTTTTATCCCGTGAGGTTTAGCCATTTCCACAAGCTTCCTCACTGCCTCTGCCCTCTCCTCAGGGGTGGTCCTGGCGGTCTTCTCCACAAAGCCGTCAATTTGGGGAAGCGGCTTTCCTGCAGGCAGGCTGATGAACTCCTGGTTTCTGGGGGAAAGGGAGGCTATTTTGGATGCATGCTTTACAGTTTTGACCACTTCTTCCTTAGAAAGGATGTTGGAGGAAGCAATTCCTATTTTTTTATCCTTGATCACGCGCACGATCAGGGAAGCGTCCTCCTGCATGGTATTCTGGTGAATCACGGAATTGGCGAACCTGGTAAGCTCTTCGTTCTCCGAAACCAGAACCGCTTCCGTCTGTTCCCCATCACTGGCCTCGAGGGCGGTTTTCAATATTTCCAGCACTTGTTCCTTGGTCATCATTTCATCACCCCTACCTGAACTTTTCGGAACCGGGCAGGAGAAGCCCCGTGTCCCACGTGCATCACCTGGGAAGGCTGGCCCTTACCGCAGTTGGTCAGGCCCCAGAGGGTCCAGTAATCCTTATTGGCTACAGCGTCACAGGAATTCCAGAACTGCGGGGTCATCCCGGTATAGGTAGCATTTTTCACGATGGCTCCCAATTTTCCATTCTTGATCTCGTAGGCCATCTCTGTCCCGAACTGGAAGTTCAAACGCTTGTCGTCAATGGACCAAGACCTGTTCGTGATCAGATAAAGCCCCTTCTTGGTGTCGGCGATGATCTCCTCTAAGGTGGCATCCCCGGGTTTCAGGCTAATGTTCGTCATGCGGATAATAGGCATCCTTCCCCAGCCATCAGCTCTCATGCAGGCGGAGTTGGGAATCCCCAGGGCATGGGCAGTCTCCCTGCTTGTAAGATAACCCACAAAGAGCCCTTCCTTCACCAGGTCCACACACTGGGCAGGTGCTCCCTCGTCATCATAGGCGAAACTCCCTAAACCGCCGGGAGCCGTGGCGTCAGCATAGATGTTCACGTATTTGGAGCCATACTGCAATTTTCCTAAAAGGTCCGGGGTCATAAAGCTCGTCCCGGCGTAAGAGGCCTCGGTTCCCAGTACTCGGTCGAGCTCGGTGGGATGACCGCAGGACTCGTGAATCTGAAGTGCTAACTGGGAGGAATCCAGGATGATGTCCATCTCCCCGGAAGGGCAGGGCTTGGCTTTAAGAAGCGCTACGGCTTCCTGAGCGATGCGTTCCGCGTTTTCCTCTAACTTGAGCATAGGAATGAACTCGTAGCCGTAAGCCGCCGTATTTCCCCCCATGGAGTTAGGGAAGGACCGGATCTGAAAATCCCCCTCCCCTACCGCGATGGCTTCCATACCTCCACCGGATTCTATTTTCTCCTGTTCGATGAAAGAGCCATCTGTGGAGGCAAAGACCTTGAATTCTTTGAAGAAAGCCAAGAAAGCCTTGGATACCGCTACTCCCTTTACGCTCCTCAGTCGATCATCCACTCGGGCTAAGAATTGGAGCTTCTCCTCGAGAGGCACGGTAAAGGGGTCAATTTGACAATTGGCCTGGATCTTGGCCACTACTGGTTCCACCGGGGCAAGCTCCACGTCCTTGTCCTTGACCCTGGCTGAGGCCTCGGCAATTTCCACGGCTTTAGAGGTGATTTCCTCAATCTTTTGAGACGAAATAATCCTGGAACTGGCAAAACCCCAGGCTCCATTTTTGAGAACGCGCACGCCGAAACCGAGATCATCGCTTACAGAAATTGCTTCCACGTTTCCTGATTTCAGGCTTATTTCCTGGCGTTCCCTCTTTATAATTCTGATGTCAGCGTAGGCGCATCCTGCTTTTTGCGCCTTATTCAGGCAGAGATCTGTTAATTCCCGCAAAGAACTTCACTTCCTTTCTAAGGTGCTTGACCCTTTATTCTCCGGCTAAGCTTCAGTAGAATCATCACCTCCCCGATTTTCCTCTCTTTTTTCCCGCTCATCCCTCTCCCTCCTGAATTCCCGGAAAAAGAAAAAAGCAATAACCAGAAGAAGGATGGCGAAAATCAAAAAGGGCAGAAAATTGCCCTTCCAGTTAAGGATAATCCCTAAAGCGCTAAAGATCAAAAGCGCCAGTCCCAGGAAAAATGAGATGAAACCAGCAACTTTAACCTGCACCGCTACCCCCTCCTCCTCCACCGCCGCCACCGCCGCCGGAGAATCCTTCGCTTCCACCGGAGGAGGTAGAAGCGAAGGAGCTGGAAACGCGGGAATAGAAGTCGGAAATTGCGCTGGAAAAAGCGCGGCTGAAAGAGGCACCTGAGGACGTCACATAAGCAGTAGTTACCGCACCTCCATACCACCAATCAGGGGATTGGAATCCGGGTTTTTCGCTCAGAGCCCGGGTCCATTTTTTCTCGATGCCAAAAACGATGGCGTAAGGGAGGTATTCGGAAAAAACCTGAGTAGGCTGGGCAAGCTGAGGGCGGCGCATCAATTCCTCCATGTAGTGACGAAAAGCTCTCCAGGCAGCGGCCTCTCGTGATCCGGTTACGGATCTCCGGGGCATTATCGTTCCAAAAAGGATCACGAAAAAAGAGCTCCAGATTAAAGCTAACCCCAGGATAACCACGTTGAGCCAGAAGAGAAGAGCTGAGCCCCCAATAAAAAGGAGAAGGAACCAGAGGGTATAGCGCCCCCTGATCTTCTGGGGATCTCCTTCAAAGAACTTAAAGGGTTTGAGGTAATCCCAGACTTTTCGCTGAAGTGTTCCCATAGAATACCCCAGGGTCCTCTTTAAGGATGAGAGTCGAACTGTTCGTTCCTCCCCCTCCCTGGGCCTTCCGGACCATCGGAAGAGAAAATAGAGAAAGGTCTGCTCAAAGGGCTTAAGCTCTCCCTTTTTCCCCTTTAAGACAAGGAGATAGTCCTTCCCCTCTTCCCTGATTTCCAGGAATCCCCGATGGGCCAGATGAAAGATGGTGGCCACCAGGCCCTTGACCGTAACTCTCTGGTTCCAGAGGGCATCCACTCCTGCAGGGGCCAGATCGGAGGGAGGGCCGGAAATCATGGCTGTGCCGGGAGGGAAACGGTATTCCCTGCCCCGGAAATACCATAAGAGGAACATGGCAATCGGAGTGAGTACCGCTATGGCGATGGCCACGATGTATTCCAAATCCTTGAGAAAACGGATGAGCTTTAACCTTTGTTCCACTTGAGCCTGTTCCGCCTGGATCTGAGCTATGATTGATTGGGAGGAGCGAGGGACGCTTTCCGGTTTCTCTATCAAACCAATAGGAAGAAGCAGGCGGCACTCTATGCCTACGTTTGGGGCAAGGGGGGCAGCAGCTAAGTAAGCGGTGCTATCATCGAGCACCTCCACCTTCCCCGTTCCGGGATCGGGGCCGTAACCCCAAAGGTGAAGGTCCTCTTTTTTTGCCCCCTGGGGAATGTGGATATAAACCTCGGCAACTTGCATGAGCTTTTCATGATCCTGGCCGATGGTCTTAAAATAGAATTGATCGTAATCAGAGTAAAAGGAGAGCGTTCCCAGCTGAGGCGCACCCAGGATCCTGTACCTGATATGAAAGGTGCGCTCGGTGTCGGTGTAGTCGTAGTACCAGTAAATGCTCACCAGGTTTTGGGAATCAATGACCTTGAAAGTCCCGGGAAGGCCGCTATCTTCCATCTTGTAGTTCTGGCCCTCTTCCCAGACTGAAACATCGCTGACTCCGGAAATTTTATTTTTCTCAATATCAATATAGGCGTAATGGAAGTTTCCCCAGAACCTTAAGGAACGTGTCTCCTCCACCAGGATGGTGCCGTCTCTCTCCACGGTGAGGTCCACGCGCACCTGAGTCCAGACGTAGTCTTTGGCTTCCACGTGTCCAAAGGAAATCGTGAGAAATAAAAGGCATAAAACGGGAATTAATAGCTTTTTCATCGCCTCCTCCTCTCCAGAACCCTCCAGAGCTCCTCGTGAATCTCCGGAAGGAATTCCTCCTCATTCCCGTTCCTTCTCAAGAACATCTTTCCTGAGGCAACAAACTCCCCAATTTTCGTGAGCTCGATCCCGTTTTGAGAAAAAACTTGAAGCAATTCGTTCTCGGGAGGACAAGCGATGAGCATGGCTCCTGAGGAAAGGAGGTAAAAGGGGTCAGCTTCCAGGGTCTGGCAGATCAACATGGTCTCCGGCCTTAAAGGGAAAGATTCCACCTCTAGCACCACCCCCACTCCTGAAGCCTGCATCATCTCCCAAGCCCCGGCCATTATTCCTCCCTCAGTGATATCGTGCAAAGCGTGAGCTCCTGCTTTCCGGGAAAGAATTCCCTCTTTCATCACGGAAATCTCCTGGAGAAAAGAAGCCCCCTTACGCACGATCTCTTCCCCCAGAAGAGGAATCAGCTCCTCCTCGAATTCCCGGGCCAGGATCGCCGTGCCCTCAAGCGCTAAGGCCTTGCTCACATAGAGGTGATCACCGGGACAGGCACCTTTTGTGGAAAGGTAGCCGTTGCGGGGCGCTTTGCCCACAGCTGTTCCCACGATCACAGGCTGGGGAAGGTAAGGGGTAAACTCTGTATGGCCTCCCAGGATCTCTATCCCCAGGGATTCAGCGGCGGCCGAGGCCTCGCTCATAATACTTTCCAGGTCTGTTCTGGAAAAGTCGGGAGGAAGGAGAATAGTCAAAAGGATGCCTACAGGCTCAGCCCCGGAGGCTGCGATATCGTTGACCGAAATATGCACCGCAAGCCACCCTATATCTCTGGAGGTCCCCGTGATGGGATCGGAGGAAAGGACACAGAGTTCTCCTCCTAAATCGACGATCGCTGTATCCTCTCCCAGGGAGGCGTGGAGCAAGACGTCCTCCCTAATTTTGCCCAGATGAGGGAATATTAACCGCTCTAAATCCTCATTAGAAAGCTTTCCTGCACGATATCGCGGCATTCTTCAGGTCTTGTTCCTCCAAAGAGAAGATTAAAACAGGTCTGATTTGCGGTCAAGTGAGGCCTGGAAAACCAGGGCCAGAAGAATCTAAAAAATCAGGCAGTTTCTCATTTACAGGTCGCTGAGTTTTAAGACCTCGATTCCCCGGCGCTTGAGCTCCTCCAGATACGGGTTGATACCGATCATATCTGAAGCGATGTGCCCGGAAATGACGAGGTTCTTTTCCGGAAATTCCTTCCTGAGCTTTTCTAAATCCTGATAGTCAATGTGAATGTAGAGCACGGTGTTGTAGCCGTTGCGGAAAAGGGCTTTGGCCGCTCCATAGCCTCCGTTGGTTCCTGTTCCGTGGAAGACCGCCACCCTGCCTGTGGGAGCATCCGGGGAACCCATAGCCACAACGGGAGGATTGGGGGCCTTCTGGATTTCCGGGAACTCCAGGAGTGCGGAAATCAGGTCTTTCAATTTCCAGTTTGACTTTTCCCGCTCTTTGATCCTTCTTTCCAGAAGACGTCTGCCTAACTCGTCCAGGGGGTTGTGGATGTTCAGGTAGGGCATTTCCATAACCTTTGCCAGAAGAAGGGTATCCTCCCAGTTAGCGCGGTGGGAACTCAGGAAGATAGACTCTCTCAAAGCCCTTGTGGCCTCTTTTGCTTCCTCCTGAGGGACGCCCAGGTCCTCAAGGAGTTCTGTCTGGCGCTCTAAAATGGCGTAATAAGAAGCTTGAGCCAGGCCCCGGGGATGATGGCCGACCACGCAATGGTAACCGTTCATCCTGGCGAAAAGGAGTTCCGCAGAGGAAACATCTATGGCAAAGAGCAGGCGCTTGATCCCTTCGCCCTCCACATGAATCGCGGAATCGGCAGGGATTTCCTTCATTCCCACAAGATCCAGGGCAATTTGCATCAATTCCTTGGTGTTCATCATCTACCTCCTAACCGCATTTGGAATAACCGCAATGCCGACAGACCAGACACCCTTCGGAGTATTCCAAAATTCCCCCGCACTCCGGGCAGACCCCGCCCATCACTTTCTTTACGCTATTTTCTTCCAATTTGGGAGTGGGAAAAAGGGAAGCCTCGTGCGCCCCATAGGGCCCTGTGTAAGAAGGACCCCAGATGCGCCTGCCCATGGCCAGGGCCACCCCTTGAGCAATGGAGCGCACCAGAACCCTGGTCCCGTCCTGGGAAATGTCGAAAACCGCTTCCCGGGATTCCACCCTCCAGAGCTGCTCGATGATTTCCGCCGGGCTCACGCCAGCCCTCAAAGCAAGTGAGATTAACCTGGAGAGGCCATCCGCTTCCTGATCTCGGGACTCCACGAATACCTCACAGATCCCTTGTTCATCCTCGTTCACGGTGACGTAAATTCTCCCCCTGGGGGTTTCCACTCGCTCCGTGGTGCCCCTGGTGATCTTAGGCCGGGCGCGGGCCATGAGATGACGGGCGCGGGAGAGCTCCTCCCAGGAAAGCTCGCCCTTCTCCTCTGAAGCTTTAGGGATGGAGAGGACCTGCTCCTCCCGGCTTTTATCCCTATAAATCGTGACCCCCTTGCATCCTTCCTTGAATGCTAACAGGAAGACCTTTCGTACATCCTCAACCGTGGCCTCCTGAGGGAAGTTTACGGTTTTGGAGACGGCATTGTCGGTGTGCCTCTGGAAGGCGGCCTGCATGCGCACATGGTATTCCGGCGTGACATCGTAGGCCGTGGGGAAGATACGCTGCACTTCCTCGGGAATTTCCTCCATTCCCCTGATAGAACCGCGATGGGCGATTCTTTCTAAAAGCTCATCGGAGTAAAAGCCTAATTTGCGGGCAATTTTTTCAAAGGAGGGGTTGACCTCAAGAAGCCTGGTTTTATCCAGAACGTTTCGCTCATAAATAATAGCAAAAAGGGGCTCAATTCCTGAGGAGCAGCCAGCGATTATGGAAAGGGTGCCGGTGGGAGCGATGGTCGTGACCGTGGCGTTGCGCAGAGAGGGCACGCCGGGTCGGTTGTAAATGGACTTCTCGAAGTTGGGAAAGGCTCCTCTTTTTTCCGCCAGTTCCCGGGAAGCTTCCTTTCCTTCCTGATCGATAAAACCCATGACCTCTTCCGCAAGTTTAAGCGCTTCCTCAGAATCGTAGGGAATTCCCAATTTGATCAGCATGTCAGCCCAGCCCATCACCCCCAGCCCGATTTTGCGGTTTCCCTTCACGGTTTCCGTGATCTTGGGGATGGGGAAGCGGCTGCGGTCTATGACATTATCTAAGAAATGCACTGCCAGGTGAACGGTCTTTCTCAGTTTTTCCCAGTCAATCTGCGGGGGATCCTCTTCGATCACCATGTGAGAGAGGTTTATGGAGCCGAGGTTGCAGGCTTCATATGGGAGAAGGGGTTGCTCCCCGCAGGGGTTGGTGCTTTCAATCTGCCCCAGAAGAGGGGTGGGGTTATCCCCGTTGATACGGTCAATAAAGATAATTCCGGGCTCACCAGAGCGCCAGGCGTTTTGCACAATCTGATCGAATAGCTCCCGCGCTGGTACCTTCCGCACCACTTGCCCGGTCCTGGGGTTTATCAATTGGTGCTCCCCACCCTCCTCCACTTTTCTCATGAACTCCTCGGTTAGGGCAACGGAGATGTTGAAGTTAGTGAACTCTTTGGGGTCGTTCTTACAATTGATGAATTCCTCAATATCCGGGTGGGAGATGTGCAGGATTCCCATGTTGGCGCCCCGCCTTGTGCCTCCTTGCTTGATTACCTCGGTGGCCATGTTGAAGACGCGCATGAAGGATACTGGGCCAGAGGCCACTCCACCCGTGCTCTTGACTACATCGTTCTTGGGACGCAAGCGGGAGAAGGAAAAACCGGTTCCGCCACCTGATTGCTGGATCAAGGCCGTGTTTTTCACGGACTCGAAAATAGAAGATAGGTCGTCCTCCACAGGAAGGACAAAGCAGGCGGAGAGCTGCTGCAATTCCCTGCCGGCGTTCATCAGTGTGGGGGAATTGGGGAGGAAATCAAGTGCAGCCATGAGGTTGTAAAATTTCAGGGCCAGGGATTCCAGGTCCGCGTTCTGATCGTAAAGGAGGTCTGCGGAAGCGATATCCTCCGCCACCCGCCAGAACATCTCTTCGGGTGTCTCGCAGGGTTTGCCCTGGAGGTCCTTTTTCAGGTATCTTTTCTCCAGAACAACCTGGGCGTTCTTACTCAGTTCAAGCTGAACCCTTTCCATGATTCCCTCTCCTATAAAACACAATTTGTTGTAGGTTCAAAAAATACCTACACAAGATATTGTTGATTATGGGGAAGAGTTTTGCAAGAGCTTATGAAATTTTTTCGGGGAGAATTTTTCATAGAGCTTTAAATTATAAAGCTATTTTCAGTGATCGAGAGGGTTGTGGGACCTGTAGGTGTTGGCCCGGAAGAGGGCTCGTGGAGGATTCAGGCTCTGCAAGTATGGGACCATGAAGAGAACTCGCACGGGCTTTTAAAACATGTGAGAAACGGGCGTTGAAGCAAGTGCCGGTCTTCCAAGGCGGCCTGTGCTTCTGGGGTGGAGCGGCCTGTGCTTCTGGGGGTAAAATGGGGCTCTTTCTTTGTAAACAGCCAGACGGGGCTTAAAGAAGCAGAGAAGGGTCTCATACGGATTCTTCCTCGCAAACACAGGCAGGAATGGTCGTGTTTTTGATCCCCTCCCAGAGATTTGAAAACCAGGTCTTCCCTGTAAACACAGGCAGGAATAGTAGCAGGGGTCGAGGATGAGCTGTTTGCAAGGGGAGGAGAGGAAACAAAATAGCTCTGCCAGTTGAGTGTTATAATAGCTCGTTGCCTCGTTTGCAAGGGGCGGCGAGGAAACAAAATATGTCAGTCTTTATTGAATGTGTCTCCTGGCCCCTTTAAAAAATTTTCCTCTTTAGTTACAATAAAAATCCAAGCGTGCCGAAGTGGCGGAATTGGCAGACGCGCTACGTTCAGGGCGTAGTTGGGAAATCCCAGTGGGGGTTCGACTCCCCCCTTCGGCACCAATTTGTTTGTAAATAATGGGGACAGTCCCTAATTTCACTTAAGGATAACCATTCTGTAGCCACCCCGCAATCTTACCATCCCATTCCTGCTGTTTTGCCGGGTCCGTGCCGTGTTTCGTCTCCGCGTCATACTGTTCGTCCACCTTTTTCCACTCCTCCTGTAAGTCCGCGTAAGCCTTTTGAACCTTTTTATCCAGGTCGGCAAGAGCTTCCGCCCTGGTGGCACCCGTTCCCACCAAGCCCTCAAGCACCCTCTTCAATTTTTTAGCAAAAGCCTGGGCTAAATCGAAGTGTTTTTGCTCGTGATTGAGGAGCTGTGCATAACCAGGATCGCCAGGTCCCGGCCTCATCCAGGAAGAATTCCGATCCATGTTGGCATAGGTTGTTACGGTGCCTACGGTGGCAGTCCAGGTAGTCCCGGAGCGGGTAAAACGGGGAGTCCAGCCACCATACCCCACTCTCATTCCTATTTCGGCGTCCTCAGAAACTTCCTCGCCCTTGGGAGGTGGTTCCTCCTTGAAATCGTCCTTGGAGATGGGACCATAAGGGCGCCAGTCCTCTTCCACATCAAAAAGCACCTCGCCCAGTAGATTCTCGTTCTGCACGGCGATTAAAGAAATGGTCCCCTCACGAATAAATCCTAATGGCTCTGCTTCGGGTTCTCCGGAAAGGGATACTGTCAACCCGTAGGGGCTGTTTCCAAAGAAAATGGGGGAAAAGAAGAACCCGTTGGGCTCCGGGAGCGTGACCCATGAAATTGGAGGGTACTCCACCATTTCGTTACCCACCTGGCTGATCTGGAATTCCACAGGGATTAAGGGGGCAGCAACCCCGCAAAGTGTAACCCTAACGGGCTCGAAAAGCGGTGCGGATAAATCAAGAACTCCTGGTCCACAGACTTCCAGGCGGGCAGTAAGAGTGGGTGCTTGGGTGGAAGGAGTTTCTTTATACAGGTAAACCATATCCGCGGTACCATCTTCCCTGCTGGACCAGGTTGCCTCGCCACCAAAGAGCTCAACTGACCAGCGGAAGGGGACATAGGTGCGGCCATTAATTATATAGGCTGTCTCGGCCTGAACTGATCCCCGGTCTGTTTCCCATTGAGAGGACCCCACTCCAGCGGAGAAAGGAATCTTTACCCAGGTGGCGTCCCTGACCGGCGAGACGTGCTCGATCGGGTGCAGTGTGCTTGCAAAAGCTGTTCCTGTGAAAAACAACAGGACACAAAGGAGAATGGCAACTCTCTTTTTCATAATTTCCCTCCATTAAGAATTGCACCCCAAGAGGATGTTAAGAGCATTTGGACCACCCATATCATAGTTTGCTTGAATTCTGTTTGTTCTGCCGGTGCACTTTTAGGATACATCAATTGGGGTCAAGGGGAAAGAAAAACTTGCCAGACATCAGGTGATTGACACAGGGAAGGTTATCTATGGGTTTGTGATTGTAAAATGCTCAGGGAAACCAAATCCATTAAATGGGACGATATTGTAGACTGTGAAATCTCGTGGCAAGAAGCCCAAAAATATTTGAACATTGTAAATCCCCAAGGAAAGAGAGAATAAAAGAAAAAGATTTCCATTTCCAAAATCCAGAACTCAAACCAGAAAACCCATGTGTAGAAAAATAGGGACTGTCCCTATTTTTTCAGGTCGCTGGGAACGATGGGGCTGATTAAAAGCTCGTGAAACACCTGCCAGCGCTTTAACTGGTTCTCTTGAACTCCCCCTTGCCCTTCCACATAAGCTTTGACCAGGTCTTCTCCTAGTTTGTAATTGATCACGTAGGAACGGTAAAACTCGATGAATTTCAGGGAATGCTCCGCTTCTCCCTGTGAGAGCAAGCGGTAGCGCTTGAGCCACTCCACGGCCTCTTCCCTGTTGATTTTTCCATCTAAATATCTTCGAGCGGCCTCCACCTGGACGTAAGCAAGTTTCCGCATCAACACAAGGACATTTTCGTAGAGTCCAAGCCTTCGGGTGTTTATTCCGGCAAGAGGACATAGAATCTCAGACTCGAATCGCAGACGATCCTGGAGGGTTGGGAAAACCATCTCCACGGCAAAGTTGGCGCTCCCTTCGGCAATCAAGGCATCAGGTCCAAAAAGCGGGAACACTGAGAACTCCACCCAGCCTCTTTTCCGATAAAGCTCTTCCTCCCTGAGGCAATTGAACACATGGTGTCCGGGGTAACCCTCGTGACAGGCAAGGGTGATAATCATATCGAGGTAAACAGGCAGATCCGTGTTCACCTGGATCAGGCTTTGAGCGTTTCCCCGAAACCAGTTGTAGCCAGACCAGGGTTTTTCTGAGACAAGCTTCACGGTGAAATTTTCCCCTTCCGGTAGGAGAATCCGCCGAGTCGTCCTGGCCCTTGCTTCTTCTATGGCAGCCTTCATGACGACGTCCAACCTCTCCTGGGGAACTCGAAACTCCTGCCTGAGGTTTTCCACTCGCTCGTTCAAAGATTCTGTTCCGGGGAGTAAGGAGTCGATTTCTTGAAGAATAGTTTGAAATTCCTCTGAAGAAAAAGAAGGAGGGGCGGCGTCGTAGAGGGCCTGGGATTCCTCGTCGAAAGTCATTGGCGCTCCGTCGAGGAGGTCTGCTTTAGCCCACATGGAGCGGAGATGGACCCTCAGGCTCCTCGTCCTGGGAGTGACAGCTACCTGCTCGATTTCCTCCAGATGAGAAAGAAGAGAGGAGATGGCCTGCTTGATCTGGGGAAGGGACCTTTTCGCTGCGGTTCCCTCTTCCTTCAGATTACCGGGGCCGAAATAGGCATCCACATAGCCCGGACAGTGCTCCTCCAAGGAGAAACAGAGGCGGACGTATTCCTCTGCAATTCCGTCGATCTCGGAATGGGACCGCTCCGGTTTTTCGTTTTGAGCTAAAAGGGAATCATCTTTAGTCATAACGGTATAATAATCCGCCCCTGCAAACCCGCGCAATTACAATGAAAACAATGAAAAGGGGGACAGGCTACTTTTTTACTTCTTTCAGTAAGAAATCAAAAAATAAAATGGGGACTGTCCCTATTTTTTGTAACCCGCATTGGAACTGCATTCTGGGAGGCAATTTTGGGAAAGAAAAATGGGGACTGTCCCTATTTTTTCACGGGGGGAGTTCCAGATAGCGCAACCTTGCCCCCATAGGCTCTAAGTTTTGGTAATCAAACTCGCTCCAGGCAAGATAACGGCCATCGGTCGAGGCGGATCCTAAATAGGTTACTTTTCCCTCAGAAGTTGGCGAGGCGAGCGATAGGCGAACAAAGAGCCCATCGGAAAGCTGATGGACGTAGAGAAAAGTCCGTTGTTTTGAAGAATCGAACCAGCTCGTCACCAGGGTGTCTTTAAATATGCTTTGCACGAGCTCCTCCCGATTGAATGTGCGAGGTGCTGCCTGCTTGAAAGGGCGAAAGACCATCTTCTCCTGCGGCTCTTTAGAACTTTCATTAGATGGCACGAATGACTGATTGAAGGCAAGCCAATTTTCGGAAATCTTTCCGCCCCAGGCCCGTTCATATCGTGCCAGCTCCTGGACCGCATCCTGGGAAATTCTGATCAGATACAGGGGATTGGGATCAGCAAAAAGAGAATAAATGGCATAATTTTTGACCAGCTCTGGAAAGAGGATAAGGTCCTGGGCTTCCAAAAGCAGTGTGTCTTTCTGTTGATCAAGATCATAGAGATGCAAGCATTTCCCCTTTGCGTAAAGCAACTCGTTTCCCCAGAGGCCGAAGCTTTCCGGCAGGCGGTCCCGGATCACCGGATCTGGGGGAAGGGCAAAAACCTCGATTTCCTGCCCGGTCCCCCGATCAATGGCTCGGATCCGATAGCCGTGAACGCCATCATTCTCTTCATCAATCTCAATGAAGGCCAGCCAGCGCTCGTTGACTCTTGGAGATTGGAAAATGGCCCGAGGAAGGCCTGGCTCGGCCAGTTTGCGCAGAGCATGGCTGAAAATGTCGAACTCGTAGAGCCCCTGCTCGGTCCTTTGGCCGATAATATTGAGGCCTCCACCCTCCTCCCGGTAAGCGGAAAAGTAAATCCTGCCTTGATAAAGGAAGAGATCACCTATGGAATTCAGGTCTGGGGGTAGCGAAACCTCCTGAACCAGGTCTTCCCCTATATCCCCAACCGCATTCTCCTCTTGCAACAGGGCGGAGAATGCATGGCCATCTTTAATCCATTGCCCCTGGCTACAACCAGCCAGAAAGAGAGAAATTATAATGGTAATCCCGATGAGAGCCCGCCCTTTCATTTTTTCTCTAAAAATGGGGACAGTCCATTTATTTGAAGAGCAGCTTGGCGAGCTGGTAGAGCTCTGGGGGAACGGTCTTAACCCTGCCGACCACTTTTTCCATTTCCACTATCCCGATCTCTTCCCCCTTAAGGGCTACCATTTTCCCGAATTCTCCCTTATGCACCAGGTCCACAGCGGAGATGCCAAACCTCGTGGGGTAATAGCGGTCCCTTAAGACGGGAGAGCCACCGCGTTGAATGTGTCCAATCACAGCGTGCTTGGCCGCAATGCCCGTCCTTCTTTCGATTTCCTGAGCCACAAGCTGCCCTACTCCTCTGGCTCCCAGTCTACCGTGGCCGAACTCGTCAATCTCTCCCGTTTCCTCTTCTTTCAAGGCGCCCTCGAAGTGAACGGCCTCCGAGACCACGACCGTGCCGAAGAGGCGGCCCTTTTGCCTTTTGTTGAGCAGATTTTGCGCCATTTCTTCAAGGTCGGCAGGAACCTCCGGGATGAGCGTCCAGTCAGCTCCCCCTGCTATGCCGGTATAGAGCGCAACCCAGCCCGCTTCCCTGCCCATGACTTCTAGGACCATGATCCGCCTGTGAGACCGAGCGGTATCCCTCAAGCGTTCCAGGGCGTCGACGGCCACGGAAACCGCGGTGTCAAAGCCAATGCAGTAGTCCGTCTCGGGAACGTCGTTGTCCATAGTTTTGGGAATCCCCACCGTAGGCAAGCCCTCTCTGGCCAGTTTTCCGGCAACGCCCAGGGTGTCGTCTCCCCCGATGGCGATCAGGGCATCCAGTCTAAGGCGGGAAAAGTTCTCAATGACCTTCTTTTTATCCTCCTCGCTCTTGTAGGGGTTGGTCCGAGAGGTCCCCAGAACTGTTCCCCCCTGGGAGATGATCTCTCGCACGTTTTCCAGATTCAAGGGTTCAGTGTCTCCCCTGATCATCCCGGCCCATCCATCATGGATCCCGGTAACCTCGTAGCCGTAATCAGCAGCCCTCATCACCACGGCCCTGATAGCGGGATTCAAGCCAGGACAGTCTCCTCCGCCAGTAAGAACTCCGATCCTTCTTACAACGGCCATTTTCTTCCTCCCCTACTCCTTATCAAACTCCTTCAGGGAGACCTGCTCATCTCTTTCCCGAGTTGGAGCGTCAGTACCTGTTGCGGCAGCCTTTCCCGAAGAACCGAAGAGCCTCATTTTGGCCTTAACCACCTTTTTGGTCTCCTCGCGGGCGCGGGTTAAGAATTTTCTCGGGTCAACCTCGTTCGGGAATTCTGCCATGGCTTCCTTAAGCCCTCTGGTGAAAGCCTTGTTCAGCTCGGTCGCCACGTTGATCTTCGAGATCCCGGCCTTGATCCCCTCACGATAGCTCTCATCGGTTACCCCTGAAGCACCGTGAAGGACGAGGGGGATGCCCACGAGTTCCCTAATCCTTTGAATCCTCTCGATGTCCAGATGGGCTTCCTGCACCTGCATGCGGTGTATGCTACCCACGGAGACCGCGAGGGAATCCACCTGGGTTAGCTCCACGAAGCGCAGGGCCTCCTCAGGATCGGTCATCAGGGCCTTGAGCTCCTCAAAGGTGATCTCCCCTGATTGAGGCACCTTTCCTAGCTCGGCTTCTACCGGGATACCGACGGCGTGGGCGATATCCACAATTTTCCTGGTTATGGCCACGTTCTCCTCGAAGGGAAGAGCGGAGCCGTCGAACATCAAGGAGGTGAAGCCTGCGCGCAGGCAACGCACGTTCTGGATGAAATCCGTGCCGTGATCAAGGTGAAGTACCACGGGAACACTCACAGCCTCCGCTGCATTCTTCACCATGGCCACTATCTGTTCCAGTCCCGCGTATTTGATGGCCCCCTGGCTTGCCTGAAGGATCACGGGCGCCTTCTCCTCCTCTGCCGCTTCAATGATTGCCTGAACGTATTCCAGGTTGTTGGCGTTGAAGGCCCCAACCGCGTATCCCTCTTTTTGCGCTCTGATCAATAATTCCTTGCTGGTGACAAGTGGCATATCCTGTTCCTCCAATCAAAATAAAAATTATCAATGGATTTATACCACTTTGCGGGGTTTAGGGGAACTTTGAGGAGTGGACTTCCCTCTTTTATTTTTCCTCCGGCATGAAAAAATTGGGGACAGTCCCCATTTTATTTTTCAAAACCAGGGCATGGAACGCTGTCTGCATCCCGTTTACAAAAAATAGGGACAGTCCCCATTTTTATTTCCAGGATTGGCCATCCGGGGAAAGGAGGACTTGACCGTTATCTCCCACGGCCAGCCAGGATCCCCCTCCGAAACCGAGAGCGTTGATATCAAAAGCGGTTCCTGAGGAGAGAGCCTCCCAGTGAGCCCCGTCCTTCGAGGTTAAAAGAATTCCATTTCGGCCTGCTGCCAGGAAACGCCCGTCTGCATAATATAGGCTCAGAATATCGGCATCCGTGCCCGAGGAAACCGCCGTCCAGTTCGCGCCATCCGACGAGGTCAAAATTATTCCCTTTTCTCCCGCTACTACCCAGAGGTCGTCTCCATGGGTGACTGCTCTCAAGTCCGGGGAATCGATCAGGCTGATCCTGTTCCACCTATTCCCATCCGAGGAAGTGAGAATGATCCCGGAATTTCCTACGGCGACGAAACTGCCGTTCCCGTAAGCCACGGAACGGAGGCTCGCGCTTGTCCCGGAGGATCGGGATGTCCACTCGATGCCGAAACTGGAAGTAAGAATGGTTCCCTCGTCTCCCACAGCCACAAAAAGCCCCTGACCGTAATTGTCAAAACCGTAGGTGACTGCCCTCAAAAAAGCGGTGGTGTCTGTATCCCTTGTTTGCCAATTAAATCCATCATCCGAGGTGACAACAGCTCCTGCGCTTCCCACTGTAACCCAGCGACCCCCACCATAGACCAGTCCGCGCAGGAAAGAGGAAGCCGCGCTGACCGTGACAGCGGAAACGACAGTCTTTCCGGGCCCTGGGCCGGAGGAGGAAGTCGTCGTGGTATAAGTAACTGTCGGTTTGATCGTGTGGGTTTCCCAGACCAGGCCATCCTGAGAGCTGAGAATCAAGCCCGAATCGCCCACTGCAATCCAGTAGCCGCCCGAGAACCCGCAGGCGTAAAGGTCAACTCCCGAGACAACGGTTTCCCAGCTAATCCCATCTGAGGAAATCCACTGGGCTCCGGAATTGCCCAGGGCAACGTAGTTAGTGCCGTTGTATGCGATTCCTGACCAGCGCACCTGAGAGGAAATTCCACTGCGGCGCCAGTTTTTCCCGTCAGAGGAAAGAAGAAGGGTCCCGAGGGTTCCCCCCGCAAAGAGCTTATCCTGGGTGACGAGTCCGGCAAGCAAGGTGTTCGTGACTCCAGAGTTTTTCTTTACCCAGCGAATGGCGTCCGTGGAGGTAAGAATCGTGCCGTCAAATCCCACGGCAAGGAAAAGTCCGTATCCGGAAAAAGTCCCAAAGGAAACTTTCCTTAACCCGGAGGTAATGGAAGCGTCTCTGGGGGTCCAGCTTGAGCCGTCAGGGGAAGTGAGGATCAGGCCTCCATCTCCCACAGCCACAAAATAATCAAGGCCGTAGGCCACGGACCACAGGTTCCGAGAAACTCCCGAGGTCTGTTCATTCCAGTTTTTCCCATCAGGAGAAATGAAAATTGCCCCGTTATCCCCTACCGCCACCCAGAGGTCTGCTCCCCAGGCAACGCTCTTCAGATTGGCATTGCTTTCTGCGGAAGTGGCGGACCAGTTATACCCATCGGGGGAAACGATGACCTGGCCGTCATCCCCCACTGCCACCCAGTCACCGCCATAAGCCACCGCTCTCAGGGGCGTTCCCGTAGGGCCATAGCGCAGGGACCATTTGATCCCATCGCTGGAATTCAAAATAGCGCCTTTGTCCGTAACGGCGACGAAGAGGGAATTCTCGGCGGAAGTAGGAGTGGTAACGTCCGCCCACTCGCCTGTGATTACCGAGCCGGTACTTTCAGAAACGCTTGGAGTGCTCGTCTCCTCTTTTGGAGGAACACCGATGATCACCCTGTTTTTCTCGTTGTCCCAGGCTACCTCCTTTCCCAGGGCCTCTGCCACGAAACGGATGGGCACAAAGACGCGGTCCTGATAAATGAAGGGTTCTACATCTGGGATTACCTCTTTGCCATCGACGAAGATCGAGATGTTTTTAGAGGGCGCAGTAGCCGTATTTGTTTCCTCAACTGGTGCAGTCCCGATGATTACCCTGTTTTTCTCGTTGTCCCAGGCTACCTCCTTTCCCAGTGCTTCAGCTACAAAGCGAATGGGAACAAAGACCCGATCCTCAAAGATAAAGGGTTTCACATCGGGGGTGATTTCCACCCCATCCACGAAGATTTTAATATCTCTGAATTGAACTTCAATCTCTTGAGTTTTAGGCTCAGGGCTCCTGTATGTCACTTCAATCTGCTGGGTCCCGGTGCTTGCGCTGACTAGGATCGCAGGGCTCAAAAATATCGACAGAATGCAAGTCAATGCCACAAGCTTACGCATCATGTCTTCTCTCTCCTTTCTCTCTTATTCATAACGCAGGGCTTCAATGGGTTCAAGACGGGCTGCCTTCTGGGCTGGATAAAAGCCGAAAAAGACCCCCACTGCCACGGAGAAAAGGAACCCTAAAAGCACAGAGTCTGCAGTAATGACCGCGGTAGTATTCCCCCACGAGTTGATCAGAAAAGACCCTCCAAAGCCCAGAATAATCCCCAGTATTCCTCCGAAAGTTGAGAGGATCACAGCTTCCAGCAGAAATTGAATAATAATGTCCCTTTGCAGGGCACCAATCGCTTTGCGTAACCCAATCTCCCTCGTCCTTTCTGTCACCGACACCAACATAATGTTCATAATTCCAATTCCTCCTACAAGAAGGGAAATGCTGGCGATTCCAGCAAGGAGAGTGGTGAAGGATGCCGCCACTGAGCTCATGGTCTCAAGCAAGTCCTGCTGGTTCAGAATCGAGAAGTCATCGCTCTTCCCTTCAGCAATATTATGCCTGATACGCAGAATCTGAGTGATTTTACTCGAAACATCGGTCATCTGCTCAACCGAGTTCACCTCCACGTTGATTTGCCCCAGGGTGCTTCTTCCGAAGAGGATTTTCTGGGCCGTAGTGATGGGGACAATAATCTGGTCATCCTGATTGGAAAAGCCGGTTCCTCCTTTAGAGGCCATCACCCCGATCACCCGGAATACGGCCTTGGTCTGGTTGACCACAAGCTGTACCGTTTGCCCTACCGGGTTCCCTTCCGGGAAAAGGGTTTGAGCTACCGTGGCCCCCAGGACAGCCACCTTGTCCCATTGGTCCACCTCCGGCTGAGCAAAGAAAATCCCCTGGCTCAACTTGATGTTCATCAAGGCCTGATATTCAGGAGTAGTGCCCACAACAGAAGTGTTGGTGTTGTTGGAACTGACAACAGCCTGGACTCTACCAGAAAGGGTGGGAGCCACTGACTTCACGCCCTCGATGGAGCGGATAGCCTCCAGATCCTCCATGGTCAGGCTCTGGGCCTGGGAGGAGAGGGCCACACCTCCAGCACGCACGTTACCCGGCTGAATCATCAAAAGGTTGGTTCCCAGGGAGGAAATTCTTCCGGTAACTGCGGCCTGAGTACCTGCTCCCACCGAGAGCATCATTATCACCGCCGCAACCCCTATGATCACTCCCAGCATGGTGAGAAAGGAGCGACTTTTGTTGTGAGTAAGAGCGCGGAGGGCCATTTTCAGAATTCTTCCAAATTTCATGCCGTGACCTCCTCTTTGGGCATCTTCTCCAGGATTTGGTGCGCCAGCAGCCGAGCAGGCACGGGTTCATCCGAGACGATCAACCCATCCCGCAGGCGAATGATCCTTTTGGCGTGGTGCCCGATGTCCTGTTCGTGGGTGACCAGGACTATGGTTCGGCCTTCCTCGTTCAAGGATTGAAAAATCTCCATTACCTCCTCGGAGGACCTAGTGTCCAGGTTCCCCGTGGGCTCGTCGGCCAGGATGAGAAGCGGGTCGTTAATCAGGGCCCTGGCGATCGCTACCTTCTGCTGCTGTCCGATGGATAACTCATTAGGCCGGTGATTGAGCCTATTTCCCAGCCCCACCTTTTCTAAAGCTTCTATGGCCTTCTTGTGAGGGTTTCTGACTCCGTTATACACGAGGGGGAGCTCCACGTTTTCCAGGGCGGACATCCGAGGAAGCAAATTGAAGTTTTGAAAGACAAAACCAATCTCGTGACTGCGCAATCGTGCCAGCTGATTGTCGTTAAGCTTGCCCGTATCGACCCCTTTTAAGAGGTAACGCCCGCTCGTGGGGATATCGAGACATCCCAGAATGTGCATCAGGGTCGACTTTCCGGAACCAGAAGGTCCCATGATGGCCACGAACTCACCTGCCTCAATGGTAAAGGAAACGCCGCGCAACGCTTTTACTATTGAGCTCCGCCCTAACTGATAATTCTTCGTGAGGGCCTGGGCCTCGATCACGGCGCTCATCTTATGGCGACCTCCTTCCTGCGCCGGGCTCAAAGGGTATTCCTTCCAGACCTCCAGGACCCACAGGGAATTGCCTGTTCTGGCTGGAAGAACTCTGCACCGTTCCTCCTTCGAAACTCATAGCAATCTGGTCACCTTGCTGGAGGCCGTTCTTGATTTCTGCCATAGTGTCGTTGAGGATTCCCACTTCCACTTGCTTGACCACAAAAGCACTCCCGTCCCAGACTTTCACGAGATAGCGATTCCCAATGCTCGAGAGGGCAGTGCGAGGGATTATCAAAGCATTCTGGGCCTGTGCCACTACTACCTTCACCTGAACCGTCATTCCGGGCTTCAGGGTTTTTGCGGCTTCTTCATTTAGAGAAAAGTGAGCAGTATAGCTGACAACTCCCTGGGTTTCAGTAGCCACTGGATCTATGGAGGACAGTGTGGCATTGAAAGTCTGACCAGGGTAGGCATCAGCAGTAACCCTGGCTTCCATGCCCGGTTTAATCTCCCCGATGTTTACCTCGGGAACATTGGAAGTGACTTCCAGGGCGCTGGCATTCGTCAAGACCAGAAGAGTGGTGTTTGCCCCCACGCTGTCTCCCACCTTGACGTTTATGGCGCTAACTGTTCCCGCACTGGGAGCTACAACGGAAGAGGCCGCCTTTTGAACCAGCAACTGGTTTAATTTGGTTTGCGCCTGCTCCACTTGTATTTGCTGAAGGCGGAGGTCTACGGTGGAGGTAGAGGACATCTTTTGTTCATACTGGAGCTGAGCAAGTTTCAAGGAGTATTCGGCACTGGTGAGCTGATTCTGGGCATTTTTTAAGGAGTTCTGATTGGACATCTCCGTCTGTTTGAGGGAAAGCTGGGCCTTGCTCAGAGCGTTCTGCGCGCTTGAAACCTGTTTCTGGGCAGAAGCGATCTGCTGATCGTTGGTCAATTTCTGGCTTTCCAGTTTCTCCTTTGCCGCATCCAGGGCTTCCTGAGCAGCCTCCTTCTCCGCTTCTGTTGTGGCATTGTCCAGCTGCTTCTGGGCCTTGTCCACTTCTTTCTGCGCTGTAGTTAGAGCTCGTTCAGCGTTCTCCTTCACGAGTTCCAGGTTAGCCTGGGCATCTTCCAAATCTGATTGTGCTTGAGCCACGGAATCTTTGGCCAGTTTTTCTGAAATGGAACAGGTTTCAGTCACCTGTTCCAGGTTAGCCTGAGCGGCCTCGAGTTCCATTTTGGCCTTTTCCAGGGAAATCTCCAGGTTTTCACGGTCGTAGTCAGAAAGAGGTTCTTGAAGCTGCTTGAGCCTCAGCTGAGCTGATTCCAGACTCCACTGGGCGTCCTGGATCTGGGAATCCAGATCGCTTGTATCCAATTTGAGAAGCTCCTGCCCCTCTTTCACTTCATCCCCAACGGAAACGTTGATCGAAGCCACTTTACCGGATACCCCAGGGGTGACATTGATCTGAGTTTTTAAAGCTACGTTTCCCGAGAGGGAGAGTTCCTTAGAAATGGAACCCTGCTGTACTTTGTAAAGGGGGGATTGGCCTTGAGTGCTGGCCGATTTGGGCCTGAATATCCAGTAGGCACCCCCTCCAAGAAGAGCAAGGATAATTACGACCAGAAGAATTTTTTGCCAGGTTTTCAAAATTATTTCCTCCTTTCCTTTTAAAATCTGCAGGCTTAAGACCCCAGTTTTGCCCGCCTTTCAGAAATCACAATTAGGGCACTAACTTTTCCGGCCTGCTCATAGTATGAGGAGGAATTTTATAAATTTTGGTTTAAAAGTTATGAAGAATTTGTAAAGATTAACAAGAAATGGAGCTTAAAGGGCGTCCTTATTTTTTTCCTTTAGGTGTATGGTAGTTTGAGAAAGTCTTATTTAAATTAATCTTTGCCGTCGTTGGGGCAAAAATAAACTTCCCGGCGGAGAGCTTCTTCGATCGCTTTCCGATCTTCCTCCGGTAACCTCTGAGCGTATTCCTGGAACAATCTCTCTAAGTATTTCACCCGAAGCAGAGCTCCCTGAGCCATAGCTTTTTCGCCAGAGACCTGCTTTTCCAGAATGCCCACAGCTTGTTCTAATTCATAGAGGCGATAGGTTAAAGTGGAATTCAAACCCGCTTGCTGGTGCAGCTCTGATCTGGAAATCATCAACTGGTCTTTTAAATGCTTTATTTCCTTTACCAGCCCCTCCATCTTTGAAATAAGACCGTCCCAGCCCTCTTTATCCCAGGAAAACCCGGGGAAGAGCTCCTCTAAACGAGCTTGAACTGTGGATAAATCTAAATTTTTCTCTTTTTTCCTCATAAATAAAAAACCTCCTACAAGAATTTGTAGGAGTTATCAGCCCAGAGGGCGTCAGGCGAACTCCATCGCCAGGAAAATTATCTAACTTTATAAGGAGTTTATCAATTACTTGTTATTGTTGCCTAAAGGCAAGGCCATTTTCTGGGGTGAATCGGAGAACCACGAAAAAATGCCAGGCTTTCTTTAGAAAAAGCGGAAGGAAGCGGAGGAGCCATTTCAACCCAAAAAGTTTCACCTTAAAGTTCTCAACTAAAAATAAAAAAATTTAGAGGACCTCGAAAGTCCATCAAAAGTACAATCTAATCAAACTTTCTCTCACTGGAAAAAAGTTCCTTCTCTGAACCATGCTTGCTGGGTGTATTTTGCCTGTATGAATCTTTTTAAGGGCTGAATCAGGACTTAGGGCTTTATGGGTCTTTCAAAATGCGCGATTGCAAGACCTGACCCCAGGAAATCATCCATCATTTTCTCTACTTCCCTGGCGTTCCTGGCCTTCAGAACCTCCAGGGCCAGAGAGTGACATTCGCTGAAACTGAGTTTCCTGATCAAGGCCTTAGCGGGAGGAATAGACTTAGGGTTCATGCTAAACTCATCAAGCCCGAGCCCTAAAAGTATGGGAATCGCCTCCCTCTGGCCCGCAAGTTCGCCACAAAGGCCGGCCCATTTGCCCTCAGCGTGTGCCGCTTCAATTACCTGGCGAATCAGTCGGAAAATAGAAGGGTCAAGCGGCTGAGCGAGATAATTTACCAGTTCATTTCCCCGATCAGCAGCCAGGGTGTACTGCGTGAGGTCATTGGAACCGATGCTGAAGAAATCGACCTCCTTGGCAAGGACATCCGCCAGAATAGCTGAGGACGGAATTTCCACCATAATCCCCACTTCGACATCCTCAACGAATTGTGCCCCTGATCGGCTCAGAGCTTCCTTTGCTTTTAAGATCAATTCCTTGGCCTGAATTACCTCATCTACAGTGGCGATCATGGGAAGCATAATCTTGATATTATGGCCCACAGCAGCCCGGAGAATAGCCTTTAACTGCGTAAGAAAAATCTCGGGCTCTTTCAGGCAAAGCCTGATGGCGCGCAAACCCAAAAAGGGATTCATCTCGGGCTCCATTTTCAAATAGGGTAGCTGCTTATCTCCTCCAATATCCAGGGTTCTTATGATCAAAGGCCGCTTTCCCATTATTTCCGCAATCTGGAAATAGGCCTGGAATTGCTCTTCTTCAGAGGGAGCAGTTTCCCTTTCCAGGTATAAGAACTCGGTGCGCAGAAGGCCAACACCCTCCGCTCCCATCTGAATAGCTTCCAGGGCTGATTCTACATTGCCGATGTTGGCCACCACTTCAACTCTTTTCCCATCCAGAGTAGTAGCGGGTAGACTGGCCTCTCTTAGCTCCCCTTTTCTTTTCTTCACTAAAGATTCCTCTAAGGAACGATAGCGGAGGATCTGATCCTGGGAAGGATTGATTTCTAAAGTTCCCTGGGATCCGTTCAGTGCCACAAGTGTCCCATGCTCGATGTTCAAAACTGCATTTCCCAGCCCTACAACTGCGGGAATTCCAAGCATTCGCGCGAGAATTGCGGAATGGGAAGTGGGGCCTCCCCTAGCGGTGGCGATGCCCTTAATTTTCCCCTTTTCCAGGGTAGCGGTCTCAGAGGGCGTCAGATCCAGGGCAATTAGAATGATGTCTTCTGCCGTTTCCAATGCAGGATGGGCTTCCCTTCCAGAAAGCAGGCCCAGAAGGCGCTCCTTCACATCCCTGATATCCACCGCCCGCTCCCGCATGAGGGGATCGTCCAGTTTGGCGAATTTCTCTTCCCAGGAGGCAAAAACTGAGGAAACCGCCCCCTCTGCATTGATCCTTTCCTTAACGATCATATCCTCGATGGCCGATTTAATGAGGTTATCGTTCAGGACTTCCTTGTGGAATTCAAAAATAGCGCCGGTCTTTTCCCCTGCTTTCGCAGAGGTCGCTTGCTGGACGATGGCTAATTGAGCTTGAGCTTCTTCCAGGGCTTTCCGGAAACGTAGAGTTTCCGCATCGGGGTCCTCCACATGGGTCACCTCCACCCTGGTTTCGCCTGGACGGTAAATGTAGGCTGGGGCTACCGCGATTCCTTCGGAGGCGGGGACCCCTTTGAGAATTGGCAAAGGTTTAGTCACTTCTTTTTCTTCCCGCTTTTCTTCTACCCGTGCTTCTCCCACCTGAGGGGCGGCCGCAGCCGTTTCCATTTCGCCGAAGCCTGAAAGCACCAGTTTCTTCAATTCCTCGATAGCCTTTTCGGCATCCTCACCCTGAGCCGTGAT
This sequence comes from Caldisericota bacterium, assembly GCA_024655865.1. GTDB lineage: Bacteria > Caldisericota > JANLFM01 > JANLFM01 > JANLFM01 > JANLFM01. Next base: position 105,612 of record JANLFM010000003.1, read on the forward strand.
CCTGATCACTTCCCCTTGGCGCGCGGTTCCCTGGCTGGCCACCTGCATCATGCTCTTGGCATCTACCGCAGGGCGGCCGGGGTGACTGATATTCTGTACTTTAATGCGGGAAGAGAACCGGGATGCTGTTTGGACGAAAATTGCTGCCGGACGAGCGTGCAGACCAATCGGGTTGGGAACCACAAGCTCTACGCTAAAAGTAGGGCCTTCAATGGCCTCTTCCCCCTTTTCTGAAGGGGCTTGAGCCTCCTGGGGAATTTTGGGCAAGCTTAAGGCGTTTTCTGCGGCAGCCTGTACCTGATCTAAGTTATCACCTAGGGAGGCGGCAACAGCGGCAGCGATGGCGCCTTCTACGAGTGGGGCATTGGACAGGCGGATTCTGGACCTTTTCTCCGGGGGCAACATTTCCAGATAAACCTGGGTAGTCATTACGGCACTCCCCAGATCCATAAGCACCAACACTCCGTCCTCACTAAAAGCCAATTCGATCGCTTGCTCTATTTTGAGCATGCTCGTGCCAATGCCGCCATCATCCAACCCCCCGGCTGGTATAATGGGGAGGTCCTGCCTCTGGCTCATCTGCCTGGCTAAGGCGCAAACTCCTTTAGCGAGTTCCTCGCTATGAGCCACTACAACTATTCCAACCATCAGATCCTTTCTCTTACGGACCGAAGTGCTTCCATTAAAACTCGACAGTATTGGGGAATATCCTCAACCACCCTTCCCCAGACCACGTTTCCCTCGCGGAAAGCGGGTTCATTCACCCAAATGGCTCCGGCATTAATCAAGTCGTCCTTTATGCCAAGGGATCCTGTAGCTCGCATCCCCTTTACGATACCCGCGGAGATGAGGACCAGGCCAGCATGGCAAATGCTGCCCACAATGCCACCCCTTTCATAAACCCCTCTTACTAACCTGAGCACATCAGGATAGCGCCGAAGTTTATCGGGGGCCCATCCGCCGGTGATCAGGACAGCATGAAAATCTTCTGCATTGACCTTATCAGCACCAACCTGGACTGTCACTTGCAGTCCCCCGGATTTGCTGGTGTAAGTATCTCCTGTTTTAATGCCCACTATCGTGACCTCGGCCTCTTCCTCTTTTAGCCTCATATAGGGAACCCAGAACTCCAGGTCTTCATATCCGGGGCCCACTAACATTGCCACTTTAATTCCCTTGAGATCCATAGACCTTCCTCTCTTTAAAATAGGATTTAAAAATTAGAACAATTAGGACAGTCCTTTACTTCCACCGCAGGGAATTCTGGCAAGTTACCCTCACCCTTATATCCCACCGAACCACAGCTGCAGGCGTACCAGCCCTCTTTCAGATCTTTGTAAGAAACACGGGGAGAATTTAAGTCTATCTGCTCAAAATCAGTTTTCCATCGGGCATTGGTGATCAAAAAATGGCACCCTGCTTCCTGCAACTTCTGGAAATAGAGCTTGAAATGTTTGCAGTGGCGCATCAATAATATGGCTACGGTAATCCTTGATGGGAAGGGATAATCTAGGGCATTGGCACAAATAACGTGCAAATTTCTGGGGATGCGAAAGCCCAACTCGGTTAAACCCTGAGCAACCAGGTACGGATTTACCTCAATGGCGTATACCCTTTTCGCTTTAAGGGCCACCTTATGGGCAAAATGCAAATCCCCCGCCCCGATGTCCAGAACAACATCGGAGTCTCTAATTAACTCCAGCACTCTTTCTATTAAATTCTCAGAAGAAGGGTGAAAGTACGGTTCCCAGTCGGTAAGATCGTTCCTCCTTGCAAAATCACGGAAATCTTCGTCCTCACCAGGCCTATGGGGCATGACTTTAGAAATTAATCCTCTTTGGATCTGTTCTTAAAAATAGCCCAATCCGAACGGTACATCAAGGCCAGCCAGAACCCTACCCAGGCAATACCAAAGAGGATCATGCTCACCCACTTCCCCACTGCGTAGAACATGAACTCGCTGAGAATCAAAGGGAAGAGGAAGATGAACAGCCACCCGCCAAGGGGGATCCTCTGCGCTAAAGGTTTCTTTTTGGGGGGCGGTTGCCCGCTTAAAATCCTGGAGTCTTTAAACTTCTTTCTGGAAGGTGTCATCATCCACTACCGGTTTCTGAAGTCTTTTGACCTACTTGCGGCAAATCCCTGGCTGCAAGGACATCAACTCCTGTGCCCAAAAAGTCCTTCAGGATCGCCTGTCCAACCTTGACTGGAGCTTCCAGCTCAACTCCCCGCAATTTTTTAATCAACTCAAATATGAGGGGCTTGGGAATGGGGGCGGAGGTGTAAACGGGAACCAGGGGGTGCAAGCCCCCTTTCACTTTAACCGTGGTGGTAACCATCCTCCTGGGATCCCTGAGCTCGTTCTGGGCGTATTCTATTCCTTTACGGCATTGATTGCCCTCGACCTTAATTACCTTTTGATCCTCGTGGGTGACCACAAGGGAACATCCTACGGGGCAGGTAATGCAAATTATCTTAGTTTCCATTTCAGACATCTTGATCTCCTTAACTCCTGGTCACTCTTACCACAAGCTTATCAGCTTTTTGCACTTCGTCATAGGCCTTTTTGGGAATTTTTATAGTGACGATCTCTCCTGGTCGAACGTACCTTTCCAGCTTACGGGTAATCAAGTGCTCTCCATCAGTGACTTCCACCCAGACCTTCTCCTCAATGGGGCGCACGACCCTGAGCTGGATGCGCTGATCGGACTCTGCCAAACTTTCGCTGTCCAGGTATTGGGGAACGATGTAGCGCACATTTGCCCCGGCAACGAGTTTCACCTGTCGGGATATGCCTTTCTTCATTTCCACAGCGTATTTAGCAGCGCTTTTTCCCGCAATAAACCCTGCTTCCGTCACCCAGTCCACCAGATCATAGACATGAACGACATTTCCCGCAGCGAAGATTCCTGATACGCTGGTCTGCATAGACTCGTCCACCACCGGCCCTCCGGTGTTGGGATCGAGAATCACCCCGGCTTTGCGCGAAAGCTCGTTTTCGGGAATCAATCCTACAGAGAGCAGCAGAGTATCGCAGGGGATAATTTCTTCCGTTCCAGGAATAGGATTCCAGTTTTCATCAACCTCCACGGCCTCGACGGCTTCCACGCGGTAGTTCCCCAGAATCCTGCTCACGGTGTGCCTTAGCTCAAGGGGAATGTTGTAGTCTAAAAGGCATTGAACATAGTTCCGGGTAAGTCCGGTAAGGAAGGGCATTATCTCCAAGACTCTTTCCACTTTAGCTCCTTCCAGGGTAAGGCGCCGGGCCATAATCATACCAATATCCCCGGAACCAAGGATTACAAAGCGATTTCCTGGCATGTACCCTTCTACGTTCACGAATCTTTGCGCGGTTCCTGCGGTGTAGATTCCCGCCGGCCTAGTTCCCGGAATTCTAATCTGAGCGCGAGTTCTCTCTCTGCAGCCCATGGCCAGCACAATAGCCCTGGCCTCAAGCTCCACGAAACCCGCTCTTTTACCCACGGCCGTGATCTTGCGCAAGGGCGTGATGTCCAGAACCATGGTATCCGAGAGGACCTCTACTCCCAGGGAATTAGCTTCCTGAATAAACCGGTGGGCATAGAGGGGACCGGGAAGATCCTCTTTGAAAATCTCCACACCGAAGCCATTATGGATGCACTGAACCAGGATTCCTCCCAGCTCATTGTCCCTTTCAATGATTAATACGTCGTCTGCGCCGTTCTTCTTGGCAGCTATAGCTGCCCCTAAACCGCCTGGACCGCTTCCGATAACTACAACGTCATATATGGGTTTAACTCTATCAAGCGACATCTTTCGTTCTCCTTTTTAGAAACTCCGAGCCCGGGCCTTTCTTGGTGATTTGCGTTGGGGGAACTCCTAATTCCCTTGCGAGGATTTCCACAACACGCGGGGTGTCAAAACCGCCCTGGCAACGGCCCGTTCCTAACCATGTCCTCCTCTTTATGGCATCGTAGGTCTTTGCAGGAACCGGAGCATGGATTTCAGCAACAATTTCCCCTTCGGTGACGCTCTCGCAACGGCAGACGATGCGCCCGTATCTGGGGTCATTCTGGACGAGAATCCGCTGCTCCTCCTTGGACAAATCCCTGAAGCGGGGACGAGCGGGCCTGATGGGATCCCAGTCTTTCTTTTCCTCCAGCTTCTCGCCCGCGTCCTTTAGAAGTTCGATTACTCTGGTGGCTATTGCCGGAGAGGAGACCAGCCCTGGAGATTCTATTCCCCCGAGGTTCACGAAACCCTTCACATCTGAAGGAATTTCAATCACGTAATCGTGATTGTACTTGATGTTCGGGTTGGGAGAAGGAGCGTTTCCTCCGGCTCTCAAACCAGCGAAAACGGCAATTACGTGTTTCAGCTCCAGCTTAGGGACCAATTTTAATGCCCCATTCCAAACTTCTTCCAGCCCTTCCCTGGTTACGGAACGATCCTCTTTATCCTGAATGTCCTTGGCATTCGGTCCGATAATGGTATTCCCGTGGATGGTCGTGGTAACCAGAATCCCCTTAGTTACGGGAGTAGGAACCGGGAAAAGAACGTTATTTATGGTGATCTCTGCCCGGTCAAAAACGTAGTACTCTCCCTTTCTGGGAGTAATGCGAAACTCTGGCCTGACCCCGGCTTTGTGCATGACCTCGTCGGAATACAGTCCCGCAGCATTAATCACCCAACGAGAAGCGAAATCCCCCCTGTTAGTCTTAATCCCCACAATCTTGTTCCCATCCATGATGAAATCCTGAAAGACGGTCTCAAACATGATGGTGACACCGTTCATTACGGCGTTTTCCGCAGCAGCCACAGCGGCCGCAAAGGGATCGGCAATCCCTCCAGTTGAAGCCCAGAGGGCGCCGCTGACTTTGGGATTTATATTGGGCTCCCTCCTGCGAACTTCGTCGCCACTTAAGAGGACGAGCCCCGGGACTCCATTTTGAATTCCCTGCTTCATCAGCTCTTCAAGCTTGGGAAGCTCTTCCTCCCCTATGGCCACAACGTAATCCCCTCGGCGTTCAAAAGGAATGTTGAGTTCCCCGGCAAGGGTGTCCCACATCTTGTTTCCTTTAACGTTCATTTCGGCTTTCAAACTGCCGGGGACAGGGTCGTATCCAGCATGAATGATGGCAGTATTGGCTGCCGTGGCTCCCATGCAGACATCGGCTTCTTTCTCTATGAGAAGGATGTCCAGTTTATAGCGAGAAAGAAATCTGGCGATCATGCAGCCAATTATTCCTGCCCCAATGATAATTACATCATATTTCTTCATGTCATTTTCCCTTCACTTTTGCCTCTTATTTTATAGCGGAGGGGGGCTCCTTTTATGGGTTCCCCCCTCCTGATTAGTATTTAACTCGTTGAATAGAGCGACGAATTCGAGGTTATCGGTTACTCAACCCAGTTGAAGGTTCTCTCGACTGCCTTCAGCCAGCCCTTGTACAGCTTGGCCCTCGTGGCAGGGTCCATCTTGGGCTCCCAGGTTTTATCCACACCCCAGTTCTTCCTCAGGTCCTCGAGGTTATTCCAGAATCCCACAGCCAGACCGGCAGCATAACTTGCTCCCAGAGCTGTGGTCTCGGCAACCTTGGGACGAATCACGGGAACGCCAAGGATATCGGCCTGGAATTGCATCAGGAGTTCGTTATAGACCATTCCGCCATCAACTTTCAGGGCAGCCAGCTTCACCCCGGAGTCCTTCTCCATGGCATCCAGGACCTCACGGGTCTGGAAGGCCGTGGCTTCCAGGGCTGCACGGGCGATGTGTCCCCTGTTAATGTAGCGGGTAAGGCCAACGATCACTCCGCGAGCGTCGCTCTTCCAGTAAGGAGCGAAAAGTCCGGAGAAGGCAGGCACAAAGTAGATACCGCCGTTGTCCTCCACCGTTTTCGCCAGTGCCTCTATATCTGCCGATTTTTCGAAGAACTTCAGGTTGTCCCTCAACCACTGAACGAGAGCTCCGGTGATGGCAATAGAACCCTCAAGGCAGTAAACTGCAGGCTCGTCGTTAATCTGGTAGCCCACGGTGGTTAAAAGACCACTCTTTGAGGGAACTGGTTTTGTGCCGGTGTTGAGCAGCATGAAGCAGCCAGTGCCATAAGTGTTCTTGGCTTCTCCGGGGGAGAAACAGGTCTGTCCGACCAGGGCTCCTTGCTGGTCACCGAGGTCGCCACAGACAGGAATCGCTGCGCCAAAAGGACCATTCTTAGGAGTGTATCCATAAATGGCTGGATCACTCGAAGGGCGAATCTTTGGCAGCATCTGGCGAGGAATGCCCAGGATTTTCAGAATTTCGTCATCCCAGTCCAGGGTCTGAAGGTTCATGAGCATGGTGCGGCTGGCATTTGTAACGTCAGTGACGTGGGCTCCTCCATTGGGTCCGCCAGTCAGCCACCAGATTTCCCAGGTATCGATATTTCCAAATATGGCGTCCCCTCTCTCGGCAGCCTGCCTTACACCAGGAACGTTATCCAGGATCCATTTGATCTTTGGGCCAGAGAAGTAGGTGGCCAGAGGCAAACCTACTTTCGGACGGAAGCGATCCTGGCCGCCATCTCTGGCTAAGGCGTCGCAGATATCCTTGGTGCGGGTGCACTGCCATACGATGGCATTGTAGTAGGGTTTACCTGTATGCTTGTCCCAGACGATGGTGGTTTCGCGTTGGTTGGTGACCCCGATGGCCGCAATTTCTTCGGGATTAATGTTGTACTTTTGGAGAGTAACTTTAATTACCTCCTGAGTTCTTTCCCAGATCTCCATGGGGTTGTGCTCGACCCATCCGGGTTGAGGATAAATCTGCTCGTGCTCTAACTGATGGTAGCCTACCACGTTGCCCCCGTGATCGAAGACCATGAACCTCGTACTTGTAGTCCCCTGGTCAACTGCAGCTGCGTACTTCTTTTCCATTATTTCCCCTCTCCTTTCATATTTTTCTTTTTTGAAAATTGTTGCCTGGATTCCTCAAAAGTTATGAGCCCTGCTTCTGGGCTATCTCTAACATCGTACGGAAAAGCAGGTAGGATGACGTCGCTCCTGGGTCCTGGTGGCCAATGCTGCGTTCGCCGAGGTAGCTGGCCCTTCCCTTTTGGGCGATCATGGGGATGGTGGCTTTCATCCCCTCCTCAGCAGCGCGGGTAGTCTCTTCCAGTGCCTTTACAGGATCTGCACCATTAGCCAGTGCCTTTTTTAAGGCCTCGATCGCAGGGGCAATGGCATCAATCATTGTTTTTTCGCCAGGTTTAGACTTGCCCAGATTCATGATGCCCTTAAGGGCAGCCTCCAGCGCTTTGACAAGATCTTCAAGCGTGAATTCGTATTTGCCTTGAAGAGCCATTCCGGCCTGCATAAAGGCTGTTCCGTAAAGAGGGCCACCTGCCCCGCCGACCGTGGACACAAGAGCCATTCCGGCGGTTTTCAGAATCGTGCCTGCATCCTTTCCTTCAAAGGTTGGGAACCTGGACATAATAGCCTGAAAGCCGCGATCCATATTGATGCCGTGGTCGGCATCTCCAATCGCGGAATCTAATTCAGTCAGGTATTCCCTGTTTTCCTTCAGTACCTCGGTAGCTCTTTGCAGGAACTCTTTAACTTTTTCGACAGTAATGGGCATCGACTTCCTCCTCAGGGATTTCCCGGGCACCGGATTCCGGTGCCCGGGACCAAATCAAGATTTTTCTCTTAAGCTTTCCACCTTAAACCCGGTGTGCGAACTGGTGCGTCCCAGAGCTCGATCATCTCCTCGTCCATGCGGAGCAAAGTGATGGAACAACCTTGCATTTCAAGGGAGGTGATGTAAGGCCCTATCAGGTTGCGGACGATCTTAAGCCCTTTCTTGTTGCAGATCTCGTGAAGCTTCCTGTAAATAATGGGAAGTTCGATTAAGGGCGTACCGCCCATGCTGTTGACAAAGGCCAGGACCTTGTCTCCGGGTTTGAAGGGCGGGCTCTCAAGGTCAACATCAACCCACTCTCCCTTTTCTTCATCGAAAATGCGATGGGTTCTGCGATAAGGGGGATCATCAATGATGGAAAGGGCGAGCATCTCGGTGATTTCATCGGCGGTTTTCAGCTTCATCCTTTCCCTTCCGGGCTCTCCGTGAATTCCGATACCGATCTCCATCTCATCTTCCGCCAGTTGGAAGGTGGGTTTGCCCGCCATGGGAACAGTGCAGGGAGTGAGGGCCATGCCCATGCTCCGTCCGTTGAGGTTCACCTTCGTGCAGAGAGCAGCGAGCCTCTTAAGTTCGTAACCCTTTTCGGCAGCAGCGCCCACAATCTTTTCGGCAAGCACCGTAGTGCCTACTCCACGTCGGCCCTGGGTGTAGAGGCTGTCCTTTACAGCTACATCGTCATCAATGATCACACTAAGGACTCTTATGCCCTCTGCTCTGGCCATATCGGCGGCCATTTCGAAGTTCATAATATCTCCGCTGTAGTTCTTCACAATGTAGAGAATCCCAGCGCCACCATGAACCGTTTTTGCGGCTTCGAGCATTTGATCCGGTGTAGGGGAAGTAAAAACCTGCCCCGGGCAGGCTGCATCAAGCATGCCCATGCCCACAAAACCACCGTGCATCGGCTCATGGCCGCTTCCTCCTCCTGAAATCACGGCCACCTTTCCCTTAACCGGAGCGTCAGCCCGGTAGACGAAGTTGGGGTCAAAGTGGACCTTGATCATGTCGGGATAAGCCAAAGCGAGGCCCTCAAGCTCCTCCTTTACTACGTCTTCTGGCTTGTTGATTAGCTTCTTCATCTTTCTTCACCTCCCTTCTTTTAAACTTTTACCTCAACAAAAAAGAGGAATAAGCTTTCTTATTCCTCTTTGGCAAGGAACGGAGAAATGAACCAGTCGTAAGTGAGTGCGCCTAATACACCACCAATCAGCGGCCCGAGTATCGGCGCGATGATCCAGTATGAACCGGTAAAGAGACCCTTGGTTCCCACAATGGCTCCAAAAAGCCTTGGACCGAAATCACGAGCGGGGTTAATAGCATATCCGCTCGGTCCGCCAAGACAGAGACCAACAGCAAGTACAACCAAGCCAACGAGCAGTGGACCTAAGTTCGCGCCCACACCGAGGTTGCGTCTGTCGCCAGTGGCCAGCACTCCCCAGAGAAGGACTGCTGTGCCGAAAATCTCAGTGATGAAAGCGGTAAGTAAAGAGTAGGTTCCAGCAGCAGCTCCTCCGGCACCACCCCAGAAGGCCTGTCCGAAAACGGAACCAGGGCCAGTGCACCATACATTGGGTACGCCAGCAGCGACCAGTCCATCCATGTAGACGAGGTACACGCCCAGAGCACCGAGGAAGGCTCCCACAATTTGAGCGATCCAATAAGGAATCACCTTGCTCCAAGGGAAGCCCCTCTTGACAGCCACAGCCAGAGTAACGGCGGGGTTAATGTGCGCCCCGGAAACTCCGCCGGCTACATAGACTGCCACCATAACTGCCATAGCCCATCCGAAGGTTATTGTGTTCCAGTTGTAAGCAGGAGCTGCCAGTCTGGGAGCGAGTCCGACGTTAGCAACGACGCCATCACCAAGTAAAATGAGGATGAAGGTTCCGAAAACTTCTGCTACTAATTCCCCAAATAATCCTTTCTTTTTCACTTCTTTTCCCTCCTTAAAACAGTTGGATAATTAGAAGCGCTTGCTCTGACTACAGTTTTTGGCCCTCATCACCTCCTTAAAAGATTTGGGGAACGAAAGAGAAGACTCTGCGGGGTAATAGTTAACAGGAAAAGCAGAAAGGAATAAGAAAAATTGCTCTGGAAGCCTAAAGCCTACACTTATCCGTCTAAAAAGCTCACAATTTATTAACACCACTACCCCGCTTTATTTAGAATGAAATAAGTGCTTATCTAATTAACTTATTTTAGTGGCTTTGAGAATATTTTCAAGTACATTGGAAAAATATTTTTCTTCTTTTAGTCTTTCTCAAAAAGGATGCCCTCTGGAGGAAATTCTTCAGGAAGTAGAAAGAGTTATATTATTAATCATCGGAGCTCGAAATGGAAAGCCTGATCTGCTCTTTTTGCGGAAGAAAATACTCAGCCGAGGAATTGGTATGGCGCTGTGAATGTGGCCGCCCACTGGATCTCGATTTTAAAGGGCAATTAGATTTAGGGAGAATAAAAGACCGACCCCCTAACATCTGGCGGTACAGGGAGGCTCTGCCTATTGAGGACGACAAAAACATCGTTTCTCTCAGCGAGGGCTTTACCCCACTTATTGCGGCCACGATTTCCGGGAAAACCGCCCTGCTCAAACTGGATTTTCTCTACCCCACCGGCTCCTTCAAGGACAGGGGGGCCTCTGTACTCATCAGCAAAGCCAAAGAGTTAAGAGTGATAAAGGTGGTGGAGGACTCCTCCGGGAATGCAGGCTGCGCCATTGCGGCTTACTGCGCCAGGGCAGGAATCGAATGCCACATATATGTACCGGAATCTGCATCGCCGGCAAAACTCCTCCAGATTCAGGCCTACGGTGCCCGGCTCTTCAAAATTCCGGGAACGAGAACTGATGTGCAAAGCGCGGCTTTAGAAGCTGCCAAAAATATTTATTATGCCAGTCATGTCTGGAATCCCTTCTTCTTTCAAGGAACTAAAACCTTCGCCTTCGAGGTCTTTGAACAGCTCAATTTCCAAGAGCCAGATACCATGATCATACCAGTAGGTAATGGGACCCTCCTCATCGGTGCTTACCTGGGATTTTCAGAACTTTTCCATCAGCATTTGATCAAGAGGATGCCCAGGCTTATAGCAGTCCAGGCTAAGGCTTGCGCTCCCCTCTACCTTGCCTTCCGCTCAGGAAAAGAAGAGATCCCAGAAATCATCCCTGAGCACACCATGGCGGAAGGGATAGCAATCCCAAAACCTCCAAGGAGCAAACAGGTCCTGGAAATCATCGAAAAAACGGGTGGAGAAGTCCTTGCAGTCTCGGAGGAAGAAATTGTAGAGGGTATAAGGATCTTAAATTCCCTGGGTATTTTCGCCGAGCCCACTTCGGCAGTGGTCATAGCAGCTTTCCTTAAGATGCCCCAACGCGAAGGGGAAAAAGTAGTCCTTCCCATAACCGGCTACGGCCTGAAAACTGTGGACAAATATTTGAGAATGGGACTCCCGATTTCTTGATTCCAATTCCTTTTAAAAATTGAAACTCTATCGAATGGAACGACACTGAATAGTGCACTACCCAGTTCAAAGTAAAATCCTGAATCTTCTTTTCTCGAAGACCGCTTTCGAATTCTTTCTTGAAAGTGAACCTTCCGCGGGGCTACTGCGTATATAGTAATAAACAAAAAAGGAGGCTGTAGTAAAAGTTGCAGTCCCGTATACTTGGAAGCGGATACGCGCTCTGAATTATGAAAATTATTGGCGGAGGCCATCCTATAATAGAAGCATGGTCACAGAAGAAACGGAACTGGTATCGAGGCTCAAAAAAGGGGACGAGCAGGCTTTCGCCGAGCTTTACGAAAACAATCGCCTGCAGGTTTTCCGCACAGCCTACCTCATTTTAGGAAGCAAGGAGCAAGCAGAGGATATAATGCAAGAGACTTTTTACCAGCTCTGGAAAAATAGGGAAAAGATCAGGGAGGGACAGGTTCTGCCCTGGCTTTTGAAAGTGGCCACGAATGCTTCCTTCTCCCTCTGGAGAAGGAAGCGCGAGTTCCCCACGGAGGAAATCCCCTCCTTGAAAAGCAGGGAACTGGACCCGGAAGAGGCCGCAAGCTTCAGGGAAATCTTAGAGGAGCTGAACAAGCTCCCCAAAAGGCAGAGAGCAGTGCTCACCTTGCGTTTGCTTTTAGATTACTCTGAGGAAGAGACGGCCAGGATCCTGGGAATTCCTCTGGGCACTGTTCGCTCCAACCTCTTCAAGGCCAAGGAAAATTTAAGGAAGAAAATCAATGGTAGATGAAATTGAAACCAAACTGAAAAAAGTCCTGGAGCAGATCTCTGATCTTGCCCCTGAGCCCATAGGCGCAAGCGAACTGCTCCGGAAAAAAGCTTATGAGCACAGGAGAGCCAGGGGGATTACCCTGAGCATGGTCCCAGTGCTTTTAATTGCCCTTTTCTTCGCGGTTACCGCCTTCCCTGTTTTCGCCGGACAGGAAAACCTCCTTCAGTTTTACGCCTCCCAGAAGATAGCGCAGGAACTGAACAACTGGAACGGTCTGGCGCTGGGAAAATTAGGAGACGAGGGCCTGGCCTCGGAGCTGGGAGTTCCTGAAGAGGAAATCAGCGCCTTAAGGGTTGCAGGATATGGCTACGGGGAAATTGTCCTCATGGTTCAGCTCTCCCGCGCATCCGGCAAGGATCTTTCCCAGATTCGGGAAATGAGGGAAAGGGGCCTGGGCTGGGGAAGGATAGCTTCTGATCTGGAAGTTTCCTTAAGGGGAGCTTCTACTGAGATGGAGCGCGAAAGGGAAAGGTTGCGCCAACGATTGGGAACCGGTTCCTCCGAAGTTCCTCAGGGTTCTGAGGAAAAGCCTAATCCTCCGGGTCAGCAAGGACCATCCGAGAAACCTAAGCCTCCCGGACATCAGGGTCCAACGGATCATCCGAGTTCCTCCGGGCAGCAGGGACAGTTTTCAAATTCCATTTCCCCAACAGATAATTCCTCCATTTCAAACGAGCAAGACCAGGGAAATTCCATCAATCCTCGAGAAAGCCCCGCAAGTGGAAATTCTGGAAAAGAAAAGGGTGCTGATCAAGGAAAAGGGCAAAAATCCAAGCCTCCCTCTGATGCTTCGGGGAATAAAAATCAAGGAAGCCCCTCCAGCCTACCGGAACCTCAGGGAAAGAGCAAGACTCCATAATCTTTACCAATACTTCATCGATCTTTATCCAAATCCTGGGAATAATGGCTATGATATGCCTGGAGTTGATGGAAAGCTGGCGCTCATTAAAAGCCAAAGCGCTGAAACAACGTGAGAAAAGAAGGAGAAATTCTTAAAAATGTGGCAAAAAATTTTGATGCTCATAGGAATACCGGTATCACCTTGCCTTTTCTGCTCTTACTGGGGAGAGTGCTGGAGTAGAACAGCATAATCCGGCAAGGATTGAGTTCAATCAGACAAAATGAAGCATAAGGAGAAAAAATGAAAAAGTATATAGGCACCATTCTGGTGCTATTAATAGCACTTTTTATTCAGGTCTTTCCCGTCCTGGCCTGGGATGATTGTCCCTTCGGGTTGGTGAATGACCCTTACCCGGGCTCTTGCCCTCGTTATATTGACACCAACAACGACGGAATTTGCGACCATAGCCAGAGCGCGCCGGTCGTTCCTTCTGATTCGCCAGTTGCCCCTGTCCCCGAGGGCACAGGTGGGGAAATTCAACGTGAGGAAATTCCCCTTGCCCTGCCTGAAGAAACCACCAGTTCCACTTCCCAGAGGGGGGATCAGGATGTCCAAGGCTACGCTCAATCTCTGGAAAAGCTCTCCCTCCTTTCTCTTAAAGAGCTCAAGGCGCTCACCATTCAAGAGCTCTGGGATACTTACTATCTGCCCTCAGAGCCCCTGATTTCGGCCCTGGCTTTAAAGGGGGTTTCTGCGAATGAAGGGACTTCCCTGAATGCTATTTTGAAAGAGGGCGGATTCTCCCGTTCCGAGTTCCTGACCTTTTTAGGTGAAGTTTACGCAAGTCCGGATGCAAATTCGCAAGGGGATGCAAATTCGCAAGGGAGCGAGGCATCTTCAAATCTTGATAACACGGACATCGTTTCCCGAACTGACACTTTGAGTACCGGCACCTCCTCCACCCCTACCCTACTTGCGGTGGGAGGTTCCCAGAGGGGAAAGTCCAGCCCACTCTGGTGGACAAGGGGAGAAGCCTTCGCCCTATTCTCCACCCTGTTTCTCATCCTCCTGCTCAAGGGATTAACCCTTTACCAGAAGCGATTTCCGAAAAAATCCCTGAGCTGGTTCACCCTGAAGAACTACCACTTTGCCCTGAACTTGATCCTTCTTGTGAGCTTCGTCCTATCATTTATCTCGGGGCTTATGGATTACCTCTCCCTGACCTTTAACCTTTTTTCGGCATGGGGAAAGACCATCGTGGCCCTGCACTACGACTCCTCCTTCGTGATGCTCCTCGTGGGGGCGGTGCACGCTTTCTGGCACATCCCTTACTATCGCGGGTGCCTGCGCCAGACAGGGAAGCTGTGGAAGAAGAACAGAAATACCTTCTGGAAATGGGCCTTAAACGTGGTTTTGACCGCAAGCTTCATCGTTTCCATCCTCAGCGGCCTTTTGAACTACCTGGCGCTATTGTTCCGCTGGACAGGTGTGGCCTCCCCTTCCCTTGAGGTGCACATTTATTCCTCACTGGTAATGATGGCAGTCTCGGTTTTGCACACTCTCTGGCACCTAGAATACTACCGGAAGAACCTGAGCTTATCTCCCTCGAAACGGAAAAAAACAGCCTCGGAAACCGAGATCTGTCCTATATCCTAAAAAATAGGGACAGTCCCCATTTTTTACTCGAGGGCGGTCTTAATGTTGCGGGGGAAGATCTCAATCGCATCCTTAACTCCCAGCTGAGTGAGCTTCTCCCTTATTGCTGCTCCGGAGGACGAGGATTCCGATTCCCCTTCCATCAAAACCCGGGTTTCCTCCTCCGAGAATTCCTGAGTTCCTCC
>JANLFM010000040.1 GCA_024655865.1 Caldisericota bacterium
AGTTGCCCTTTTGGAGTTTTAAATGGGCCGGTTAGCCGTAAAACCACTCTTCTTTAGAATAAAATCGTTTAAAAAATGGCATAATATCAACCTGGACAATCTAGACAACCTTTCCCCTATCAGGAGGTATCCTAAGGAATTCCTTTTCGCTTTTAGCCTGATTGTGATCGGCGAGGTGCAAAAAGCGCCAGAAATCTTGCCCCTCCTGAAAAACCTGGTTGATAGCAATAAAAACAAGAGATTTGTGCTCTCCGGGTTCGCCAACCTTTTACTCTTAAAGGAAGCCAGGGAAACCCTTGCAGGAATGTCCCTATATTTTCCCCTCCTTCCTTTTTCCGGACAGGAGTGGGAAGGAAAAAGCTTTCCCCCGAGTTTTTGCAGCTCTTTGAAGGAATTCCGCCCCAAATTTTGGAAAGCGTAAGGGCCCTCCCCTTCCTTTCCTCCTCAGAGGGTTTTTGCCCAGGGTCCTGGAGGTGAATCAGGACTCCCAGGCCTCGCTCTGGTGGGAAGGTTACCTGAAAACCTACCTGGAAAGGGACCTCCGAGATTTCTCTCGCATCCCTTATCTGGGGGACTTCAAAAAGCTCATGGAGATTCTGGCCCTCAACACCTCTTCCCCTTTGAACGAATCCAATATTGCAGAAAATCTGGGAATGAGCCAGCCCACAGTCCACCGGTACATCAACCTCCTGGAGGCCTCTTTTGTTTACTCTAAGCTGAAGCCCTTTTACCTGAGAAAGACTAGGCAAATCGTAAAGGCCCCTAAGGGATGTTTCGTTGATCCTAGCCTCCATCATCAGGGCGAACCTCTATTTCTTCAAAAAGAGGGCAAAGGGAGAGGCCAAGGAGGTGGACTTTGTCCTGGAAAAGGATCGGAAAATCAACGCCTTTGAGGCCAAAATCAACGACAAAGCCCGTTATGAGGACTGCAAGGGCCTGATCTCCTTTCTAGAGGAATTCCCGGAAGCCTCATTTGGATTTCTAATCTACACCGGGGATAAAGTGGAAAAAATCACGCAGAGAGTCTACGCCATTCCCTGGGACTTGCTTTGCTGATTGAACCCCAGCCAAAGGTATCTAAAAAAGAGGGTGCAAGTTTCCAGAGAGTCCAAGGGATTAACTTAATCCTCGCCGCAGCCGACCCAGCGGGCCCTTTGGAGAAATTAAGACCATCAAAGTAAACATAGTTTCCCTATTAACTTGTCTTCTCTTTCAAGGGAGCTTCTGTGATTTTTTAAAATGTGTCATGTTAACTACAGGCCCGCACACCAAGGGCTAGATTACGGAATTACGGAAAAAGCTTCCTGGTAAGCCAACAATAACGAATTTATTGGATCGGCGGAGAATTACTAGAATTACTTTGTACCTTATTGTCCTTTGCGGTTATTATCGCTAAAAAATCTAAAATCAAGAATGCCCGAATCGCGTACTCAATTCTTCCATACCTGAAAAACTCACCATGCATAATCTTATGCCGATTAAACCAAAAAGGAGATTGTAAAGGTTTTCCTGGGAGTGCGTTTTGAAAAAGAATGTTAGTAAAAATATCACAGGCTATTTCGAGCAATCTTTGAATTGGGGTTTGGTCTTGAAACCAATTTCTCCAATCGTTCTTCCCAAAAGATGGCCCAATTCGATTTATAAATGTTATCCTAATTCCATCAATTTGACTGATTAATGTCGGCAATACAACATTGGCGTAATTATATTTCCCATGAGCATTTCTTATGGCAAAAAGGCAGTCTTTGAAAATTTTCATTCTTGGCTTGAAAAAATCATTGGTCTTCCATTTTCCCACGAGCTTTTCAAAGTTCCTGAAATTGCCGGTGGAGAAATAATTTATGAACATTTTATTCAACTCTTTACGATGATTACCTTTTCTTCTGCCAAGATTAACTATTTTGAAAACAAATTCTAAAGGTAAAGAAGGAGTAATTAACCATTTATATTTTCTTAAAACCTGGACTGCCTCCCCTTCGGCAATCTTTTATTGTTTGTGGAAGACCTCCCAGAACTTGTTAAATCTATCGAATATGACCTTGTTTTGTTCTGCCCATTTCTGCCAGAAATCAATTTTGGGGATGAAGGATTCAGCAATTAAACGGGTATTTAATTGAAGTTGCTCAAGTGCTGGTCTCAAGTCCGCAAGGCTTCTCAAAGGTTCCTCCATGCGGTCCGTTATCTTGGAGATAGCCTTCAGGGATTCAGCTAAAAATGAATTTGGCGGAACAATACTTGCATACTGCTTGCTTAAATCTTCAAAAACGCCCTTGCTTGATTCCAAAATCGAATTAATGCTGGCTTGCAAACCTTCAAATTGTTTTCCTATGAAAAGCTGGATAGCTTTCCAAAAAACTGGTGAAGAAATATTCGTCGGAAGTATCCTGGAGAAAAGAAAATAGATATGGCTCCTTTTTAGAAAAATCCCTTGCAATCTTTACTAATTCGGAATCTGAAATATTGCAAAGCTCTTCAAACGAAACTTTCGGCGCCATTAACTGGTTATAGGGCAACTGGAGAACGAGTTCTCTATCATCTATTGCTTTGGCCAGGGTGTCCTGAAAAGCGATCAAGTCACTTAGGGAAATATTCTTGAATTCCATCTTCCCAAACCTCTCGGAATAGCTTGAAAAATTAGGAAAAGGAAATTTAAGAGGCACTTTTGGTTACTTCCTTATATGACTCTAATTTCATCTTTAAGCTCATAGTATCCATCTCAAAAAGGGGTCGCTTCCCTACAAAAGCAAGAAGTACCAAACAATGTCCGTGGACGATTTTTTAAAACGAAAAGTACAGAATTTGCAATTTGTTTCCATTGCAGTTCGCATTGTGCTAACTCTCATTGCTCTAAGACTTTTTCCGCTTGGCATCACCATGTCCTTTATGATTTTTCAATGGCTCACAACATTCTTTAATTATCGTGCCGTCTTTGTCTTTTACGACTTCTTTATAGAGATTTTTTATCCTGTCTATAAATCTCTCAATGTATCGCCATTCGGCTGTTTTCCTAAAAATTTCCCACCCCACTTTAAACTCCATCTTTGCCCTTTTTGAGCCTTTTCCTTTGACGCCTCCTTTAATTTGATCAAGGGCCTTAATGTTATTTTGTAATGTAACCGAGATGGAATTTTTGTCTCCGCAGTTCGGGAAAGTTTCCTTATTCTCTGACAGCTTTGGTCCGCAAGCTCCCCGTCTTTTTTCGTTATTCCCCCACGCGTTTAACCTCGTTTGCTTGAATTTAAAACCAACTTTTCCAAATTTGATCGAGACGGCTGGATGCATGGACCCAAGCAATGATGGGCAAATCACATTTAAAAAAGTGCGCGAAATCATGAGACAGCCTGGTTTTCAATTTCTTCCTCGACAAGCCTTTTGGCCTCTTCCAAAAGCGCTTTAGCTTTCTTTCTTGCTTCGTGGGATTGCTGAACAAGTGAAGCGATTTTTTGCTGGGTTTCAGGAGGAAGGAGAGGGATAATAAATTTTTTAATTTCTTTTGGATAAATATATTGTTGAGCCGATGCACTTTTCCATTTTTCAGATTGAAGTTGCCCTATTTTAGAGTTCAAAAATAATGCTAAATAAATTGGATTACATATTTCTTGCTTTGTTCTGATAAGTGTAATGAAGCTTGCGGGCACAGCTTCAAAGTTTTCTAAAACCATATTAGTTCTGCCAAGATAAGCACCAACGGAATAAAATAAAACATCACCAGCCCTTAAACGATATTCTGGGTATTGGTCAATAAACCTTCTATCTGTTTTCGGGGTATCAGGCATATTAATAATTTCAGAAAATAAACTTAGAAGTTGGGACCCAAGGTGTTTTTGTATTAGAATAGGCACTTCTCCATTTTCTACATAGTATGGTTGCTTTCCGTGATTTATAAAAATTGAAATTTCTCCCAGATTCTTCGTTTTAAAGTTGTTTTCAAAATGCTTTATCACTTCTTCATACGCAGGCTGGAAATATTCAGCATCTATTCTCTGGGCAGAGAATGCATTAGAAAGAGTGGCGGTATAAGTCTTTTTGTATTGTGGCTTATAATCCTTAAGCCCGAGTTCTTCTAAAAGGAGGTTTTCGGCCTGGCAGTAAATAATCTCGCTTTTTCTAATTTCTCCTATTGCTTTTTTAGCTAATTTTTCTATCTCAATTTCTACTTTTTTATCTATAATTGGAACTAAAAGATTTTTTACATCACCAGCAATAATAGTTTCTTGAGCTGTAATCATTTTTACTCTATCAATTTGTTTAATCCCGTAATTACTATTCAAATAAACCCAAAGAAAATATAGAGAAACATTTTTAACCACAGCTCTGATTAAATTCGCACTAATTATCGACCCTTCATATTTTTTATCTACAACCCCAACCTTTCCCACATAACCACGAACACTAAAAATTAAATCGCCTTCTTTCAAAATTGTTTTCGAAAATCTTTTGGCATCTTCAATAGAAATAAAATCTTGACTTTGATTTTGAATGAATCCTTCTTTTGTAATATCTTCTCCTTTTAGTACTAAAACTCCCTCTTTATAATATTCCAGATTATAAAACGTTGGGTATCGATAAAGTAACTTTAGGAAACCATTTAATGGTTTTGATTTTTGATTTTTGAGTTTTGAAATCAAATTCAAATACTCCGGCTTATAATATTCCGCATCAATCCTTCTTGCTCCCTCAAGTTCAGATAATTTTATAATGCTAAATACCGCCATATCTATTATCTCCAAAAATCAAAATGATTATCGCCTTCTGCTAATTGTTCTTTCGCAAACTTAATAAAAGCTTCTGCTATTTCGTCTAAATCATGGTCTATTACAGGGTGTCCGTGTTCATCTATAACAAAAGTTCCATCAGGATTTTTCTTGTATCTATACTCTCCGCTTTCATCCTTTACTGGTTTTTCATTGACAGCAAAAAAGATTGGGTAATCAATTTCTTTCATCACCTTTCCATCAAGCCAGTATTTTTTAAAGGCCTCTGTAACCTTTTCATCTTTCAAGACCAGACTTATTTGGCCTGCTAAAGTTCTTTCAGAGATTTCTCTTGTGAGTGTGTTTATCTTGTTTTGTAATGTCTTTATTTCTTTTTTCAGTTCTGCTTTTCTTGCAAGGTCTGCACTTTCCAACGCATCCTCTTTTTCTTTTAGTGCTTCGTCTAATTCGGATTTCTCCTGAACTAAAACAGCAAGAGATTTCTTTCCTTTGTCTTCTTGTTCTGCCTCTTCTGTTTCTTCAACTTCAGCTTCTTCTGCTGGTAATTCTTCAATCTCTTCTCTGCTCTCAAAATAGGTTTCTAAGAAAGAGTTCAGTTCCTCCGGTATTTCTTCTTCATTTATTGAACTGTTCCAAGCTAAATCTTGATATTTCTCTTTGAGGCTTTCCAAGAATTCTTCCCATTCGCTTTCATATTTTAGCCTTATTTGTTGTATCTTCTCTTTTTCTTCATCTATATATTTTCGCAAAAATAAAACACTTGTTTTTGTCCCTGTGTGTGGCTTGAAAGTGTTAACATGCAAACCTACTACTGCTAAAATCCTTGCTTCATCAATAACAAATCTGCGGATATATCCAGCATTGGTATTATTGAGTAATCCCTGAGGCAAAACAATAGCCATTCTCCCGCCAGGTCTTATAAATTGGAGAGAACGCTCTAAAAAGAGAATATGCCTGCCAATTTTGTTTACCCATCTGCCATTTTTTTCTGCCAGTTTATAAAGTCTTAGAACATCCCTTTCCTTAACTGTCCCTGCGAAAGGTGGATTGGTCATTAAGACATCAAAATCAAAATATAGAAAACTGCTTTGATTATCTCCGTCCTTCCCTGTATCGTCTAGGAATCTTAAGAGCCTTCCTCTTAAACCTGATTTTGTGTCCTCTCCCCATGTATGAGGGGCTAACGAATTGTCTTTATAGACATGGGATTTGCCGTCTCCGACGATTAGGTTAATTGCTTTGGCTATCTTAACTGCTTTTTTAGCAAAGTCGATCCCATAAATCTTATTTTGAGCAAAGTTTTGTGCATGTTGGGGTAAGGGCCTTCAACTGATTATTCCTCCAGCAACATGCATTACTGAATGTAAAAGGAATCCAGCAGAACCGCAGGCAGGGTCAATAACGAACTCATCCGCTTTAGGGTTGAGCATTTTGACAACCATATCCTCTACGGGTCGGGGAGTAAAAAACTGTCCTTCTTTCTTTTTGGAGACCTGGGGGATCAAATACTCAAATGCTTCATCTATGATACGCAGATTAGAATTAAATAACTTTATTTTTTCTAAGAAAGATACACAAACCTTTAAGTGATCGTTCCTCAATTCAATTTTATCTGTCGCCTCAAATACGCCTGCCCATTCCCTTTTTGCTCCTTCCAAAAGATTTGAAACTGCTAATTTTACCTGGTCAGGGCTTCTATCTCCAACAAAAAATTGTAGTTGATAAGAAGGATTATTAATCCCATTCCATTCATCGTAGAGCTTGGCGTAGATTAGCTTAAAAATCTCCTCGAAGGGATCTACCCCTGCGTTACCTAAAACAAGTTCCTCTAAGTCCAGCAATATCTTTTTTAGTGTGGTCTTCCCCTGCTTTAATTCGTCGTGCTCTTCAAGCCATCGAAGGGTCCATCTTTCAGTTAAAATATCCCTCAATGTCTCAGAAACTCTTGGAATTCTGGGGATTTCTACAAAGATATTAGGCTCTTCTCGATGGAGCCTTATCATTTCGTTTCCATTCGACCATACTCCTATTGGGGCCCCTTCCGCATTACAATAACTCTTTAATTGTTCTAACCCTGCGGTTCTTTGGGGTCTCTTTACTTCAAAAATTATGTAAGGATGCTGGAGGTCTTCTTGAAGGACAACCACATCCGCTAAACCAGAATCTCTTGAGCCAAAATAAACAACCCTCTCTACATCGATTCTTTCCCTGGGATAGCAATATTCGTTCAACAATCTATAAATCCAGAGTTGGCGTACTATTTCCTCAGGCTTAGCAACCTTATATTTGTCTTTGATCTGGCATTTAATATTAAATTTCCCGTCTCGCTCAATAATCGCGTTTTCTATTACCCGAATTTCTTCATCTGTGAAAAGAGATACGCCGTGCTTTACATCAGAAGCTGAAAAGATCTGGGCTATTTTGGAAAGATTTTCGTTTGGCATCCTTACCCCTCTTTTCTGGTCATCTCTTCCTTATGAGCATATATTAAGTAAGTTTGGTAAACCTTTCCATAGCCAGAGGTTTTTACTTATTTTTTCTCTTGACAAACATTTGTTCGATAGTCTAAAATAAGGGGCAGGAAGCAGGGCCTCTCCCAAGGCTGTTGGGGCCCTTGGAGCTGAGGCAACGAGGGCCCAGATTCCTACCATGAAAGCACAGAGTGTTTTCGTGGGGTCCCCGGAAAGCGGGAAGGTGATCGTGGGATCCCTCTCCGTCTCCAGGATCAAGACGGAGGCCCTGGCCGAGGACCTCTACCATGTGGCGGAGGAACTGGCGGGGCTGCTGCAGTACCCCCTGTACACAGTTCAGGTGGTGAGCACTGTGGAGCTCCTGAGCATTTAAGGAGCAGGTTTAAAAAGCCGCCCTTCCTGAGGGAGGAACGGAGCTGGCCCTGAAGGGGGCTGAAGGACCAAGGGAGATTTGGGGACCGATAGCTACTGGATTTTTACAGGCAAATCTTTGAGTTTATTCATTTGGTTTTTTCGGGCTTAGGCGCTTTGGATAGTGCTTCCAAAAAATTCGACCCTTAAAATAAAAAATTTGACTCCTAAAATAAGTTAAAACCTGCTCAAAACTTAATCAGACAACTTAATCAAACGTTAGCCGGTATTCTGACAGTTTAACATTCCACTCCCGCGCTCTCCTTTCAAAGTAACCTTCCTCTATTTTCTACCTCACTTGGGGTAGGAAGAAGCTGATGGGCTGGCGATTGGGAGGCTGGGTCTGGCCTAAGCGGGAGAGGGAGCAGGCGTTCCTTGAGACCGGCGCCGCGGGAGCTGGGCGAGGCTGCTTTCTTCCGATTAGCAAGGGGGGCCGCCCCAGAAGAAGACTAACTCCTTCCCACGAACCAGTTGAACCTCCGGTCAGAATTCAAATTCAGAGTGAGGTTTCCGTCATTTATTCAGCTTTCAATATAAGGGGGTTTCCTTCTTTTTCATTTTCCCTTTTTCAGCAGAGGACCCAACTATTACCTCCCATCAGTTATCTGTAATATCCGGCTTTGTTTCTGTCTTCCGTCTCCCAGACCAATCTTCACTTTTATTCAATGGGGGGAACAAAAAGAAGATGGCTGGGGTACGGGAAAAAGTCGAAAAGGTGATTGCAGTAATAGCAAAAACTGCAGACAAAATTCTTCACGATACCGGTCCGGGCTCCATCCCTTTTTCGAAGAGTTTCCAGAAACAATTTTCTTGCTTTTTTCTCACCGGGGAACCTGGTAGAAGGGCCACTTAAAAAAGCCATCACCTGGAATTCCTTTTGTTGACTTTCCTCCCATTTCCAGACTCTCCTCAGGATTTTTAATAAAATTTATTTCAAGTGGAAAAGAAGCGTTTTCGGGAGGATTATTTTAGGAGAAAACAAAAATAATGAGCCAGAAAAACAGGGAAGGGATTTGCCTCCCATTGGCACAATCGGGGCAACTCCCATCCGGGACAAGG
>JANLFM010000041.1 GCA_024655865.1 Caldisericota bacterium
GAAATTTCCATTTTTCCACCTCCTTAGCTATGCCCCAGGGAAATGCTTCACATTTCCCTGGGGACCCCATTCCTGGGGCAGATTCCTTTGCGGAAGCACGCCTCCCCCTTGAGGCTCTCACAGAGCCTCAATCAAGGGGCGGGATAGCGGGTCCCTGGAAAAACGCGCAAGCGTTTTTCCAGGGTGCCTAACTCCGCCCCTCTCCCCCATGACATCCAGGGAAAACATGCATTTTCCCCTGGAACCCCGCATACCTCTCAGGAATTCCCTCGAATTCCCGGACCTTGTTTCCCTCGAGTCTCCTTAAGGCAGAAGCGGTGTGACTGTCGTTCCCGAGATGTAGGCCTCCTTGATCCCTGAAAGCTCCCCCGTGTTCGCCAGGATGATGTTCCTCTGAATGATGTTCTGCATCACCTGGGAAACCTCCTGGCTTGTGAGGTTCGCCTTGGGATCCCGGAGGGAGATGGTGTGCGTCCCACCTCCCTGAGTGGTGAAGACCAGCTTCAGGTAAGTCCTGGTTTCCGCCATCTTTTCTCTCCTTTCCTTTCTTTCCCTTCCCCCCGATATTTCCCCCTCCCCTTTTAAGGGTTCAAAGGGAGCAGAAGCGGAGCAAAAAGGGAGTTAACTACTCCGTAGTAGGCGTGAAGGGAATCGCCGGAGTCTGCCACATGTGTCCCTTGGCCCACTGGATGAACTTTCCCACATACAAGTTGAAGGCGCTCATGGGGCGGCCCGCAGCCTGAGCGGCAGCCTCCCATAAAGCCTTAGTCTGGGCGTCTTCCTGGTGCCACTGGTCCACAGCAACAGCGAAGGCGTTCCTCACGTTGAGCTGCTCTGAAGTCCGGGGGTTAGTCGGGATCACGTGATTCCTCACATACCTGATCCCCTTCCACTTGGCGTAGGTCAGCTGGTTGGCGTAAGTCCCGGATGCGTCAATGGACATCAATGGAGCGTATACCTTGGCCATCTTTCCACCTCCTTTCGAATGCCCCTGAAAAATGTGGAACATTTTTCAGGGGACCCTCTATTGCCACCCTGAGAAAGTCTCCCCCTTTTCTCAGGGGCCTGGCCTCCTTAATTCCGAAAAGACCCTTTAAAACCAGAGGCCTTTTCCAGAGCCTTCCTTAACCCTCCAAGAGCTCCACTGTACTCACTACCTGCACGTCGACAAGCGGATAGAGGAGTAACCCGGCTACATCGTTGGCAGTAGTCAAGAGAGCATCCGCCGAAGCCTCGCTCTTCACCTTGGAGATGGAGAGGGATCCTATAATCACCTTCCCCGTCTCCGGATCGGTCCCCTTGTTCAGCTTCAGGGTGAGCCTCTTTCCTATTGGATTTTCAATTGCCATTTCCCTTTTCTCCTTTCCTTCCTTAAAAAGTTCCCCTAAAACAAAAACAGAGCCGACTTGCGCCGACCCTGTAGGGAGAAGCTTGGGGAGGCCTGCTTCCTGCCCCTTACTTTAGAATATCGAACAAATGTTTGTCAAGAGGGTTTAAAGAGGTTCCTTTGACAGGTCAAAGGAACCTCTTGTTTGGAGAGGATTCTACAAAATTTATTAGAGGTCAATGCAATCCACTGGGAAAAATTTTTTCAACTTATTGACAAAAATAATAAAATAGTTCATATTTCAATTAGCTCATCTACCTAAGGTAGAAGGAGTTGGGCCGTCGCTCCGCGTCGGCCTTTTTCTTTTTATTGAATGCGGTTTTTATATTTCTTAATTAATTTTTCCTTAAAATGTACATATTCAATCCAGAATGCAGTGACTAGCCTGCGTGTAGAATCCTGGTATTTTTTCATTATTATTAAGTAATCGTAGTCCTTTAGCCAGATATAGGTTTTAATATCACCATTTCCTTCAAGATAGTCCCATGCTAATATTTCTGGTTCCTGGCAATTATCAATCATTGCTCTTGCCCAAGGAAGGCGCTCGGCTCGCCTAGGGTCTGGAATTCTTCCTCCTTGTTTGCCTACCTCGTGGGATGTGAGATGCCAAAATATTATTTCTTTTCCGTTTTCTTTCTCCCGAAAGAACCATACAGAATTCCCTTGGTAATAAACATGATTCTCAAGGAAGTCTCTTCGGAAAATCTGATATAGAAGGTCATAGGTCTTATCTGTCCATGGATTTACTGGAAACATATCTGGTAACCATGCAGGATAGAGATTGCTCATCATCATGGCCTCGGATAGAAGTGGAAGAGGTTGAATTTCTTTTGCCAAAGAGGAGTCGATTCGAGCAAGCTATAACCTAATGATTTTTCAAGCAGTTGAATGACTTTTGTTTTCGTTTGATTTGTATTCAGACCGCGGTTCTTATAAGAGACAGCCCCTAAGAGAAAATCGGCTAATTGCATTAACTCAGATTCCCGAGATGCAATACTCTGGATGCGAAGAATCATCTGGCTAGTGAAATCATATTGGTCCCGACATAGAATATGCCTTAATTCCTGGATTTTAATTCGACTTCGCGTATCTTTGATGTCAAGATAGATATTGTATTGCGAGTCTGGACTCAGGATTTTGCTCAAGAGGGAAAAATACATTTTGTAATAAAAGACATCGTGTGAACCTTGATTATAAGCCTCATGATTTAAAATTTTTTTATCATGGACTATTAAGGCCCTGAAAAAAAGATCTTTTTGCTCTAAAAACCAGCTTGTCAAGCTTAGATAAAATTCTTGACGGGATGCTGAAACCTTGACCCATTTTAATTCACCAATGGCGTTGTAAGCTGATTTCAACTTTCTAATGTCAATCATTAATTCGGTGGCTCGATCTTTTGAACACCATAATGCTCCCTGTAACATGATCGGCTGCCAATCATGTTCTAAGTGACAGCTTTCATCGCAGTAAATATTAATTATTTCCTTCATGTTTTGATTATTCTTAAATTTGCCTATTCTGTAGGAATTATACCAAATCATGTAAAAAATTCTCGAGGAGCTTGCTGCCGGCTTTAATTTGGAATATCAAAAACAGTTTTCAAGGCATTTGAGTTTATAAGTGAAAGGTCTTTTACTTATAAACTCTCTCAAATTAGCTGGATGGAATTCTTAAGGAGTTAAGCTATTTACAAAACGCCGACACTATGTCTTTACGGCCCAAGGGCTCTGATAATTTGCTTTGGGAATTTTGACAGCATGCGTTAAAATAATTCCTGAGGCCGATTCATTATGTTTGGAAAAGAATTTTTTCAAAATATTTTTAACGAGTTCCCTTTAAAGATCACTGTGGATTGGTCAAAGAAACCCTCGCCGGAAAAATATTTGAAGGTAAACACATTCTTGTTAGTTCTTTTATTTTTTCATTCAATTGGTGCCACTTTTTTAGAATTTGATGGTAAACCCCTTGAACTTATAAAGGTATATGTCTCGAAGAGGAAAGTATTCGAAAGGGGCAAGCCCGATAGCTACAAATTGATATCTCCTAATTCAAAGCCAACACTTTTGATAAAAGTAAAGGATATGTTTTTTAAGCTATATTTTGAACACTGTCTATACATTGATACTGAGACTGGTTTAAAAGAATATTTCCCTTTCTCAACAATTGTTTTAATCGGTTCAGGTCGTGCTGGTAAAAATCCCTCTGGTTTTGAGGATTTCTTAATTATAGAGACTGTACCTAGCCAGCTCTCCACAAAAATGCGCAGGCGCTTTAAAGGTTTTAAATATTTACCATGCCCGAACAAATATGCGCTGATCAATCCATATCTGCCGAAGTCAGAACTTCAGTTTCTGAAGAATAACTCATTCAAGGTTATTTACATAGATGATTCTATCCGCGAAAAGGTCTTCACGATTTTGGAGAGCTTCATAAGCAGTATGCGATAAAGTGTACTCTCAAAAAGAGCTCTTTTTCCAACACAGAGCAAATTTAGTCCAATTTCTTTCTTAAAGCTATCCCTTTTCTCTTCGTGAATACTTACCAATCACGTCTAACTCTTTTCAAATATTCTTCACTTTTCTCAATTAGTTTCTGGTCTTGGTTACGATTATCTCAGGCCTGGGAATGGATTTGAAATCTCCCCTTGTACTAATAGTGCATGGTGAAGGAGTTCACCCGTTCCGTGGCAGGCTTCTGAGACGTCCTTCAATGCTTCCGCAAATTGGAGCAGGCTCAGTGGCTAGGCTAGTTATCCTGTGCGCTGGGATCGGTATAATTTCCTCCTTCTACGACTTTCTTATTTAGTAAATGGAAAATATTGCCCTTTAAGATGAAAGTTGGTCATTCAGATTATCCAAATATAGGTGATTCAACCAAATTTTTTCTGCGGAAAGAGTCTTGGGTAAGTTTTTCGCTGGATAGGCGGAATAGGAATCTGAAGTGCTTATTCTGCTTTTTTACCTTTGCTGATACTTGTCATACATTGGCATCCCGAGGACCTTTTAGCACCTCTTCTAACAACGTGGTTTTAGGACTTAGGAGGAAACGGGCGACGTTTCACTTGACCTTTTAGTGTTATATTCATTTAATTAATTGAAAATGAAAAGACTAAGAAGGTACATTGCAAAAGCTGGGAGCAAATCAAATATACGGAATAAGGCTATTGAACCCACCGACGAGCAGTATTCTTTCTTGAAGGAGAAAGCTCTGGAGCTTCAGAAGCAGAATCAGAACGCCTCCATCGTCTCCATCATCCGGGACCTGATTGAGAAGGATCGGCAAAAATGGGCAAAAGAGAATAAGGAAAAGCGGTGAGGATGACTGGCATGCAGGGCAACCAAAAAATTAACACAAATCTCCTTGACAGAATTTTCCGGGACCCTGAGACTAGGCACGGCCTAAAGATTTTTGAATCCTCCGAACTTGGAAAGCTCGAGCTTACCGAAGATGACGGTAAAGTCTATGTCAAGTGTGCTGTCACCGGCAAGAAACGACTGGCCAAGCCCGAAGAGATTATCCGCCAACTTACCGTTTACAAGCTTACCGCCGACCTCCACTATCCACTGAGCCGGATTGATATTGAGGTTCCCATCAAAATGGGGTCGGCCTATGCCAGCAAAAAGGCCGATGTGGTGGTCTACAAAGAAGATACCAAGCTGACCCTTCAAATCATCATCGAAGTTAAGAAGCCCCTTCGCAAGGATGGTCTGGAGCAGTTACATTCCTACATGAACGCCACGGGGGTTTACTACGGAGGCTGGATCAATGGCAATGATGCCGTCTATCAATTGCGCATTGAACCGAATCTCTTCGAGGAGCTTCAGCGGCTTCCCGCTGTGAATGAAGACCTTGACGATGTCAAGACGCCCATCAAGAAGAATCAGCTCAAGCCGATCCACAATCTCAAGGAGGAGGTCCAGTACTTAGAAAACACTGTCTTGGCCAATGCAGGCGTATCGGCCTTCGAGGAGATCTTCAAACTGATCTTCGCTAAGCTCTACGACGAATTCAATAAAGCGGATGACGAGCCAATGGAGTTTCGAACTACGACTGCTACCCCGCAGGA
The DNA here is from genome assembly GCA_024655865.1 of Caldisericota bacterium. GTDB lineage: Bacteria > Caldisericota > JANLFM01 > JANLFM01 > JANLFM01 > JANLFM01. The sequence goes on from JANLFM010000041.1 coordinate 5,454, forward strand.
GCAGTACAAACGGCTTAATGGACTTTTCAAGAAAGCATCCGGCGAGTGGTCCGACATCTTCTCCGGCGCTGACAATATAGAACTCACCCCAGAAGCCCTGATCGCTGTGGCCTCAGCCTTTCAAACTAAGAAATTCTTTGACGCCGACCTCGACGTGATGGACGCTGCCTTCGAGTACATGATTAACCCGGAGCAGAAGGGGGATAAAGGCCAGTACTTCACTCCTCGTCCGGTAGTCAAGATGTGCGTTAAGATGCTCAACCCCAAGCCCGAGGAGCGGGTGCTTGACCCCGCCTGCGGCCCTGGTGGGTTTCTCATCCATTCCCTCCACTGGGTGTTTGAGCGCTATCTCAAGCTGCGCTTCCAGAACAATCTTGCCAAACGGAAGTTCGACTATGCCAATTCTCGGTTGTTCGGGATTGATTTTGACCCACGGCTTTCACGAGTAGCCAAGGCGATGATGCTGATTGCGGGTGATGGCCGGAGTAATGTTTACCGCGTCAATTCTCTCGACCCAAGGGAATGGAAGAACCGAACGGACGGCCTTGTGGGGGCGGTCCAGGATGGAAGATTTGACATTGTGATGACAAATCCCCCTTTCGCAGGCAATATTTCCCAGCCGGAAATCCTAGGTTGTTATGACCTTGCCTACAAAGGCGATCATACGAAGCACAAGCGCGTTAATAAGCTGACTCGAGATGTGCTTTTTATCGAGCGGTGTTTGAGATTTTTGAAACCCGGTGGCCGCATGGCGATTGTCCTGCCTCAGGGCAACCTGAACAACACTAATGCTGAGTACATCCGTACCTGGGTTATGGATAAGGCCCGTATCTTGGCGGTAGTGGGCCTCCACGTTAATACTTTCAAGCCCTTCACCGGCACCAAAACGAGCGTTCTCTTTCTTCAGAAATGGGCCGAGAATGAAGAACCCGATCAGGATTATCCCATTTTCCTGGCGGTCAATGAGAAGCCGGTCAAAGACAACAGCGGCAGCTATGTTTTTAAAAAGAACCCCGACGGTTCCTATGTTACCGACGCGCAGGGGAAGCGCATCATAGACCACGACCTGGACGATATAACCGAGGGTTTCATTGAATTTGCCCAGGAACAGGGTTTTGACTTCTGGAGGACATAACCAATGGCGGTCTGGTCTATCGTGAAAGTGTCGGAACTTTACACTGGGAGGCGCCTCGGGGCGGAATTCTATCATCTTGATAAGTTAAGAGCACTCGGATTGCTTAGAAGCCGGTCTTTACATTACGTTCAGGATTCTTTCGCTCACGTACGTAGAATCCTCAATACGTCAACAGCAGAGCCCGGGTTTGCTGTTCCCACATTTGTCTTCGATCTGTCGGATATAGAGGCTCATTTCCTCGGCGAGGGATTGCGAGTGAGTGGCCCTGCTGAAATTGGTAGCGCCAAGAAGATTTTTAAGTCGGGAGACGTTGTGATCTCTCGACTCCGGCCATACCTTCATGAGATTGCCTTTGCTGACCATGACGGAATGCTCCTTGGGTCAACCGAATTCATAGTTCTTCGGCAGAAAAAGGGATCGGACATTCCTGCGGAATTTCTCTTTGTTTTCCTGATGACAAAAGAAGTTCAGAACGTTCTTCTCTGGAGCCAGGAGGGAACCAATCATCCCAGATTCCCAGAAAGTGTTCTCCTTGAGATTCCGCTGCCAAAGCCAGATGAGTCTACGATGACACAGGTTATTGAACTGGTACGGAAGGCCAACCAAGCTTTTCGCAACTCGCGGGAAAGTTATCTCCAAGCCGAGCGGATGGTGCTGGAGGAGATCGGGCGGGACAAGCTTGACCTTTCCCAACCAAAGTGGTGGACAGTATCCCTCTCCAGGGCGCAAGCGGGTCACCGTATCGACGCCGAGCACTTCCAACCTAAATACGATAAACTTATAGCCCACTTGAAGAAGAAAGGGAAGGTGAAACGAATCCATGATCTTCTGTCGGAGCCGATCCAAAAGGGTGTTACCCCAGAATACAATCTCGATGGTTCCATTGTAGTTGTAAACAGCCAGCATCTGGGCCGATACTGCCTGAACTTTGAGGCAACAGATCGCACAACTGAGACTTTTTGGAAAACCAACAGGCGAGCGCAGATATGTCCAAATGATGTGATGATCTACGCCACCGGAGCATATATTGGACGAGCTAATGCCTACTTGGAAACGGCCCGCGCCCTTGCTGGGGTGGACATCCTTTTAGTGAGGCCAACTGGCGAATGTAATCCCCTATACCTCGCCGTATTCCTAAATGCCCCACCCGGTCTCATGCAGTCAAGGATGTTCGCCAGCGGGTCAGGTCAGGCTCATATTTACCCAGAAGATGTTTCCTGCTATTGGGTGTTCTTACCATCGGGGAATTTCCAACAGCGGATAGCCGACCTGGTGCGGCAATCCTACCAAGCTCGCCAGAAAGCCAAGGTTCTTTTGGAGGAAGCTAAGGCAAAGGTAGAAGCGCTCATTGAAGGAAGGGGGATTAACCTATGCTAAGACACCGAAACCTAAATCTAAAGAAGTTTATAGATTCAATCCCTTAGGCGCTGATTGAGGAATACTTTAAGCAAAGGCTTGTGGGTGGGGCTCCTGTTTTCCTCTTCCTACTGCATCCCTCTGTTTTCCTGGGGAACCCGGGCCTGTGGAATTCATTCCCTTTGTAATAATTGAAAATGTTTTTCAAGTGGCACGCTCTGAAGGGACTAAAATTATTGTTAAGAGGAGGGGTGAAGATAAAAAAGATTTTTCTTTTGGACAACTTCCTTTTTATTTTGCTTGCCTTAATTTTGTCGTTTTTAGTGCCAGATGTAATGAGTGTTAAGCAAAAGGATTTAAAAGCAAGATTTAAGATTGGCGATAAAAGCCGTCTTATAAATGGGCAGAATGTTACCTTGTTTAGCCTACCTTTCATCAAAAATGCAAGGCATTTGTCCCTATTAGGGGCTTTTTATAACTACTAAAATATACAAAGAAATGAATTTAGAGTTAGAAATAGTAAAATATAGACGGAAAACGCTCTAAGGAGAGTTGAAATGGAAAGAGAGAACGAAACCATAGATACATCTATGAAAAGGTAGCCTCTGTCAAGAGCATCCTTTCCTTTTTAACTCT